>DATEBA010000001.1:0-20765 GCA_035288045.1 Actinomycetota bacterium
GCTCGACTCGGTCGAGCCACGCGTCGTACTGCTCGTCGGTCCAACTCGAGGGGTAGTCGGGTGCCCAGCTCCCTCGTACCGTCGCCCCGAACACGATCACGCCGGCCGTGCGCTCGGGGTAGGTCGCGGCGAACATGAAGCAGAGCGATGCCCCGCTCTCGATTCCGAACAGGCACGCACGCTCGGAGCCGGCGGCGTCCATGACGGCGCGGATGTCGTCCATCTGGGACTCTATCGTCGGGAACGGGCCCGCCCCCACCCGATCAGACGTCCCGGTCCCGCGGCGGTCGAAGAGGAGGACACGCGCCTCCGACGCCAGGCCGCGGACGAACGCTGAGAACACCGGCAGGTCCCACGACGCCTCGATGTTCGAGTAGTCGTAGGGGACGAAGACCAGGTCGATCGGAGCCGACCCGACGACCTGGTAGCCGACGTGGACGCCGTCGGAGGTCTTCGCGTAGCGGGTCTCGGGGACGTTCATCCGAGCATCCTGCGCCGGGCGTCCGGCGGAGCGCAACCGGGTCGTTCGCTAGACTGCCCGGCGTGCCGGAGCGCCATCGCATCGTCGTTGCCAAACCGGGCCTGGACGGGCACGACCGGGGGGCCAAGGTGGTCGCCCGCGCCCTTCGCGACGCCGGGTTCGAGGTCATCTACACAGGTCTGCACCAGACGCCCGATCAGATCGCCGAGACGGCGATCCAGGAGGATGCTGACGCCGTCGGGCTCTCCTCACACTCGGGTGCGCACATGACGCTGTTCCCGAAAGTAGCGGCGCTGCTCCGCGAGCGGGGAGCCACCGACGTCGTCGTCTTCGGGGGAGGCATCGTGCCCGCCGAGGATCTTGCCGCCCTGGAAGCGGCGGGCGTGGAGCGGATCTTCACGCCCGGAACTCGGACCTCCGAGATAGTCGCCTGGCTTCGGGAGCGGCTGGCCTCCCGCGCGAAGGCCGGCTGATGGATCTCTACGAACACCAGGGCAAGGAGCTCTTCGCGAGGCACGGGATCCCTGTGCCGAGAGGCATCGTCGTCGACTCGGCGGCCCGCGCGCGTGAAGCGACAGAGGAACTGGGTGGCCGCTCCGCGGTGAAGGTGCAGGTTCAGATCGGCGGCCGCGGCAAGGGCGGAGGCATCGTGCTAGCGAACTCGCCGGACGAGGCGGCCGCGGCCGCCGATCGGATGCTCGCCGACGGCTTCGCGGGTATGAGTGTCAACCGCGTGCTCGTCGAGGAACGCCTGCCGATCGCCCGCGAGTTCTACGCGGCTTTCCTCCTGGACCGCAGCACCGGCGACTACCTCGCGATGGTGTCGGCGGAGGGGGGCGTGGACATCGAGGAGCTCGCGCGCATCAAGCCCGACGCGATCCGCCGCGAGCACATCGACCCGGTGCTCGGTCTCAAGACGTACCACCTCCGCTGGCTGACCGGCGGACTGCCGGCGACGGCGCGCGACGGTGCAGAGGACCTGCTCGCACGCCTCCACGAGGTGATGACGGAGAATGACGCGATCCTCGCCGAGGTGAACCCGATGGTCGAGCTCGAGGACGGCCGGGTGGTCGCCCTCGACGCAAAGGTCACCGTCGACGACAACGCCCTCTGGCGCCAGCCCCACATCGAGATGCTCAAGGGCTCGTTCCCGATCGAGCCGGTGGAGTTCCGGGCGAAGGAGGCCGGCCTCCAGTACGTGAAGCTGGACGGCGAGGTCGGGGTGATCGGCAACGGCGCCGGGCTCGTCATGTCTACGCTCGATGTGGTCGCGCAGGCGGGTGCACGCGCGGCCAACTTCTTGGATGTCGGCGGGGGAGCGAGCGCGGACATGATGGCCACCTCGCTCGAGGTGATCCTCTCGGACCCCGCCGTGCGCTCGGTGCTCGTCAACATCTTCGGCGGCATCACCCGCTGCGACCTCGTGGCTGAGGGCATCCTGGAGGCCCTGGGCCGCGTCGAGCCCGAGGTGCCGATCGTCGTCCGCCTGGACGGGACCAACGCGGAGGAGGGCCGAAGCATCCTCGCCGACGCGAAGCACCCGAGCATCGTCTCGGCGGCGACGATGCTGGAGGCCGCCAAGAAGGCGGCCGAGCTCGCGGGTGAGGCAGCATAGGCATGGCCATCCTCGTCGACGAGACGACTCGAGTAGTCGTGCACGGCATGACCGGCCGCGAGGGCACCTTCCACTCGCTCCGCAACCGCGCCTACGGTACAAAGGTCGTGGCCGGGGTCACTCCGGGGAAAGCAGGGCAGGACGTCGAGGGCATCCCCGTGTTCGACACGCTGGAGGATGCCGTAGCGGCAACGCGGGCGAACACCTCGCTGATCTTCGTCCCCCCTAGGTTCGCGCCGGAGTCGATCCACGAGGCGGTCGACGGGGGAGTGCGACTCGCCGTGTGCATAACAGAGGGCATCGCGGTTCGCGACATGGCGCAGGTGGCGAGCTACCTCAGGGGTCGGGGAACCGTCCTGGTCGGCCCTAACTGCCCGGGGGTCATCTCCCCCGGGAAGGCGAACGTCGGGATCATCCCGGGCGAGATCTGCGCGCCGGGGCGGGTCGGGATCGTCTCCCGGTCCGGGACCCTCACGTACCAGATCGTCCACGAGCTCACTCAGCGTGGCATCGGGCAGTCCACGTGCATAGGCATGGGCGGCGATCCCGTGCACGGGGTAGGGTTCGTCGATGCGCTGCAGCGTTTCGAGGCCGACCCGGATACCGACCTCGTGGTCCTGATAGGCGAGATCGGTGGGGACGACGAGGAGCGCGCGGCACGGTTCGTGGCGGAGGCCGTGACCAAGGCCGTCGTCGGCTACATCGCCGGGTTCACCGCGCCGGCCGGGAAGAGGATGGGGCACGCCGGCGCGATCGTGACGGGTTCCTCGGGGACCGCCCGGGCCAAGGCGGAGGCCCTCGAGGCCGTGGGTGTCAAGGTGGGACGCACGCCTACGGAGGTGGCGGAGCTCGTGCAGGGAGCGCTCGCGTGACCCCCGAGTTCCCGGCGACCCCTGTGCCGGAGGCACCACTCCCGCCGCGGACGGGCTCGCTCCTCCGCGAGGGTTGGGGGGTGGCGGCGAAGGAAGCGGCGAAGCTCCTCGTCTGGATGGTGGCTCTAGGCCAGCTACTTTCGTTCGGGCTCTTCCTGACGTCTGACGGCGTCGGCGACTTCCTCGACTACGCGAAGGGCGGGGGCGTCTACTTCGCCACCTTCCATCGGATATGGATCCTCGTCGACCTGAGCGGCTTCGGCGGCGGGGCGCTCGGGATCCCCGACGTGCCGGCTTCGGGATTCGATCTCACGTACCGGCTGTCGGCCGGACTTCTCCTCGGGACGATCTTCCTCGGCTGGCTCGCGTACCGAGCGGGTCGCAGGGCATCCGAGCGGACCCGGGGCGGACCCGTCGCGTCGGCGATCCGGGGAGCGAAGGTGTCGATCCCGTACGCGGTGGCCTCTTTCCTTCTGCTCCTTCTCGTCCGCTTCGACGTTCGAGCACCACTTGAGCCGGTCGCCACAGGGAACGTGACGATCAGGGTCTCGCCGATCCAGTCGTTCTTGCTGCCGCTGGTGATCGTCGCCGTCCCCGCGGCGATCGGTGGGCTGCTCACGATGCGGGGGGCGGTGGTGGGATGGCCGTGGGGACGCCGGACGTTGGCATCGGCCGCCGGCGGTGCGCGGATGCTGGTGCTGGGCACGGCGTTCTCGCTCGCGGGCCTCGTGGTTGCGGGTTGGGTGCAGCCGGGGGAGCCGGTCTCCTACCTGGCCCCCACGACGCCCGCGTACCTGCGCGGAGCGTTCGAGCAGGGCCCGATCGACGGACTGGAGACCGTCGTGAATCACCTGCTCGTGCTGCCGAACGAGTCGGTATTCGTGCTCGTGCCGGCGATGGGCGGCTGCGACGAGGTGAGCGTTGCCGGCTTCTCGGTGAAGCTCCTCTGCTACAGCAACTTCCCCGACGAGGCGGCCCTGAGGATATTCGCGGCGCAGGCGGCGACCGGGGCGCCGGGAACCTCGTTGGATGGGAGCACTGCGCCGGCCGGCTACTTCCTCTTCCTCTTCGCCCCCGCGCTGGCGGCTCTTCTCGGAGGGCGCGTTGCGGCGCGGCGCGGTGAGGCGCGAAGCCGTCAGGAGGCGGTCGCGCTCGGAGCTGGCAGCGGCGTCGTGTTCGCGGTGCTCGCCACGATCGCGGCCGTCATGAGCCGGCTCACGGTCGGCTTGGCCGCCGAGGCGGGGTTCGCCTTCGACGTCTCGGTTGCCTTCGGGCCTCCGGTGGCTCAGGCCGGGTTGCTCGGGCTTGCGTGGGGTGTGATCGGCGGTGCGCTCGGCGGTGCACTCGGCGGGGCTCAGGCGCCGCCGGTGCCCGAACCACCCCCGGTTCCCGGGTGGAGCTCGCCTCCGAAGCTCCCGCCTCCGCCCGGTCCCTAACCCGAGCCCGGGGCCGAACCTCCGATGCCGACATCGGTGCTGATCGGCTCCAGGCCCGAGAAGCGTTGCCAGGCCTCCCGCCAGCCCTCATCGGTGCGCGGGAAACGGAACGCGGGCTCCGCGGCCGACTCGCGGTCCCAGATGCCGAAGAACGTCTTGCCGTAACCGAGGAGGTACCGCCGGCCCGAATGCGAGTACTGGAGTGCGACTACGTCGCCCGGGTCGCCGGCCCCCGGGGACGACCGCTGCTCGATGGGCGCGTTCCGAGGCTCGAGCGCAACGTAGCGCCTCCAGGCCTTTGTCCATCCGGCGTCGTTGCGAGGGAAACGCTCGGCGGGCGCATCGGGCGACTGCCGGTCATAGATACCGAAGAAGTCCGCACCGTAACCGAGGACGTATCGGTATCCGGTGTGCGTGTAGCTGACCCGCGGCTGCTGCTCGGTCGAGGTCGCCCCCGGCTCCTTGCTCGGTGCTTCGAGCTCCGGAGCTGCTATGGGCGAGGACACGGATAGGTCGCGGTCGCAGAAGTGGCATACGACCGCCTCCTCCTGGACCTCCTCCGCGCAGTAGGGGCACTTACCCACGGCCGCCTACCCTACAGGAGCCCTCACGGTGCGAGGGTTTCGATCGACTCCGTGATGCGCTCGAAGGACTCGGTCGTCTCCTTGAAGAAGGCGTAGACGAACAAGAACTGGATGAGACCGAAGACGATCGTCAGCGAACCGAGGACCACGCCTGCCACGGCCGCCCCCTTGTTCGGGGCGCCGGCCCTTGCGTTGCGGAGCCCCATGATCCCGAAGACGACGGCCAGGACGCCGAGGAGGACGGCTACCCAGAACAGGAGGAATAGCGAGAGAACCGCCCCGACGATGCCGAGCACGAGCGCCGCCGTCGCGATCCCGTTGGTGCCCAGTCCCGATGCGGTCGACTGCACGGCGGGACCAGGCGCCGGGGCCCAAGTGCTCGCGGGGCCCGGAGTCGGGGTCTGGGCCTGGATCGTCGCGCCGCCCATGCCACCCTCGAGCATCGCGAGTCTCGCGCGAGCGTCGCGCTCCCCCGTCTCGGTTCTAGGGAAGCGGTCGATCGGCGCGGTCGGGGAATCTCGGTCCCAGATCCCGTAGAAGTCGGAGCCGTATCCGAGGACGTACCGATCTCCGACCTCGAGCAGGGCCTGCGGTCTCTCGGGCTCGCCGGAGGGTTGCGCGGGTTCCGCCAGATCGCGGCCGCAGAAGCGGCAAACGATCGCCTCGTCCTGGATCTCCTCGGCGCAGTATGGGCATCTCTTCACGGTCGTTGGGGAAAGGTACAGGAAACGAAGAGACCCCGCCCTTGGGCGGGGTCTCCGACAGGTCTCGGCGGCCGGCTAGCCGGAAAGACCGCTGTCTCCACCGCCCCCGGCGGCGGGCATGCCGTCGGGCTGCTGGTACATCATGTACGCGCCGTAGGCCCACACGAGCGCGAGCACGACGCCGACGAACGCTCCCCACGACGCACCGAAGAGCTCCGGCGCGACGATCAGCCCCAGCAGCGTCAGCAGCACGCCGACTCCCCCGAGCGCGAGATGGAGCAATCCTCGTTTGATCGGCATGCTCATGTTCATGCCAGTGGCCTTGAGCCCGATCTCCACGAGCGCCACGAGGGCCAGAAGCCAAGCGAGGAGCGTGACTCCCCGGAACCCACTGATGCTGGTATCCCCGCCGAAGGCCTCCGCGAACTCGGCTCCTGGGCCGTCGTAGGAGTACCAGAAGGGAAGGAACGTCCAGACGATGAATACCGCCGCCGCCCCCCCGACGATCTTGTCGGCCGAGCCCATCTTCGACATATCGAACCCTTGGCCCTGTTGCGCCATCGCGTCTCCCTTCGTGCCTCGAGGGGGTCGGTGCCCCAGGCGATTCAAGTACGGGGACCGGGGCGAGTCAAATACGTTGACGAACCGGCGAGCGGGCGGCCCAGATGCCTGCAAGGAGTCCGACCACGCCCGCCGAGAGAGCGAACCAGGGCGCGAGCGTGGCGTCGGTGTTCGCGGGCGGGCGCAGGAGCGCAAGGGCCGCTCCCGCGCTCACGAGACAGGCCGAAGCCGCCAGGACCGCCGCCTGTGTTCTTCGCGACGCCCGGAGCCCCCCCACCACCCAGAAGACGACCCCCGCGGCCGCGGCGGCCGCCGAAAGGACCGACCAGCGCAGGGGCCAGCTCCAGGCCCCGAACGACCACGAGCCGACCCCGCCGAATCGGGTCCAGGGGAGCAGCGTGGAGAGCAGCGCGGCAGCCAGTGCGAGGACGCACGCCAAGACCGCGGGCCGGCGCTGCCGGCGCTCCTCCGGGGGAGGAGAAATTGCCTCGGGACCGATCGCTTCCACCAGGCAGTCCGGACAGAGGACCTGGCCGCGAACCGGCACCGCGCACGTGAGGCAGATGCCACGGCCGCACGCGTCGCAGTTGCCGACCGAGGCCCGGCCCGGATGGAGCTCGCAGCGCTCGCCGGACTTCGTCGTTCGCTCGGGCACCGCCGCTAGCTTACGCCCCGGTCCGGCGCACGCGGTCCTCCCGATTTGGCCGGCCCGCGTTTGACACTTGCGCGCCGGCCTCCATAGCGTGCCGCTGCGTGGGTGCAGGGGCGGACGCACGGGTCGCGGTGCTTGCGTCGGGGGAGGGAACGAACCTCCAGGCGCTGCTCGATGACCCGGTCGTGGGGCCGTGGATATGCGTGGTGGTATCCGACCATCGTGACGCGAGGGCTCTGGAACGGGCCCGCTCCGCCGGGGTAGAGGCGGTGTTCCTCGACCCCGGAGTGAGCCCCGACCGGGACGCCTACGACCGTGCGATCCGTGCCGTGCTTCAAGAGCGGAAGATCGGTGCTGTAGCGCTCGCGGGCTTCATGCGGATCCTCGGGCCGGAGCTCGTCCGGCCCTACGAGGGGCGGATCCTGAACATCCACCCGGCGCTGCTGCCCGCCTTCCCGGGAGCGCACGCCGTGGAGAACGCGCTCGCGTGGGGAGCCAAGGTGACCGGTGTAACGGTTCATCTGGTGGACGAGGAGATGGACCACGGGCCGATCGTCTTGCAAGAAGCGGTCCCGGTCCACGACGACGACGACCGGGAGAGCCTGGAGACCCGGATCCACGAGACGGAGCACAGGCTGTACAGGTGGGCCGTCCGCGCGCTCGTCGAGGGGCGCGTCGAGGTGGAAGGTCGGAGAGTGAGGATCGAGGAGGCCGAAGGTGACTGACGTCCGCCCCGTGCGCCGGGCTCTCGTGTCCGTGTACGACAAGTCCGGGCTCGTGGAGCTCGGGCGCGCCCTGTCCGATCTGGGAGTCGCCATCGTCTCGTCGGGGAGCACGGCGGCCACGCTGGTCGACGCCGGTGTCCCCGCGACGCCCGTCGAGGAGGTGACCGGTTTCCCCGAGATGCTGGGGGGGAGAGTGAAGACGCTCCACCCGCGGATCCACGCCGGCATCCTCGCGGACCGACGGCTCAAGGAGCACGTCGATACGCTCGCCGATCACGAGATAGAGCCCTTCGACCTCGTCGTCGTGAACCTGTACCCGTTCCGCGAGACGGTGGCAAGCGGCGCCTCCTTCGCCGAGATCGTGGAGAAGATCGACATCGGTGGCCCCGCGATGGTGCGCGCTGCGGCCAAGAACTTCGAGTCTGTCGGGGTCGTCGTCTCGCCGGGCCGCTACGGCTCGGTCGTCGAGGAGATCCGGCGCGAGGGCGGGCTCGCGCGGGAGATGTGCCTCGCGCTCGCGGCGGAGGCCTTCGCTCACACGGCCGAATACGACGCCGCGGTCGCGGGATGGTTCGCAGCGGGGCGCGCCGGGGACGACCTCCCCGGGTTCCTCGGTCTCGCGCTTGAGAAGGTTACCGACCTCCGCTACGGGGAAAACCCCCACCAGCGCGGCGCGCTCTACCGCGACGCGGCCGGCCCCGGCCCACTCGGGGGCGCGGTGGTGCTGCAGGGCAAGGAGATGTCGTTCAACAACTGGCTCGACGTCGACGCGGCCTACGGCCTTGCGGCCGACCTGGAGAAGCCGGCCGTGGTCATCGTGAAGCACAACAACCCGTGCGGGGCAGCGATCGGAGAGGGGCCGGGCGACGCGTACCGCCGGGCGTTCGAGTGCGACACCGTGTCGGCGTTCGGCGGCATCGTGGCGACGAACGTGGAGGCCGACGGCGGATTCGCGGCGGAGATGGCCGAGGTGTTCACCGAGGTCGTCGTGGCGCCGTCCTTCTCGGGCGATGCGCGGGCGGCCTTCTCCGAGAGGGGCAACCTCCGCGTGGTCGAGGCGCCACTGCCCGACCGCCGGGGGCCGGACGTCCGTCCCTTCCCGGGCGGGGCGCTCGTGCAGGACCGCGACGCGATCACAGAGGCTCGCGACGACATGCGGGTGGCGTCCTCTCGCCCGCCGACGGAGGAGGAGTGGCGCGATCTGCTGTTCGCCTGGACCGTGGCGGCGCGCGTGAAGTCCAACACGATAGTGCTGGCCAAGGACCGCGCGAGCGTCGGGATCGGCGCGGGGCAGATGTCTCGCGTGGACTCCGCGTGGATCGCCAGGCGGAAGGCGGGTGATCGAGCACGGGGGTCGGTGGTTGCGAGCGACGCCTTCTTCCCGTTCCCCGACGCCCTCGAGGTCTGCGCCGACGCCGGCGCGACTGCGGTTATGCATCCCGGCGGGTCGGTGCGCGACGAGGAGGTGCTCGCCGTCGCCGAGCAGCGCGGCATGGCGGTGGTAGTGACCGGAAGGCGGCACTTCAGGCACTGACTTCCAGTCCCGGGCGAGGCCGTAGGGCGACCGGTAGCATGAGCGCCTGTGATCGGAGTCGCGAGTCGCCTCGAACGGATCGTGATCGCGGGCCGGTTCGCGGTCACGAGCGACGTCGGTGCCGGAAGGACCGCCGACGGCTCGTTCACGACGGACCAGGCCCGGAACCTCGTCGGGTACGCCGACGCGGTGAACGTTGGCGACAATCCGCTCGCCTCCCCGCACCTCTCGGCCCTCGCGGAGGCGGCATTCGTCGCGCAGGCGGGCCTGGAGCCGATCCTTCAGCTCACGTGCCGGGACCGCAACCGGATCGGCCTCACGTCGGACCTGCTGGGGGGTTGGGCGCTCGGTGCCCGCAACCTTCTCTGCCTCACCGGCGATCCCGTCACGGCTGGGGATCATCCCGACGCGGTAGGCGTGAACGACCTGTCCGTGCTGGAGCTGGTCTCCCTCGCCCGAAAGCTCCGTGACGAGGGTCGAACGCTCGCCGGCGTCGAGGTCGACTTGCCGCCGCGGTACTTCATCGGCGTGGCGGACAGCCCCCTCGCCGAGCCATACGACCCCGCCCGCCTGGAGGCGAAGCTCGACGCCGGCGCGATGTTCGTCCAGACCCAGATCGCGTACGACGTCGAGCGACTCGCCGCGTGGGCCGACGAGGTTCGTCCCCGAGGTATCTTCGAAAGAGCGTCGCTGTTCCTCGGGTTGGCTCCGGTGCACAGCCTGAGGACCGCGCGGTGGATGAGCGACCGGCTGCCCGGCGTCACCGTTCCCCAAGCGCTTCTGCGAGCCCTCGAGGAGGCCGGTCCCGACGCCGCGGAGGCGGGGACCCGGTGGGTGGTCGACGTCGCGAGGCGGGTTCGCGAGATCCCGGGGATCGCCGGCGTGCACGTCATGGGTCTAGGAAAGGAAGACGCGGTCCGTCACGTGATCGAGGGAGCCGGTCTCTTCCCCCGTCCGCCGGTGGACGTCTAGCGGTCCTCGAGCGGGATCCAGGCCTGGTCCCGCGGGCCGATGTACTCCGACTCCGGGCGGATCAGCTTGTTCTCGGCGTGCTGCTCGCGGACGTGGGCGGTCCATCCCGCCATGCGTGCGAGCGCGAAGACAGGCGTCATGAGGTCCGTCGGGATGCCGAGGTGGTGGTAGACGCTCGCCGCGTAGAAGTCCACGTTGGGGAACAGGCCCTTCTCCTCGCGGACGACGCGCTCGACCTCGGCGGAGATCTCGTACCAGCGCGTGTCTCCGCGCCGCTCGCCGAGCTCCTTGGCTATGCGCCGGAGATGCGTCGCGCGGGGATCCATCGTCTTGTAGACCGCGTGGCCGAAGCCCATCACCTTCTCGCGGCGGGTGAGTTTGTCCTTGATGTACGCCTCGGCGCGTGAGGGCTCGCCGACCTCCTCCAGCATCTTCATCGCCTCCTCATTCGCCCCGCCGTGGAGCGGACCCTTCAGGGCGGCGATCGCGCCGGTGATGGCCGAGAACATGTCGGAGAGGGTCGAGGCGATCACGCGGGCGGTGAAGGTCGAGGCGTTCATGCCGTGGTCGCCGTAGAGCACGAGCGTGGCGTCGAACGCGCGGGCGTCCTCCTGCTCGGGCTCCTCTCCCCGGAGCATCCACAGGAAGTTCGCGGCGTGGGGCAGCTTCGGGTGGGGCGCGATCAGGTCCTGACCGGTCCGCAGACGATGGTACATCGCGATCAGCGTCGGCGTCTTGGCGATCAGGCGGAGCGCTTTGCGGTGGTTGGCCTCGAAGGAGTTGTCCCAGCCATCCGGGTCGTACGCGGACGCCGCGGAGACGCTCGTCCGGAGCATCGACATCGGCGAAGTCTGCTGGGCAAGCGTCGGCATCATGCCCGCAAGGAACTTCGACACCTCGCGCTCCGACACGAGGAACTCGTTCAGCTCGTCGAGGTCCCTCTGGGTGGGGAGCCGGAGCTCGTGCAGCAGGTAGACCGTCTCCTCGAACGTGGCGTTGGGTGCCAAGTCGTGGATGTCGTAGCCGACGTACCAGAGGCGCCCCCCGATGCCGTCGATGTCGGAGAGCCTGGTCTCCGCGGCGACGACCTCTCTAAGCCCCTTGTCGGTCACGCTCGCTCCCTCGCCCGGCGCCCCCGGCAGGCCGAGGGGCGTCACGCTCAGACTAGACGATGGTGGCGACGCCGCCTGGATTAGGCTGTCCTCGAGGATAGCGCGATGGCGCCCGATGCCCTAGCGGTTATCGGCGGGGCTCTGTCCTGGCTGCTGGAGGAGAACGCCCCTGCCGTTCGCCAACTCTCCCTGCGTGACGTCGCGGGGCTCTCCGAGGACCATCCCGACGTCGCTCGCGCGAGGAGGATGGCCATGCGTGGCGACCCGATCGCCTCGATCCTGGCGGCGCAGCACCCCGACGGGTTCTGGGACAGCCCGGCCCCGGATACGCGACCAAGTGCAGAGGAACCGTGTGGCAGGTCATCTTCCTGGATCAGCTGGGGGCCGACCCGACCGACCCTCGCGTGCGACGCGCGTGCGAGTACGTGCTCTCCCACAGCGTCGCTTCCACCGGCGGATTCGGCGCCTCGGGTGTAGCCGAGGAGAAGCCGCCCCCACCCTCAGCAGTGATCCACTGCTTGAACGGGAACCTGCTCCGGTCCCAGATCGGCCTGGGGTGGATCGACGACGAACGCGTCCGGGGTGCGATCGCGTGGGAGGCGCAGGCGATCACCGGGGAGGGCGACGTCCGCTACTTCGCGTCCGGGACGAGCGGGCCCCGCTTCCGCTGCGCCGCGAACGAGAAACTCCCCTGCGCTTGCGGGGCAGTGAAGGCCCTGCTCGGCCTGGCCCGCGTTCCGCCGCGGAGGCGGAGCAGGCTCGTCCGCAGCGCGATCGCAGAGGGCGCGGAGTTCCTGCCTTCCCGCTATCCGGTCGTCGCCGACTACCCGATGGGTTGGGGAAACACGCGACCGGGAGGTTCCTGGTTCAAGCTCGGGTTCCCCTCCGGGTACGTCGCCGACGTCCTGCAGAACCTCGAGGTCCTGACCGAGCTCGGCTACGGCGACGACCCTCGTCTCGGCGGGGCGATCGACTGGCTGCTGTCCAAGCGTCTCCCCGATGGTCGATGGAAGAACGAGTACGCCTACAACGGCAAGACCTGGGTCGACTTCGAGCGGCAGGGGAGCTCGAGCAAGTGGGTGACCCTCCGTGCCTGCCGCCTCCTCGGGCGGTTCGGCCCGTCCGCGTTGGGCCGGAAGGCACGGGTGGCCTGAGGGCGCCTCGCTAGGATGGGTCGGCGTCTCGAAAGGAGCTGATTCCCCATGCGCGTTGCCGTCGTCGGGAGCGGGTTCGTCGGACAGCTGACCGCCATGCGCCTGGTCCAGAAGGGGCTAGCCGAGGTCGTGATGATAGACATCATCGAGGACCTGCCACAGGGTCTCGCCCTCGACATGATGGAGTCCGCGCCGGTCGAAGGCTTCGAGCCGAACATCGTCGGGACGAACGACTTCGCGGATACGGCAGGCTCCGACGTAGTCGTGATAACGGCGGGGTTCCCGCGCCAGCCGGGGATGAGCAGGATGGATCTGCTGGGCAAGAACGCGGCGATCGTGGAAGACGTGGTGGAGAAGGTGACCCCCGGCTCTCCGGACGCGATCCTGATCGTCGTCACGAACCCGCTCGACGAGATGACCTACCTCGCGGCGGACGTCTCCGGCTTTCCGAAAGAGCGGGTGATGGGGATGGCCGGGGTCCTCGACTCCTCGCGGCTGCGGTACTTCATCGCGGAGGAGCTCGAGGTCTCCCCGCTGGTGGTCGAGGCGATGACGCTAGGCTCGCACGGCGAGTCCATGGTTCCGCTCCCGCGGCACGCGACGGTCGACGGCAAGCCCCTTGCCGAGCTGGTGGACGATGCGACGCTCGAGAAGCTGTACGCGCGCACGCGCGACGCGGGAGCCGAGATCGTGGCGTTCCTCAAGAAAGGGAGCGCGTATTACGCTCCATCCGCCTCGGTCGCCGCGATGGTGAGCGCGATCGCCGGCGACACGAGGGACGTTCTCCCGGTCTGCGCGTGGTGCAGCGGGGAGTACGGGATCGACGGGGTGTACGTCGGCGTGCCGGTGAGGCTCGGGCGCAAGGGTGTCGAGGAGATCGTGGAGCTCGACCTCAACGACGACGAGCTCGTGAAGCTCCGGGCCGCTGCCGAGGGCATCCGCGCCAAGTGCGAGGATCTCGCGAAGCTCTGAGCAACGGGAGCACCGACCTCTGGGCTTTGCGCCACGTCCCTATCGGGAATGGGTTAACAGGGAACCGTGAGATCCGGCTCGCAGCACTCGGAGCTCTTCTCGCGATGCTACTACCGCCTCAAGCTGCATTGGCGGCTTCGTGCGCATTCGACCCAGACTCCGCGACCGTGACGGTCAACTTCCGCAAAGGCGTGAGCGTGCGCCGGGACGGAGACGTGATCCTGATCAAGGGCAAACCTTGCGAAGGCGCCACGGTCACGAACACCGATCTGCTCCAGTTCATCGCATTGAAGGGGCAGCGGGCAGTCCGGCTCAATCTCGCTGGGGGCCCGTTCGCACCGGGGGCTGACAGACGAGGGTGACGGCTCATCAGAGATCGAGTTCGACACGATCTCAGAAGGCAGTGGCGCTTCCGTGATTGTCAAGGGAACCTCGGAGGCCGACCACTTCGTTGTCGCTGGGGGAGTGAACCTGAACGCGGACGAAGAATCGAGTGATGTCGACGTGGTGGGGTCGGTCTTAGCCATCTACGGCCGAGGGGGGGATGATCTCCTAACGGCTACCACCCGCCCCCGTTCGCTTCGCGGTGGTCCTGGCGACGACGCGCTGGTGGCTAGCGCATCCGGTGGAGGCCTCTTATACGAAGGTGGCCGAGGTCACGACTCCCTGGACTACTCGAATGCCGAGTGTTCAATCGAGGTCAGCGCCATGTTCCAGATATTCGGTTGCCCGATCTGGGAGTCGTACGACGTCGCAAGTGGCGTTGAGGAGATGAGTGGGACGGCCTATGACGACGTGATCGAGGGTTCCTCCGGAAACGACGTGCTGAAGGGGCGGGGAGGCGACGACTTCCTGCGAGGTCGGAAGGGACGGGACCTCCTCGACGGCGGCGCAGGAACGGACACCTGCGAGGGTGGCGGTGGGGGCGACACCTTCATCCGCTGCGAAGCCTGAGCCGAGTGCCCGGTCTCCCGCCGGAAGGCGACGCCTAACCCAGTCTGCATGTCCGCGGCCCACGGCATCCGCGCGGATCCACGACCGGAAGCGCCGAACGCTCGCTTCTTGGACCTCTGGTCCTTGCGCGACGCGCCCGACTGGCACTAGTGTTCCCCGTCCGAGGGAACCATGAAGACCCGGCTGGCGGCACTCGGAGTCTTGCTGGCGGTGAGCTTACAGGCCCAGCCCGCACGCGCCGCCTCGTGCACTTTCGACCCGGACTCTGCCACGGTCACGGTCACCTTCCGCAAGGAGGTGAGCGTGCGTCGCAACGGGGACACGATACTGATCAAGGGGAAGCCTTGCGAAGCCGCGACGGTCACGAACGTCGACCTTGTTCGATTCGTTGCGCCGCACAACCCTGCGGCCAGTCAGGCGGTACGGATCAACCTGACAGGAGGGCCGTTCGCCCCTGGAGCCACGGATGAGGGTGACGGTGCATCTGAGATTGAATTCGTCGTGGATACAGGTGCCGGAGGCGATGGCATATTGATCAAAGGAACCACTGAGGCTGACCACTTCGTCGTCGCTCCCGGTGGCGTGAACCTGAACGCGGATGAAGAATCGAGTGACATCGACGTGATGGGGTTGGGTGTGGTCGTTTACGGCCGCAGGGGCGCCGATCTCTTATCAACGGCGTCCGCTCGCGCGACATTGCGCGGTGGTCCTGGCGACGATGCGCTGGTGGGAAGCGCATTCGGTGGCGGTCTCTTCTACGGAGGCGGCACGGGTCACGACTCCCTCGACTACTCGAATGTCGAGTGTGCGATCGAGGTCAGCGCCATGGCCTATGTCTTCGGTTGCCCGATCTGGGAGTCGTACGACGTCGCGGACAGCGTTGAGGAGATGATAGGGACGGCCTATGACGACGTGATCGAGGGCTCCACTGAGAACGAGGTGCTACGCGGACGTGGGGGCGACGACTTCCTTCACGGGCGGAGGGGACGGGACATCCTCGATGGCGGCGCAGGAACGGACACCTGCGAGGGTGGCGGTGGGGGCGACACCTTGATCCGCTGCGAGGCCTGAGCTAACGCGTGAAGACGGTTCCCCAGCCGCGGTAGGTCGCGTTGAACATCCCGGCCATCGCCTGGAGGTCGGCGGCCGTCGTGTCGCGCGCGGCGTCCACCGGCGATCGCTGGATCTCGGCCGCGACCGCGTGAGGGTACGCGGGGTCGGTCGGGACGGCGCCACCGAACAGCTCCTCGCTCACGGGCTTCGGTGACGGCGCGGCCGCGTAGCTGCGCTTCACCAGCTCATCCAACAGCCGGGCGCCGTCCTCCGGCGTCTTCGCGGCGAAGAAGTGCCGTATCGCGGTCGGCGCGTCGACCGGGAAGCCCTGCGAGCGGAGCCGCTCGACAGCCTGGTCGTCCTCCGGCCCCAGCGTGAGGAACTCGAGGCGGGTTTCCTGCCGGGTGGAAATGTCCAACCCCGGTGGCGTGTCGAGATCCTTCCCGCGACCGCCGAGGTCGATGTTGAAGGAGATCTTCGGCGCCGGACCCCCCGAAGCTCCGCCGGCCCACGAGCGTGTGAGCAGAGCGCCGACCGCAGCCAGCGCGGCGCCGAGGATCACTAGAGGTATCCCGGCTCCGAGCCGCACCTCGACTAGCTCGCTCCGGATCTCCTCGAACCGGCTCGCCAGCGCCCCGGCGGGCAGTCCCGTCTGTTCGGCCAGCCGCTCCGCGGCCTCGTCGATGCCCGGGTCGGCGAAGCGCTCCTCCGCTCGCGCCAGCGCCAGGCCGGACGGAACGGCCGCCGCCATGGCGGCAATCACCGCGATCGTCGCGAACAGGGGCGCGCCCTCTCGCACGAACCGGGTTGCCATGACGAGGACCAACACCACGATCCCGCAGGCGAGCGCGAGTTGTCCCTCCCAGACGTCCACGCCCTTGACCGTCGAGTCGAGTCCGGCCAGGTTCGAGTCACGGAAGCCGGCGGTCGCCCAGGTCGCCAGCGCGCCGAGCCCGATCAGGAACCCTCCCCCCACGCCCAGGACGAACCCCAGGATCCGGAGCGCGAGCCCTCGCGCGGCCTGCCGGATGTCGGGCATATCGAACGACCTCGGCTCCATGCTCCGGGCAGTGTCCCATCCGAGCGGGACGCCGGCCAGAGGCGCGAGCTAGGGGCGGCTGCCGGGGCCTCAGGCGCCTAACCTCTGCTGGCATCGTTGTGGAGGAGGTGTTTGACTTCGGACAACGACCACCCAGCGCAGTGCACCCGCCCCCAAGACGATTCCCGGCACGCGGAACCTCGCACCCCACGGCGCCCGGTGCATCACAGTCCAGGCGACTGAGCTACGCGGGTCAGCTGACCGCTGACCCGCCCCCACCTAGTCCGCAACCACGAAGTAGATAACCATCACTCCGAAGTTAGTGGACTCGTCCCTATTCGGCAGGCTGGAATCCTGATTCGGCTGTCGTTCCACGATCACGACCCTGTGGAGGCCGGGGCACAGTTCCTGCCCGTTTGCGCAATTCCGCTCATCCGTGAGGTCGACCGTTTCCTCGGTTGTCGTTAATGAGTAGAAGGTTGTGTCGTCGGTTTCGGTATCGGATGGAGGAGCGTACCCGAACGAGAAGGTGTGGTTAGTCTCGCGATCACCCGACTCGTCGTAGTTGATGTTGTGGAAGTCTGGGTCGACGTAGACTCTGAATCCTGAGAGCTCGCGCGGATCGGCCGACACCTCCCCGCTTTCCTCAGCGGTGACATTGATGTTCGGGATCGTCCATTGGCCGGCCGTCTTCGAGATGTCGTTCACCGGGTAGTTGAGCATGGCGTCTTCCATCTCCACCGTGGCGTAGCCGCCCGCCCCAGGATCTGGATCACCGTCCGTGCGGTTGACCCACCAGCCGGAGGCTTCCGGAACCTGCTGTGAGGCTGCTGCATCATGCGTGGTGCTCGGCGGCCCTGAGATATCGAGCCAAAGAGGCGCGCGCACGATGCCGCGAAACGTGGACTCGTGCGTCCCGTTGTCATACGCCTTTGTGTGAGCAAGGATCCGAAACTGCTTGTAGCCATTGTATTCGTACCCGGGGCACTCGTCCGTGGGGTTTCCTCGGATACAGGTGCCATCGCGCTGGGAGTTGTATAGGTCCAACTGAGGCGCCGTGCAGTAAGCGGATCGATCGGTTGCCGACTCGTTGTCGGTGAAGACCGAGCAGCTGGGGCTCGCGCTCTGGTTGGTGCCCGAGAAGAGGAAGTACCACGCGCATCGCTCCCCGCGATCGCAGTCCAGGACGGACTGCGGCATGCCTTCGAAGCGATCGACAAGCTCGTTGCCGGCTCCTTCGTCGACGCCCCGGAAGGACATCTCCGTCATCTGGACCTCGTCCACACGGCGCGTGGACAGCTCAGCCGGTACTCCGCTTTTGAGGTGGATATCGACGCGGACGTGCACCGTTAAGTATCTGCTGGTGATCTTGTTGGCGGTGTCGTTCGTTCGCCACTCGGGGAGACACGATGTTACGTGGACGTGACCCTGAGACTTCCCAGTGTCTGTGCCCCCGGCGTCGTTGTTCGTAGCGAACCACCAACCCTGCGCTTCCATCAGGATTCTCTTCTGGGTGTCGTAGTCGCTCTGGGTCGGCATGGAGCCGTTGCTGACGAAGTTGCTCTCGAACCACGTTGTCCGAGGGCCGTACCGCCGGAAGGCGTCTATCCAGCTGCCGGATCGGTGCTTCTAATCCGTGCTTATGTCCTTGACGAGAACGGTGCCTTGAGCTGTCCCGTCGCTCTTCCAAAGCTCCCGGCCTGCCATCCCGTCGTCTGCCGAGAAGAAGAGCGTTCCGGCGACATTGGTAAGGAACTTCGGCTGGCCGCGCTCCTCCCCCGGACGGATGTCCTTGACGAGGACAGTACCTCCATCGGTTCCATCGCTTGACCAGAGCTCCCTGCCCACCAAGCCGTCGTTGGCTACGAAGAACAGCGTCCCAGCGGATCTCGCCAGCCTGTTCGGGGAGGAGCGGTGGGGGCCGGGGTTGATGTCCTTCACCAGGACCGTGCCGGCGGCCGTACCGTCGCTCCTCCAGAGTTCACGGCCGTCGGAACCGTCGTCGGCGGCAAAGAACAGGATCCCGCCGAGGACCCGCGGCCTGAACTGACCGATGGCGCTGAACGATCCTGGGCGGATGTCCTTGACGAGGGCAGTGCCCTCGGAGGTCGCATCGGTCTTCCAGACCTCATGGCCGGGTGAGTCCGGGTAGGCGGCGAACAACGCAAATCCCCCGATCTCCGTGAAGCCACCGGGCCCCGAGCTTCCCAGACCGGGCTCGATGTCTTTCAGAAGAGCGGTTCCCGCCGACGTGCCGTCGCTCTCCCAGAGCTCAACCCCGTGCATCCCGTCGTTTGCGCTGAAAAGAGCTACCCCGCCAAAGCCTGTAGTGCCGCGGGCGATCAGCTCTGCCACGAGCTCTGTTCCAGTCTCGGTCCCACCGCTCTTCCAGAGCCCGCCGGGGTAGTTGGTGGAGAAGTAGAGGGTGTGCTGGATGTTCGCGAGGTAGTCCGGATAAGAGCCGTCGGGCCCAAGGTTGATGTCTTTGACCAACAACGTTCCCGCAGCCGTCCCGTCGCTTCTCCAGAGCTCCCTGCCGTGGGCGCTATCACTAGCAGTGAAGTACAGCGTGCCCCCTACGTTCGTCAGCTCACGAGGGGAGGATCCTGACGACCCTGGAGCGATGTCCTTCACCATCACGGTCCCCGCCACTGTCCCGTCGCTCTTCCAGAGCTCCCTGCCGTCGGCGCCGTCGGAAGCCCTGGAGTACAGCGTGCCCCCTACGTTCGTCAGCTCACGAGGGGAGGATCCTGACGACCCTGGAGCGATGTCCTTCACCATCACGGTCCCCGCCACTGTCCCGTCGCTCTTCCAGAGCTCCCGCCCGCTCACCCCGTCGTCGGCGGTGAAGAACAGGGTCCCCTCCATGTTCACGAGATAGGACGGTGCCGAGCCGGCCGTCTGAGCCGTTCCCGCCTCGCGGGAGACGGCGGCCGACCTCGATCCCCCGCTCACGACGACGAGGAGCCCGATGGCAATCCATCGGTATCGTGCGGATCGGTGCACGAGCCTCGTTCCTCCCGTGCTCGGCGGCTGTTCGACGGACCCTTCTACCACCGCGGGGGGCTCGCGGACAACGGTCGGATGTCCAGCGTGTGGGACCGTCCTTCAGCCGATCTCCAGAAGGCGACTGGGCGGCGGCCAGATCGGTTGTTTCGCAGTTTCAGTTCTTTGGGACGCCGTTCAGGTTGGGGAGCTAGCATGGCTACATGACGGTCCGCGAGATCGACTCCTCGGAGATCACCCGCGTGGTGCGGGAGCTGTGCATAGACATCAACTACAACGTCCCCGAGGAGATGGTGAGCCTCATGCGGGAGGCCCGGGAGAAGGAGGAGTCCCCCCTCGGGCGCCAGATCCTCGACCTGCTCATCCGCAACCAGGATCTCGCCGCGGAGGGCGAGTACCCCTACTGCCAGGACACCGGCTACACGGTGGTGTTCCTCGACATCGGTCAGGACGTGCACGTCACCGGCGGCGACGTCTACGCCGCGATCGACGAGGGCGTCCGTCAGGGCTACAGCGAGGGGTACCTGCGCGGCTCGATCGTGCGCGACCCGCTCTTCGACCGCAAGAACACCGGCGACAACACCCCGGCGTTCGTGCACACGAGGATCGTCCCCGGCGACGAGATCCGGATCCAGGTGGACGCCAAGGGCGCCGGCTCGGAGAACATGGGCAAGCACGCGATGCTCAAGCCGGCCGACGGCCTGGACGGAGTGAAGCTCTTCGTGCTGAAGGCGGTGGCCGAGTCCGGACCTAACGCCTGCCCGCCGGGGATCATCGGCGTCGGCGTCGGGGGCAACTTCGAGATGTCCGCGGTCCTTGCCAAGAAGGCGCTGATGCGCAAGGTCGGCCAGCCGAGCCCCGACCCGCAGATCGCCGAGCTCGAGGCCGAGCTCTACGAGAAATGCAACGCCCTTGGGCTGGGGCCCGAGGCCCTCGGGGGAACTCAGACCGTTCTCGCGGTCCACGTCGAGACGATGGCGACGCACATCGCCTCGCTCCCGGTGGCTGTGAACATCGAGTGCCACGCGCACCGCACGGGGGCGAGGGTGATCTAGATGGCTGTAGAGACCCTCGACGACGGCCGCAAGCGCATCACGGCGCCCCTCTCGGAGGACGACGTTAGAGAGCTGGAGGCCGGCGACGTGGTGCTCGTGAGCGGCACGATCTACACGGCGCGCGACGCGGCGCACAAGGTCCTCATCGAGATGCTCGACCGAGGCGAGGAGCTTCCGTTCGATCCCTCCGGCCAGATCGTCTACTACGTGGGGCCGACGCCCGAGCGGCCGGGAAACGTGATCGGCTCGGCGGGCCCGACCACCGCGAGCCGGATGGATCGCTA
>DATEBA010000002.1:0-46767 GCA_035288045.1 Actinomycetota bacterium
AGGAACCCGACGACCTCACCTGAGTCGACGGCCACGAGACCCTCCTGCGTCCGCACCGCCTCGGCGCACTCGGCGACTCCCTGAGGTACCCCGAACCAATCCGGCAGGCCCGCGACGATCGCGTCACAGGCCTCGGCATCCTCGGGTCCGAGTGATCTGATCATGCGAGCGGGAGCCTACCGTCCCGAGGGTAGAATCGGTCGCCGTGAGCGAGCACACCGAGCGCATAAGAGAGATGTCCGAGCGGGTCCTTGCCGCGAAGGAGTTCCTTTGACGTCGAGGGCAAACGCGCGCAGGCCGCGGACCTAGAGTTAAAGGCGGCCGACCCGGCGCTCTGGGACGACCCCTCCAGGGGTCAGGAGCTCACGACCCGCCTCTCGCGCCTGCGGTCGGAGATCGAGCGATACGAGTCCCTCGAGCGGCGAGTCGCGGACGCTCGCGCTATGGACGAGCTCCTCGAGGAGGAGGCCGATGCGGACCTCACCGGGGAGCTCTCCAAGACCCTCGAGGCGCTCGGAAACGACCTCGAGCGGGTGGAGCTTGCGTCGCTGCTCGGAGGGGAATACGACGACCGCGACGCCGTCGCGACGATCCACGCGGGTGCGGGCGGCACCGAGTCGCAGGACTGGGCGGAGATGCTGCTCCGGATGTACCTGCGCTGGGCCGAGCGCGAGAGCTTTGGGGCAGAGCTCGACGAGGTGCTCCCCGGGGAGGAGGCAGGACTCAAGAGCGCGACGTTCATCGTGCACGGGGCGAACGCGTACGGCCTGCTGTCGGCCGAGCGCGGTGTGCACAGGCTGGTTCGCATCTCACCGTTCGACGCTCAGAAGCGGCGTCACACATCGTTCGCCTCGCTCGATGTCATCCCGCTTCTTGAGGAGGCCGACGAGGAGGAGGTCGAGCTCGACCCGAAGGACCTCCGGATCGATGTCTACCGCTCCGCCGGCCCCGGCGGGCAGTCGGTGAACACGACCGACTCGGCGGTGAGGATCACCCACCTGCCGACCGGGATCACGGCCGCCTGTCAGAACGAGCGCTCGCAGCTGCAGAACAAGGCGGTCGCGATGCGGATCCTCAAGGCCCGTCTCGCGGACCTGGACCGCCTGAGGCGCGAGGAGAAGCTCGACAGCCTGAGGGGCGAGCGCCGGGGTATCGACTTCGGCTCACAGATCCGCTCCTACGTGCTCGCGCCATACCGCCTCGTGAAGGACCATCGGACCGAGGTCGAGATCGGCGACGTCGACCGGGTGCTCGACGGGGACCTCGAGCGCCTGATAGAGGCGGAGCTCCGGCGGCGCGCGGCCGACCTGGGCTAGGGTCGGCGCTCGCGAAGGACCGCGGCCACCCAGGCCGAGACCAGTATGAACCAGACTAGCCCCGAGGCCAGCAGTCCCCGGGTGATCCATGGGTCCCGGTAGACGAGCCTGATGTCGTGACGGCCGGCCGGCACCGGCACCGCCTGCAGCAGGTAGTCGCCGACCAGTACCGGCGCCGGCCGGCCGTCGACGGTTGCCGACCAGCCCTCGTCCCAGATGTTGCGAACGACGACGAGCGAAGGTCCGTTCGCGTCGACCCGGATCCGGACGTCCTCCGGCGAGGTCTCACGGTAATCGGCCAGGCCCGCGAACGAGCGTGGATCGGAGGCGATCGCCGGCGGCTCCTCGAGCACCGCGGTTGCGGAGGGATCGAAGCCGGGCTCGAGGACCGCGTCGAGCGCCACGGCCGGGTTCTCGACCACGTCCCATCGGCTGACGACCGAAGCTCGTGGCTGACGGCCTGTCACCTCGTACAGGTCGTAATCGCCTTCGCGCTCGACGAGGCTTGCGTCGACGGGCGGTTCGATCCCCCGTGGCACGACGACGTAGCCGACTCCCAGGAGACGGATGTCCTCGAGTGAGGGCGCGTTGAGCACCGATGCGTTGTAGTAGATGGGCAGCTCGTTCGTCGCCCTTATGTATGACCAGTACCTCGGGAGCTGGACCGGGTTGTAGCCGAGCACGTCGTGCGCCCCGAGGAGCGTCCCGCGCTCGTTCGCGAGCGCCGGCCAGTCGCGCTCGTCCTGCGTCCACAGGTATCCCTTCTCGAAGGATGCCGCGGGGAGCGCCCACGTGAGGTAGCGATCCTGCCCCCCCCGGAGGACCCGCGCGATCGGACCCGGTCGCAGGTACCGATCGGCCTCGACATCGGGCCACCGCAGGGGCTGGTGAACGAGGTTCGGATGGTCGCCCTCCTCGAGACCCAGGAACACCGTCCCTCCCTCGTAGTTCTGCGAGTACGCGGCGCTGCCGGCCAGATCGAGCGCCAGGAGCGCAGGGAGGACGATCCTCGCCCATCGCCTCCGATCCGCGAGCGCGCCCAGCGCAGCAAGCGCTGGGATCGCGCCGATCGCGAGCATCGAGAGGCGAACGGGGTGAGCGCCGAGGACGAGCGGGAGCGCGATGAAGAGCGCGGCGCCCGCCCCGACCCACCCGAGGGCCCATCTCCATGGGAGCGGCCGCTCGAGCAGTCCCTGGATGCCGATCGCGCCAAGGAGGGGAGCTGCCAGGAGCCAGAGGTAACGGAGCCGTCCCGGGTTGTGGAGGTACACGTCTCCGAAGGGGATGCGGAGCACGAGATCGCGGAACCACCCCGCCTCGACCAGAAGCCCCCACGTCGCGGCGTAGGCGAGGAGAGCCACGGCCCCCAGCGCGACCGTCAGGGCGCGACGCGATCGCGTCCGGATCGCCGCAGGGACCGCGAGCAGGATCGCTGCGCCCGCGTAGGCGCCGGGGGTGCTCCCGAGGGCTAGCGGCCACCCGGGCCACACGCCGTTCGCAGCGATCGAGCGGCCCTCGATCCCGACAGCTCGAGTAAGCGGCGCGCCGAGAGCCTCGTATCCCCCTCGCAGGCTCGAGCGCGCGACGAGCGCGAGCCTCGGAAGGAGGATCGCGAGGTTGGCCAGCGGCAGTGCCGCGAGGAAGGCGATTGCCCGCCGCGAGGCCCGCCCCGCCGTGATCGTTCCGCTGCGCACGTCTCTGGTGGCCGCGGCCGCGAGGTATGCGATCGCGAGCGCCGTGGCCATCCCGAGCCCGTGGCTCATGTGAGCGCTTGCGACCTGGCCCCAGGCAAACGCCCCGAGGAGCAGCCAGGGCAACCGACGGACCGCCCGCTCGGCGCGCCAGTATCCCGAAGCCGCGACCATGACTATCGTCGTCCATGCGAGCGCGCCGGCGAACGGCATGGCGATCGAGACGATCGACGTGGCCATCAGCATCGAAAGCGACAGCCCGCCGGCAGTGGCGGCTACTCGTTGCAGCCCCTCGCGGCGGAGGAACCAGTACGCGCCGAGACCCGCGAGCGCAGGGTTGAACACGACGGACGCGCCCACCGCCGCCGCCGGCGAGAGCAGCGAGAACAGGAGCATCGGCGGCGCGTACAGCCACCCGGACTGCGGGTCGGCCGCGTAAGGCGCTCCGGCGAAATCGAAGGGGTTCCACAACGGCACGTGGCCCTCGGCGAGGCTCCTACCGAGGAAGGAGAGGCGAGGGAGCACGAACGCGAGGAGGTCCGGGTGCTGCGTCGAGAGCAGCCCCTCGAGCACAAAACCGCGAAGCGCGAACAGCACGGAGACCAGGATGACCAGGGGTCCGGCGGTCGCGGCGAGGATCTCGGGCGGGCGCGACCGCCCGATCGCTGTGGCTTTCGGGAGCGTCTCCACGGGCTGCGTCATGGAGGCAAAGCGTACGGCAACGTCGTTGGGCGGAAGGGGGTGACCTGTTAGACTCGGGCCCCGCACGACCCCCTCGATCGACCTCATGATCACTCTCCGGCGCATCACCAAGGTTTTCAAGAACTCGGTCGTCGCTCTCGAGGACGTTTCCCTCGAGATCCCGAAGGGCGAGTTCGTGTTCGTCGTGGGGCCCTCCGGCTCGGGGAAGTCGACGATGATCCGACTGCTGCTCAAGGAGGAGGAGCCGACGAACGGAGAGATCTTCGTCGCGGGCAAGAGCCTCGGTAAGCTCTCCCACTGGAAGGGCGTGCCGACCCTCAGGCGAAACATCGGCACGGTGTTCCAGGACTTCAAGCTCCTCCAGGACAAGACCATCTTCGAGAACGTCGCTTTCGCCCTGGAGGTGATCGGCAAGCCCAAGGGCGTGATCGACCAGCGAGTGCCGGAGATCCTCGAGCTCGTCGGCCTCGGCGACAAGATGAACGACTTCCCCGACGAGCTCTCCGGCGGCGAGCAGCAGCGCGTGTCGCTCGCGCGAGCGTGTGTGAACCGCCCGCTCGTTCTGCTCGCCGACGAGCCGACGGGGAACCTGGACCCGGGCACGTCGGTGGACATCATGCGGCTGCTCGACAAGGTGAACCGGATCGGCACCACCGTCCTCATGGCCACGCACGACCAGGCGATCGTCGATGCGATGCGCCGGCGTGTGGTCGAGCTCGACAATGGCAAAGTCGTCCGCGACCAGTCCAGGGGCGTGTACAGCTGATGCGTCGCATCGACTACTACTTCCGCGAGACCTTCACCGGCCTCCGCCGGAACGGGCTGGTCGCCTTCGCCGCGATCGCAACCGCCTTCATCACGCTCCTGCTGTTCGGCGGCGCGCTGCTGATCTACCGGGAGTACACGCTGATCCGGGAGGCAACGACCGGCAACGTGCAGGTCGCGGTGTACCTGACCGACTCCGCGAGTGGCGACGCCGTGCGACTCCTCACCGAGACGCTCCAGGACCTACCCATCGTCGAGAGCGTCGATTACGAGTCGAAACAGGAGGCGTACGCGCGCTTCCAGCGGCTGTTCGCGAACCAGCCGGCCCTCGTGAACAACGTCACCCCCGACGCGCTTCCGGCGTCGTTGCGCGTGTCGCTCTCGGAGCCTGAGAAGTTCGCGCAGGTTGCCGCGGCGCTCGGGTGCAGGCTGGACGACACGGGCGAGTATCAGTGCGCGAAGCCGGGGATCCTCGCGCTCCGTGACCACCGCGAGACACTCCAGCGGCTCTTCCAGGTGATCAAGGTGCTGTCGCTCGCCGTGCTCGCCGCCGCCGGGCTGATGCTGGTCTCCGCGATCGCGCTGATCGCGAACACGATCCGGGTCGGGCTCTTCGCCCGTCGCAAGGAGATCGCGATCATGCGGCTCGTCGGTGCGACGAACTGGCGGATACGGATCCCTTTCCTGATCGAGGCGCTGGTCGAGAGCCTCGTCGGCGCGGCGACCGCCGTGGTGCTCATGTTCATGGGCAAGGTGCTCTTCATCGACCAGCTCCGGAACCAGGTCGGGTTCCTTCCCCTGATCCAGAACCGCGACGTGCTCTTCGTCGTTCCCTGGCTGCTGGCCGTCGCGGCCCTCGTCGCGATCGTCGCGAGCGTGTTCGGGATGCGACGTTTCCTGGACGTCTAGGGGAAGGCCGTGAGCCCCGATGCCGGGCAGCGGGCGGTCGCCACGAACCGGCGGGCGCGACACGACTACGAGATCCTCGAGCGGCTGGAGGCCGGGATCGCGCTCACCGGCTCGGAGGTGAAGTCCCTCCGGAACGGGAGGGCATCGCTCGCGGAGGCCTACGCGCGGGTCCGCGAGGGCGAGGTGTGGCTTGAGAACATGCACATCCCGCCCTACGCGCAGGGGGAGAGACGCGGGTACGATCCCAAGCGCGCTCGCAAGCTCCTGCTCCACCGGCGGGAGATAGAGCGGCTGATCGGCAAGACCGCCGAGAAGGGCCTGGCGCTCGTGCCGCTCCGGGTCTACTTCGCGCACGGGCTGGCCAAGGTCGAGCTCGGGCTCGGGCGGGGCAAGCGCGCCTTCGAGAAGCGTCAGGCGATCGTCGAGCGCGAGCACCGGCGCGAGATCGAACGGGCCATGAGCCGCAAGGGCTGAGGCTCGTGTCGGTCCCGGCCGTATACTCAAAGGGACAACTGAATATGGGGGTGTACTGGCTTCGACCTGGGCGAGAGTCGCTCGGGGGAAGCGGGCCGAGGTCCCCGGATGCCTCGATAAAAGCCGGGAAACACACAAGCGCCGACTCTGAGTTCGCGCTCGCTGCCTAATTAGGTAGCCGTCCCCTCCGATGCGCCTGCGGTCGGAGGATGGGCGTCGTGAGCAGGCTCACGGAGGCGGTTCCGCCCGGGGGCCGCCGCCGGACAAAGAACCCGGGCTGGCCGAGAGGTCCTCCGCCTGTGGGAGCCTCGAGGTAAGACCTGACCGCAGGCTGCGCCCGGAGAAGACCCGAACGATCGCCTTGGGACGGGGGTTCGAATCCCCCCACCTCCACCATCGAGCCCTCGTGTGAACCGACGGAGTAGGCGAAGGACTCGTTGTGCATAGTCCTTGTCACGCGGCCATTCTTCACGTGGATATTCCGGAAGAACACATCGTTCCACCGGCGGGCGGTCCTTCCGGGTCGGCCACACGATAGCTGGGGGTACAAGTCTTAGACTTGACCGCCTGCGGGTCGGGTTGCACGGGCTCGGGGCGCCTGTGCCGGGCCGGCCACGCCGGAGCCACTCCATGGTTGGGTTTGTCTGGGGAGGTGTCATGGGGAGCTGGGTGAACGAGATCGTCATCGACGCGTCGCCGTCGGTCGTGTTCGGCTACATAGCTGACCTGAGCCGTCATCCGGAGTGGGCGCAGCAGCCGCTCCGGATTCGCCAGACCTCGACAGGTCCTGTCGTGGTGGGCTCCACGTTCGAGTCCATGGGGAAGGCCATGGGCGAGAGACGGGATGCAGTCACCATCACGGAACTCGTTCCGGGTGAGCGGATCACCTACGAGTCCGACGGTTGGGCAGGCGCTTTCCGAAACTGGTTTGAAGTGACCGCGAGAGATGAGGGATCGCGCGCGTCCGGAAGGGTTTCGAGTCGATCCGATTCGGCGGTTTTGGCCGAGCGCTATGGCCACTCATCGCGTTGACGACCAAAGGTAGCTTGCTGAAGGATCTCAAGAGGATCAAGGCGCACGTCGAAGGAACCTCGACCTAGCCCGGCCTGACTGCTGTCGTCGTCGGCGTCCGGCGATCTTCGCGTAGAGCTAGCTTCGGGGGAATCACCGCGCAACAGCGGCGGAACAGGCACCGCGTAGGAGAGCGTATGGACTCCCTGTCGTGGTGCCCGCGGAGGATCCCCGCCGGCGATGCCAAAGGGGTCAGGTCGGGCCGCGGCGACTGGCCGTCGCTACGAGCTCCGGCCTCTGGGCGTTCAGTCTCCAGCTCGCAGACGCTGTGATCAGCGATTTCAGGCCAGGGGATCGGTTCACCACAACGCTCGCTCAGGTCCAGGATCCGGTGCGCGTCTCGATGCACAGCTGTGACCCTTGTTCAAGGGTTGCCGGAGTTTCCCGGACTGGTTAGAATCCTGACCAGTTATGGCCGAGACCGTCCCTTTCACCGAAGCCAAGGCCCACCTTTCCGACCTGGTGGATCGGGTACTGCGCGAACACGAGCGCTTCGTGGTGACCCGAAACGGCCGGCCGGCCGCGGTTCTTCTCGCTCCTGAGGATCTGGAATCACTCGAGGAGACCGTGGAGATCCTTCAGGACCGGAGGCTCTTGGAGTCGATCCGTAAGTCACGTCGGGAGGCGGCCGAAGGCAAGCGACTCCGCCTCAAGGACCACATGTAGATGGTCTACGAGGTTGAGATCACGCCGGAGGGACTCCGGCGCCTCAACCAAGTCTCCGAGAAGGTCAGAGCCGCAGTTCTCGAAACCATCTTCGGCACCATCGCCGAGAACCCTCGAAGAGCGGGCAAGCCTCTCCGGGGCGAGCTCGAAGGCCTTTACTCGGCCCTGAGAGGAGAGTTCCGGATCATCTATGAGATCGACGAGGAGACGAAGGTGGTGCTGGTCCATCGGGCGCAGCATCGGCGAGGGGTCTACCGTCGCCGGTGAGCTTGCGGAGTCGTGCAGCCAGTGCGCCCCAGGAGTTCGAATAGCATCCCGTCAGCTCCACTCGCACCCGTGCTCTTCGAGGAGTCGAAGCGTCGCCGGCCTTTGGCCTACAAGCGATCGGGTTCACCGTCGGACGGCGAGTGCCGGGTTGGTCCTGCCGGACTGTCTGCTCTACATTCAGCGGCCGAGGGGGTGTGTCATGGAGGCAGACCTGCGTGTCGTATCGCCCTCGGATCGCGCCGCCGACGTCGCGAGCGGAGCTATGCGCCGAGAGGCTGCCGTCTCCAAGGACCTCGTCGGAGCGGAGCGGCTGTGGATGGGCTACGTGGAGCTCGACGGGGGGATGATCTCGGCCGTGCATCACCACGGCGAAGCCGAGAGCGTGATCTACCTCATCTCCGGAGAGGCTCGATTCTTCTCCGGTCCCTCTCTGGAGCGGGAACACGTCGCTCGCGCCGGAGACTTCATCTGGGTGCCGCCGCACGTCGTGCACGTCGAGATGAACGCCAGCGCCACCGAGCGAATCCGCATGGTCGTGGCGCGGTCCACCCAGGAGACGCTCGTCTTCAACGTGCCGGCCCCGGAGGGGTGGTCACCTCCGGCCCCAGGCTGATCAGCCTGCGTGAACCGCTACCACGTGATCTCGGGTAGCCCCGGATCGACGGCGCCCTCCGTGTAGATCCCCTCGCCGTACGTGGAGAGGTCGGCGTCGGCGAGCTCCGCGAGGAAGCTCGTGGGCAGCACGGCCGCGAACTGCCTGTGGCCGAGGCGGTCCTCCACGATCACGTCGTCGCGCACGTATGGGCCGACGTTGTCGCCGTAACGGTACTGCGCGAGGAACGCGGCGATCTCGTCCATCGAAATGCCGGCGTCGAATAGCCCCTGCTTCGAGAGGTAGATCTCGGAGGGCACGACGCTTTCCACCAAGGTCACGATCCCGCGACCGAACTCGGCCTTCAGGTCGAGGTCGAGCTGGATCGGGTCGATCCGCACGCCGCCCGACGCGTCGATCGGCGGGCACTGCCCGTGGTCGGCGCAAACGATAAGGGCGAAGCTGCCGGAGCCGTAGCGCTCCTCGAGCAGCGCGGCCACGCGCCCCAGCTGCTCGTCGACCGCGCCGAGCGCGAGCTCGGTGTGCGGTTCGGCCATGTTGTAGACGTGCCCGGCGTAGTCCGGCGCCTTGTAGTTCACGTAGAGCAGCGAAGTCGCGTCGCCCTCGCCGATCGGCTCCGAGTCGAAGGCGGCCTCGATCAGGTCGCCCTGGTAGCGGATCACGGGTGGGAAGCAGCACTTCGCCTTCTTGCCGTCGGGGTCGAAGGGAGACGCCGGCAGTGGCGGGAAGTCGGCCTCGAGCTCCGCGAGTCGCTCGATGCCGGGCCACTCGTGCGGCATCCTGTAGAGGTCCGGGTTGTGCGGCTTCCACCCGCCGCCGGCGTCCTCCGCCCAGTAGGTCCCCACCGGGAGCTCGCCGAGCGGTCGCCCGCCGTGGCCCAGCATCCCCATGTGCCACACCTGGTAGCCGATCTCGCCGGCCCACGCTCGATCCTTGGTGGCCTCGGTCCAGGCATCCGCGAGCGTCGGGACGAGCAGGAAGGAGGGATCCGCCTGCCCCGGGATCCCCCAGGCCTTCTCCGGGCGACCGTCGTGGCGCACGTTGTGCCCGGTGATCCCGTGGGTCCGAGGGAACGCGCCCGTGCCGATCGTCGCGTGCGAGGAGGCCGTGACGGCGGGGAACGAGCCGACGATCGCGTCGCGGTAGGTCGCGCCGCCGCGGAAGATGCGCTTCATGTTCGGCCACGCGTCGGGCCACGTGCTCAGCACGTTCCACCCCCCGCCGTCGATCACGAAAGTGACGATCACCCGCGGCGGCTTGATCGGCGGCTGGATGCCGGGGAGCAGGCGGCCGTCGTGGGAGGAGAAGCCGTCGAACCCCATGAGCGCCGCGGTCGTCGGTGCCAGGTCGGCGAGGGTCACGCGCTCGGTCGAGTCCCCCGGCACCACGATGCCGGGCGCGTAGACGGCTATCGGCACGCGCTCGGCGTACATCCAAACCACCGCGTGGCTCGAGCGTGGGTCGTTCGGAACGAGGGACAACGATTCCGGGGCGTAGTTCGAGCTGGAGAACGGCGTCACGACGAGTTGGAGGTCGCCCGAGCGCTCCGGATGGTAGGCGCGACGGATCAGCTCTAGATGCTCGGCCCCGAGTTGGCGGGCCATCTCGTCGAGCGCCGGCCGCGGATCGGGGGCGAGGAGCCGGTGCAGGCCGCGACCCAGTCCGGCGCCGCCGGCGACGAGCGCCAGGCCCACCGCACCGAGAGCCGCCAGGAACCGCCGGCGTCCCGGGTCGGTCGTGCCGACTCGGTCGCGGAGCGCCAGCAGCGCCACGGCGAGCGCGAGCACGCCGGCCGGGATCGCCAGCAGCAGGCTGCCGGTGGCGGCGATAACCAAGGCGGTCGCGCCACCGAATGCAACGAGCGCGATGGCGGCGGGCGTCGGGAAGCGTTCCTGCACGACCCCTCGATTCTCGCAGAGGGAGCGGGTGCCGGACGGGGTTCCGTCAGGCGCGCTTGCGCGGCAGGTCGAGGAACGGAAGCGGCGCGACCGTCGCGCCGACCTTCCCGCGCTCGCCTTCGACCGTCCACTCGACCGACACGCGGGTGCCGGCGGGCTCCAGGGCTCTCTCGACCGACGCGAGCGCGATCATCTTCTTGAGCGTGGGTCCCCAGGTCGTGCTGGTCGCGCGGCCGACCTGCCTCCCCTCTTTGAAGAGGGGCGTGGGGTCGCGGGAGACCATCGGCGAGACTGCCGGCGGTAGGTCGTGGTTCGCGAAGAGCCGCTCGATCCCGCTCCAGTCGATCTCCAACCCGACGAGTCGCCGGGGCGGTCCTCCGGCGCGCTGCTCGGCCAGGAGGGCGCGCCTGCCGACGAAGTCGGCCCCACCGAAGTCCACGAGCCTGCCCAGGCCGATCTCGAAGGGCGAGTACTCCTGCTCGGCCGTCATCGCGTGCCGGGCGCTCGTGTACTCGACCTCGATCAAGATGAGTCCCGCCTCGACGCGGGCAACGTCCAGCGCGCGTATCCCGGCGGGGCGGATGCCGAAGGCGGCTCCCGCCTCGAAGACCGCGTCCCAGACCTCGACCGCGGCCTCGGAGGGGATCCAGAGCTCGTACCCGAGGTCGCCGGTGTAGCCGGTCCGCGTTACGTCGACCTCGATCCCACCTATCTCGGTCCGGCGGCGACGGAAGTACTTCACGTCGGACCACTCGCTGCGCGTCGCAGCCTCGAGGATCTCCCGCGATCTTGGCCCCTGCAACGCGAGCGCGGCCAGGGTCTCCGAGACGTCGTCCACCTGGACGTCGAGGCCCGCCGCGTTTAGCAGGAACCACCGGTAGCACGGGTCCGCCGACGTGACTCGATAGGTCGTCTCGTCCAGACGCGTGACGGTTCCGTCGTCCATCACCTTCCCGCGCTCGTCGCACCACGGCGTGTAGAAGACCTGGTCGACCTGCAGCTTCGTCGCGTCTCGGGTTATCACGCGGTCGATCAGGCGTTGCGCATCGGCGCCCGAGACCAGGTACTTGTACAGCGGAGAGGCGTCGATCACGCCGGCGGACTCGCGTATCGCGTTGTACTCGATGTCGTGGAAGTCGGCGTATACCGCGGCCGCGTAGTAGCCGGCCCACTCGCCCCACGTCATCTTCGTGTTCAGCTGCGAGGTGCGGGGGTGGAACGCGGTTCCGACGCTCACCGTAGCCTCCTCGTCTTCGACCACAAGGCTGCCAGGCGTAGAGTATGCACGCTCCGGGGCGGGCCGACCGCCGCGCTAGGGCTCGCGGTCTGACCATCGGTCAGGGGCCCCGTAGTCGGCCCCAAAGGCCGGGTCTACCATGGCCCGCGCGGTCGCCCGACGGGGCGCGCCGGTCCGGGACCTGACCGTTGGTCAAGGCAAGGAGGCTCGGGGTGGCAGAGCGCTGGGATGCCGTAGTCATCGGTGGTGGGCACAACGGTCTCACCTCGGCCGCGTACCTCGCGAAGGCCGGCAAGCGCGTCCTCGTCCTGGAGCAGCGTCACGTCCTCGGGGGAGCGGCCGTCACCGAGGAGGTCTTCCCCGGCTTCCGCTTCAGCGTTTGCTCCTACGTCGTCTCGCTCCTGCGCCCCGAGATCATCCGCGAGCTAGATCTGCCCAAACACGGCCTCGAGATCCTCCCGCTGGACGGGACGATCACTCCGCTGGACGACGACTACCTGTGGCGCGTGAACGACCACGGCAGGACGGTGCGCGAGCTCCGTCGCTGGTCGAGGGGCGACGCCGAGGCCTACGAGGAGTACGGCCAGCTCATGGTCGACATGGCGCGCTTCATCAAGCCGATCCTGGGGATCGTGCCGCCCGACCCTGGCCGGATCAACCCCCGGGAGTGGCTCCCGGTCTTTGGTCTCGCCAAGCGGTTCAAGGAGCTGCCGAGGCGCCTGCAGCAGACCTTCATCCAGCTCATGACGATGAGCGCCACCGACTTCCTTCGCCAGTGGTTCGAGACCGAGCCGCTGATCGCGACCATGTCGGCCTCGGGCATCATCGGCACCTACCAGGGCATCCAGTCGCCCGGCACGGCCTACGTGCTTCTTCACCACTACATGGGCGAGATCGACGGCGCGTTTCGCGCCTGGGGGATCCCGCGCGGCGGGACGGGAGGCATCTCCGAGGCGATCGGCTCGGCCGCCCGATCTCTGGGTGCGGAGATCCGGACGGAGGCGAAGGTCGCCCGGATCGACGTGAAGGGCGGCCGAGCCGCGGGCGTGACGCTCGACTCCGGCGAGGAGATCGCCGCCGACTCGGTCCTCTCGAGCGTCGACGCAAGGCTCACCTTCATCGGCCTGATGGAGCGCGGCGTGCTCGATCCGGAGTTCGAGCGCGAGGTGATGCGCTACAAGTTCCGGGGATCCTCGGGGAAGGTGAACATAGCTCTCGACGCACTGCCGGAGCTCGAGTGCCTGCCGGGTCCGGGGGAGCACCTCCGCGGGGCGATCAGCTTCTCTCCCTCCGTGGACTACATGGAGCGGGCCTACGACGACGCGAAGTACGGGATGTTCTCGCGGCGACCGTACATCGACTCCATCATCCCCACCCTCGTCGACCCCGCGATGGCGCCGCCGGGTAAGCACGTGATGAGCTGCTTCGTCCAGTACGCGCCTTACCACCTAGCCGAGGGCAGGCGGTGGGACGAGGAGATGAAGCGCGCGTTCGGCGACGCCGTCCTGGATACGCTGGAGGAGCGGTTCACGGGTATCCGCGACCGCGCGCTCCACGTCCAGGTGCTCACGCCGCTCGACATCGAGCGAGTGACCGGTCTAACGGAGGGGAACATCTTCCAGGGGGAGCTCTCGCTCGAGCAGCTGTTCTTCAACCGGCCGGTTCCCGGCTGGGGCCGGTTCCGCACTCCCGTCAAGGATCTCTGGATCTGCGGCTCGGCGGCGCATCCGGGCGGCGGCATCATGGGCGCTCCCGGGCGGCTCGCCGCCCTGGAGGTGCTGAAGGAGTCCAAGCGCGGCAGGAGGGCGGCCTGATGCTCGACGCGATCGTCGTCGGCGCCGGCCACAACGGGCTCGTCGCCGCCTCCTACCTCGCAAAGGCCAAGCGCAAGGTGCTGGTTCTGGAGCGCAGGGACGTCGTCGGGGGCATCCTCGCCGACGACGAGGTCGTACCGGGAGCGAGGGTCCCCGCCGTCGTTCACACGGTGGGGCGCCTCCTCGGGTCGGTGATCGCGGACCTGAAGCCCGACGTCCAGCTCATCCGCCCGGAGGCTCGCATGACCGCGCTCCAACAGGACGGTAGGGCCCTCACGTTCTGGTCCGACGTGGAGCGCACCGCGGCCGAGATCCGGTCGTTCTCCGAGGCCGACGCCGCCGCTTACCCAGCCTTCGACAGGGAGGTCCGAGCCTACGCGAGCTTCCTCGCGCACCTGAACGCCCAGACGCCTCCGGACATCGAGGCGCCGAGCCTCGCCGACGCGATCCGCGCGCTGAAGCTCGGTAGGGCGTTCCGCTCGCTCGGGACCAAGGCCGGCCGTGAGCTGACGCGCGTGCTTCCGATGGCGATCGCCGACGTCGCCCAGGAGCACTTCGAGTCCGACGCCGTCCGAGGCGCGATCGCCGCGCGAGCCGTGCAGTTCGCGAAGATGGGACCGTGGTCGGCAGGAACTGCCATGGTCTATCTGAACGAATCGGCGGGGAACGACGGCGGAGCTGCGGGGCAGACCGTCTACGCCAGGGGCGGTCCGGGCGCGCTCGCCGGCGCGCTCGCCGACGCCGCGAAGCGGTTCGGTGCCGAGGTCCGAACCGGCGCCGAGGTGGTCCAGGTCTCGACCCGCGATGGTCGGGCGACCGGGGTCGTGCTCGCTTCGGGCGAGGAGATACCGGCACACGGCGTGGTCTCCGCCGCCGACCCCAAGAGAACTCTCACCCATTGGATCGACCCCGTGGTGATCGGTCCGCATCTCCGCTGGCAGGCCGAGAACATCCGTCAACCCGGGTGCACCGCCAAGGTCAACCTCGTGCTGTCGGGGCTCCCGACCTTCGCCGGCGTGGACGACCCGGCGAGGCTCCAGGGCCGACTCGTGATCGCGCCGTCGATCGACTACGTGGAGCGGGCTTTCGACGCTTCGAAGTACGGCCGGATCTCCGAGGAGCCCTACCTGGAGGCGACGATCCCCTCTATCGCCGACCCCTCGCTTGCGCCCCAAGGCTCGCACGTGATGAGCGTGATCGCGCAGTGGGCGCCCTACCACCTGCGGGACGCGAACTGGGACCGTGAGCGAGAGGCGCTCGGCGACCTCGTCGTGAAGACCCTCGAGGCCTACGCGCCCGGGTTCGGGGAGCTGGTCACGGCCCGTCGGGTGCTCGCGCCGCCCGACCTCGAGCGCGACTTCGGGCTCTCGGGCGGGCACGTCCTCCACGCGGAGCCCGGGCTCGAATGCTTCTTCGCGTGGCGGCCGCTCCTCGGGCACGCGCGCTACCGGTTCGGGATCGAGGGTCTCTACCTCGCGGGCTCCGGCGCGCACCCCGGCGGTGGGATCACCGGCGGTCCGGGCGCGAACGCCGCCCGCGAGATCCTGAAGGACCTTCGCCGTTCCTAGCGGTTCGCACCGGGGGCACCCCTCGTGCTGGCGTCCGCGACGCAGCCACTGTCCCCGTGCTCGTGGAAGGAGGGGGGATGGGCAGGGAGCGCATGGTTCTCGTCCCCGTGCTCGCGCTGGGGAGAGCTCGGTGAGCTCCGGTACGGTTGCCTTCGAGGTCACGAACGAGGGGCCGAACGACCCGCACGAGCTCGTGGTCGTGAAGACCGACCTCGGTCTGGCCGAGCTTCCGACCAACGCCGACGGCTCCTTCAACGAGGAGGGCGACGGCGTCGAGGTGATCGGCGAGATCGAGGAGTTCGAGCCCGGCGCCACCGAGAGCATGAGCTGGGACCTGGAGGCCGGAAGCTACGTGCTCCTCTGCAACCTCGTCGAGGAGGAAGAGGGCGGGATCGAGTCGCACTACGACCTCGGGATGAAGACGGCCTTCACGGTCGAGTAGCGCTAGGCTTGGGTCGTGCCCGAGCTCCCGGAGATCCAGGCCCTGGCCGAGCGTCTGGACGCGGCGCTCGGCGGGGCCGCTCTCCGTGGGATCGACGCGATCCACTTCTCCTCGCTCAAGACCTACGCGCCCAGGCCGGATTCTCTCCTCGGTCGCGTTCTCGAGCAGATCGATCGTCGGGGGAAGTTCCTGGTGCTCGAGTTCGGAGGTCCGCGCCTCCTGGTCCACCTATCGCAGGGTGGCCGCGTCGACGTCGAGGACCCGCCCAAGAGCACTCGCCCGCGGGGCGCCGTCCTCCGGATCGGTTTCGAGGAGCGCGCGTCGCTGCTGGTGAAGGAGTTCGGCCGCGAGCGCAAGGTCGGCTGGTGGGTGCTGGCCGACGGAGACGAAGGCCCCCTGGCGAGGTTGGGACCGGACGCCCTGTCGGCCGAGCTCGCCGTCCTCCTGCACGGATCCGATGACGCACGAAGGGTCCACACGATCCTCCGCGACCAGCGAACCGTCGCCGGGATCGGCCGGGGATACGCCGACGACGTGCTCCACCGGGCGCGGCTGTCGCCCTACGCCACCCCCGCGTCGCTCTCACCGGAACAGCTCGAGACGCTCTCTGCGTCCGTCCGTGAGGTTCTCGAGGAGGCGCTCGAGATCGAGCGACGGCGAACGGGTGGGCTCCCGACCAAGCTCGGAGACCATTTCGCTGCGCACGGCCGCTGGGGCCAGCCGTGCCCGCGGTGCGGCGGAGACCTCCGGCGGGTCTCCTACGAGGCCTACGAGGTGACGTACTGCCCGTCGTGCCAGACCGGCGGCAAGGTGCTCGCGGACCGGCGGCTGTCGCGGATCGTGCGCTGAGCCGGGATACTTGGGGCCATGTGCCGAAGCATCAAGAAGCTACGGGGCGAGCAGCCGAGCGAGGATGAGGTCCGCGAGGCGGCTCTCCAGTTCGTCCGGAAGATAAGCGGATTCAGGCAGCCGTCCCGGCGGAACACCGAGGTGTTCGAGGCGGCCGTGGAGGAGGTTGCGCTCGCCTCGAGGCGTCTGCTCGACGCGGTCGATCGTCCGCCCAGGGAGGTTACGTGAGCGAAGAACGCCCGTTTCCCGGCGAGCCCGAGATCCGCGGCGACGACGAGATGGAGGAGTTCCCCGACTACTTCCTGCCGAGCTACCTCGGGGCGACGACGTTTCAGAAGCTCCCGTACTGCCCCGACGACGGCAGCCTCGTGAAAGCACGGCCCGAGGTCGCGATAGTCGGCGCGCCGCTCGACGACGGGACGTCGAACCGCCCGGGCGCGCGGTTCGGTCCTCGGGCGATCCGGCAAGCCACGTACCACTCCGGCGACCTGTGGTCGATCCAGCTAGAGACCGAGGTGCTCAGCAAGGTGCGCGCCGTCGACGCCGGCGACGCGCCGATCGTGCCCTCTCGCCTCGAGCGCGCGCACCGAGTGATACGCGAGAAGGTCAAGGGGGTCGCCTCGGCGGGGGCGATCCCGATCGTCCTCGGCGGCGACCACTCTGTGACCTATCCGTCGGTCGCGGCGGTCTCGGAGATCCAGGGCCCGCGGAAGGTCGGTGTCGTCCACTTCGACGCGCACGCCGACACCGGGATCGAGGTGTGGGGGTCGCTCCTCTCGCACGGCACGCCGATGCGCAAGCTCATCACGGAGGGTTGGGTAGAGGGCCGGAACTTCGTGCAGGTCGGCCTGCGGGGTTACTGGCCCGAGCGCGACACCTTCGAGTGGATGCAGGAGCAGGGGATGCGCTGGCACCGCATGGTGGAGATCGAGGAGCGGGGCGCCGAGGACGTGATCGACCGCGCGATCGGCGAGGCTCTCGACGGCCCGGACTGCATCTACCTGTCGATCGACATCGATGTGGCCGACCCCTCGGCGGCGCCGGGCACGGGGACGCCCGAGCCGGGCGGCATGCTCGCGAGGGAGCTGCTTCGAGCCGTCCGACGAATCGTGTCGCGGGTGACGCTCGTCGGAATGGACGTGGTTGAGGTGTCGCCGCCATACGACCACGCCGAGCTCACCGCGACCCTGGCTCACCGATGCGTGCTCGAGACCCTGTCGGCGCTCGCCGCGAAGCGGGCGGAGGAGGAGGCCTAGCTGGCGTCCCCCATCGGGTCGGCGAGCGCCGCGTCGTCGACCGGCGGCTCGTCGCCGGGGTAGTACCACGTGCCAGTCAGCTGCCCGCCGTCCACGATGATCGTCTCCCCGTTCACGTAGGAAGCGTCCTCGGAGGCGAGGAACAGCACGACGCGGGCCTGCTCGCGGGGGCTCGCCGCCCGGTGCATCGGCACGCGCTTCAGATACTCGCGCACGAAGTCGGGCTGATCCATGTCCATGTCGACCATCGGAGTGATCGTCTGTCCGGGGGCCACGCAGTTCGCCCGGACCCGGAGGTGTCCCAGCTCGTGCGCGAACGAGCGGGTCATCATGACGAGCGCCGCCTTCGAGGCGTTGTAGTGGGTCTGCGGCGACTCGGCGGAGAATGCGTCGGTCGAGGCGATGTTCACGATCGCGCCGCCCCCGTGCGCCACCATGTGCCGGGCTGCGGCCTGGCTGGCGAAGAACGCCCCGTGGAGGTTCACGTCGAAGGTCTCGAACCAATGCTCCTCGGGTAGCTCGAGAACCGGGTCCGTGTAGGCGATCCCGGCGTTGTTGACGAGGACGTCCAGGCCGCCGAAGCGCTCGATCGCGTGCTCCACCATCATCCGCGCTTGCGCTGGGATGCCGACGTCGACCACCGCAGTCTCAACTCGGCCGGGGTCGGAGGACATGGCCCTCGTCTCGGCCAGGCGCTCCTCGTTCCTGCCGGCCGCGAGGACCCTTGCCCCCTCGGCCGCGAACTCGAGCACCACCGCTCGCCCTATCCCGCTCGATCCGCCGGTCACGAGCACGTCCTTGCCCTCGAAGCGTTCCATCTTTCGACCTCCCCCGGATCCACGTTAGCGGGAACGCTAACGGGACCAATAGACGATTGCGAAACGGAGAGTGCCGGCGCACGATCGTGGGGAAGCGCTGGGTAGCCCTAAAGAACTAGCCCCCCGGAGACCGATACCCCTGGACATGAGAGCGAACACCCCTACCACCCGATCTCTGTTGTCCGTTCTTCTCGCCTGCGCCCTGTTCCTCGGCGCCGGCATCGCGAGCGCCCGCCAGCTGTTCGTCCCGCCCGAAGACGCGGCGGTGGACTGCCCAGTGGACGATGCGGGGGGGGAGCCGGCCGACGAGGGAGACGGGGAGACCGATGCGGTCCTGCTCTCCCTCAAGGTCGCGGACGATGAGGGTGAGATCGAGGAGTGCCCGCCTGCCGAGGACGAGGAGGTAGCTCCCGACGACGTCACGGACGACGTCGGTGAGGACCGGGACGGCGGGGACGTGGCCGTTGAGCCCTCCGGCGACCGTCACGCCGACTGCGACGCCGCTGCCGGCATCGTTGCCGACGAAGGGGAGGAAGCGGAGCAGGAGGCCGTCGAGGAGAAGCTCACTGGCCCGGACAACGCGATCGACCACGTGGTCGCTAGCTGCAAGAAGAACACCAAGGCCCCCGGTCTGCTGAACGCGCTCGCACACCTAGTCGCCAACCGGGAGCGGCACGAGGCTCACGATGTTTGGAAGGCCGAGAGGGCCGAGGCCAGGGCCGATTCCAAGGCCGCGAAGTTCGAGAGCGACCACCCGGGCGGCAACCCGCACGAGGACCACCCCGGGAACGGCGACCACTAGCCGAGCAACCGCCGAGCGTGCCAGGCCGCGGTCCCTCGGTCCGCCAACCCGCCGGGGACCGCGGCCCGGCGCATGTCTGGGATGCGTTGAGCGGCAGGGGGACTTGACGTCGACACGTGGGATGCGACAAGCTGACCGCCTCGGAGGGGTGCCCGCCAAACGGCACGGCGGCTCTCGGCCGCCTCGAGAGGGGGAGGTTTCGTATGGCATGGCGTATGCAGGGTGAGTATCGGTCCGTTTGCTGGTGCGACGTCATCTGTCCGTGCGCCGTCGGAGGGAAGCCGAGCCACGAATCGGGGACCTGCATGGGCGTCGCCGCATTCCGCATCGACTCGGGGAACCTCGACGACGTAGACCTGTCGGGCGTCTCCTGGGGATTCTTCAACCTCTTCCCGGGCACCGTCACCGACGGGAACTGGACGATCGGGATGGTGATCGACGAGGGTGCGTCCGACGGGCAGGTGGAGGCCCTGGGCAGGATCGCCTCCGGCCAGGAAGGCGGCCCGTTCGGGGACATGGCCGCCCTCATCGGCACGGCGCTGGATCCGATCCGCGGCAAGGTCGAGGTCACCGACGCGGGCGGAAGCATCGCTGGCAACGCCTTCACGGTCGAGCCCTTCCGCGGCGTCGATGGCAACCCGACGATGATGAAGAACGCGATGCTCGGGTTCGCGCCCGAGACGCTGATCGCGACGGGGTCCGGGCACGTCGACATCTTCGGCCACGCCTTCGACACCAGGTGGGGAGAGGGCGGTCAGCTCGACTGGTCGAGCGAGAGCGCTGAGCCCATCCGCGCCTAGAGGTCCGGAACCGACGTGATGGACACGCCCGGATCTCCCGCCCGGGGCGCTGCGCTCGCGCTACCGTTCCGGCAGCTGGCGCCCGCGTGGGCCGCGCTGGTCCTGCTCGCTGCCCTCGCATGGGCGGTGACGATCGCTCAGGCGAACGGCATGGGGGTGGGGCCCGGCACCATGGGCCTGGCCCTTCCTCTGTTCGTCGCGATGTGGGTCGCGATGATGGCCGCCATGATGTTCCCCTCGGTGGCACCGGTCGCGATCCTCTGGACCAAGACGATCGCTGCCAGGGCGGACGGGCACCGGCGGGCGCTCCGCATCGCGACGTTCGTGACCGGCTACCTACTCGCCTGGACCGGCTACGGGCTGCTCGCGTTCGCGGCCCTCCTCGGGACCGAGCGGCTCGTCGAAGCGTCGCCCGAGGCGGCGAAGTGGCTGGGCGTCGGCATCTTCGCGGTTGGCGGTCTCTACCAGCTCACGCCCCTCAAAGACGCCTGCCTACGTCACTGCCGATCCCCGATGATGGCGCTCCTTCACTACGCCAACTTCAAGGGGCGTGCGCGGGACCTCCGCGTGGGCGTTCATCACGGCCTGTACTGCGTCGGGTGCTGTTGGGGTCTCATGATCGTGCTCGTGGCAGTCGGCGTGATGAACGTCGCGGCCATGGCGGGGCTCGCAGCGGTCATCTTCCTCGAGAAGCTGTGGAGCCGCGGACCTTTGCTAACGCGCGCCGTCGGTGTCGCGTTCCTCGCTATCGCCGCGCTGGCCCCCTTCTATCCGTGGCTCCTGCCGGGACTGCGTGTCGGGGACGCTATGTCCGGGGGCATGTCCGGGGGGATGTGATGGCGAAGGTCGACGAGCGGCGAGTTCCGAGCTGGCACATGAAGGGCGAGATCCTGGGGACCTGCAACTGCGACTGGGGCTGTCCATGCAACTTCGACGCCCCGCCGACGTTCGGCTACTGCGACGGCGTTTACGGCCTGGTGATCCGCGAAGGTCGATTCGGCGGCGTCGACCTCGGTGGCGTCAGGTTCGCGTGGGGCGGGCACTCGCCGGGTCCGATCCACGAGGGCGGGCTGGTCGAGGTGCTGATGCTCGACGACGCGTCCACCCCCGAGCAGCGGGAAGCGATCCAGACGCTATGGAACGGAGGCGGCGTCGGCTCGCCGTTCGACGAGTTCGCCTCCCTTCGAGCCACGCCGCTCGGTCCGCTGGTGGCGCCCATAGAGGTCGAACTGGCCGGCATGGACTCGAGGTTCCGCGTCGCCGGCGGGGCGGTGTTCGACCTCGCGCTCACTCGCGTGAAGAACCCGGTCACCGGCGAGGAGGAGGAGCTCTACCTCGACAAACCGACCGGGTTCACCTCGACGAGGTCCGAGCTCGGCACCTCCGAGGTCTCCATGTTCGTTTCGCACGACATGTCCTTCGACCTGTCGGGCAAGTACGCGGAGTGGGCGGAGTTCTCCTACCGAGGCCCATAGGCGGATCGCCGCCACTGGCTAGCCGATGCGGTAGACGCCGCCGTCGCGAGTCGCCTTGCCCCTATCGGCGAGCCCGTCGAGCGCGGCCCGCGCCTCGGCCGCGGTCCAGCCGAAGGAGCTCGCGAGCTCCGCGGGGCGGGCCATGAGAATCGTGTCGAGGAACCTCCCGGCGGCCCGCAGGCGCGCGCGATCGCGCCCCGTGCGCCGAGGCAGCCGGAAAGCCCTCGCGGTGAGCTCCAGGATGCCGCTCGGCCATCCCGCGCCCTCGTCCTCGGTCCCGAAGTGCGTGACGACGAGCCCGCGTCCGAGCTCCGAGAGCGCCCGGTCGAACCGCTCCCCGCCCTTCGATCCCTCGGCGTCCAGCGCCTCGCGCAGGGCCGAGGTCGGTTGCGGGCCGCTCCGGAGGAGGATCCGCGCGATGCGGTAGGCGTCGGGCGACAGCTGCGCATCCTCGAAGTCGCCCGGCGCGCCCGACCGGGGGTAGAGGCAGGCGAGGAGGTCGGTTGCGAGGAACGACGGCCGGCCGCGGAGGAAGCGTCCGTACCAGGCGAGTCCCCGGCGGGGAAGCTCGTCCTTCCAGCCCCATACGCGCTCGGCGTCGGGGCCCCACTCGCGTCCGAGGTCGTGCATAGGACGGTCGCTCGCAGCCTCCCAGAGGGACGGCAGTGCCACTCCCGATTTGGGGAACAGGAAGGCGAAGCCCACGTCGTCCACGAACGCGGCGGCGCGCTCCAGGCTTCCGATCCTGCGCTTGGTACGCCACCAGCGCTTCGCGCGCTCGGTCTCGAGGTCCACGACGGGCCGAAGCTACTCCCGCAGCTTCGTTGCGACCAGGATCCCGTAGTTCGACACGCAGAACGGCACGACGTAGGTCAGGCCGATCTTGAACCAGACGAACGGCGTCGCGTCGCCGCGAATCACGACGTCCAGCTGGTTGATCACGAATAGGATCGTGCCGACGAGAAGCGCTATGCCTACCGTCCGCCGCAGGTTGTGGGGTGTCGCGCATACGCGGAGAGCCTCTCTCCACGTCGAGCAGGTCGCCGCCATCCTCAGACCTCGACCGGTTCCTCGCGACCGATGTGGGCCACCTCCCGCTGGGGCGCGCCGCTCGGGATCCAGGTGAACGCGACCGCGGCTCCCAAGAGCAGCACCGCCGAGGCGACGAGCAAGGCCAGATGGAAGCCGTCCAGGAACGCCGCCACGAACGCTCCCTGGACCGCCGCCGCCCGGGCGGGATCGAGCGCTGCGATCAGCACCGGATCGATCTGTCCGTGCCCTGCGGTCTCGCCGATCGCTCGAGCGATCGAGGGCGCTAGGCCGAGACCCGAGATCCCCGCGACGAGAGAGCTCTTTAGCCTGGCCGTGAGGAGCGTGCCGAGAAGCGCGATGCCGAAGACTCCGCCGACCTCCCGACTCGTGTTCGTCATCGCCGAACCGAGGCCGGCGCGCTCGTGCCCGACCGCGTTCATGACGGCGGCCGTCATGGGCGACATCGTGGAGGCCATGCCGTGTCCCATGACCACGAACAGCGGGAGCAGGAGAGCGTAGGGCGTCGTCTCGGTCACCCGGCTCATCAGGAACAGACCGATCCCTGTGAGGGCCAGCCCGTAGGTCATCGGCAGCCGCGAGCCGTGCCGGGACGCGAATCGTCCGGCGTTGGGCGCGGTGACGACGATCATCAGCGTCATCGGCAGGAAGCGGACGCCGGCCTGGAACGGCGAGTATCCCCGGATCACCTGCATGTAAAGGCTCATGAAGAAGAAGATCCCGAACATCCCGAAAGAGACCGCGAATGCCACCGTGTTCCCCGCCGAGAACGCGGGGATCCGGAAGAAAGAGAGCGGCATCATCGCCTGCGGCGACCGTCGCTCCCAGGCGAGGAACGCCAGTAGGAGAACCGCCGACACGGCGAGCGCCGAGACGATCAGCGGATCGCTCCAGCCCTTCTCGTTCGACTCGATCAGGCCGTACGTCACGCTGAACAGCGCTCCGGTGCCGAGCGCGAGCCCGACGAGGTCGAGGTGCCGGGTCTGCTCGGAGATCGACTCCCGCACGACGCGGGATGCGACGACCAGCCCGACGGCGCCGATCGGGACGTTCAGGAAGAACACCGACTCCCAGCCGAGGTGCTCCACCATCCAGCCGCCGAGGGTCGGGCCGAGCGCGAGCGCGAGGCCGGAGACCCCAGCCCACATACCTATCGCCTTCGCGCGCTCGTGCGGCGGGAACGTGACGGTGATTATCGAGAGCGTACCGGGCATCAGGAGGGCCGCTCCTACGCCCTGGAGCGCGCGGAAGGCGATCAGCTGCCCGCTCGAGCCGGCCAGGCCGCAACCGAGCGAGGCGACTGTGAACACGACGAGCCCCCCCAGGAACGTCTTCTTCCGCCCGTAGCGGTCGCCGAGTATCCCGCCGGTCAGAAGGAGCGAGGCGAACGCGAGCACGTAGCCGTCCACGATCCATTGGAGGTCGGACAGCCCGGCGCCGAGCTCGAGTCGGATCCTCGGGAGCGACACGTTCACGACAGTGTTGTCGAGCATCGCCATGAATAGGGCGAAGCACATCGTTAGAAGCACGAGAACCTTCTGGCGCTTGTCGCCCTCGAACGGCATGTCCCTCCCCCGAGCGGTTCCGGCAAGGGTACAACCCGCCTCTCGCGAAGCGGAATCCCCGCAGGTCGCCCGGTATCCTGGCCGCCCGGGATGCTTGAGCTGATAGCTCTGTACCGCCGATTCGACGGCGTCGTGGCGCTCGACGGCGTCTCCTTCCGCGTGGCCGAGGGGGAGCTGGTGGGGTTCGTCGGGCCGAACGGCGCGGGCAAGACGACGGCGATGCGGATCGCCCTGGGGGTGCTGGCGGCCGACGCGGGCGAGGTCCGCTGGCGAGGCAGCCCCGTCGATGCCGAGGCCCGTCGACTCTTCGGGTACATGCCGGAGGAACGAGGGCTCTATCCGAAGATGCGGGTCCTGGACCAGCTGGTGTACCTCGCCAGGCTCCACGGGATGGATGCGGAGGATGCTCGCGCCTCCGCGCTCCGGCAGCTCGAGGTCCTCGGCGTATCCGACCGGGCGCGGGACCGCGTGGAGCAGCTCTCGCTCGGCAACCAGCAGCGAGTGCAGCTCGCGGCTGCTCTCGCGCACCGGCCGGAGGCGCTCGTGCTCGACGAGCCGTTCTCGGGCCTCGACCCGGTCGGGGTCGACGTCCTCTCCGGAGTTCTCCGAGAGCAGGCGGCTGCGGGCGTGCCGGTGGTGTTCTCGAGTCACCAGCTCGACCTCGTCGAGCGGCTCTGCGAATCGGTGGTTCTGATCCACCAGGGCCGCGTGGTCGCGTCGGGAAGGATCGCCGAGCTCCGTGCTGCGGGCGGCCGTCGGCTCGTCCGCGTCGAGCTATCCGGCGCGCCGACGGGCTGGGTCGACGCCATAGCCGGAGCCGACGTGGTGGAGCGGCTGCAGTCCGGGGCCGTCATAGAGCTCCGCGACGGCACGAGCGAAGCAGAGGTGCTCGACGCCGCCCGGGCCGTGGGGGAGGTCCGGCATTTCAGCGTGGTGAGACCGAGCCTCGCCCAGATCTTCCGCGAGGCGGTGGGCGCATGAGCTCCGACCGCGGCAGCTACCGTCTGGTCGCGCGGCGAGAGTTCGTCGAACGCTTCAGAGACAAGAGCTTCGTCGTCTCGACGGTGCTCACGCTCGTGATCCTCGTCGGGGTGATCGTCGCCAACGCCGCCTTCGACGAGCCCCCCACCTTCGATCTCGGCCTCATAGGGCCCGGCTCAAGAGAGCCCGCCGCCCAAGTGGCAGCGGCTGGCCGCGCACAGGGGGTGACGATCCGCCTCGTCGAGCTCGAGGACAAGGCGGCCGAGGTCGCCCTCCGTTCCGGTGACGCGGACGCCGTCCTCGTCGAGGGTGAGCGCGTCCTCGTGCGTTCACAGCCGCCCGCCCAGCTGATCCAGCTGATCCAGGGTGTGTCGCAGCTCGGGAACATCCGTTCGGCGCTCGGGGACGCCGGGGTCGACTACGCGGAGATCGGGCGTCTCCTCGATCCGCAGCCGCTTCCAGTCGTCGCGCTCGAGCCGCCCGAAGCGCGCCGACAGGAGAACGCGGCGGTCGCCTTCGTGGCGGTCCTCGTCCTCTACGGCCAGCTGTTCGGCTACGGGGTCTGGGTGGCGACCGGCGTGGTCGAAGAGAAGGCGTCGCGCGTCGTCGAGCTGCTTCTGTCGGCGGTCCGGCCGATGCAGCTCCTTCGCGGCAAGATCCTTGGGCTCGGCGTGCTCGGGCTGTCCCAGCTCGTCCTGATCGGCGCGGTGGCGCTTCCCGTCGCCCTCGCGGTTGGGGTCGTCGCCGTCCCGGCCTCGGCGGCGACGACGCTGCTCCTCGTCCTGTTGTGGTTCCTGCTCGGTTTCGCCTTCTACAGCTCGTTGTTCGCCGTCGCGGGCGCTCTCGTCTCGCGCCAAGAAGAGCTACAGAACGGGCTGCTGCCGCTCCAGATGCTCGTCCTCGTCTCTTTCGTCGTCTCGCTGGGCGCGCTGCAGGACCCCTCGGGTCGCCTCGCCCGTGTCGCGTCCCTCGTTCCGTTCTCGTCCCCTCTCGCGATGCCGACGCGCCTCGCGCAGGGCGAGGCGGGATTCGTCGAGGCCCTGGCGTCTATCGCCATCAGCCTTGCGGCGACCGCCCTCGTGATCCCGCTCGCGGCGAGGCTATACTCGGGCGCCATCCTTCGCATAGGGGCGCGAGTGCGGATCCGGGACGCCTGGCGCGCGGATCAGAGCCTGCGGTAGCGCCGGATGGCGAGCGGGACGAACACCCCGAGGATCGCGGCCATCCAGGCGAACGCCTGCCACAGGTGGGTCGTGGTCGGTCCGCCGAGTGTGAGCGCGCGGAGCGCGTCGACCGTGACCGAGACCGGGTTGCGCTCTGCGAACCACCGCATCCAGTCCGGCATCGTCTCGATGGGCACGAACGCCGAGCTCGCGAACACGAGCGGAAAGATCCAGACGAATCCGGCCGCCTGGGTCGCCTCGACGTCCTGGACGGCTAGCCCTATCAGCGCCGAGATCCACTGGAACGCGTGCCCGAAGAGCAGGACGAGCCCTATCGCGCCGAGCGCGGGGCCGAGACCGGCGTGGAAGCGGAAGCCGAGAAGGAACCCAACGCCGATCATCAGCGAGACCACGAAGAGGTTCCGCACTGTGTCGCTCGTCGTCCGGCCGGCGAGCACCGCCGAGCGCGCCATCGGGAGCGACCGGAACCTGTCGATCAGGCCCTTCGAGAGGTCCTCGGCCAGCCCGATGCCGGTCTGGACCGAGCCGAACACCGCCGTCTGGACGAAGATCCCGGGCATCACGAAGTCTATGTACTCCAAGCCGGGCGGCAGCTTGATGGCCCCGCCGAACACGTAGGTGAACAGCAGCAGCAGCATCACCGGCTGGATGGTCGAGAACATGAGGAGGGTGGGGACGCGCAGGTAGCGGACCAGGTTACGCCGCGTGATCACGAGCGCGTCCCCGACCGCGGCGGTCGCGCTCACGGGCGCCTTCTCCTTCGCCCCCGGCCGGTGGACTGAGCCTCCTCGCGCGCGGCGCGCTCCTCGTCCTCGGCGTGGTGGCCGGTAAGGGCCATGAACACGTCGTCGAGGGTCGGGCGGCGGAGGGCGACGTCGGCGAGCTCGATGCCGGCCTCATCGAGCCTTCGGATCGCCTCGATCAGCACGGTAGCGCTCTCGTTGCCCAAGGGCACCACGACGGTTCCCGCTTCCTCGTCGACCTGCCTGCCGTCGCGGCCGAAGCCCTCCAACACCGCGGCGGCCTGCGCGGTTCGCCCACGGTCGGCCACGTGGAGCTCTATGAACTCCCCGCCCACCTTGGCCTTCAGGTCGTCGGGGGTTCCCTCGGCGATCACGCGGCCGAGGTCGATCACCGCGATCCGGTCGCACAGGTTGTCGGCCTCGTCTAGGTACTGAGTCGTTAGGAGAAGCGTTGTGCCCTCCCGCACGAGCCCTCGGATCACCTCCCAGAGCGCGAGGCGGCTCCTCGGGTCGAGGCCGGTCGTCGGCTCGTCCAGGAACAGGATGCGCGGCCGTCCCACCAGGCTCGCCGCCAGGTCGAGCCTGCGACGCATCCCACCCGAGTAGGTCTTCGCCGACCGATCGGCGGCGTCGGTGAGCTCGAATCGCCTGAGGAGGTCGTCGGCCCGCCGGCGGGCCTCGGCGGCGTCGAGATGGTAGAGCCGCCCGACCAGCATCAGGTTCTCCCTACCGGTCAGGACCTCGTCGATCGCGGCGTTCTGGCCGGCGAGACCGATGGACGCGCGCAGGTCGTCGGCCTGCCGCACGACGTCGAACCCCGCGACCTCGGCACGACCCGCGTCGGGCTGAAGGAGCGTCGTCAGGATCCTCACGGCGGTCGTCTTGCCGGCGCCGTTGGGCCCGAGCAAGCCGTAGACGATCCCGGGCTCGACCGCCAGGTCCACGCCGTCAAGTGCCTGGACCCGGCCGAAGGCCTTTCGCAGGCCTTCGCCGACTATGGCGCGACGATTGGACACGTACGTGCTCCTGGAAGATCCGGGTGTCTCCCGACTATACGGTCGGCAGCTCGGAACGTCCGTTCCGCCGATTGGCGACGACTTGCGCCCCGTATCCAAGCACGGCAACGTCGTTTCGCTGAGGGCGCAGAGCGGCGGTGGCACGCCTGAGGACATGATCGACGTCGACTACGTGCTCGAGGGTTACGAGCTCTGTGCGGACGGCGTCCTCTCGGGCTACGACGCGGCCTCGAGTGAGTTCGGCTTCAAACGAGCGACGATCCAGCAATCGAACGGCCCCGACACGACGCCCCTCATCATCACGAGGAAGACACAGGACGGGAAGTTCAGGCTGATCCAGCGGTTCGACTTCGACGGGCTGGAGCGCGACTTGATGATCACCTCGACCGTCGAGAACGGCTACGGCGGGCCGCTTGCCGACGTCGTCCTGTTCCGATACTTCGACGGGGACATGGAGGGCACGGTGGGGACAGGTACGACACCACCCCCGACACGGTCGTCGCGAGCGGCGGCTACGGCAGCCTGGGGCTCACGCTGACGAGCTACAACGTCTCGGGGTATCCAGATATCGCCACGTTCGACGACCTGGTCGCGGTGGTGAACTCGTCATCAGGACCCGGCGTTCGTGGGGACCCCGACCCCGACCGGCGACTACGGCGGGCTCGCGCGGTACAACCTCCAGACACTGCAAGCCGGCGCGAAGCGAGCCGTGAGGGCGACGTACCGCTTCTTCTAGCCCCCGACGAGTTCGGAGGTCATCTCCTCGAAGACCTCGGAGTGCAGGTCGACGTCCTCCTGCGTCGTCGAGGGCGACATGAGCGCCGCGTTGTGGAACGGCGTGAGCAGGACCCCGCGGTTCAGCGCGTACAGGTGGGTGAACGCCGCCAGCTCCCGATCGTCGGCGGCCGCCGCCTCACCGCCGTTCCGCGGCGGGGTGGGGGTGAACCAGTACTCGGCGCGTGCGCCCAGGCGCTGGACCTCCCAGGGGAGGCCGTTTCGCTCTATCGCGGCGTGCACCCCGTCGGTCCACCGCTCGGCGAGCGGGATCATGCGCGCGAACGCCTCCTCGGTTAGGACGTTCTCGAGCGTCGCCCGGATCGCGGCCATCGAGAGCGCGTTGCCGGCGAGCGTCCCGCCGATGCCTCCCACGTCGTAGTAGTCGGCGTCGGTGCTGTCGAACATCCGTCGGGCCACCTCCTCGCTCACACCGTAGGTGCCGGAGGGGATGCCGCTGCCGATCGGCTTGCCGATCGTGAACATGTCGGGATCGAGGCCCCACGCCCTCGTCGCGCCGCCCGGGCCCGTGCAGATCGTGTGTGTCTCGTCGATGATGAGGATCGTTCCGGTCTTCCGGGTGAGCTCGCGGAGCGCGTCGTGGTAGTCGGGCTCGGGGAGCACGATGCCGATGTTCGTGAGCGCAGGCTCGGCCAACACGCAAGCGACGTCCCCGGGTTCGAGCGCGCGCGCGAGCGCCTCGGCGTCGTTGAACTCGACAACGACCGTTGTGACCTCGACGGGTACCGGCGGGCCGACGTTCCCCTTCCGGGTGATCGTTCGGCCGTCCCCGATCGTGGCGAACGTCTCGTCGACCGTTCCGTGGTAGCAGTAGTTGTAGACCAGGATCTTTGGGCGCCCGGTGATCTGGCGCGCGATCCGGATCGCGAAGCGGTTCGCGTCGGTCGCCGTGAGTGTGAAGTTCCAGTACGGGAGCCCGAACCTTCGCTGGAGCTCCTCGCCGACCCAGACTGCGTCCTCCGAGGGAAGCATCGTCGTGATACCGCGGCGCAGCTGCTCGGCGATCACCCCGGTCGAGCCGGACGGCGCGTGGCCCGTCATCGCGCCGGTGTCCCCGAGGCACAGGTCGACGTAGGCGTTGCCGTCGACGTCGGTCACTCGGGCGGCCACCGCGCTCTCCATGAACACGGGGAAGGTCCCCGGCCACTCGACCATCCACGACATCGGGACCCCGCCCAGCAGGCTCTTCGTGGCCCGCTCGAATAGCTCCTTCGACCTCTTGTGGGCGTCGCGGAAGCGCTGTTCCTCTCGCTTCATGAGCCCCTGCATGCGGGCGCGGTCGACCTTCGACACGTTTCCCCTCCTCGTTCGCGGCCCATGAAGGATATCGGGCGGCCGGGGTACCGTGTGAGGCGATGGAGAGATCCACCTGGACGTGGGCGAACGCCCGCCACGTCGTTGCCCTCCTCCGGCAGGGCCGGAACCCCGCGGCCACCGTGTACGAGAGCATCGGGACCGACTTCTTCCTCGCGCTCGCGCCCGGCTGGCTGAACCTCGGGCTCTGGGAGGGGGACGGGGATCTCGAGGAGGCACCCGTCGCCGCCCAGCGTCTCGTCGAGACGCTCGCCGCGCAGCTCCCGAAGGGCGGCGTCGTGCTGGACGTCGGGAACGGGCTGGGGGTGCAGGACCCCGTGATCGCCGGGGTGGCCCGGCCGCGCAGGCTCGTCGCGCTCAACATCACGGAGTCGCAGCTTCGCGCCGGTGGGCCCGAGCTGGAGCGAGCAGGGGCGGCCGGTGTCGTCGGCGACGCATGCCGTATCCCGCTGGCCGACGGGAGCGTGGACGGCGTGATCAGCGTCGAGGCCGCTTTCCACTTCCGATCCCGAGCGGCGTTCTTCGAGGAGGTTCGGCGCGTGCTCCGACCGGGGGGAGTCCTCACTATGTCCGATGTCGCGACCGCCCGGCTGCCGCGCACGCCGGGGGAGACGCTCGCGGGGCTCACGCAAATCCGCGTCTGGGGCCTGCGGCGTGGCTCCGTGGCGTCCCCGGCGCGCATCGCTTCGCTCGCGCGCCGGGCCGGGCTCGACGACGTGACCGTGGGGGTGGTCGGTGACCGGGTGATCGCACCGGCGCTCGCGTTCGCGCGACGGCGCCTTTCCGATGGCCGGAGCCGCGGGATGCCCGCCTCGCTTCGGCTGGCGGCTGCCGCGATGCTTCGAGCGGTGGAGCTGCTCTGGCGACGCGGGATCGTGGAATACGTGCTGCTGCGCGCAAGCGCCCCAAACTAGTCTGAGTCAGACTAGTTTCTCGGACCGTTGACATGTTCAGGGGGCGGCGGAAGGATGGGCTGGTCCGGAGGAGAGGAGGGGGAGATGAACAGGTTCCTGCGGGTCCTGGCCACCGCGGTCGTGGCGGCGTCCCTGGTTGCGGCGTTCGCACCGCCGGCCGCGGCGGCGCCGACGATCCTGGGTGCCGAGCTGTCCGGCGCGGAGGGCGGTGACCCCGAAGGGTCCGGCATAGCAGGCGTGGCGGTTCAGCCCGGCAAGGCCCGGCTCTGCTTCGGCATCTTCGTGCAGGGCATCACGCTTCCGGCGGCGGCCGCCCACATCCACCGGGTGAGGACCGGAGCCATCGCGGTGTCGCTCACGGCCCCGGACGAGACCGGCACGGCGTTCGGGTGCGTGACCGACCAGGACAAGACCGTGCTGCGCTCGATCCGGCGCAATCCGCAGCGCTTCTACGTGAATGTGCACAACGCCGACTATCCAGCCGGAGCCGTCGAGGGGACGCTGTCCGAGGTGTCGGTGGCCTGATCGCTCAGCCGGCGAGCTCCCGACGCAGGGCCCCCAGAGGTAGCGAGCCCAGAGCGAGCAGCTGGTCGTGAAACTCGGGGAGAGCGAAGGCCGCGCCGCCGCGGCTCGCCGCGGCGGCGCGGGCGTTCTCGATCTCGATCTGGCCGATCTTGTAGCAGAGCGCCTGTCCCGGCAGCACGATGTAACGGTCGGTTTCGATGACGGCGTCGGTATGTGGAACCCCGGCCTCCTCGAGCTTCGCGATCGCCTGCTCTCGGCTCCAGCCGAAGGCGTGGATGCCGGTGTCGACGACGAGCCTCGCGGCGCGGTGCGCCTGCGCATCCAGCATCCCGAGACGCTCGTGCTCGTCAACGAAGAGTCCCATCTCATCGGCGAGGCGCTCGCTGTACAGGCCCCACCCCTCGATGAAGGAGGCGCCGGCGAGGTGGCCCCCGAAGCGCCGGAGCGCCGGACGGTCGTCCATCTCCTGCTCGAGCGCGATCTGGAAGTGATGTCCCGGGTTCGCCTCGTGATAGGTGGTGGTGGCCAAGTGATGTAGTGGCCGCCCCGGCAGGTCGTAGCCGTTCACGTAGTACACCCCTGGACGAGACCCATCGTGCGTCGGCGGCTGGTAGAAGGCGAAGGGCATGTCGGCCTCTCGGAACTCCTCGACGGCCCGGACCTCGCAGTTCTCCTTGGGCATCCGGCCGAAGAAGCGTGGGGCGGCCTCCCACCCGCGCCGGACCTGTTCCTCGGCCATCGCGACGAGCGCGTCCTTGGAAGCCGCCGAGTTGCCGCCGCTCGCCATGTGCGCGGCGAGCGCCGCCTCCGGGTCGGAGAACCCGACCCGACCGGCGGACTCCATCCGCTCCTCCTGGATCTTCATGAGGTCCTCGACCCCGAGGCCGTGAACGTCGGCGGGGTCGAGCTCGAGGGTGGTCCATGCGAGCATCTCGGCCGCGTACATCGGCTCGCCGTCCGGCAGGCCGCACATCCCGATCGACTCGCGGGACGCGGGAAGGTACTCGCGGAGCGTCTCGAGGAACCCACCGTAGGCGGGGAAGACGGTCTCGCGAAGGATCCCGGCGACCTCCTCACGGTCCTCCTCCGCGTCGACCGGCACCGGCACCATCGCCGGCGAGTCCTCGATCGTGAGCGCGAGGATCCTCTCCACCTGCGCGACGACGCGCTCCGTCGTGACGCGGGGCGCGACCTGTCCGAGGCGCGCCCCGTCGCTCACCACGTCGCGAACGGACGACAGGTACCCGGGCACCTCGCGGAGCCGCGCGACGTAGCGCTGGAGGCGCTCCGGCGTGTCGGCGCGTTGGAGGGCTCCGAGCTCCCCGAGCAGCTGGCCGGGGCCCCAAAGGTGACTCACCAGGTGTAGGCGGTCGAGGCGGAGCGCTGCCCTGGCGATCTCGTTCCGGCAGATCGACCGGAGCACGTCGAGCGTGGTCCGAAGGACGACGTCGAGCGAGCCGGAGTCGATCCTCTCGGCTTCCTCGAGGGCGGCACGACAGACGGACTCCCTTCGCGCGACTCCCTCGTCGCTCGGGTCGGGCAGCCGGTCGTCGAACCGATCGTCGCCGACCATGGTCCCGAGCATCGGATCGAGCTCCAGCAGCTCGTCCCAGAACCGGTCGGCCAGAGCACGCGCCTCTTGCTCGGCCACCCCATCCGCTCCTTATCGGTCAGAGGAGCCCAAGGGTACTCGCTCCATCCACCTGCAGGGCCACACCGCTCACGTTCCCCGCCGGCTCGGAGGAGAGGAACGCCACGACGCGGCCGAAGTCGGCCGGATCGCCCAGCTGGCCGTCGCGCGCGCCCAGCTCCTTCACCCGGTCGGTCGCGTGGGAGCCCGGGCAGGCGAGGTTGAGGGTGATCCCCTCGGGGAAAAGATCCCGTGCGGCGGTCTTCGCCCGCCGCCCGGACGAGCCTGATCGACGAGAGGAGGTTCAACTCGGGGGCGGCACTGAACGTGGGGTCGGTCACGTCGGCGGGGATCGCGAGGGCCCTCGCCGGGCGTCGATGCCGCGGCCCGGTCGAGCCCCTTGGAGGATGCCGTTACCAGCGCGACCCGGCCTGCGATACCGAGGTCCATGGCCGCCGATCCTACGGGGCCTCGCTCCGAGCGGTTCGGGTGCGCCATGGGGTCGCAGGGTGCCCCTTCGAGCGCCTAGCATGTGGCGAACCTCCGAAAGGGGAGCGCACGCATGCTGCTGGACGGGAAGCGGTTGCTGGTAACCGGGGTGCTCACGCCGCAGAGCATCGCCTTCGCGGCCGCCCAGGCCGCGCAGGATCAGGGCGCCGAGGTGGTGCTCACCTCCTTCGGAAAGGCGATGGGACTGACCGAGAAGAGCGCCCGCCGCCTACCGACGCCGGCCGATGTGCTGGAGATGGACGCTAACGACGACGAGCAGATCGATGCCGTGGCGCGCGAGCTGGATAACAGGTGGGGCGGTCTCGACGGCTTCCTGCACGCAATCGCCTTCGCGCCCCAGGACGCCCTCGGCGGGAACTTCGTCCACACGCCCTGGGAGAGCGTGGAGACCGCGTTCCGAACCAGCGCCTTCTCGCTCAAGGCGCTCGCCGCCGGGATGTTCCCCCTGATGAAAGAGGGCGGCGCGATAGTCTCGCTCGACTTCGACGCCACGGTCGCGTGGCCGATCTACGACTGGATGGGCGTGTGCAAGGCCGGGCTGGAGGCGGTGACCCGCTATCTGGCACGCGACCTCGGATCGCACGGGATCCGAGTGAACTGCGTGTCGGCGGGACCGCTACGCACTGTGGCGGCCAAGGGCATCCCCGGGTTCGATCAGATAGCGGACGCGTGGAAGGATCGCGCTCCGCTCGGCTGGGACACGGGCGATCCGACCCCGGTCGCGCGAGCGTGCGCGTTCCTCCTCTCCGATTGGGCCGCCGGGATCACCGGTGAGATCGTGCACGTGGACGGCGGATACCACGCGATCGGCGCGTAGCCTCAGCCTTCGATCGCGTCTCGGATCTGCTCGGTTAGGACGAAGCTCGCCGTCAGGTCCTGCCGGACGAACGAGATCACCAGCCCCGTCGTCTCCTCGTCGCTCCACCCGCATAGGGTGCTCATCGGCGGGGCGGATCCGATCGGAACGCAGGCGTAGGAGGTCGATCCGCGGTCCTGGTGGACGATGTCCGCGCTGTCGATCGCGGCTCCCTGGCCGGCCCCCGTGGCAGCGCCCTGGAAGAAGGTATCGAAGGCTGGGAAGGCGTCTTCGACGACCATGACCATGAACGCGGGCTCCGCGTCGGTGCCGTAGGCGGCGACCTTGAAGTCGACTCCGACGGACGAGGCGCCCGCCTCGGTCGACTCGACGACGGCCTGCGCGATATCGGAGTCGTTCATCGGATGCCCGGCGATCTCGTCGGGGAACCCCAGTCCCCGATTGAGCAAGAACCACGTGACTCCGCCCGCGATCAGGGCGACGACGAGGCCGACCGCCCACCCCGCCGAGCTCTTGGGCTTCGGCTGGGGGATGGCGTATCCCACGGGGGGCTGCGGCATGCTGGGCCGCCCCGCCCAGCTCGGCGGTCCGGGGACTCCGGCGGGGGGCGGCGGTGGGAGGTCCGACCGTTGGGCCGCCTCCGCCACGAGTCGGGTCCCGCACTTCTCGCAGAAGACGGACGATGCCGGGTTGGTGGTCCAGCACTGAGGACATGCTCTCGTGCCCATGGGGTCTCCTCGGGGGCCGAACCGCAGCATGCGCAGGCCGCGGCCGGCGATGCAAGGACCCGCCGGGCCCTATCCTGCTCCCATGCGCGAGCAAGTGCGACTGACCAAGTACAGCCACGGCGCCGGCTGAGCCTGCAAGCTCGGTCCGAGTGACCTGGCCCAGGTCCTGGGCCTCCTCGAGACCCCGGCGATGCCGGAGGAGGTGCTGGTCTCGCTCGAGACCGGCGACGACGCCGCCGCATACGCGCTGCCCGACGGGCGAGCGCTCGTGGCGACGGTGGACTTCTTCACGCCCATCGTCGACGACCCTTCCGACTGGGGCCGGATCGCGGCGGCCAACGCGTTCAGCGACGTCTACGCGATGGGCGGCCGCCCGGCGATCGCCTTGAACCTCGTCTCCTGGCCGGTCGAGGAGCTCCCGCTCGAGCTCCTGGGTCGCGTGCTGCAGGGCGGCCTCGACGTCGCCGCGGAGGCGGGCGTCGCGGTCGTTGGCGGGCACTCGATCACCGACCCGGAGCCGAAGTACGGCATGGTCGCGCTCGGCTTCGTCGACTCCGGGAGGATCGTCCGGAGCTCGACCGCTCCGCCCGGGGCGCGCCTGTTCCTCACCAAGCCTCTCGGCACCGGCGTGATCTCCACCGCGATCAAGCGGGGGAGCGCCTCCGAGGAGCAGGTTCGCGCGGCCGTTCGCACGATGACCGCGCTGAACTCCACGGCGGCGGAGGCGATGGTGGAGGCCGGCGCCGAAGCGGCCACCGACGTCACAGGGTTCGGGCTCCTCGGCCACCTAAAGGCGATGCTCGAGGCGAGCGGCGTGGCGGCCGAGATCGACGCCTCGGAGGTTCCCTTCCTTCCCGGCGTGCTGGATCTCGCTCGAGCCGACGTGGTGCCGAGCGGGACGAAGCGCAACCACGCCCACGTCCGTGCCTCGACGGACTGGGGCGAGCTCACCCCACCCGAGCAGCTCCTGCTCGCCGACGCGCAGACCTCCGGGGGCCTGCTCATCGCGGCCGTTGACGGCGACCGATCGGCCGCGGCCCTGTCGGATCGGGGAATACCCGTTGCGGATATAGGGGTTACGTCGGCGGGGACGCCGGGTCATGTCCGAGTCACGGGCCGGGTCGGGGAAATCCCACTTGGCTGATAGAGTTATTGCACCTGCAATGGAACTGGGTCCCGCCCTCTTCGAAGAGCTGCTGGAGCACGGCCTCCGCGACTATCCCAACGAGGCCTGCGCGTTGCTGGCCGGCAGGGACGGCGTGCCCGCGAGGGTGCTTCCGATGCGGAACGCGGACGCTTCGCCGGTGAGCTACCGTCTCGAGCCCAAGGAGCAGCTCCGCGTCTTCCAGGAGATAGACGACGAGGGCCTGGACCTCCTGGGCATCTTCCACACGCACACGCATTCCGAGGCCTTCCCCTCGGAGACCGATCGGAAGCAGGCCTTCTATCCGGAGGCCTCATACCTCATCATGTCGCTCGCGAACCGGGAAGCGCCCGTGCTTCGGGCGTTCCGGATCCTGGACGGCGAGGTGAGCGAGGAAGAGGTGCGGGTCTCGTGACGGGCCACGGCTTCACCGAGGACCAGGTCCAGCGCTACGCGCGTCACATCATCCTGCCGAACATCGGCGGGGCGGGGCAGCGAATGCTGATCGACTCGAGCGTGCTCGTGATCGGAGCCGGCGGGCTCGGCTCCCCGGTCGCGATGTACCTCGCAGCTGCGGGCATCGGGAAGATCGGGATCGTGGACTTCGACAAGGTCGACCTCACTAACCTCCAGCGGCAGATCATCTACGGGACGAGCGACGTCGGCCGAGCGAAGGTGAAGTCGGCGGTCGAGCGCCTGCGTGACATCAATCCCACCATAGAGGTGGTGCCCCACCAGACGATCCTCACGAGCGACAACGCGTTCGAGATCCTCGGGCGCTACGACGTGATCGTCGACGGCACCGACAACTTCCCCGTCCGCTACCTCGTGAACGACGCGACCCAGATGCTCGGCAAACCGCTCGTCTACGGCTCGATCTACCAGTTCGAGGGCCAAGCCACGGTGTTCCTGCCGGGCCAGGAATCGCCGTGCTACCGCTGCCTGTTCCCCCAGCCCCCGCCGCCGGGCACAGTCCCGAGCTGCGCCGAGGGCGGCGTCTTCGGCGTGCTTCCCGGCGTGGTGGGATCGATCCAGGCGACCGAGGCCATCAAGCTGATCACCGGCGAGGGCGCGCCGCTCGTCGGGCGACTGCTGATATTCGACGCGCTCATGATGGACTTCACCAGCGTGAAGGTGCGCTGGGACGCCGACTGCCCGGTGTGCGGCAAGGAGCCGACGGTGACCGAGCTGATCGACTACGACGCGTTCTGCGGCGTGCCCCACGCCGATCCGACCCCGTAAGGAGACGAGATGGTCCGCGTGAAGCTTCCGACGATCCTTAGAAAGCACACGGGCGGTGAACCGGCGGTGGACGCCGAGGGTGCCACTCTGAGGGAGCTGCTCGAGAACCTCGAGGCGAGGTACCCGGGCCTCACGAAGAACGTGTTGGCCAACGACGGCGGCCTCCACCGCTTCGTGAACGTCTACGTGAACGACGAGGACGTTCGCTACCTCGGCTCGCTGGAAACCGCCATGAGGGAAGGAGACGTCGTCTCGATCCTCCCCGCCGTCGCCGGCGGGTAGTGGGCAGCGCGCTCGCTGGGATAATCGGCCCGTGCGCTACGACGACATCCTCCAGGCGATCGGGAACACACCGCTGGTGGGCATGCCGAGCATGTCTCCCAGGGCGCCCGTTCGCCTTTGGGCCAAGCTCGAGGGACAGAACCCGACCGGCTCGGTGAAGGACCGGATAGCTCTTGCGATGATCGAGTCGGCGGAGGCGTCCGGGGATCTCACGCCGGACAAGACCATCCTGGAACCGACCTCGGGGAACACGGGCATCGCACTCGCCATGGTCGCCAAGCGCAAGGGCTATCGCCTGACCGTAGTGATCCCCGACAACGCGAGCCATGAGCGCGTGCAGCTCCTGGAGCTGTTCGGCGCGGAGATCGTGTACTCGCCCGGCGACAAGGGCACGAACGGCTCGATCGAGGTCGCGCGCGCCATGGCGAAGGACCCGAAGTACCACATGCCCTTCCAGTACGGGAACCTCGCCAACGTGCTCGCGCACTACGAGGGGACCGGGGCAGAGATCGTTCGAGACCTGCCTCAGGTCACCCACTTCATCGCCGGGCTCGGCACCGGCGGCACGCTGACCGGCACCGGCCGTCGCCTGCACGAGCACGACCCGAGGGTCCGGGTGATCGCGGCCGAGCCGGAGCTCGGCGACCTCGTCTACGGGCTGCGATCGCTCGACGACGGCTTCATCCCACCGATCTTCGACGAGACCGTGCTCGACCGTAAGTTCCTCGTCTCCTCGAGCGACGCGCTTCGCGTGACGCGCGAGCTCACCAGCCGGGAGGGCATCTTCTCCGGCATCTCCTCGGGCGCGGTCGTCTACGTCGCGCAGCGGATCGCCACGGAGATCGACGAGGGCGACATCGTCTGCCTGCTCGCCGACGGCGGCTGGAAGTACCTCTCGACGGAGGCGTGGGCGCCCGAGATCGATCGCGCCGAGAAGGGCGTCTCCGAATCGCTGTGGTGGTAGAGCGTGCCCGATAGCCGGCCGATCGGGGTGTTCGACTCGGGGGTCGGTGGTCTCACCGTCGCGCGCGCGATCCTCGACCTGCTGCCCCACGAGCCGCTCGTCTACGTCGGCGACACCGCGCGGTTCCCCTACGGACCCAAGCCCGTCGAGGAGATCCGCCGATACGCGCTCGAGGTCGCCGAGGCGCTTGCCGCGCGGGACGTCAAGATGCTGGTGGTCGCCTGCAACTCCGTTGAGGTCTCTGCGATCGGCGACGTGGCGTTGCGCGCGGGAGTGCCGGTGGTAGGCGTGATCGATCCCGGTGTCCGTGCCGCCGTCCACGCGACGAGGAACGGCCGCATCGGCATGATCGGCACGGAGGCGACGGTCGCGAGTGGAGCGTACGACCGCGCCCTGGCTGCGACCGGTGCCGGTGCGACCCTGGCGTCGGCGTCCTGTCCGGTATTCGTCGAGCACGTCGAGCGGGGGGACACCTGGAGCGACGCGCTGCGGAAGGCCGCGAACGGGTATCTTTCCCCGCTGAAGGAGGAGGGGATCGACACGCTGATCCTCGGATGCACTCACTACCCCCTCCTCGCCGGGCTGATCCAGATGGTGATGGGAGACGACGTGGTGCTCGTGTCCTCGGCGACCGAGACGGCGAAGGACGTCTACCGCTCGCTCGTGGAGCACGACCTTGAAGCTCCCGACGGCTGGCCACGCCACGAGTTCCTCGCCACCGGCGATCCCGAGCGGTTCCAACGCGTCGCCGAGGTCTTCCTCGGACCCGAGATCTGGAAGGTTCGCGCCGCGCGCCTCGAGCCCGTCGGGGGCGGCGCGTGGAGCTGACCGTCCTCGGCTCCGGCGGCACGTGGCCCGAAGCGGGAGGCGCGACCTCCGGCTACCTTGTCCGCAGCGACGGCTTCAACCTTTGGATGGACGCGGGGACTGGCACGCTCTCGCGGCTGCAACAGCACATCCCGATATCGGAGATCCACGCGGTGCTCATCTCCCACGCGCACCCGGATCACTTCGTCGATCTGTACCCGACCTTCTATGCGCGGCACTACGCGGCGCTCGGCACGCACGGGCTACCGCTCTACGCCCCGCCGGGGTTCTTCGGGCACGTCTCACACCTGATCTCGGACGACAGCCGCGACAAGATGGGGGTCGCCTTCGACGTGAACGAGCTCGTTCCCGAGAAGACGGTCGAGATCGGACCGTTCCGCGTGCAGGCGCGCCTGATGCAGCACATCGGCGTCATAGCGATGGGCTTCCGTATAGAGGACGGCGCCGGCGTCCTCGCTTACACGGGCGACAGTGGGCCGACGGCGGAGCTCGTCGAGCTCGCGCGGGGGGCCGACGTCTTAGTCTCGGAGGCGACTTGGCAGGACCACATGGACCTACTGCCGTTCCACATGTCGGCACGGCAGGCGGCGGAGCATGCCACCGCGGCGGGGGCCGGGGGGCTGATCCTGACGCACATCTGGCCGTCGCTCGACCACGAGCTCTCTCGCGAGCAGGCCTCGGCCACCTACGACGGCCCGATCGAACTGGCCGCCGAAGGCATGAACCGGGTGATCGGCGGATGACGCTCCGGTCGGACGGTCGCGGCCCGGCCGACCTGCGGCCGGTCAAAGTCGAGCTCGGCTACCAGGAATGGGCCGAGGGGTCCGTGCTCCTGGAGATGGGGCGGACCCGGGTGCTCGTCGCCGCGTCGCACGAATCGACCGCGCCGCGGTTCCTGCAGGGAAGCGGCAAGGGTTGGGTCACCGCCGAGTACTCGATGCTGCCGCGTGCGACCCTCGAACGGACCTCTCGCGAGGTCGGCAAGGGCCGGCCCTCCGGACGTACCCAGGAGATACAGCGGCTGATCGGGCGTTCGCTTCGAGCGGTGGCGGATCTGTCCAAGCTCACCGACTCCACGATCTGGATCGATTGCGACGTGCTACAGGCCGATGCCGGCACTCGGACCGCTTCGATCACCGCGGGCTACATAGCGTTGGCGATCGCGTGCCGGACCCTTCGGGAGCGAGGGCTGCTGGCGGCCGACCCCCTCATCGACAGCGTCGCCGCCGTCTCTGTCGGCATCGTCGACGGCGAGGCGATACTGGACCTGTCCTACGAGGAGGACGCGAAGGCCGAGGTCGACTGCAACATCGTGATGACCGGCTCCGGGAAGCTCGTCGAGATCCAAGGAACCGCCGAGGGCGAGCCCTTCGATCGCGCGCAGCTCGACGCACTGGTAGACCTCGCGCAAGAGGGAATCGCGCGCCTCACCGATATGCAGCAGGGGATCCTCGGCGGGTGAGCTTCCCCGAGCGGGTCGCTATCGCCTCGCGCAACCCGGGGAAGCTCCGCGAGATCTTGCAGATCTGCCGCGACTGGCCGGTGGAGTGGATCACGGCCGCGGACTTCGTCGGCGACTGGCCCGAGGTGGAGGAGACCGGCGCGACCTACCTGGAGAACGCGCTCCTCAAGGCCCGCGCTGTCGCCGCGGCGACGGGGGAGGCGGCCATGGCCGACGACTCGGGCATTGAGGTGGACGCCCTGGGAGGGGGTCCGGGACCGCGCTCGGCGCGGTACGCGGGCGAGCACGCGTCGGACGAGGAGAACCTCCGCACGCTCATCCGAGCCGTCGCCGGCGTGCCCACATCGGGCCGCACGGCCCGCTACCGGTGCGTCGCGGCGGTGGCCTGGCCGGACGGGCGGGAGGTCTTCGCTGAGGGCGTCTCCGATGGGTCGTTGATCTCGCGGCCCCGCGGGACCGGGGGCTTCGGCTACGACCCCATCTTCCTCCCGGAAGGGTGGGAGAAGACCATGGCCGAGCTTTCACCGCGGGAGAAGGATCGCATCAGCCATCGCGGCCGGGCGTTCCGGGCGCTCCGCGGGTTGCTCGAAGCAGGAACCTGAGATCAGGGCGGCCGGCAGCTTCGGCGGGCCGGCTGCGAGGTCGATAATTTCCCAGTGCGCACCCTCACCCCTTCGCCGATCCGGAACGAGACCCCCAGGGGCGAGCCGGACCGGCCGCCGGTGGAGCCACGCGGTCGGTGGAGGGACGCGGCCGCCGCCGGCGGTGTGGTGCTCGTCGCGCTCGCTTTCGTGTTCCTCGCCGGCGTCGACGGGCTGATCGACGAGTGGCTGAGCGAGAACGCATCCGATCTTGGCGTGCTCCGCTTCCTCGTCGACCTTGTCTTCGTCTCGGTTGCCGCCTTCGTGGTCCTTCGGTGGCGCGCGGTGAGGACGGAGCTGGCGGAGAGACGTCGTACGGAGGAGGCCCTGCGCGAGAGCGAGGAGAGGTTCTCGACGCTGGCCGGGGCCACCACCGAGGCGGTCGCCCTGCACGACAAGGGACAGATCCTCGAGGTGAACGACGTGTTCTGCCGGATGTTCCGTCTCGATCGCGAGGGAGTCGTCGGGCACTCGGCCCTCGAGTTCGTGCCTCCCGAGTTCAAGGACTTCCTCATCGACAGGATCCGGAACCCGCGAGACGAGCCCTACGAGATCGTCGCGTTGCGAGCCGACGGGACCCGCTTCCCGGCGCAGGTCGCAAGCAGATCGGCTCCGTTCCAGGGCCGGACCGTGCGGGTGACCGCCATCCGGGACCTCACCGAGGAGAAGAAGGCGGCGGCCGACCTCCGTGAGGCCGAGGAGCTGTACCGATCGCTCGTCGAGCAGATCCCCGCCGTCACCTACATCGACGAGATCGACGCCTCGACCGAGTCGGGTGTTCGCTCCCTGTACATGAGTCCGCAGGTCGAGCAGCTGCTCGGATACGCGCCGGAAGACTTCCGCGCCGACCCCGACCTCTGGGCGAAGGTCCTGCACCCGGCGGACCGGGACCAGGCGCTCAGAGCGGACCGCGCCCTGTACCAGACGGGTCGCTCCTCCGGGCACGAATATCGGCTCGTAGCGCGCGACGGTCGCGTGGTGTGGGTGTTCGACCACGGATCGGTCCTTCCGTCGGTGTCGGGCCGGCCGCGGTTGATCCAGGGCGTGCTTGTCGACATCACCGATCGCAAACGGACCGAGGAAGCCTTGCGGCTGCGCGAGGGCGTCCTGGCAGCCATAGCGGCGATGGCGGAGCGCCTGCTCTCGGCGCCGTGGGAGACGGTGATCGAGGAGGCGCTGGCAGACCTCGGCGCGGCAACCGGGGCGAGCCGGGTTTGGATCTTCGACGCCGAGAAGGACGAAGGCGGCGAGACGCTGATCTCCCGGCGCTTCGAGTGGGTTGCGCTCGGGATCGAGCCTCAGATCGACAACCCGGCCCTCCAGGCCTTCTCGTTCCGCGCGCGCGGCTTCGAGGATTGGGCCAACACTCTCTTCGCGGGCGGCATCATCAACGCGCACACGAGGGAGCTGTCTCCACAACAGGCGGCGTTCCTTGCTGAGGAGAGCATCCTCTCGATACTGAACGTGCCCGTATTTGCCGGTGATGCGGTCTGGGGGCTCATGGGCTTCGACGACTGCGTCGCCGAGCGCGAGTGGACACCGGCCGAGATAGACGCGCTCAAGGCGGCCGCGAGCACGCTCGGGGCGGCGGTCGCGCGGCAGCGCGCCGAGCGCGCGCTCGCCGGAGCAGAGGCGAAGTATCGGGAGTTGGTCGAGAACGTCCCTGCGGTTGTGTACAACGAGGCGCTGGACCCCACCCCCGAGTTCTTCTACATGAGCCCTCAGGTGGAATCGCTCCTGGGATTCGCCCCGGAGCGATTCCTGGACTTGGACTTCTGGCAGAGCCGGATCCACCCCGACGACCGCGAGCGGGTCCGGCTTGAGGACGAGCGATCGAACAGGACCCATGAGCCCTTCCGCTGCGAGTACCGGATGCTCTCGGCGGACGGCCGGGAGGTGTGGATCGGGGACGAGGCGGTCCTCATGTCTGGTACCGAGGGGAGGCCGCCCTTCTGGCGGGGCGTGTGGACGGACGTCACGGAACGCAAGGCCGCCGAGCGGGCGGTGTTGGAGGCGGAGGCCCGGTACCGGACCCTGGTCGAGCAGATCCCTGCCGTGCTCTACCTGGATCGCCCCGACAAGAGCATGGAGACGATCTACGTGAGCCCACAGGTCGAGGCGATCCTCGGGCTGTCCCCGGAAGATTGGATGGGCGATCCCCTCCTGTGGGAGAAGCACATCCATCCCGAGGACCGCACGAGGGTGCTAGAGACCTATTCCGTGTTCCTCGAGACCGGAGAGCTGGGGGCCGAATCGTTGGAGTACCGGATGATCCGGCCGGAGGGTCGTGTCGTCTGGGTGAACGAGCGAACGAGCCTGGTCAGAGACGAGGACGGGACACCGCTTGCCTTCCAGGGCGTCATGTTCGACGTGACGGAGCGCAAGCGGGCGGAGGAGGGCTTGCGCGAGGCGGAGCAGCGCTTCCGGACGCTCGTCGAGCAGATCCCCGCCGTGACCTACGTCTGGAACTCCGTCCGTGATCCCGGGGAAGGCGACTTCTCCTACATCAGCCCACGCGTAGAGCGGATGCTGGGGTTCCCGGTCGAGCAGTGGCTCAGTGAGCCCGACCTGTGGAGACGGTGCGTCGAGCAGAGCGACTACGAGCGGGTACGCGGAGCGTGGGAAGAGGCGTCTCGCGCCGGACGGCCCTTCGACATGGAATATCGGATGATCGCGAGGGACGGGGCGACGGTCTGGGTGCACGACCAGGCCTCCATCTTCGAGGGTGGCGAGGCCGAGGGTCCGCGCCTGTGGCAGGGAGTGTTCTTCGACGTCACCGACCGCAAGCGGAGTGAGCGGGAACGGCAGCTGCTCCTGGCGCGACTCGTGCAGGCGCAGGAAGAGGAGCGCCGGCGGATCGCCGCCGATATCCACGACGATCCGGTGCAGAAGATGACAGCGGTGGGGCTCCGCCTCGAGGCGGTTCGGAAGCGCGTCGCCGATCCGGAGACCCGTGAGCGGCTGGGCACTCTGGATGAGACGGTCCGCCTTGCCATCCAGCATCTCCGGCACCTGCTGTTCGAGCTCCGGCCGCCGGCACTGGACAAGGAGGGCCTCGCGGCGGCGCTCGGCCAGTATCTGGACGAGGTCCGTCCTGAGGCGGAGTTCGACACGTCGCTCGTGAACAGACTGGTCGAGGAGCCCCCGATCGAGGTCCGTACGCTCGCGTACCGGATCGCGCAGGAGGCGATCACGAACGCGCGGAAGCATTCCGCTGCGCACCGGCTCGAGCTCACGCTGGAGCCGCGGAGCGGAGGCGTCTACGTCCGCGTGGAGGACGATGGAAAGGGCCTGCCCGGGGAGGTCGGGGAGGACGCGCGCGGCCACCTCGGAATGCTCACGATGCGTGAGCGAGCGGAGCTAGCCGGCGGATGGTTGCGGGTTACTTCGCGGCAGGGCCGCGGCACGGCGGTGGAGTTCTGGCTCCCGCTTGCCGCCTGACGGTCAGTGGAGCAGCATCGCAAGACTCACGTCCAGGGCCGCGAGGCCGGCGGCCCAGGCAAGGAACCACTGACGCCTATCGCGCCTGCCCGCGAAGCTCGCGACGGCCATGGTCGCCGCGCCGGCGGCGCCGACGAAGGCTGAACCGGGCCAGGGCGCGGGTCGGGCCGCGGCCGTCGCAACAACGGGCGCGTATGCCACGTCGGGCTCGGCATGGACCGGCCCCGCGTGAGGGTGAAGTGGCACGGCGCTGACGACGAGTCGCTCCGGGGCCGGGCCGAGGATCGAGGGCGGCCAGCAGGTCACGAGCCTGAGAACGCCGCCGCCGATGGGCGCGGTGACGGCTGTGTCGTCAGGCCGGACGACCCGGCTGTCGAAGACCCGGTACCGGATCCGGTCGCCGGGGAGCCGAAGGACGACTAGGTCGCCCCGGTCGAGGTCCTTCAGGTCGCGGAAGTGTAGGTCGCGGTGGGCCGAGAGGACCGAGACCTCGGCCGAGCCCGGTGGTGCGGTCGCGGACAGGTGGCCGGGGCCCGCGAGAAGGGTCTGGTCGGCGACGCCCTCGAAGAACGCCGTGCGGACGTGGATCGCGGGGATGCGGATCAGGCCGAGGACGTCGCCTTCTCGGGCGGGCGCGACCTCGGGGAGCTCGGCCTCGCACGGCGCGGGCCGTAGCGCGGCCCGCGCCGCGGCCGTGGCCTCCTCCTGCCGGTGAGCGGCCGACGAGTAGGTCAGGCCGGACCAGGCGAGCCCCGCGACCCCGGCGGCGACGAGTAGCCGGGCGAGCGCGGCCCGCGTCATCGGGTCCTCGCGCGCCTCCCGAGCAGGATGCCGCCTATCAGGAGGACGAGTCCCGCGCCGGCGACCAGAGGCAGCGGCGAGGCCGTCTGCGGCAGCCCCCCGTTCCTACCGCCGTTCCCACCGCCGCCGCCCTCGGCGACCGTGATCGTTCCCGCCATCCCGATCCCGCCCGGCGCGCCGTGGAGCGTGCAGTAGTACGGGTACGTCCCGGGCTCGTCGATCCTCACCGAGTCCGAGTCGCCCGGATCCAGCGTCCCGGTGTCGAACGAGCCGTCGTCGGCGGTGGCGGTGTGGGGAAGCGCCCCGTCGTTGGACCAGGTGATCGTCTCGCCGGCCTCGACCGTCACGTCCGCGGGATCGAACGCCGAGTCGACCATCGACACCGAGGCCGCGATCGCGATCTGGCTCCAGAGCATGAGCGCGCCGGTCGTGACCAGCGCGAGTGCGAGCTTCCTCATCCTTCCCCTCCTCGTCGGAACCCCGCCATCCTATGGAGAACGGGCGGTTCGCGCGACCGGGGTCGGGATCCGCGGGCGAGTGGGGGTTGGACGCGCGATAGCCTCTCCATCCATGGACTTCACGTTCCACCTCGTCATCCCTGATCCGTCCGGCACCCAGGTGCTGCTCGTCCTAGAGGACTCCCGTTGAATGCTCCCCCGTGTCACCAGCACGGAGCGCTCTCGTCGAAGAAGGTCATGCCCTCTTGTTCACCGAGAACCTTGCGGAGCGATCACCACGTCTGGGCGAATGGTTCGAG
>DATEBA010000003.1:0-20021 GCA_035288045.1 Actinomycetota bacterium
CGATCGGTCAAGAGGCGACCTTCCCCCGCCTCTGGCCGAGCCCCCGCCCTTTCCTTTGACGATGAGCCTCGAGCGACGACATCTCGGCGGACGGCGCTACGCGCTGGTGTCGCCCGCGCTGGAGTCGCGGGGCTTCTTGGCGGCTTTCAGCGAGCGGACCGGTGGTCTTAGCGACGGTTCGTTCGCGGCGCTTAACGTGAGCTTCTCGGTCGGCGACGACCCCGGCGCAGTGCGACGGAACCGAGAGCTGCTCACTGAGGGGCTCGGGGTGCCGGCCTTCGCCGTCGCCGGGCTCGTTCACGGCGACCGAGTGACGCGCGTCGGCCGCGGGCGAGCCGGCGCTGGATTCGCGGATCCGGCGGAGGCGATCGCCGGCGTGGACGGGCTCGTCACTGCGAGGATCGGCGTGCCGATCGCGGTCACGGTAGCCGACTGCGTCCCCCTGGTCATAGCCTCGGCGGAAGAGGGCTCGGTCGTCGTCGCGCACGTGGGTTGGCGTGGCCTCGTTGCGGGCCTCGTGGAGAGGGCCGCCGCGACGGCGAGAGGTACGGCGTCTTCGCTAACCGCCGTGATCGGCCCCGCGATCGGCCCCTGTCACTACGAGGTGGGGGAGGACGTCGCGGTCGCGGTCGGAGGCGCATCGCTAGCTGGAGCCATCACGAGCCGCCGCGCCGGGTCTTTGTATCTCGACCTGCCGGGAACCATCGCGGCGATGCTTCGAGCCGGAGGCGTGCGCCGGATAGAGATGGCCGAACTGTGCACAGCGTGCCACCCTCGCAGGTTCTTCTCCCATCGCCGAGACGCTGGGAGCACCGGCCGCCAGCTGGGCGTAGCCGCAAGGCTCCACGTCTGACACGACTGTTGCTGCCGTCTACGTGGGGCAACTCCTGTATATTCCTGTGAACCAACGTGACCGCCGACGTTCCCCTGATCGAGAGGCTCGACCGGATCCGCGTCCGTCTGGCGCGGGCCTGCGAGAGGTCGGGGCGGACGCCCGAGCAGGTCCGGCTCGTCGCGGTGACCAAGACGCTGCCGCCCTCGGCGGTCTCAGAGGCGTGGGAGGCCGGGTTGCGCGAATTCGGGGAGAACTACGTGAAGGAGCTCGAGCGGAAGCGGACGGCCGTGCCGGATGCGACGTGGCACTTCATCGGAACGCTGCAGAGCCATACCGCGCACAAGGTCGCGGAGCAGGCCGACGTCGTCCAGACGCTCGCCTCGACGAGCGCGACCGAGCGGCTGGCGCGTCGCGCGGCCACCAAAGGACGACGCCTTCCCGCGCTGATCGAGGTCGATTTCACCGGGGAGCGAAGCGGTGTCTCGCCCGATGCTCTCGCCGACTTCGCCGACGAGGTGTCGCGCCTCGAGGGGCTACGCCTCGTCGGGCTCATGACCCTGCCGCCGATCCCGAGCGCCGCGGAGGACTCGCGCCCCTACTTCCGGCGTCTTCGCGCGCTCCGCGACGCCCTGGTCGAGACGCATCAGGAGGCCCTGGAACTTTCCATGGGAATGTCGTTGGATTACGAGGTTGCCCTAGAGGAAGGCGCTACGATTGTGCGCATCGGAACGGCGCTCTTCGGCGAGCGACCGCGGGTGTAGGAGGAAACCAGATGGCAGGCGTGTGGAAGAAGACGCTCACCTACCTCGGCCTCGTCGAGGACGAGGAGCTCGAGGAGCTGGAGGAGGTCCAGGCCGCGGAGCCGGCGCAGATACACCGGCTTCAGCCCCCCCAGCCCGTGCGCGAGGTCGGAGCCGAGGAGGGGATCGTCCGCACGATCCCGACACAGCGCGCGGCGGCGGGCTCCGGCGCGATCCACAAGTCCGAGCCGAGGCGGTTCAACGAAGCCCGCGAGGTGGCCGACCGCTTCAAACGCGGGATCCCGGTGATCATGAACCTGCAGAGCACGGACGATACGATCGCGCGGCGGTTGGTCGACTTCGCCTCGGGGCTCGTGTATGGCCTGGACGGCAAGATCGAGATGGTGGCCAACAGGGTCTACCTGCTCACGCCGGCCGACGTGGAGGTGTCCGCCGAGGAGCGCGAGCGGATCGCGGGGGGCGCCTTCTACAACCAGTTCTAGAGGCCGCGCGACCTTGCGGACATCTTGCTAGCCTTGCCGCGCCCATGACCGCTGCCGCGAACGTGGCTCTCGATGTCGTTTGCATCGTCCTCTCCGTCTACTTCTTCCTGCTGCTGGCCCGGGTCGTCCTGTCCTGGTTGGAGCTGGCCGGGGTCCGGCCGCCGCTGGCTGGCCCTGGGCGCGCTCTCTACGAGCTGATGCACGACCTCACGGACCCGGTGCTGCGGCCTCTTCGCAACCTGATCCCGCCGGTCCGGATGGGAGCGGTCGGATTCGACCTGTCGATCATCATCGTCTTCGTCGCGCTGGCCGTGGCTCGGCGTGCGCTACGCTGTTAGGCTCGCGGAGCGGTCGGGGGGAAGGTATGAGGAAGAAGAAAGACGAGGAAGCACCGCCCGCGGCCGAGACCCGGCGGATCACCCCACTCGACATCCAGCAGAAGGAGTTCCGGCTCGGCTTCCGCGGCTACAACGAGCGGGATGTCGACGAGTTCCTCGACGAGGTCACGGAGGCGATGGCAGGCTTGATCGAGGACAATCGGCGGATCCGGGAGCAGTCCGGCTTCGGGCTTCTGGGAACACCGGATCCGGCGGAGGCGTCGCGCCAGGCCGACGAGATCATCCGGCGAGCTCAGGAAGAGGCTGCGCGGATCGTTGCCGTGGCCGAAGCTACGGCGGGAAGCGGTTCCCACTCGGGCGGATCGGTCGACGTCCGCGGGATCCCCTCCTTCCTGCTCCGCGAGCGCGACTTCCTCCAGGGCATGGCGGGGATGATCCAGGAACACGCGGAGACGGTGCGCGAGATGGCGCGGGAGGCCCGGGCACGCGCGAAGGAGCCGGCAGCGCCCGAGCCCACCGCGGAGCCCGAGCCCACCGCGAAGCCCGAGCCCACCGCGGAGCCCGAGCCCGCCGCGGAGCCCGAACCCGTGGCAGCCGCCGAGCCCACGGCTGGGTCCGAGCCCGTGGCAGCCGTCGAGCCCGAAGTTGGCGAAGTCGCGGGCGGGACGGTGATGCTTCCCGAGGTAGCCGAGCCCGCGCCGGTCACCGCGGAGGGGGCGGAGACCTCGGCCCAGGAGCACGAGACCGAGACCCCGCAGCGCTCTCTCCGCGAGCTCTTCTGGGGCGAGGACTGACCCTCTAGATCCGTCGCAGCGTGAGCGCGACCGGTGTCCCCTCCACCTCCGCGGCCTGACGATAGGCCGCATCCTCCAGACGCACGTCGAAGAGCTCGGCGGCGAGCGTCTCGGCGGCCACGTAGTCGCGATGCGCAGCGAACGCCGCAGCGACCTCGCCTGTCGTTTCCAGGCCGAGCGCGATGCGGTCGCTCACGTCCAGGCCGGCCGCCTTGCGCGCGTCCTGAACGAGCCGCACGAGCTCGCGCGCGAGACCCTCGCGACGAAGCTGCGGCGTGAGCTCGAGCTCCAGCGCGACCGTCACCCCAGCCTCGGCGGCGACGCCCCATCCGGTATGCGTCTCCTGAACGAGGTCGACGTCGTCCGCGGAGAGCACGACGTCGCCGACGTTCACCGACTCGCCGCGGGCCAGCGCCGCCGCGAGGGAGCCGTCGTCGGCCGCGAGCGCGGCGGCCACACCCTTCACCATGGATCCGAGCCTCGGCCCCAACTCGCGGAAGTTGGGCTTGGCCCGCCAGCCGGTCAGCTGCTCGACCGACTCCGCGAACACGACCTCCTTGACGTTCAGCTCCTCGGCGACCAGGCCGAGGAGCGCCTCGAGCGCCGCGTGATCGCCCCGGTGGTGAACGACCGCCTCGCCGAGCGGCTGACGAACCCGCACGCGGGCGCCGGTGCGGATGCGCCGCCCGAGCTCGACGATCTCCCGGACCGTGGCCATCGCCTGGTCGAGCCGCTCGTCCACGGCTCCGTCGGCGGTCGTCGGGTAGTCGGCGAGGTGGACCGAATCCGGGCGGCCCCCGCGACCGGCAGCTAGGTTCCGCCACAGCGCCTCGGCCACGAACGGCGTGAACGGCGCGAGCAGGCTCGCAACAGTTACGAGGCACTCGTGGAGGGTCTGAAAGGCCGCGAGGGTCTCGGTGCCGCCGCGCCCGCCCGGGTCCCAGAAGCGCCGTCGCGCCCGGCGCACGTACCAGTTGGAGAGGTCGTCGACGAAGGTCTGGATCCGCCGGCCCGCTGCGGTGGCGTCGTAGCGCTCGAGGCCGTCGCGAGCCTCGCGAGCGGTCCGCCCCAGCTGCGACAGCGCCCATCGATCGAGCGGGGGCCGCTCGTCGGGGGGCATCCGCGGCGCTGCGGCGTCGAATCCGCTCGCGTTCGCGTAGGTGACGAAGAACGAGTACACGTTCCAGAGGGTGAGGAGGAACTGCCGGACCACCTCGTCCAGGATGTCGGGGGAGACGCGGCGCGCGGCCCAGGGGGAGCCGCTCGTGAGCAGATACCAACGGAGCGCGTCGGCGCCCTGTCGCTCGAGGACATCGAAGGGGTCGATCACGTTGCCGAGCGACTTCGACATCTTCCTGCCCCGCGCGTCCACGATGTGACCAAGGCAGACGACGTTGCGGTACGAGGTCTGGTCGAACAGCAGCGTCGCCTCGGCCATGAGCGTGTAGAACCACCCGCGGGTCTGGTCTATCGCCTCCGAGATGAAGTCCGCGGGGAAGTGCTCGCGGAAGTCCTGTTCGCCCCTGCCGAGCTCGGGATGGTAGCCCCATTGCGCGAAGGGCATCGCGCCGGAGTCGTACCAGGCGTCGATCGTATACGGCACCCGACGCGCGTCCTCGGCGCAGTCCGGGCACCGGATCGCGACCTCGTCGATCGCCGGGCGATGTGGGTCGACGCCGGAGACGTCGCGCCCCGCGAGCCCGGACAGCTCCGTGAGCGAGCCGACCGCCGTGTCGTGGCCGTTGCGGCATCGCCAGATCGGGAGCGGCGTTCCCCAGAACCGGTCGCGCGACAGCGCCCAATCCACGTTGTTGTCAAGCCAGTCCCCGTACCGCCCGTGCTTGATGTGGTCGGGGTACCACTCGACCGACTCGTTCACGGCGAGCAGCCGCTCCTTCATCCGCGTCGTGCCGATGTACCAGGAAGTTCGCGCGTAGTAGAGGAGCGGTGTGCCGCACCGCCAACAGAACGGATAGGTGTGGGCGTAGGTCTCCGCCTTGATCACGAGGCCCCGAGATCCGAGGTCCTCGACGATGTGCGGGTCTGCATCCTTCACGAACCGGCCGTGGAGGAATTCCGGCACCTGATCGGTGAACTTGCCCTCCTCGTCCACGGGCTTGTGGACGGGCCAGCCCTCCCGCCGGCCGAGGTCGAGGTCCTGCGCCCCGAACGCGGGCGCGATGTGCACGACGCCGGTGCCCTCCTCCATGGAGACGAAATCCGCGGCGACGACGCGGTGGGTGTTGCCGTCCACGTTGTCGTACGGTGGCTCGTAGCGTGCGCCGACGAGGTCGGCGCCGGCGATCGAACGGACGACGGTGGCGGTCTCGCCGAAGACGCGCTCGCGGAGGGATGCGGCGACGACGAGACGCTCTCCTTCGACGTCGACCTCCTCGTAGGTGGCGTCCTCGTCGATGGCGAGGCCGAGGTTGGAGAGCAGGGTCCAGGGCGTCGTGGTCCACACGGAGATCGACGCGCCGGCGAGCGACGGGTCCGCCGGAGCGTCGAGGATGGGGAAGCGCAGGTACAGGCTCGGGTCCTCGGTCGTCTCGTAACCCAGCGCGACCTCGTGGTCGGAGAGCGCGGTCCCGCATCGCGGGCAGTACGGCGTCACCTTGTCGGCCTCGAAGAGCAGCCCGTTGCGGTGCAGCTCCTTCAGGGACCACCACACGCTCTCGATGTACTCCGTGGACATCGTCCAGTAGGCGTCGGAGAGGTCGATCCACATCCCGACCCGCTCGGTCATCCGCTCCCACTCGTCGACGTACCTCGTCACCGACTCGCGGCAGAGGCGGTTGAAGTCGGCCACGCCGAACGACTCGATGTCGCGCTTGCCGGAGGTGCCTATCTCCTTCTCGATCTCCAGCTCGACGGGAAGGCCGTGACAGTCCCAGCCGGCCCTGCGTGGCACGCGGTAGCCGGCCATCGTGCGGAAGCGGGGGAACACGTCCTTGAACGTGCGCGCCTCGACGTGATGGATCCCCGGACGTCCGTTTGCGGTCGGGGGCCCCTCGTAGAAGACCCACAGCGGCGCGCCCTCACGGAGCTCCAGGCTCCGACGGAACACGGAGGCCTCCTTCCAGAACGCGAGGATGCGCCGCTCGAGCTCCGGGAAGCTAACCTTCGGGTCGACCGGCTCGAATCCCATCTCGCCTCCTCCAGCGGAACGCAAAACGCCCCGTCCCTTGCAGGGACGAGGCGCCTGCCCCGCGGTACCACCCCGCTTGCCGCGCCCTCGCGGGACGCGGCCCCTCACAGGCCGCCACCACGGCCTCCCGCTGTCACGGGCGGACCCGGCTGCGCCTACTGCGTGCGCCTTGCGGACGCCCGGTTCGGGCAGCGGCTCGGGGATGATGTTCCGAGGGACCGCGCCGCCGGGCTCCCACCACCCCCGGCTCGCTTGGGCCGGCGCTCCCTCGAACGTGTTCCCGTCGTCGCCGTTGGGGGCCATGCTACACCCGGGGTGGGGATTATCGTCGTTCGCGTCGTGGCCCGGGCCGGAGGGAGGGCCGTGGAAGGGGTCTTGGGCGGGTTCGAATGACGAGCGGAGCTCGCTCGCGAACCAAGCGCCTCGACGTGGAGGGTCTCGACGCGGATGAGATCGCTCGCAGGCTCGCAGCGACGTGGGGCGCGTTCGTTGCCGCCGATGCGCCTTGGTGCTACCGTCCCTCGGCTAATGGCCGCCAAGTCCCCGTACACGAAGAAGGAGCTCGACGAGTTCCGCAAGCGCCTCAGGGAAGAGCGAGCGGAGCTGGAGGAGCAGCTCTCCACGATCGAGGAGGCGTCGTTCTCCGCGACCCAGTCCGATGTCTCCGGCGAGGTCTCCTTCGACGACGAGAACGCCGACGCAGGCACGTTCACGTTCGAGCGCGAGCGGGACCTCTCGATCGAGAACAACATCCGGGACCTGCTCGGCAAGATCGACCGGGCCCTGTCCCGGATGGACGAGAAGTCCTACGGGATCTGCGACAGGTGCGGCAAGCCCATCGAGAAGGCTCGCATCAGGGCCCTCCCGTACGTGGATCTCTGCATCAAGGACGCGCAGGCCCAGACCCGGCCGCGGTAGCGGTGCGCGCGCGGCGCCCGGCCGCTGTGATGTACGCGACGGCGGTCGCCGCCTACTCGATCGACCGCCTGTCCAAGATATGGGCCGAGGGAGCGCTGGCGGGGGAGCCGCCGATCGAGCTGATACCCGGCGTGCTCCACCTGCGGTACGCGACGAACACGGGCGGTGCCTTCGGGATCGGGGGCAGCGCGCCTCTCGTCTTCGCGTGGGCGACGATCGCTGTCGCGGGGCTCATCGTCTGGGCGTCCTTCCGGATCGGACGGACGCCGACCGCGATCGCGCTGGGTCTCGTACTGGGTGGCTCGCTCGGCAACCTGACCGACCGATTCGCGCGCGGGTCCGGGCTCTCGGGATCCGTCATCGACTTCATCGACATCCGCGTCTGGCCGGTCTTCAACCTCGGCGACTCCGCGATCGTGGTCGGCGCGATCCTTCTTGCGCTGGTCGGACTCCGCAAGGAGAAGGCCGAAGGTGGCTGAGCGCTTCATGGCGGCGGCCGGCAGGCTCGACGCCGTCGTGGCTGGGTACCTGGGGATGCCTCGGGCTGACGTCCAGCGCGCGATCGCCGAGGGCCGCATCCGAGTCGACGGGTCGCCGAGGCCCAAGTCGCACCGCCTCCGCGGCGGCGAGCTCGTCGAGCTGGACGCAGTGGGGCTCGACGAGGTGCCAGCGGAGAGCCCGCCCGCGAACGTTCGGTACGAGGACGGATTCCTGCTGGTGGTGAGCAAGCCGGCCGGCATCCCGACTCACCCAACCCGGCAACGGCGGACGGGAACGCTCGTGAACCGCCTCAAGGCGACGGGCGTGCCCCTGTCGGGCGTCGGCGGGCCCCTTCGGGCCGGCATCGTCCACCGCCTGGACGCCGGGACCTCCGGGCTCCTCATCGTCGCGAAGGACGACCGGACCCACGAGGCGCTGTCCGACATGCTCCGGGCCCACGCGATCGACCGGCGGTACCTCGCGCTTGTCCGCGGCGCCGTTCCGCACGACCGTTTCGCCGTAGAGGCGCCGCTCGGCCGTCGCGGCGCGCGGATCGTGGTGGCCAGGACGGCCGGCCGGCCGGCCGAGACCATGTTCGAGGTCCGTGAGCGGTTCGGGCGGTCGACGCTACTCGAGGCCGCCCCGCGCACCGGTCGAACGCACCAGATCCGTGTTCACCTGTCGGCGATCCGCCACCCGATCCTCGGCGATCGGACCTACGGCGGGGGAGGCACCGACGCCGGGGAGCTGGGCCTGGCCAGGCCGTTCCTGCATTCGTGGCGGGTCGCCTTCGACCACCCGCGGACGCGCGAGCGCGTCGAGGTGGAGGATCCCCTGCCGGAGGACCTTGTCGCCGCCCTGGATCACGCCCGAACGGGTTGAACGGGCGTTCGGCTTGCGCCGGGCTCCGTCAACCGGTAGCCTTGCGAATCACATGGTTGTGATTCCTCTCGCGGTGCGTGCTCCAGTGGCGGTACTCTTGGGAGGTTCCAAGAGCCTTCCCCCCGGATAGACACAAGAGGGTCGGTTGGGCAGCGGGTTCGTCCATCTCCACACGCACACCGAATACTCGCTCCTAGACGGTGCCTCGCGCATCGTCGCGCCCACGAAGTCGTGGCAGGGGAGGACGCTCCTCTCGCGCGCTGCCGAGCTCGGGATGACGGCGATGGCCGTAACCGACCACGGCGCCATGTTCGGCGCGCTCCAGTTCTACGAAGCGTGCCGCGAGGCCGGGATCAAGCCGATCGTCGGCGTCGAGGCCTACGTGGCGCCGGGCTCGCGCTTCGACCGCATGCCCGGCGAGAACGAGGAGAAGTACCACCACCTCACGATCCTCGCGAGGGACGAGACCGGTTACCGCAATCTGCTGAAGCTCGTCACCGACGCGAACCTGGAGGGGTTCTACCACCGGCCCAGGATCGACAAACAGCTGCTCGCCGAGCGCGCGCAGGGCCTGATCGGGCTGTCGGGCTGCCTGTCGAGCGAGGTGAGCGTCTCCCTGCTCCAGGGCCAGGAAAGGAAGGCCGCAGAGGCCGCCGCCGCCTACGGCGACGTGTTCGGTGAGGGGAGCTTCTTCGTCGAGGTGCAGGACCACGGCCTCGACGACCAGCGCCGGGTCCTTCCGAAGCAGGTGGAGCTCGCGCGTTCGCTGGGCCTACCGCTGGTGGCCACGAACGACCTGCACTACACGCTCCGCGAGGACGCGAAGCCGCACGACGTGCTGCTGTGCATCCAGCAGCAGAAGGTCCAGAGCGATACCCAGCGGTTGAAGTTCGACTCAGAGGAGTTCTACCTGAAGTCGCCCGAGGAGATGCGCGCAATCTTCGCGGAGCTACCCGAGGCGTGCGACAACACACTCGCGATCGCCGAGACATGCGGGCTCGAGCTCGTCTACGGCTCCGATGCGCCCCCCGATCAGCGGTTCCACCTGCCCACGTTCGAGCCGCCGAACGGGATGGACCGCGACTCCTACCTCCGACACCTGGTCGAGAAGGGCGCACGGGAGCGCTACGGGGAGCCCACGCCGGAGATCCGAGAGCGCGTCGACCACGAACTGCAGATCATCTCCGCGATGGGGTTCTCCGGCTACTTCCTCGTCGTCTGGGACCTCATCCGATTCGCGCGCGAGCACGGTATCCGCGTCGGGCCGGGGCGGGGCTCGGCCGCCGGCTCCGTCGTCTCCTACGCCCTGCGGATCACTGACCTGGACCCGCTCCGCTACGGCCTCATCTTCGAGCGGTTCCTGAACCCCGAACGCCGTCAGATGCCCGACATAGACATGGACTTCGACGAGCGCCGGCGCGACGAGGTGATCCGCTACGTGGCCCTAACGTACGGAGAGGACCACGTAGCCCAGATCATCACTTTCCAGACGATCAAGGGGAAGCAGGGGATCCGCGACGCCGCCCGGGTTCTCGGGTTTCCGGCGTCGGTGGGCGACAGGCTGTGCAAGATGTACCCGCAGGCCGTCCTCGGCCGCGAGCACGAGATCGAGAAGGCGCTCGAACTCGCACCTGAGTTGCGCGAGGCATACGAGAGCGAGCCGGAGGCGAAGGAGATCGTCGAGACGGCTCGGGCGCTCGAGTTCCTGCGCCGCGAGGACTCGGTGCACGCCGCCGGAGTGGTGATCGGCGACGCGCCGCTCGTGAACTACCTGCCTCTCAAGCTCGCGAAGGACTCGCGCGGTGACGTTCGACGCATCGTGACGCAGTTCGACATGCACGGAGTGGAGAAGCTCGGTCTTCTGAAGATGGACTTCCTCGGTCTCCGGAACCTCTCCGTGATCGAGGACACGCTCGCGTACCTTCGCAAGGCCGGCGTCGATCTCGACATCGATCACGTGCCGCTCGACGACGAGGCCGTCTACGAGATGCTCGGTCGCGGCGATACGACTGGCGTGTTCCAGATGGAGTCGCCGGGGATGCGCTCGCTGATCAAGCTCCTCGCTCCCGACCGGTTCGAGGACCTGATGGCCCTCGTGGCTCTCTACCGGCCCGGCCCGCTGAACGCGGGCATGCACACCGAGTACGCCGAGCGGAAGCACGGCCGCCGTCCCGTGGCGTACCCTCACCCCGACCTCGAGGAGATCCTCGGCGAGACCTACGGGATCATGGTCTACCAGGAGCAGGTCATGCAGATCGCCGTGCGCATGGCCGGCTACTCGATGGGCGAGGCCGACATGCTCCGTCAGGCCATGGGCAAGAAGATCCGCGAGAAGCTCATGGTCCACAAGGAGAAGTTCATCGAGGGCTGCCGCGCGAGCGGCTACGACGAGAGGCTCGGTCGCGAGCTCTTCGATCTGATGGAGCCCTTCGCCGACTACGGGTTCAACGCGTCGCACGCCTGCGCGTACGCCTACGTGGCGTATCAGACCGCGTACCTGAAAGCCCACCACCCCGTCGAGTACATGTCGGCCCTGCTCACCAGCGTCAAGGACGACAAGGACAAGAAGCCCTACTACCTGAACGCGTGTCGGCTGATGGGCCTCGAGGTCCTGCCGCCCGACGTGAACGGGTCGGACCTCGACTTCACGCCGGCCGACGGGGAGCCGAAGATCCGCTACGGGCTGTCCGCGGTGCGCAACGTGGGGGAGGGCGCGGTCGGCCACATCACCGGCGCGCGAAGCGAGAAGGGCGCGTTCGTCTCGTTCTCGGACTTCTGCCGGAAGGTCGACCCATCGGTGCTGACGAAGCGGGTCCTCGAGTCGCTGACGCTGTCGGGGGCCTTCGATTCCTTAGGTTATCCTCGTCGCGGCCTGCTCGAGAACCAGGAGAAGGTGTCGGGGCCGATAGCCTCGGAGAGGAAGGCGGAAGCCGCGGGGCAGTTCTCGCTCTTCGGAGGCGGCGAAGAAGACGTCTACGAGATCGACGAATCGGTGCTCCGCACCGAGGAGTTCGACAGGCACACCTTGCTTCGGCTCGAGAAGGAGGTGCTCGGCCAGTTCGTGACCGACCATCCGCTCCTGGCGGTCCGGGAGACCCTCGCCGCGCAGACCGACATGGAGATCACGGATCTCCCCACGCTCGGCGACGGAGATGTGGTCACGATCGGGGGGATCATCGGATACGTCGCGCGGCGGTACACGCGGCGGGGCGAGCCGTACGCCTCCTTCCGGGTGGAGGACCTCGCCGGTGGCGTCGATGTGGTGGCGTTCCCGTCGGTGTTCGAGGCCGCGCCCGATCTGATCGAGCCGGATAGCATCGTGCTCGTCAAGGGTCGGATCGACCTCCGGGGGCGAGAGCTGGCGCTCCGGGCCGTCGAGATCCGCGAGCCGGATCTCGACGCACCCGCGGCCACGCGCGTGGCCGACGGCGTTCTCGTCGTGGACGTGCCGGCTGCGGCGTGCACGAACGCGGTCATCGCGAAGCTGAAGGAGCTCCTGGCGGCCAGTCCCGGCTCGACGCCGGTCAAGGTTCGCTTCATCACGGCGCAGGGAGTTACGCCCCTGCAGCTCGGGAGCTTCAAGGTCGAGCCGGCGGCGGGGTTGCTGTCGGAGCTCCGGTTGCTCCTCGGGAACGGGTCGGCACGGGTGGAGGGGTAGCCTCCCCTCGGTGGGCTTCGAGGTCATCCCGGCGATCGACGTCGCCGACGGGCGGCTCGCGCGCTTCACGCCCGACGGCCTCGTGCCGATCGAGGCCTTCGGGGGCGAGCCGGTCGCGGCGGCGGAGGCCTTCGCGGCTGCCGGCGCTCCCCGGATCCACGTCGTCGACATGGACCTCGCGTTCACTGGCGACGCCAGGAACCTCGGGATCGTTCGCTCGATCGCGGAGCTCGGCGTCGCCGTACAGGCGAGCGGGGGCGTCACCTCGCGCGTCGACGCGGAGAGGCTCATCAGCGCAGGAGCCGATCGCGTCGTCCTCGGTTCGGCGATGCTCCTGGCACGGCCGCTGCTCGCCGAGGCCCTCCGAGCTCTCGGCTCGCGGGCGGCGCTCGCGATAGAGGTGGAGGGCGGGTTCGTCTCGCCGCGGGGTCGGGTGGTCGGGCGGCTCCCGCTGGGACCGACCCTGGTCTGGCTCCAAGCCGCGCACCCCGTTCGATGCCTGGTGACCGCCGTCGAGAGGGTCGGCGCCGGAGAGGGTCCGGATCTGGGGGTCGTGGCCGCGGTTGCCGAGACCGTCGGGTGCCCCGTCGTGGCCGCCGGCGGCATCGCGTCGATCGGCGACCTCCGGGCGCTGGCCGGCGTCCCCGGTGTCGAGGGCGGCGTCGTGGGACGCGCCGCCCTCGAGGGAACGCTCGATCTCGGGGCCGCGCTGGCGGCGTTCGCCTAGTCGCCTCTGGGGAGCGCACCTAGGATACGCGCGTGGGTTTCCTGTCCGACGTCGTCGCCGAGGTGCGCCGAGGGCTCGAGCGAGAGCCCCTCGACGAGCCAGCGTTGATCGCCCGGGCCCTGGCGTTGCCGCCCGCGCGCGATCTCGAGGGGGCGCTGCGCTCGGGCGCTCCCGCGGTCGTCGCCGAGCTGAAGCGCGCCTCCCCGTCGGCCGGGGAGATCGCGGATCGCCACGCGGGAGGGCAGGCGCGCGCGTACGAGGCCGCCGGCGCTGCGGCCGTGTCGGTCCTGACCGAGCCTCGCCACTTCGGCGGAGCGCTCGCCGACCTGCGCGCCGTGAGGCTGGCCGTTTCGCTGCCCATCCTGCGAAAGGACTTCGTGGTCCATCCGTCCCAGCTGATCCAGTCGCGTGCAGAGGGCGCCGACGCCGTGCTCTTGATCGCGGCGGCCGTGAGCGAGCTGGAGCTTGAGGCGCTCGTCGAGGCCGCGGCCGATCTCGGCCTGGGTGCCCTGGTGGAGATCCACTCGGAGGAGGACCTGAGGAAAGCCCTGAACGCCGGGGCGGGGGTGGTAGGCGTGAACTCTCGGGACCTCGAGAGCCTGGAGGTCGACGGCGAGCGGGCCCTCCGCCTGCTACGGAGGGTCCCCCCCGATCGCACCGCCGTTCTGGAGAGCGGGATCTCCACCAGGGAGCAGGTCGTCGAGGCGGCCGAGGCCGGAGCGTCGGCCGTCCTCGTCGGCGAGGCGCTAATGCGAGCGGAGGATCCCGGAGCCAAGCTCCGGGAGCTCCTCGGGGAGGAGTGAGCGATGGCGGTCGAGGAGCGCCTACCGGACGAGCGCGGACGGTTCGGCAACTACGGCGGTCGGTACGTGCCGGAGGTGCTGATCCCGGCGCTGGACGAGCTAGCCGAGGCCTGGATGCGGCTCCGCGACGACCCGGAGTTCCGGGGGGAGCTCGCTGCGCTCTTACGCGATTTCGTAGGGCGCCCGACGCCTCTAACGTTCGCGTCCCACCTGTCGGAGGAGCTCGGCTACCGGATCTACCTCAAGCGGGAGGACCTCGCGCACACGGGCGCTCACAAGATCAACAACACGATCGGCCAGGTGCTTCTCGCAATGCGCCTCGGCAAGGCGAGGATCATCGCCGAGACGGGCGCCGGCCAGCACGGCGTGGCGACGGCCACGGCGGCGGCGCTCTTCGGTCTGCCGTGCGCGGTATACATGGGCGAGATCGATATGGAGCGCCAGGCGCCGAACGTGACGCGGATGAAGCTCCTGGGCGCCGAGGTGGTCCCGGTGATGTCGGGTAGCCGGACCCTGAAGGACGCCCTGAACGAGGCGCTCCGAGACTGGGCCGCGACCGTGCGCAGCACCCACTACGTGATCGGCTCGGTCGCCGGTCCCCATCCCTACCCGATGCTCGTTCGCGACCTGCAGCGCGTGATCTCCGACGAGGCGCGCGGGCAGCTCCGCGAGGCGGCGGGCCACGATCCCGATGCGGTCGTCGCCTGCGTCGGCGGAGGCTCGAACGCGATGGGCATCTTCGCCGCCTGGCTCGGGGCCCCCGGCGTTCGGTTGATCGGCGTCGAGGCCGGCGGCCGCGGAGAGGGTCTCGGTGAGCACTGCCGATCGCTCACGCGGGGCGAGCCGGGAGTGCTCCACGGGTCGCTTTCCTACCTGCTCCAGGACGACGACGGGCAGGTGATCGAGACCCATTCGATCTCCGCCGGTCTCGACTACCCGGGCGTAGGGCCCGAGCACAGCTACATGAAGGACGAGGGTCTGGCGGAGTACGTTTCGGCGACCGACGAGGAAGCCCTGGCGGGCTTCCGGGCGCTTGCCGAGATGGAAGGCATCCTGCCCGCGCTCGAGCCGTCCCACGCGATCGGGTGGCTCCTTAACCGGCCTCTTCCGGAGGACTCCCTGGTCGCCGTGTGCCTCTCGGGCCGGGGGGACAAGGATCTCGACACAGTTCGTAAGGCGCTTCGAGATGCCTGATCTGGAGGCCACGCTCAGGAGACGACGCGACAAGGGAGGCAGGGCGTTCGTGCCGTACGTGACGGGGGGGCTGGCCGGGGTCGACGCGGAGCTACTCGCCGCGCTCGCCGAAGCGGGGGCCGACGCGATAGAGGTCGGGATCCCCTTCTCCGATCCAGTCATGGATGGCGGCGTGATCCAGGAGGCCTCACGCAGAGCCCTGGAATCGGGCTCCAGGCCCTCCGACGTGCTGGGAACGATCGCGGAGGCTTCGCTGGAGCTTCCCGTGGCCGTGATGACCTACTACAACCCGATCCTGCGTCGCGGCCCGGATGCCTTCCTGGCCGAAGCTGCCGAGGCGGGCGTGGCCGGGACGATCGTGCCGGACCTGCCTGTGGACGAGGCCGGGCAATGGATCGACCGGTCCGTCGAGGCCGGCGTGGCCCCGATCCTGCTTGCGGCGCCCGGATCGACCCCCGAACGGTTCCGCGAGATCGCCGAGAGGGCGCACGGCTTCGTGTACTGCGTGGCGACGTACGGCGTCACAGGCGCCAGAGAGCGCCTGGCGGGCACCGCGGAGGAGGTAGTGGCGGCTCTCCGCGGGCTGACGGACGTCCCGATGCTCGTTGGAGTCGGCATCACGACCCCCGATCAGGCGGTGCAGGCGTGCGGCTTCGCCGATGGGGTCGTCGTCGGGAGCGCGCTCGTCCGCCCGCTCCTCGAGGGCGATCGCGACGCCGCGGTCGGTCTCGCTCGGGAATTCCGCGCGGCGATCCAGGCCTGAGGTCGCGACAGGTGCCGGGGGAGGGACTCGAACCCTCACGGCCTTTCGGCCAGCGGATTTTGAGTCCGCCGCGTCTGCCAGTTCCGCCACCCCGGCGCCTTCGGCAAGCCTAGCAACCCACCCGCGGGTTCCCGGACGTACAACCGCGTGAGGGCCGGATCGGCCGGCTCGGCTTTCGCTGCAGGGCCGAACGTGGTATCTCGTACCCCTGCAGAGCCTGAAGGAGAGGGGGAAGCCCGTGAGGAGAGGGACGTTCCTGCGGTTCCTGGCAGCGCTGTCGGTGTTCGCGATCGTGGCCGCGGCCTGCCGGGAGGAGGAGGCGCCGCCCACCGGGGACGGGGCCGAACGGATCGACGTCAGCGTCTGGTTCCAGGGGGCCTTGACGGGCGACTACAACTACCTCGTCATTCCCGCGTTCCAGGGCGCCCAGCTGCGCGCGACGGAGCTGAACGCCGAGACCGACTTTCCGGTGACGATCACCGTCAAGCAGGGCGATACCCAGGGTGACCCTGCCAACGCCCCGCCCGTCGTGGAGCAGGTGGTGAGCGACCCCGACACCGTCGCCGTGGTCGGGCCGGCGTTCTCCGGTGAGTCCGAGGCGTCGGGAGACACTTACAACGACGCTGGGATCCCGTTCGTGACCCCATCGGCGACCAATCCGGCGCTGGCCGACAAGGAATGGGACTACTGGTACCGGGGCGTCGCGAACGACGCAGGGCAGGGGGCGCTAGCGGGGCAGTACCTCGATGAGATCGTTGGAGCCCAGAGCGTCTTCGTGTCGCACGACAAGGGCACGTACGGGCAGGGGCTCGCCGAGGTCGTCCAGGAGACCCTCGAGGGCGCGGGCGTCGAGGTTGCCGGGTTCGAGGGCATCGAGACAGGTGCGACGGACTTCTCGGCATTCATCACCGGCGTCGAGAAATCGGGCGCGGACACGCTGTTCTTCGGTGGGTACGACGCCGACTTCGGCAAGATCGTGAAGCAGATCCGCGATGAGGGCCTGGACATCGAGCTGATGTCCGCGGACGGTTCGACCTCGATCACGTTCCTCGCGCTCGCGGGAGAGGAGGCCGAGGGGACTCACCTCGTGTGTCCGTGCAACCTGGCCGGCGACTTCGCCGACAGGTACAACGCGGCCTACGGCGGCAAGATCGCCGCGGTTCCGATCTACGCGGCGGAGGGCTACGACGCTATGAGCATGATCGGCGAGGGGATCAGGCAGGCCGTCGACGGCGGTGCGACGACCGCGGAGGATATCCGGCTGGGCATCAAGGAGTACCTGGATACCCTGACGCCGGACAACCCTTTCGACGGGGAGGCGAAGCAGGTGGCCTTCGACCCCGAGACCCACGAGCTGGCCGCGGAGGACCCTGAGTCGCTGTACTACTTCTACAAGGTCGAGGGAGGGAGTATCGTCGGGCTCGGAAGCGCGCCCGAGGTGCTAGGCGGCTAGTCCCTAGACGGATCGGAGCGAGGGGGCAGGCGGCCGGCCTGCCCCCTCCGCACGTGGGGGGTCATGGCTCGTCCGGAGCGCGCGTGGACTGTGTGACCAACGTGGTCGACCAGTTCTGGGACCAGACCCGGAACGGCCTCACGCTCGGGGCGATCTACGCCATGATCGCGCTCGGCTACACGATGGTCTACGGCGTGTTGCAGCTCATCAACTTCGCGCACTCCGAGGTCTTCATGGTCTCGACCGTCGTGTCCCTCTACGCGTTCCGGGACTGGTTCGGGATCACGGAGCCGGCCTCCGGCATCACGCTCATTCTGGTCCTGATCGGCGCGCTCATCCCGGCGATGCTCGCGTCCGGGATCACCGCCGTGGCGATCGAGCGGCTCGCCTACCGACCGCTCCGCCGGCGAGGGGCGCCTCGGCTGTCCTTCCTGATCAGCGCGATAGGCGCCTCCCTCGCGATCTCGTACCTCTTCAACCTGATGGACGGGCAGCACTCCCTGCTGTTCGTCCCGCTCCCGAACATCCTGGGTCCTGCTCCCCAGCCGGTTCCCGATGTCGTCTCGGGAGAAGCTCTCTTCTCGCTGTTCGGGACGCCTTGGAACGGCAAGCGCGTGCTGATCATCGTCGTGGCCGTGGTGATGCTGGTGGTGCTCGACAGGTTCGTGCGCGGCACTCGCCTGGGCCGGGGGATCCGGGCCGTCGCGCAGGACCAGGAGACGGCCGCTCTCATGGGCGTGAACATCAACCGCATCATCGTGACCACGTTCTTCATCGGCGGGACTATGGCGGGTGCGGCGGGCATGCTCTACGCGCTCAACTTCAACGTGACCGCCTGGAACATCGGATTCCTGCCCGGGATCAAGGCCTTCACCGCGGCCGTGCTCGGCGGCATCGGGAACATACGGGGCGCCATGCTCGGCGGCCTCATGCTGGGGCTCGTCGAGTCGTTCGGCGTCGCCTGCACGGCCCCGCACTGGGCCAACGTGATCGCCTTCGGGGTGCTGGTCGTCGTCCTGATGTTCCGCCCGACGGGGATCCTCGGGGAGAGGGCGGTGGCGTAGGTGCAGGGAGTCGAGGTTTCCGGGCGAGGGTGGAGGCGGGCGGTTCGGGATCGGCTGGAGGCCGGTAGGCCGTGGTCGTATGCCGCCGTTTACGTGGTGGCGGTGGTGCTGGCGGCGTTTCTGCCGTTGCTCGACGACTGGTTCCCGCTTCCCGGCTGGGCCGCTCGCGCGACCAGTGCGACGGCGCTCGCCAAGACGGCCCTGTTCACCCTTTTCGCTCTCGGGCTCAACGTCGTCGTGGGGTTCGCCGGCCTGCTCGATCTCGGGTACGTCGCGTTCTGGGCGATCGGCGCCTACGTCGCGGCGATCGCCACGGGGGCCGCCGACTACTCCGTGACCGGCCGGGCGGGCGAGTCCTTCGGCGCGCGTCCGGAGTGGGAGATGTGGATGTGGCTGATCCTGCTGCTGGCGATCGGCGTGGCGGTTCTCGCGGGCGTCCTGCTCGGGTCGCCGACCCTCCGGCTCCGAGGCGACTACCTCGCGATAGTGACGCTGGGTTTCGGCGAGATCATCAGGATCACCGCGAACAACCTCGACTCCATCACCGGAGGGCCGCAGGGGGTTACCAGCATCCCGCACCCGGCGATCCGGGTCGGCGGCTTCGAGCTGGAATGGGGAGTCCTCACGGACACGAAGTACTACTGGCTGCTCCTGTTCTTCGTCGCGCTGTGGGTCGTCGCCATCTCCCTGCTGAACCGCTCGCGTATCGGGCGGGCCTGGGTGGCGATCCGTGAGGACGAGATCGCCGCCGCCGCCATGGGCGTTCCCGTCGTGAGCATGAAGCTCGCCGCCTTCGCGATCGGCGCTTGCACGGCCGGGGTCGGCGGGGTGATCTACGCGGAGCAGGTCAACTTCATCAACCCGCCGACGTTCAACGTGCTCCAGTCGATTCTCATCCTCGCGATGGTGGTTATCGGCGGCATGGGATCGATCCCTGGCGCGATCCTGGGGGCGGGGGTGGTGGTGTTGCTGCCGGAGGTCTTCCGAGAGTTCGACGAGTACCGGTTCCTCATCTTCGGGGTAGCGCTGGTGGTCGTGATGGCGTTCCGGCCCCAGGGCTTGCTGCCTTCGCGCCGGCGGGCGCTCGAGCTCCGCGGAGGTGTGGCGGGGGATCAGCTGTCCGATGTGGCGGCCGAGGTCGGCCCGGAGGGCGGTTGATGGCACCGCTTCTCGAATGCCTGGGCATGACGAAGCACTTCGGGGGGCTCGCCGCGCTGACGGACGTGGATCTCCTGGTGAACGAGGGGGAGATCGTCGGCCTGATCGGACCGAACGGTGCCGGCAAGACGACGTTGTTCAACATCGTCACCGGGCTCCTCGCTCGCACCGACGGCTCCCTCGCCTTCGGGGGTGAGCCACTCCTCGAGACGGCTTCGCTCGGCCGCAGGCGGCGCCGGCGGCCTCACGAGATAACGCGGCTCGGGATAGGCAGGACGTTCCAGAACATCCGGCTCTTCCCCGATATGACCGCGGTCGAGAACGTGATGGTCGGCGCCGACGCGCACCACCGCCAGACCGTGCTCGATGCGATCTTCCGGACGCCGAGGCAGCGGCGGGAGGACCGCGAGGCTCAAGAAACGGCAGAGCGCCTCCTGCGCTTCGTCGGGATACACGAGTACGCGAACGAGCTTGCCGGGAACCTCTCCTACGGCGACCAGCGGCGGGTCGAGATCGCCCGCGCCCTCGCGACGGGGCCACGTCTGCTCCTGCTGGACGAGCCG
>DATEBA010000004.1:0-4152 GCA_035288045.1 Actinomycetota bacterium
GAGGAGGCCATGGCCCGGCTGCGGGAGGTGCTGCCCTCGCTACCGGGCGTGCGCCGGGTGAGTCTGTTCGGGTCCTACGCCCGCGGAAGGGCCGACCTGTTCACCGATCTCGACGTGCTGGTGGTGCGGGAGACCGACGAGCCCTTCGTGTCGCGGCACCGCAGCCTCTACCGGGCCCTGGCCCTCCCGGTGGACCTGGACCTCATCTGTTACACGCCGGAAGAGTTCGAGGCCCTGCGGGACCGGCCCTTCCTCCGGGAGGTCCTGCGGGAGGAGGTGGTGCTCTACGAGGCCGACGCCCGCTGAGGAGGGCCACCGCTGGCTCGAGCAGGCCACCGAGGACCTGCGCTGGGCCCGAGACCTCGCCGAGCGCGGCGGGCACCACCTGGCCTGTTTCCTCGCCCAGCAGGTCGCGGAGAAGGCCCTGAAGGCCTTCCTCTACGCCCAGGGCGCGGAGATCGTGCTCGGGCACTCCGTGGAGCGACTGTGCGCCCAGGCCGCCGAGCGGGACGCCGGATTCGCCAAGTTGCGCGAGCGCTCGTCGGTCCTGGATGGCTACTACGTGCCCACCCGGTACCCCAACAGCCTGCCGGGCAGCATCCCTGCGCACGTCTACACGCGGGAGGTGGCCGCCGAGGCCGTCGCGCTGGCGGAGGTGGTCGTCCGCTTCGTCGAGGAACGGATCCCGCCGGTAGCCTCCTGAATGGCCCGCGCGTACCCGCGGAACCCGTCGAGGACGACGGAGATCGCGCTACCAGGACGGGCACGCCGCCCCGTCGATCCGGACCCTGAAACGCCTGGCGCGCGTGTACGTCGCCGTTCCGGCCCTCATGGCCACCCGGCGACGAGCTAGTCCCAGACCAGCCAGTCGCTCACGTCGTTGTCGGTCAAGCGTCGCCGGCCGGTCCCGTCGGGCCTGACCGAGAACACCTCGTAGTCCCCGCCGAGAAGGCGCTGGAAGACGATCCGCTTGCCGTTGGGGAGCCAGAACGGCCAGAGGGCACCGCTCGTGAGGTCGGTGACCTGCTGGGGGTCCGAGCCGTTGGCGGCCATCGTCCAGATCTGGAGCTTGCCCGTGCGATCGCTGTGGAAGACGATGCGTGAGCCGTCCGCGGACCAGTCGCCGATCCCGTCCGTGTAGGTGTTGTCGGTGAGGTTCCGGAGCCCCGAGCCGTCCGGACGGATCGAGTAGATCTCGTAGTCGGAACCGTCCGACGCGTTGAACAGGATGCGCCGCCCCTTCGGCGACCAGGAGGTGAGGAACTCGCTCGTGTCGTCGTCGGTCACCTGCTGGACGTCGGTTCCGTCGCGAGCCATCGTGTAGAGGTCCGTCGAGCCGTCCCGGTCGCTCAAGAACGCGATCCGCTTGGCGTCGGGGGACCACGACGGCTCCATGTCGAGGTCGGTGTTCTTCGTGAGCTTGCGGACCTTGGTGCTGTCGGCGCGCATCCGGAAGACTTCCGCGTCGCCGTCGCGCGTGCTCCAGAAAAGGATGAGGCTGCCGTCCGGCGACCAGCGGCCGTCGGCGTCCGTCGCCGTCCCGGGTGAGAGCTGGTCCTCGTTGGTCCCGTCCGGATCCATGGCGAAGATCGCCGTGTAACCGGTGCCGGGGTCGCGCATGAACAGGATCCGGTCGGGCTGCGAAGGAAACGTCGCCGAAGCCGGCGGCGTCGGCGTGAGCGAGCCAAGTAACGCCGTCGACGTCATGAGCAACGCCCACCGCCACGTACGTCGCTTGACTCGCATCGCGCCCTCCCTCTCGGTCCCCTCGATGGCTCGCCCTTCCTTTGACTCAGCAGTCGTGGCCGAAGTCCACGTTGTCGCTTCGACCCATCCACGTGTCGTCGGTCTCACCAAGGTCGCGGGGGTCCTCACCCGCTCTCGTGAGCGTCCCGGTCGCGGTCCCCTGCCGCGAGACCCAGTTGCCGCTGTAGCTGTAGAAGACGCAGCCCTCGTGATAGGTGTACGAGCTGCGGCCGTGGGCCAGCTTCCCCGTTCCCAGCGCATCGGTCGACACGCTGTATTTGCCCACGAACTCCCGTTCGCCGTGGACCCAACGGTGGAGCTTGTACGTAGCCGCCAGGTGGGACGTCGACAGCTTCCTGTCGATCGTGAAGGTCCCCTCCCGCGTGTCGCCGTAGTAGGAGAGCTTGCGGAGGTACCGACACTTGTCGCGTCCATCGCGCTTCTCACACTCCGACACCGATCGGTAGAGGTCCGACCAGAAGCCGTACTCCTCTCCCGAGTCGTAGGCACCTGCGTACCAGGTGATCAACCGGTAGGTGTCCCCGTCGACCTTCTGCCTCGAGTGCCAGAAGACGTTGATCCAGGCCGTGCTGTACCGCTCGCGACGGTTCTCGGCCTGCGCGCCGAGACCCTGAAGCGGCACCAGCAGGGCCACCCCCAGCAAGACCGAAAGCAGCCTCCTCATCGCCCCCTCCTTCCGAGATGCCCTTCACGCTACGCTCAAGGCAAGACCCCCGCATCCGCCCTTCGGTTCCCACCGCCCTTTCGAGGAACCGAAGGGCCCTTGTTCCCTGAACCCTCGGGGGAGTTGGATGGGGAACGTGAGTACTCCCTCTAGGATCCGGCGAGCCATCCGCATACCCGCGGCAGTGGTGACCGTCATCGCGCTCCTCGCGGTACCCGCCCGCGCCACCTTCCCCGGCGCCAACGGCAAGCTCGTCTTCAGCCGGCAGGGTCGGATATTCACGATGGATCCCGACGGCACCGACAAGTCGCGGCTGACGGGGACAGGGAGCGACTACTCGCCGGCGTGGTCGTCAGACGGGGACTCGATCGCTTTCGTCCGGTACTCCGACGCTCGATCGTCGATCTGGGTCATGAACGCCGACGGGAGCGCGAGGATCCGCGTGAGTAACTACGGACGCGGGTTTGTGCAGCCTCCGATCTGGTCGCCGAACGGCATGTGGATCGCGTATTGGGACGCCGTCGACACCGCCGAGGGTCTCACGGGCGCGATCTGGCGAGTGACGCCCGACGGCCAGGAGCGGCTGCGGCTGACGAGCTATGCGAGCGTGAACGCCGTGCGGGGATGGTCCCCAGACAGCGCCGAGCTCGCGGTCGAGAGCGATCGCGACGGGGACTCCGATGTCTGGGTCATGAACGCCGACGGCTCGGGCAAGACCAAGCTCACGCAGAACACCGTGAACGACTTCGGGCCGCAGTTCGCGCCCGACGGATCCAGGATCGTCTTCTACCGGAACATCCCGCGGGGCCACGGAGGCGGCGACAAGGGGACGGCGCTCTGGACGATGGACCCCGACGGGACCGATCCCCTCCAGCTCACCGACGGCAGCAGGTTCGATCTGTTCCCGAAGTGGTCACCGGCCGGGAACTGGATCGGCTTCCGCGGAGACACCTTCTCGCAGCAGACGGGCTCTATCGTCGAGCTCTACCGGATCGCTCCCGACGGCACGCAGCTCAAGAAGCTGACCGGGCCGGAGACGCTCGCGTTGGATTTCAACTGGTCCCCGGACTCGACGAAGATCGCGTTCGTGGACAAGTACCGCGCGATCGACGTGATCGAGGCGGACGGCACCGGGCTCCAGACCCTTGCGACGGACCCGGTCTCGCTGGGCCTCCCCGACTGGCAGGCGCTTCCCTAGCGGTCAGAAGCTTGCGGCTGCGAGAACAGGTTGTCGATCGATGCGCTCGGCGTGTGGCGCTGGACCTGCGCGGTAGCGGACACTGTTGGGATAGAACCACGAGACGGTGCCGTCCTTGTCGCGCTTGACCGACCACCCGTGCTCGTGCACCAGGCGGTGGTGGAAGAAGCAGATGAGGACCAGGTTGTCCAGGGTGGTTGCTCCGCCCTTCTCCCACCACACTATGTGGTGGGCCTGCGTGAACCTGCGGGCCCCGCAGCCCGGGAAGCGGCACTCCCGGTCCCGGTAGCGGAGCTGACGGAGCATCCAGGCGGGAGGCTCCCGAAGGATCCTCCCCACGCGGATCGGATCGCCCGAGGCGTCCTCGACCATCATCTGTATACGGGCGGTGCACGCAAAGCGCCGTGCGGCCTCGGAGGAGATCACCGGACCGTGCTCGATCTCGGCACCTAGCCTGCCAGAGACAAGGGCATCCAGGGACGCGTGCACGACCACCGTGGCCCGGTCTGGATCGGGATCTTCC
>DATEBA010000005.1:0-119714 GCA_035288045.1 Actinomycetota bacterium
CGGCGCTCGGCGTTCGAGGCATACCCCGATTCTACCGGCGACCCTTCGGTCCCCAGCACGGCGAGTAGGATGGCCAGCCCATGGAAGCTTCCACCTTGCTGGAGCGCGCGGTCCGCGCGATGAAGGGGTCGCCGTCGCTCGACCACTGGCAGCGAGACCGCGAGCAGATCGAGGCCGAGGAGTTCCTGTTCCATGCCCTCGGAGGCCGCGACCCCAAGTCCCGCGAGGACGTGCCGGCCTCCGCCCGCCGCCGGTTCGAGCGGTGGGTGGCTCGTCGCGTCACCGGCGAGCCGGTTCCCTACATCCTCGGGTTCGCCGAGTTCCGGGGGCTGTGCTTGATCGCGAAACCCGGCGTGTTCGTGCCTCGCTACTCCACGGAGTTCCTCGCCGAGCAGGCGGTACGCCGTCTGCGGGCCCGGTGGCGACCCGTCGCGGTGGACCTCGCGACCGGCGGGGGCACCGTGGCGCTCTCGATCGCGAACGAGGTGCGCAAGGCCCGCGTCTTCGGGACTGATGTGTCGGCGTCGGCGGTTTCTCTAGCCCGCCGGAATGCGACGCGGCTCGGGCTGCGGGCGACTTTCGTCCGAGGTGATCTGTTCGGCGGGCTGCCCGAGCACGTGGCCGGGAAGGTCGACGTGGTGACCCTTCACCCACCGTACGTCGCCCGGGGCGAGCTCCGCGACCTGCCGGACGAGATCCGCCGGTTCGAGCCGGTCCAGACGCTCTCCGACCGCAGCGTCGACGGGCTCGGCCTCGTCGGGCGCACGATAGCCGAGTCGCCTGAGTGGCTGCGGTCCGGCGGCTGGCTCTGCATCGAGATCGCGCCGGACAGGGCGCGGTCGGTGGTAACCGCGCTGCGGAGGGCCGGATTCCGGGAGGCCCGAAGCACGAAGGGCGGGATCGGGGTTACTCGCGTCGTTGTGGGAAGGGTCCCGTGAGAACGGCGCCCTACGGCTCCTGGGACTCGCCGATAACGGCGGCCATGGTCGCGGAGTCCGGCTCCTTCCCCCTCTCGGAGCCGCATCTCGCCGGCGGCACGGCCTTGTGGCTCGAGGAGCGCCCCACCGAGAGCGGTCGCGGCGTCGTCGCGCGCGCGCGACCGTCCGCCGATCCCGAGGACGTCACCCAGGTGGGGTTCAACGTGCGCACGAAGGTCCACGAGTACGGCGGCGGAGCCTTCGCCGTGCACGGCGATCGCGTCTTCTTCTCGAACTTCGCCGACCAGCGCGTGTACCGGCAGGACGGCCCGGGCGACGAACCGCGCCCCATCACCCCTGAGAGCGGCGGGAGGATACGTTTCGCCGACGGCGTGGTGACGCCCGACGGTTCGCTTCTCATCTGCGTGCGCGAGCGGCACGAGGACGGAGATGTCGTGAACGAGCTCGCCGCCGTGCCAACTGGCGGCTCGCGAGAGCCGTGGACGATCGCTGGAGGGCACGACTTCTTCGGCGCTCCTCGGCTGTCGCCCGACGGCCTTCGGCTGGCGTGGATCTCGTGGGACCACCCGCGGATGCCGTGGGACGGTACGGAGCTCTGGGTCGCCGAACTCAGGGACGGCGCGCTCGGGGAGGCGCGTCGCGTCGCCGGCGGTCCGGAGGAGTCCGTGGTCGAGCCGGCCTGGAGCCCCGACGGCGCGCTGCACTTCGTCTCCGACCGGACCGGCTGGTGGAACCTGTATCGCGAACGCGACGGCGCGGTGGAGGCCCTCGCGCCGATGGACGCCGAGTTCTCTCGTCCGATGTGGGTGTTCGGCGAGTCGAGCTACGCGTTCCTTGGCGACGGGCGGATCGCGTGCACGTACGGGCGTGACTCGACCCGGCGCCTCGCACTCCTCGACCCCGGCGCGGGGGAGCTGCTCGAGCTGGATCTACTGTTCACGGTCTGCGACTACGTCTGCGCCGAGGGCGACCGGCTGCTCTTCGTGGCCGGGTCGGCGTCCACGCCCATGTCGGTCGTTTCCCTCGACTTCACGACCCGGGAGGTCGAGGTCTTGCGCGAGAGCGCGCGTGTGGAGTTCGACGCCGGCTACATCTCGGAGCCCCGATCGATCGAATTCCCGACCGAGGGCGGGCTCACGGCACACGCGCTCCATTACCCGCCCCGGAACCCCGACTTCGTCGCGCCGGAGGGCTTGCTCCCGCCGCTCATCGTGATGAGCCACGGGGGCCCGACCGGAGAGGCGTCCCCGCGCTTCGACCTCCGCAAGCAGTTCTGGACGACCCGGGGCTTCGCGGTCGTGGACGTCAACTACGGTGGCAGCACGGGGCACGGGCGCGGGTATCGCGAACGCCTGAAGGGCTCGTGGGGGATCGTCGACGTCGCCGACTGCATCAACGCGGCGCTGCACCTCGCCGATGCCGGCGAGGCCGACCCCAAGCGTCTCGCGATCCGCGGCGGTAGCGCCGGGGGCTACACTACCCTGTGCGCCCTCACGTTCCACGATCTGTTCGCCGCGGGAACGAGCTACTTCGGCGTAGCCGACGCCGCCGCGCTCGCGCGCGACACGCACAAGTTCGAGTCGCGCTATCTCGACGGCCTTATCGGCCCGTATCCGGAAGCCGCCGAGGTCTACCGCGAGCGCTCGCCCATCCACTTCGCGGACAAGCTCTCGTGCCCGGTCCTGATCCTCCAGGGGTTGGAGGATGAGGTCGTGCCGGCCTCGCAGGCGGAGAAGATGGTTGGCGCACTGAAGGAGAAGGGCCTGCCCTACGCCTACCTGGCGTTCGAGGGCGAGCAGCACGGGTTCCGAATGGCCGAGAACATCCGACGCTGCTACGAGGCCGAGCTCTCCTTCTACGCTCAGGTGTTCGGCTTCGAGCTGGCCGGTGACGTGCCGTGGCTCGAGGTCGCGAACCTCCCCGCCTGAGGTCCCTGCGCCGGCGGGCCGAACGACCCCGCCCCGCAGCCGTCCCCGGTTGGGACGATGAGGGGCGATGGAACGGTCGGCGCGGCTCGTCGGCGCGGTCCACGTGGCCTGCCGCGTGGCGCTCGTCGTCGTGCTGCTCTGGTCGGGGATCGCTAAGGCGTCCGACCGGCAGACGGCGATCCTCTCGGTGAGCGCCTACGACCTGCTGCCGAACTCGCTGGCCGAGCCGGTGGGGACCATCCTGCCGTGGCTCGAGATCGGGCTGGGGGTGCTGCTCCTCGCCGGGCTCTTCCTGCGGCCGGCGGCGGTCCTGGCCGCGGGCCTCATGGTCGCCTTCCTCGTCGCGATGGGTCAGGCGAAGGCGCGCGGGCTGGAGATCGACTGCGGGTGCTTCGGCGAAGGCGGGCCGGGGGAAGGCGTCACGTGGCTCGACCTCGGGCGCGACGGGGCTCTGCTCGCGGCTGCCGCATTCCTCGCGTGGAGGCCCTCGGGGCCGTTCCAGCTCGATCGATACCTGCTCAGGGAGGACGACGATGACGCGCGGGACGAAGGGCAAGCAGCGGCCGTCGAAGGCTGAGCGGCGCCGGATCGAACGCCGGCGAGCGGTTCGGCGGCGGCTCGGGTTCGGGATCGTGGGTGCCGCGGGCGTCGCGGTCCTTCTCGTGTTCGCGCTGACGTCGGAGGACGTTGGCGGCAAGGGACCGTCCGGCGCCGGCGAGGTCAGCGTGTCCGGGGATCCGCGGGCACAGCTCCTCGCCGCCGGCGAGGACGCCCCGGAGTTCTCGGCCCCCGGGCTGGACGGCGGGACCGTCTCATGGCGGCCCGGCGCCCCCACCGTTCTCTCCGTGTGGGCCTCGTGGTGCCCCCACTGCCAGGTCGAGATGCCCGTGCTCGATCGAGTCTCCGCCGACTACCCGGCCGTCGAGTTTGTCTCCGTGGTGACCGCGATAGACGCGCAGCCGGGGCCTAGCCCTGAGGAGTACATGGCCGACAACGGCCTCGACTTCCCGGTGGCGGTCGACGACGCGGATCGGACGCTCTACCGTGCCTTCGGGATCCAGGGGTTCCCGACCACCTTCTTCATCGCGCCCGACGGGACCGTGATGCGTGCGAGCGAGGGCGAGACGGACGAGTCCACGCTCCGGGAGCTCTTCGCGGAGGTTCAAGCCACAGGCGCCTAGGCCTATCCGCCGATCATCGACATGCTGCGCTCGGGCTGGACGAAGTCCGGATGGTTGATCCGGTGCCCGGACCACTTGCGCCACACGGTTTCCCGGATCAGAGCCTCTAGCTCGTCGTCCTCGGCGCCCGAGCGGATCGGTCTCCGGAGGTCGGTCTCCTCGAGCGAGAACAGGCACGCGCGGAGCTGGCCTTCGGCCGTCAGCCTCAGCCGGTTGCAGGATTCGCAGAACGGCTCCGTTACGCTCGAGATCACGCCGATCGCGCCGGGAGCGCCGTCGGAGAAGCGGAAAGTCGTCGCGGGCTCGGCGTCGTCACCGCCGGGGAGCAGCGGGAAGACCCGGTCGATCGCCTCGACGACCGTCGCGCCTGGGACCACCTTGGCTCTCTCCCAGGCCCGCTCGGCGTCCAGCGGCATGTACTCGATGAACCGGACCTCGTATCCGGTCTCGCGGGCCCAGCGCGCGAAGTCGACTACCTCCCCCTCGTTCTGCCCGCCGATAACGACGCAGTTGATCTTGATCGGGGTGAGCCCCGCGGCCTCGGCACTGCGGATCCCCGCGAGCACCCGGTCCAGCGCGTCGCGTCGGGTCATCTCCTCGAAGCGGTGGCGCATGAGGGAGTCGACCGAGACCGTCACGCGGTCCAGACCCGCGTCGGCGAGCTGTGGCGCCAGCCGGTCGAGGAGCACCCCGTTCGTCGTCATCGAGATGTCTAGGTCGGGCCCGGTCTCGCGGAACATGCGGACGAGCGTCGGCAGGTCGGTCCGGACGGTCGGCTCGCCGCCCGTCACCTTGATAGAGGCCACGCCGAGCCCGACGAACACACGGAGGACGCGCGCCTGCTCCTCGAAGGTCAAGAGCTCGTCCTTGGGGAGCCACTTCAGGCCTTCCGCCGGCATGCAGTAGGTGCACCGGAAGTTGCATCGGTCGGTGACGGATACGCGGAGGTCGTCGGCGATCCGCCCGAACGTATCGATGAGCGGACCGTCAGTCGATGTCGGTGCCTGCTGTTCCGTCACGTTGTCTCCAGGGTACCGGCTCGGGCAGGACAGGGCGGAACCGGGGTCAGGGATCTTCGGACGCGGGGGGAAGGAGCCCCTCGAAGGTTGCCAGCGCGCTCACGAGTGCCTCGGCTCGCGCGGCGCCGCTCTCGGTGGCGCGGCCGACCGCCGCGCCCAGCAGGAACGTCGACAGCGGTGTGATCTTCCGCTCCACGCGGTGGGCCACGTCTCGAGAGACGGCCAGGAGGCGCGAGACCTCGTCCTCGCTCAGGGGGTCGTCGCCCAGCTCCGCGGCCAGTCGGTCGATCCAGCCTTCCATCGGTCCTCCTCACGTTTGGTGGGGTCCACACGGTACCCGGGCGGGTGGGTCGATGCACGACCGGGCGCTTCTTCGTTCAGCGAGTGAATGAACGTTCAGCGGTATCATGAGCGATGTGTCCACGGCGGTTCGCGCCGAAGCCGGGCCGAAGGTCCCATCCGCGAGGGGGCGAAGGTCCCGTCCTGACGCCGCGGACACGGGGCATGATTCGCAGCAAGCTAAACGTATAGTGATACAGTCTTGAAACGAAACCGGGGCTCGTACCCGGGGAGGAGTTCGATGGGGCGGATCTCACGGCGTGACTTCCTGAAGGCGGCAGGCGGCACAGCGGCTGGGGTTCTCGTCGTGGGACGGAGCGGCCTCGCGCTCCGGCAGCTGGCCCCGGTCGTGATCTCCAACCCCCTGGAGCACTACCCGAGCCGCGACTGGGAGAAGGTCTACCGCGACCAGTACCACTACGACGAGTCGTTCACATACGTCTGCTCGCCGAACGATACCCACGCCTGCCGCTTCCGCGCGTTCGTCCGCAACGGCGTGGTGATGAGGACCGAGGCGAACTACGACGTCGGACGCTACGGCGACCTGCTCGGCAACCGGTCCACAGAGCACTGGCACCCGCGCGGATGCGCCAAGGGTCACACGCTCCACCGTCGCGTGTACGGTCCCTACCGCCTCCGGTACCCGATGGTCCGCAAGACCTGGAAGGAATGGGCGGACGACGGGTTCCCGTATCTCACCCCGGAGCTGCGTGACCGGTACAAGTTCACCTCGCGCGGGAGCGACACCTTTGTGAGGATCTCTTGGGACGAGATATCGCGCTACATGGCCGGGGCGTTCGTCGCGACCGCCGAGACCTACAGCGGTGAGGTGGGCGCGCGGCGTCTCGCGGACGAGGGCTACGAGCCCGAGATGATCGAGGCGATGGGCGGGGCAGGCACGCGGACGATGAAGTTCCGCGGCGGCATGGGGCTCCTCGGGGTCCTCGGGAAGTACGGCATCTACAGGTTCGCGAACCTGATGGCGCTCCTCGACGCGCGGGTGCGAGGGGTCGCGCCCGAGGAGTCGCTCGGCGGGCGCAACTGGTCGAACTACACATGGCACGGGGACCAAGCGCCCGGCTTCCCGTTCGTCCATGGCCTGCAATCCGCCGACGTTGACTTCAACGACCTCCGCAACTCGATGCTCCACATACAAGTGGGGAAGAACCTGGTCGAGAACAAGATGCCGGAGTCCCACTGGTTCCACGAGGTCATGGAGCGCGGCGGGAAGATCGTGACGATCGCTCCGGAATACAACCCGCCGGCCACGAAGTCCGACTACTGGATCCCCGTGCGGCCCCAGACCGACGCCGCCCTCTTCCTCGGGGTCACGAAGCTCCTCATCGACGAGAGACGATACGACGAGGACTTCGTGAAACGTTTCACCGATTTCCCGATCCTCGTTCGCACCGACACACTGCAGCGCCTGGATCCGAAGGACGTGCTCGTAGGCTACGAGCCGGGGCTGAAGGCGGATGGCGACAGCTTCGCGCACCAGGGCCTGACCGAAGAGGACTACGCGAGGCTCCACGATTTCGTCGTGATGGACTCGCGGACCGGTAAGCCCGCGGCCCTCACTCGTGATGCCGTCGGCGAGCTCATGCGGGTCGACCCCGAGCTCGAGGGGCGCTTCGAGCTGCACCTCCTGGACGGGAGCGAGGTCGCGGTCGCCCCACTGTTCGAGCTCTACAGAGACCATCTGCGCGACTACGACCTCGAGACCGTGGCCGACATCACGCGGGCGCCGAAGGACCTGATCCGTCGCCTCGCCGACGATATCGCGACGATCAAGCCGGCTGCGATACACGTCGGCGAGGGGATCAACCACTGGTTCCACGCCACCGAGGCCAACCGCGCCATGTACCTGCCGCTCATGCTGACGGGCAACATCGGCAGGCCCGGCGCCGGTTGCTACACGTGGGCCGGGAACTACAAGTCGGCTCTGTTCCAGGAGACCCACTGGAGCGGCCCCGGGTTCAACGGTTGGATCTACGAGGACCCGTTCGGCCAGAACCTGGACCCCGAGGCCTCAGGCAAAGACGTCGTCTACGTCAAGCACGCGAAGGGTGAGGAGCCGGCCTACTGGAACCACGGGGAGCGACCGCTCCTCGTCGAGACCCCGAAGTTCGGACGCAAGGTCTTCACGGGGCTCACGCACATGCCCACGCCGACCAAGACCCTCTGGTTCATCAACGTGAACCTGATCAACAACGCCAAACACGCGTACGACATGGTGAAGAACGTCGATCCGATGATCGACATGATCGTGTCGCAGGACATAGAGATGACCGCCTCCTGCGAGTACGCCGACGTGATCCTCCCCGCGAACTCGTGGCTCGAGTTCGAGGGCGTCGAGGTGACGGCGTCGTGCTCGAACCCGTTCCTGCAGATCTGGAAGGGAGGCATCAACCCGGTCGGCGACACCAAGGACGACCTCATGATCATGGCCGGTGTCGCGGAGGCGCTGGCCGACGAGACCGGCGACGAGCGGTTCAGGGACCATTGGAGGTTCGCGCTCGAGGGCAGGCGCGAGATCTACCTGGACCGGTTGCTCGAGACGTCGGCTACCACCTCGGGGTACACGACCAGGGACGTGATGGCGGGCAAGTACGGCGAGCCCGGCGTCGCCCTCATGATGTTCCGCACGTATCCGCGGATCCCGTTCTACGAGCAGGTCCACGAGAGCCAGCCGTTCTTCACCGACACGGGTCGCCTGAACGCGTACTGCGACATCCCCGAGGCGATCGAGTACGGAGAGAACTTCGTTGTGCATCGCGAGGGGCCCGAGGCGACGCCGTACCTGCCGAACGTCATCGTGTCGACGAACCCGCTCGTCCGCCCGGAGGACTACGGGATCCCGTTCGATGCGCTCGGGTGGGACGAGCGGACCGTGCGCAACGTGAAGATGTCCTGGGAGGAGGTCAAGGGGACGGCGAACCCGCTGTGGGAGCAGGGCCTCCGATTCTACTGTGTCACCCCGAAAAGCCGGCACAGCGTGCACTCGTCGTGGAGCGTCACGGACTGGCACTTCATCTGGGCCAACAACTTCGGCGACCCGTACCGACAGGACAAACGGGCGCCGGGCGTCGGCGAGCATCAGATGCACATCAACCCCGAGGCCGCGAAGGACCTGGGGATCGCCGACGGCGACTACGTCTACGTGGACGCCAACCCGGCCGACCGGCCCTACCGCGGCTGGAAGCCGGAGGACCCCTTCTACAAGGTGGCCCGGCTGAAGCTCCGCGCGAAGTACAACCCGGCCTACCCCTACGACGTCATCATGATCAAACACGCGCCGTTCATGGCGACGGAGAAGACGGTGAAGGCGCACGAGACGCGCGCGGACGGCAGGGCCATCTCCGCCGACACGGGGTACCAGTCGAACCTTCGGTACGGCTCGCAACAGTCGCTCACGCGCGACTGGTCGATGCCGATGCACCAGACCGACAACCTGTTCCACAAGTCCAAGGACAGCGCTCACTTCGTGTTCGGGTACGAGGCCGACAACCACGCGGTTAACACCGTGCCGAAGGAGACACTGGTCAAGGTGACGTTCGCCGAGGCCGGAGGCATGGGCGGGGTCGGAGTGTGGAAGCCGGCCGAATCGGGACGGAATCCCTCGGACGAGGACGAGACGATGCTCAGGTACCTCGCCGGCGGCTTCGTGAGGAAGGCGTGACGATGAAGGAAGCGGCGGCCGAGGACCCGATGGAGATCGTGGGCGTGGTGCTCGACCGGCCGATCGACCATGCGGGGCTCGACGCCATGGCCCGCACCTTCGTCGAGGAGTACACGCTGATGGGGTGGCCCCCCAAGCGGATCCTGCAGATGTTCCGCCTCCCGTTCTACGGCGGCGCCCACGACACATACGAGGCGCTCGGCGAGGAGCGGATCGTCGAGCTCATACGGGAGACGGCCGGGGGAGAGTGGCCCGATGCCTGAGGTCTTTAACTGGCAGCTCGGCCGGCCCATGGAGTACCGGTTCGACGAGGCGCACCCGGAGTGGCAGTTCGCGTTCGTCTTCAACATCAACCGGTGCCTCGCTTGTCAGACATGCACGATGGCCTGCAAGTCGACCTGGACCTTCTCCGAGGGCCAGGAGTACATGTGGTGGAACAACGTCGAGACCAAGCCCTACGGCGGCTACCCGCAGGGCTGGGACGTGAAGCTCCTCTCGCTCCTCGACCAGGCGAACCCCGGCAAGCAGGTATGGAACACCGAGGCCGACGGCAGTCCCTACGGCAGGTTCGAGGGAAAGACGGTCTTCGAGGCGGCCAAGGACCAGGGCGGGCAGCAGGTGGCGCTCGGCTACCTGCCCACCGACGAGGAATGGCAGGCGCCGAACATCCACGAGGACACGGCGGCCGGGCCGAAGGGCCAGCAGGGCGCCTACGGCCCGGGCACGAAGCTGCCGCAGCACACACCGTGGTTCTTCTACCTCCAGCGCCTATGCAACCACTGCACTTACCCGGCGTGCCTGTCTGCCTGCCCGAGGAACGCGATCTACAAGCGGCCGGAGGACGGCATCGTGCTGATCGATCAGGCCCGCTGTCGCGGGTACCGCAAGTGCGTCGAGCAGTGCCCGTACAAGAAACCGATGTACCGGGCGACGACGCGGGTGTCGGAGAAGTGCGTCGCGTGTTACCCGCGCGTCGAGGGCAACGACCCGCTGACCGAGGGGCTGCCCATGGAGACGCGGTGCATGTCGGTCTGCCCGGGGAAGATCCGGATGCAAAGCCTCGTCGAGATCGACCCGAAGACGGGCGAGTGGAGTAAGGACCCGACGAACCCGATCTACTACCTCGTCCGCGAGCTGGAGGTTGCCCTACCCCTGTACCCGCAGTTCGGAACGGAGCCGAACGGCTACTATATCCCGCCGCGCTGGGTCCCCCGCGAGCACTTGGAGCAGATGTTCGGGCCGGGCGTCCAGCACGCGATAGACCTCTACACTGCGCCCCCTCGCGAGCTCCTCGCCGTGCTCCAGCTATTCCGAGCGACCCAGCGGATCATCTTCCACTTCGAGATCGAGAAAGGGCCGAAGGTGCGCGACGCAGTGATCGGCGGCAAGAAGTGGTCGATGTACGACGACACGGTGATCGGCTACGACCGCGAGGGCAACGAGCTGGTTCGGCTGTCGGTGAACGAGCCGTTCTACGTGCGACCGGAGAAGTATCCGAACTCGATCTGAGATGAGGGACGTGGAGACCACCGGAACGCTCGTCGGATCCGCCGAGGCTCTGGCGCGGAGCGCCGTCTACCGGCTGCTCTCCCGCGGCTTCACCTACCCGACGGTCGAAGGTGTGGCGGAGCTCTGCGACGAGGATCTGCCGCTCGCGGTGGCCGTCGCCGATCCGCTTCCGGAGGAGGTGCGTCTTGCGCTCTCTGCAGTCGGTGAGGAGCTCGACGGGGCCGAGGCGTCGAAGCTGGAGGAGGCCTACCGAGAGGTCTTCTCGCACGTGCACTCGGCAGACTGCCCCGTCTACGAGACCGACTACACGGCTCGCGACGTGTGGCGCCAGACGCGCGAGCTCGCCGATATCGCCGGATTCTACCGGGCGTTCGGGATGGACCCCCGTGCGGAGCGCCCGGACCATGTGGCCGTCGAGCTCGAGTTCCTGCATCTCGTCTCCTACAAGGTAGCCTGGGCGGCCGCGAACGATGACGAGGAGCACGCCAGCATCTGCGCCGACGCCGAGCAGAGGTTCGCGGCCGATCACACTTCGAATTGGATCCCCGGGTTCGCAGCGCGCGTGACGGCGATATCGCCCCGCGGGTTCTACCGGCGCCTGGGGGAGCTCGCTCTCGCGCTCATGCGGGCGGAGGCCTCGCGGCTCGGCATCGCGATCAACGAGACCGCTGCCCCGGTGCCGCCCCGCTCCGAGGAGGAGCTGGCCGCCGAGGACATCGCGCTCTGCGAGGAGGGGCCGTGAGCAGGAGGGCCGCCGCCGTCCTGTCGCTCGCCGCCTTGCTCGCCGCGGCGCTTACGGTTTCCGGTGCGCGGATCGCGGCTTCTCAAGGAACCACGATCACGGCGATGCGCACGTCGGAATCGGTTCCGCTCCGCGAGCCCTGGGACGGCTTCTGGGACCGCTTGCCGATGATCGACATCCCCCTGTCGGCTCAGCAGGTGACGCCGCCGATGGGCGGGCGGCGCTGGACGCTCACGGCGGGCGCGGTTCAGGACTCCAACCGGATCTACGTCGTGACCGAGTGGGCCGACGCGTCGCCGGACCGGTCGGTGGGCTCGTCGCAGGACTTCACCGACGCGGTGGCCGTGCAGTTCCCGGCGATAGCCGCGAGCACGGTGCCGGCACTCTGTATGGGTGATCCCACGGCCTCGGTGAACATGTGGCAGTGGCGAGCTGCCTGGCAGGCAGACGTCCATCGCGGGTTCCAGGGAGGCGTGAAGAGCCGGTACCCAAACACGGCGGTCGATATGTACCCGTCCCACGATGAAGAGGTCTTCTACCCGGGCCGCTTCGCCGGGAACCCATTCTCGGAGGTCCACCGGGCGTCGGCCGTCGACAATCTTGTCGCCGGCGGCTTCGGGTCGCTGACGGCGGATCCGTCCTCCTCCGTGCAGGGCTGGGGAGCCTGGCGCGACGGGACCTGGCGCGTAGTCTTCGCCAGGCCGCTGTCGGTCGGGCGGGAGGGCAACGTGGAGCTGCATACCCCCGACATCACCGACGTGGCCTTCGCCGTGTGGGACGGCGCCGCGGAGGAGCGAAACGGCATGAAGTCGGTCGCCAACTTCGTGAAGCTGAACCTGGTTACCAGCGAGCTGGAGGAGAAGGCCGGTTGGCCCTTCTGGCCGGCGCCGTACTTCGCGTTCATCGCGGTCTGGGTCGGGCTCGTCTGGATGCTCGCCGGGCGGGAGGCGCGGAGGGCGGAGAGATGATCGTCGAGGAGCGCGCCAGGGCGGTCCCGGCAGTGGCTCCCGAGCGGCGGTCGGGGGCGCGTGCGGCGGGCGACTCTCTGGGTGCCGTGCTCTCGGCGCTCCCCGTGGTCGCGGTCGTCGAGCTCCTCCTGATGCGGACGTTCTACCGCGTGGGGATCTTCGTCCCTAAGGACGGCGCCTTCCGAACCGTCTACTCGGTGCTCACCGTCATCGGGTCGTTCGCGTTCAACCTGGCGTCGGTGCTCGTGTTCGTCGCGCTGGGGTTCCTCGTCGTCCGCGCGATGCGCCGGGGACATCGGGCCGTCGGCGTCGTTCTCCTCGCGTTCTGGGGCGGCGCCATGCTTGCCGCTCTCCCCGGCGCGGAGGGGACCGGGCCCGCGGTCCGCGTCGCGTTCGCCACCGGGTCGGTGCTCCTCGCGTGGCCGTTCGTCCGTCGCGAGGGGCCGATCTGGGAACGCTTGGCGGTGGCCGCCTCGACTGCCGCCGTGCTGGCGTCCTCGTACGCCGGAGCCGCCGGAGACGCGAGGCGTCTGGCGGCGACATCCACAGGTGCGCCGGGAACCGTTGGGGCGCAACTCCTCGGAGAGGCGGTCCTGGTCGTTGCGGCGTTCCTCTTCTTCGCGGCGTGGGTGCGCGACCGGGGGATCGGCCCGAGGGCGCTCGCTCTCGGCGCCTTCCCCGCGGCGGTCCTCCTCGTGGCGTGGTGGGCCAACGGTGCCATCACCGGGATCCTCGTGCTCTGGACGGCGGGGCTCCGGCTGTACCTGCCGGTGTGGCTGTACGCGCTGGCGCTGTGGGCGTTCGTCGCCGCGGCCGTCGGACGGCTGGGCGACGGATCACGTCGCGCCGGCGGCATGGCGCTGCTCCTCGTCGCCGGCTTCCTGCTGGAGTCGACCTACGTGCAGACGCTGACCCTGGTCGCGCTGGCGCTGCTGACGAACGGCCTCGCCCTCGGCGGCGTTCGCGCCGATGAGCCGGCCGGCTAGTCGCGCGGGCGCACCTTACCCCCAGTGAAGGGCCGACCCGGGCGAGCGCGGCTTCGGGATGTACGGTTCGGGTAGCGCGGTGGCGCGGTGGGATCTCGGGAGCGTTGATGAGGCCGCGTGAGACGACGCACCTGTACCAGACGGCCGCTCGCGGCTGGCTGACCGCGGCCGGGGCGGCGCTGCTGCTGCCCGAAGACGTCCGTGTTGGGATCTGGCTACCGCTCCACCTGGCTATGGCCGGTGCCGTGTCCATCGCGATCGGCGGGGCGATGCAGAACTTCGCCGCCACGCTGACGGCAACTCCCCAGCCGAGGGCCGTGGTGGTCTGGACACAGTTCGGGCTGGCGAACGCTGGAGCGCTGCTCGTCGCCGTCGGCCGAAGCGCCGGCCCCCCTTGGGTGGTGGCCGTCGGCGGCCTGGCCTTCGTCGGGGCCATCGGCGTGCTCGCCTGGATCGTAGGAACCGCCTGGCGGCGCTCGCTCCAGCGACGCCACCTCGTGCCGCTCGCGATGTACGGCTTCGCGATAGCCTGCGCCCTCATCGGAGCGACCTTCGGGTGGCTGCTCGGGAGCGGGCTCGTGAGCGGCGAAGCCTACCCCGGGCTCCGGCGGGCGCACGCGGTTCTGAACGTGCTGGGTTGGGCGTCTTCGACGATAGTGGGAACCCTCGTGACGCTCCTTCCGACCGTGCTCCGGGTTCGGATGCCGGCCTGGCACGCGGGGCCGACGGTGGCGTTGTTCGGCGCCGGCGTGGCGCTTCTTGCGACCGGCCTTTCGGTTGGCCTCGGCCTTGTCGCGTCGCTTGGGGCGGTCTCGCTCGCTGCGTCGGCCGCCGGCCTTCTTTACATGGCCGGCCGCGTTCTGGGTACGCCGCGTCGCTGGCCGGTGCCGGTCGCAGCGTGTCACCTCGTCGCTGCGCTCGCCTGGTTCGTCTTCGGCGTCGGTGCGCTGACCACTACCGTGACGCGCGGCGAGTTCGACCGCTTCCGCGAGCTTTTCCTGGTCGTGTTCGTCGGAGGGTGGGTGTTGCAGACGCTCCTCGGTGCGTGGTCGTACCTGCTGCCGATGGCGCGACCCGCGCACCCCGACGTCCGCCGTCGCTTCCTCGCTGCGACCGAGCTCGGCGGGCGGCTGCAGGTGCTCCTCCTAAACGCCGGTCTCGTGCTGGTCGCAGCGCGCGCCGCAGGTTGGATCGGCGACGGGGGGGCCACCGTGGGGACCGGCCTCGCGGTCGGCTCGGCCGCGGTGGCGCTCGCGAAGGCCTGGGCGTTCCCGCTCCTCGCCCGTCGGACGGCGTTCGAAAGTCGTCCCGGCCGGGTGTGGGGCGGCTGACGTGGCAGGATAGGTCCATGGCGAACGCACGTGCTGCACATCGTGCCACTGTCGTAACCGTTTCCGACGGCGTGACGCAGGGGACACGCCGGGACGAGTCCGGCGATGTAGCGGAGGGGATCCTCCGCGAGGCGGGCTTCGACGTCTCGGGTCGCCTGGTCGTGCCCGACGCGCGCCCCGCGATCGAGAGAAGGCTCCGCGCTCTGGTCGAGGAGGGCGTCGCGCTCGTCGTGACGACCGGGGGGACCGGGTTCGGGCCGCGGGATGTTACGCCCGAGGCGACGCGCGCGGTCATCGATCGCGAGGCGCCGGGTCTCGCCGAGCTGATGCGCCGGGCAGGCCTGGAGAAGACCCCGATGGCGGCTCTGTCGCGGGCGGTCGCCGGGAGCCGCAGGGGAACGCTCGTGCTCAACCTCCCGGGGAGCCCTAGGGGCGTCAGGGAGAGCCTCGAGGCGGTGCTACCCGTGGTCGACCACGCGCTCGAGCTGCTCGCCGGCCAGACCGGGGCGCACCCGACCGGTCACGTCGAGCGAACGGCGGCCGAGGGCGATGGGTCTCCGTTCGCGCCGTGGGTCGGCGCCACCGCCGTGAGGGTCCACGGGTCGCCGCCCTGCAGCGTCGGGAGCTCGATGGTGATCGTGCCCGGCGGGGAGGTGCGGGGAACCCTCGGCTGCGCGGAGTTCGATGCCGCGGCTGTGGAGGCCGCTGCGGAGGTCTACGCGGCCGGTGAACCGGGGACGCGGAGGTTCGCCCACGAGCTCGGCGAAGTGGAGGTCTACCTGGAGCCCCACCTGCCGCCTCCGCGCCTCATCGTCGTATCGGCGACCGACGTCGCCCGGGAGCTTCGTATCTTGATGGAGCGGCTCGGCTCCCGGACCATCATGCTCGAGCCTCGTGAGGAGCGGCTCGCCGAGGAGGACGGGCGAACACGTGGCGGTGTCGTTGCCTCCCTCGAGGGCCTCGGGCTCTCCGCCGACGACGAGGTCGTCTTCACGGACCACGACGCGCCGAACGTGACAGAGACGCTCGCGGGGGTGCTTAGGTCGCCGGCGCGGTTCGTCGGAGTGATGGGGAGCCGCCGGCACGTCGGGCACTATCTGGAGGAGCTCCGCGCGATGGGGTTTACGGACGAGGACGTCGCGAGGATCCGGACGCCGGTCGGCCTCGAGCTGGGAGGGCGAAGGCCGGAGGAGATAGCGCTCTCGATCGTCGCGGGGATCGTGGCCGCTCGCCACGGCCGCGAGGGGGGCTTCCTGGACCGGCTCGGGTGATGACGCGCCGCGCCGCCGCCGTTCTCGCGGCGCTCGTCACGGCCGGAGCGGCCGGCCTGCTGGCCGACGACTGGCGGCCCGTTAGGGACGATCCCCGTCCCAACGTCGTGATCGTTCTCACCGACGACCAGACGGCGGACTCGCTCGAAGCGATGCCGTATCTCAGCTCGCGGAGGGAAGACTCGGCCGACCACTGGGTGGATCTCCGAAACGCGATCGTGTCGACGCCTATGTGCTGCCCGTCCCGCGCGAGCCTGCTGACGGGCCGCTACGCGCACAACACGGGCGTCGTTACGAACCTCGACGGCGGGCTCCTCGACGAGGCCTCGACGCTCGCGGTCTGGCTCGACGACGCCGGCTACGAGACGGCGCTGGTCGGCAAGTACCTAAACGGCTATCCGTTCGGACGCGGCCCCTACGTGCCGCCGGGATGGGACCGGTGGGTCGCCAAGATGCAAGGCGGCCCGGACAGCGTCTACTACCGCTACACGCTCGCCGAGCAGGACCTTCCGGTCGCGCACGGATCCGCGCCAGGGGACTACCTGACCGACGTGCTGGCCGACCGCGCGGCTACCTTTGTGCAGGAGGCTCTGCCGGACAGGCCCTTCTTCCTGTTGTTCGCGCCGACCGCACCTCACTACCCGTGGACCCCGGCTCCCCGGCACCTGGAGGCGGTGCAGTCGTTCTCGGCGAAGGCGCCGGGGAGCTTGAACGAGGCCGACGTCTCCGACAAGCCGGAGTGGGTCCGCTCCCTGCCCCCGCTCTCGGACCCCCAGCTCAGGAGGTTGGAGCGTCAGCGGGGACGCGAGCGGGCCGCGCTCCTTGCGGTCGACGAGTCGATCCGGCGGATCGTGGACGCACTGCGAGAGCGGGGGGAGCTGGATGAGACCGTCATCTTCTTCCTCACCGACAACGGCGTCGCCTTCGGCGAGCACCGATGGATCCTCAAGGCCTGCCCGTACGCGGCGTGCACGCAGACGCCGTTCTTGGTGCGTCTCCCGGGCGTCGCCTCGCGCGAGGAGCTCGCCGTCGTGTCGCTCGTGGACGTCGCGCCGACGATCGCGGACCTCGCCGGCGTGGTCCCGTCTCCCCCCGCAGACGGCGATAGCCTGTTGGCGCTCCTCGAGGACTCCGACGAGCGATCGCGTGACGCCGCCTTCATGGAATGGGTCGGAGGCAACGGCGTCCCGCAGTGGCGCGCGGTTCGCACGACCGGCTTCCTCTACGTCGAATACGGGACCGGAGAGCGCGAGCTATACGACCTGTCCGCCGATCCCTTCGAGCTCGAGAACCGCGCCGGCGATCCGGCGTTCGCGCACGTAGCTCGGCGCCTTTCCCTGCTCTTGGGGCACCTGGGCGACCGGTAGACTCTGCGCGAAGTGCAGCGCCGAGCCCGACCCCCGTCGCGCCGCCGGGTCTACACCCGGCAGGAGGTAGCGCGCCGACGCGGGTTCGCCGGCTTTGCCCTCGTGATGCTCCTGGTCATCACCTGGCAGGTGTTCGCCCAGGGCGGCGACGGACCCGAGCGCGCGCACGGCGTGCCCGACGGCGAGGAGCAACCGACCGGGCAGCCAACCGGAACCGGCAACCCATCGCCGGGATCACCGTCGCCTGCCCTGCTTCCCGAGGAGATCCCGATCGAGCACGTGGTCTTCGTCGTGAAGGAGAACCGGACCTTCGATCACTACTTCGGCAAGTACCCCGGCGCGGAGGGGACGACCGAGGGCGGGACGCTCACTTGCACGGGTCAGGGCTGCAAGGACGGGGCTGTCATTCCCCTCGAGCCCGCTCCCGACCGCCAGCCTCACGACATCACGCACGGATACGTGTCCGGTCTGTACTCGATCAACGGCGGCAAGATGAACGGGTTCAACGTGATCGGGGCGGGCCAGGACCTCTCCGGCTACGTCCAGCACGACCGTGACTCGATCCCGAACTACTGGGCCTACGCGGATCGCTTCGTCCTGGCCGACAACTTCTTCACCTCGATGTACGGGCCGACTTTCCCCGAGCACCTGTACACGGTCGCCGCGCAGTCGAACGGGGTCGTCGACAACAAGACGAACGCCGACACGCAGGGGAACTACTGCGACGACCCGTACGAGTACACCGAGCGCTTCCCGTTCGAGGACATGAACAAGAAGGACATCGCGAAGGTGATGCGCTACGAGGAGAACATCACCGACGACTGGCCGAACATGATCTACAGGATCACTCCCTACTGGGAGCGCATCCGGACGTGCTTCGACATCCCGGTCCTTCCCGACCAGCTCGAGGAGAACGGGATCAGCTGGAAGTACTACGCGAACGCCGACGTCTGGATGAACGGGCTCCAGGCCGTGAAGCACGTTCGCTTCGGGCCGATGTGGCAGAAGGTCGTACCGCCGGAGCGCTTCCTGAAGGATCTCAGGCGGGGTGAGCTCCCGCAGGTCTCCTGGCTGGTTCCGCCCGAGGGGATCAACGAGCATCCGGGTAACAAGACGAGCGTCTGCGCGGGCGAGAACTGGACGGTCCAGCAGCTGAACGGCGTGATGAAGAGCGAGCACTGGCCGACGATCGCCGTCGTCGTCATCTGGGACGATTTCGGCGGCTTCTACGACCACGTTCCTCCGCCCCACTACGACGTCATGGGACTCGGTCCTCGAACGCCGGCGCTGATCATCTCGCCGTACGCGAGGCAGGGCGGCAACCGCGAGGGCGGCTACATCGATTCGACCCTATACGAGTTCTCTTCGGTCCTTCGGTTCATCGAGCAGCTGCACGGCCTCGAGCCGATGACCGAGCGCGACGCGCAGGCCGACCCGCTCACAGGTGCGTTCGATTTCACGCAGCCGCCGCGGCTGGACAAGCTCATCCTCGACTACCGCAACTGTCCCTACTACAACCCCGGCTAGGCCCCTACTACAACCCCGGCTAGGCGACCGCCCCCGCCTGGTGGATGATGGAGCCCATGCCGGCGAGCACGACGACGACGACCCGGGCGGTCAAGGCCGCCGAGACGAGGCTCCGAATCCTCGATTCCGCTCGCCGCGTACTGGCCGCGGAGGGCGTGGAGCGCTTCACCACCCGGCGGGTTGCCGAGCTGGCAAGGGTGTCCCACGGGATGGTGCACTACCACTTCAAGGACAAGCGAGACCTCATGCTCGCTCTCGTCGTCCACGCCCGGCGCGACTGGGTCGAGCCGCTGGAGGAGCTGGTCGACGGTCCGGGCACCGCGGAGGAACGGATGCGCGAGGTGATCGCCTGGATGGCACGACCGGCGACGACCGAGGTGATGCGCGTGCACTTCGCGCTCTACCAGTCCGGGATGCGGGACGAGGTGGTCCGCAAACGTGTGGCGGCCGAGTACGCGCGGTGGCGGGATCCATTCGTCACGCTCTTCCGCGAGCTGGCGGACGAGCTCGGGATCGCCGGCCTAGATGCCCGAAGCCTCGGGGAGGCATTCGCAACCGCGGCCGACGGCCTCGTCCAGCAGCAGTCGTTCGACCCGTCGCTCGCGACGGACCGGATCCTCACTCAGCTCTTCGAACGCCTGGTCCGGCCCGACGGGCTGGCCCAGCCGAGGAAGCGCCGGCAGGGCTCGAAGACGCCGCGCGGGCGACGCTGTTGCGCTACTTGACCAAGCGCTTGGTTAGGGACTAGAAGTACCCAGATCGGCGCCGGGGAGCGGGACCCCCCCGGGGGTGAGCGCGTGGGAACGGAACCCGCAACCCGCGACCCCTGCCGCTCGCGTAGCAAGGAGAGGAAGCCGGCGCTCGCGCCGGTCCGAGAGGGAGGTACTTCGATGCGCAGATGGATCAGGCTCGGAGCGGTGGCCGTCTCGGTGGCCCTTGTCGCGGCCGCGTGCACGAAGGAGACCGACGGGACCAACGGGACCGAGGGAGGAATGGTCGAGGGCGGGATCTACCGCCTCGGCTCTCCGTCCACCATCGACTCGCTGAACCCGTTCGTGGCGTTCGAGCAGGACGCCTACAACATGTTCATGCAGATCTACCCCTTCCTCGTCTACTACGACGAGAACCTGGAGTTCACAGGCGACTTCGCCGACGGCTGGGAGCTGGCCCCCGACAACACGTCGATCACCTTCGCTACCCGGTCGGGCGGCGCATGGTCCGACGGCGATCCTCTGACGGCCGATGACGTCGCCTATACGCTCAACCTGATCGTGCGTTTCCCAGGGCCGACCGGGCTCATGGCCGGGTACGCGAAGCACATCACCGGCGCCGAGGCGACCGACGAGAACACCGTCGTCGTCTCCTACGAGCAGCCCATCAACGAGGGTTGGGCTCTGTCGCAGCTTCTGCAGATCCCGATCCTTCCGGAGCACGTGTGGTCCCAGCACGAGGGCGACGACGGCAAGGACCTGAAGCGCTTCACGAACGCCGATCCGACCGTCTCCGGCGGAGCGTTCGTGCTCGACAACTACGAGAAGCGGGACATCGCTCAGTTCAGCGCGAACCCGGGTTTCTACGGCCCGGAGCCGCACATCGACGGCTACGGTCTCAAGTTCTACACGAACACCGACGCGATGATCTCGGCACTGCAGAACGGCGAGATCGACGCGGTGGAGACGCTGCCGGCCACCGCCTACGACGCGGTGAAGGCCAACCCCGACTTGGTCGTGCTGGAGGGCGAGGGCCTGAACGAGGACGACTTCATCATCAACTCGAACAAGCCGCTCCACGAGGAGCTCCTGGACCCGGCGGTGCGAGACGCGTTCGCGCACGCGATCAACTACCAGGAGATGGTGGACACCGTGCTCGACGGGCACGGGAGCCCGGCGACGACCTTCGTGCCACCGGGGTCGGGCGAGTGGCACAACGCGAACCTGGAGCCGATCGCCTACGACATCGACGAGGCCAACCGGATCCTGGACGATGCCGGGTACGAGATGGGCCCGGACGGGGTGCGGATAGCTAACGGCCACCCGATGGAGTACGAGGTCCTCACTCCCAACGACGTCGTCGGCGCCGACCGGGAGTTCCAGATCATCCAGGGCGGCTTCGAGCAGATCGGGGTGAAGCTGTCCCAGAAGTCGCTCGACCCAGATGCTCTGTTCGTGGCGATCGCGGGCCCAACCTGGGTGGACTACGACGGCTTCGACCTCGCGATCTGGAACTGGTACATGTTGCAGGACCCCGACTTCGCCCTCTCCGTGCTCACCTGCGAGCAGTTCGGGTTCTGGAACGACACCGGCTACTGCAACGAGGAGTACGACGCGCTCTACGAGGAGCAGGGCGTGACGGTCGACCAGGCGGCGCGGCAGGAGATCGTCTACCGGATGCAGGAGATCGTCTACGAGGACAAGCCGTACATCATGCTCCAATACCGCGACATGCTCGAAGCCCACAGCGCCGAGTGGGAGGGCTTCGTCTTTACGCCGCTCGGTTCCTACAACAACCTGACGAAGCTCACGCTTCTGAACGTGCACCAGGTAGGGTAGGCCCGAACCCAGGAGCGGGAGGTCCGGAGCCAGGGTGCGGGGGATCGACTACGTCGTCAAGCGGACGGTCTTCGCGCTCGTTACGATCTTCGTCGCGGCCACGATCAACTTCGTGATCTTCCGGGCCGCCCCCGGGACCGCGGTCGCCAACATCGCCCGGGTCCCGGGGGCAACGCATCAGCTCCGCGAGGAGCTCACCCGCGACTTCGGTCTCGACAAGCCCAAGCTCGAGCAGTACTTCATCTACCTCGGGCAGCTCGCGCGCGGGAACCTCGGCGTGTCCTTTGCGTCCCAGACGCCCGTCACCACCGAGCTCGGACGCGCACTCGTGAACACGATCCCGATGGTCCTGCTCGGAACCCTGTTCGCGATCGGCTTCGGGACCCTCACCGGCGTGATCGCTGCGTACAGGCGGGGGACCTGGATCGATACGGGGAGCGTCTCCCTCGGGCTGTTCTTCTACTCGCTCCCGACGCAGTGGCTTGGACTCATGCTGCTGCTGATCTTCGCCGGGACGCTTCCCTCGGGGGGGCGGGTCGACCCGTTCCTGTTCGACCCCTCGCCGGTGGAGCACCTGCTGGACGTCGCCAGGCACATGATCCTGCCCTCGCTCACGCTCGGGCTCGTGCTCTACGGTGAGTACACGCTCGTGTCGCGCTCGGCGATGCTGGAGACGCTGGGGGAGGACTACATCCTCACGGCGCGGGCGAAGGGGCTCCGCGACCGCCGGATCGTATGGGCGCACGCACTCCGGAACGCGCTGCTGCCGATCACCACCCTGATGGCGCTCTCCCTGGGGTACGTGGTCGCCGGCTCGATCCTCGTCGAGGAGGTCTTCTCATGGCCCGGGATCGGGCGGGCGATCGTCGACGCCGTCCGGGCGCGCGACTACCCCATGCTCCAGGGGACTTTCCTCGTCTTCACGCTCGCCGTCGTGCTAGCCAACTACGTCGCGGACCTCCTGTACTTCCGGCTGGATCCGAGGATCAAGGAGTGAGCACGCTCCTGGAGGAGCCCGGGGTCGTCGTCGGTGCGGTCGAGGAACGCCGTCGCACCGTCTGGTCGATCCTCCGCGAGCGACCGGCGACCCTCGTGGGGCTCACCGTGCTCTCGGCCTTCGTGCTGATCGCGATCCTGGCGCCGGTCATAGCGCCGTCGCGTGTGCATGAAAGGGTCGGCTCGACGTTCGACCCCCCGTCTCCGGGACATCCGCTCGGCCTCGACGACGGCGGGATCGACATCCTGTCGCTACTCATGCACGGCGCGCGAGCTTCTCTCTTGGTGGGTTTCGGCTCGACGGCGATCGCGATATTCCTAGGCTCGGTAGTCGGGATCGTCGCGGGGTACTTCGGCGGACGGACGGACATGGTGGCGATGCGGGTGACCGACTATTTCCTCGTCATCCCCGACGTCCCCCTCATGATCGTGATCGCCGCGATCTGGGGACAGAGCCTGTGGCACATCATCCTCATCATCGGGCTGCTTCTGTGGACCTGGACGGCCCGGGTGATCCGGGCGCAGGTGAAGAGCGTGCGCGAGCGCGTGTACGTGAAACGAGCCCGGGCTCTCGGCGCGGGTCACTTCCACACGATCCTTCGGCACGTGCTGCCGCAGATCGAGCCGCTGATCGTCGCGAACATCGTGCTCACGATCGCGGTCGCGATCTTCAACGAGACCGCCCTCGCGTACCTCGGCCTGTCCGATCCGAGCGTCATCTCGTGGGGGAAGATGATCAAGAACGCCACGGACGCCTCGGCCGTGTCGGCGGGCGCGTGGTGGGCGATCGTGCCGCCGGGTGTGTGCGTCGCGCTGGTCATCCTCTCCTGCACGCTGATCGGGCAGGCGCTCGAGGACGCCTTGAACCCGCGTCTTCGGGTGTCCTTCCTCGCGGCGCGCGGGTTCCGGATCCGCCGTCCGGAGCAGGGGTGAGCGACCCGGTCCTTTCCGTCGCGGACCTGAACGTCTGGTTCGATCTGCCGCATGGCGGCACTCTCCACGCGGTTCGCGGGGTTAGCTTCTCGCTCGCGCCGGGAGAGCGTTTCGGACTCGTCGGGGAGTCAGGTTGCGGAAAGACGACCTCGATCCTTGCCCTGATGGGGTTGCTCCCGCCCAACGCAACGGTGTCGGGGACGATCTTGTTGGAGGGCAAGGATCTTCTGGTCGGAGGTGAATCCTCGATCCGGCCGCGCCGCTGGGTCGATGTCTCGATGATCTTTCAGGGTGCAATGAACGCTCTCAACCCCGTGAAGACCGTGGGCTCGCAGATCGTCGAGCCTATGGAGTTGCACGAGATCGCCCAGGGCGCAGACGCGCGAACGCGCGCGGGCGAGCTGCTCGAGCTGGTCGGGATCCCCGCCGCTCGAGCCGACCGATATCCCCACGAGTTCTCCGGCGGGATGCGCCAGCGGGCGGCGATCGCGATGGCGCTCGCGTGCGAGCCGAAGGTGCTGCTGGCTGACGAGCCGACGACCGCGCTGGACGTGATGGTCCAGGCGCAGATCCTCGATCTACTCGTGTCGCTAACGACCGAGCTCGGGCTGACGCTCGCGCTCGTGACCCACGACCTTCCCGTAGTCGCAGAGGTGTGCGAGCGGGGAGCCGTGATGTACGCGGGTGAGATCGTCGAGATGGGAACGGTCGACGCGCTGTACCACTCTCCACGCCACCCCTACACGCGGCTGCTGTTCCGCGCGGTCCCGGATCTCCTCGGCGAGACCGAGGTGGTCTCGATCCCCGGGGTCCCGCCCCGCCTGGACCGGTCGCTAGAGGGCTGTCCCTTCCGGCCTCGGTGCGACCGAGCTTTCGAGCCGTGCGGAAGCGTCTGGCCGGAGCTTCGCGACGTCACCGGCGGTCACCTCGCGGCATGCCACCTGAACGACCCATCCTACGCGGAGGCGTCGTCGTGACGTCGCTCCTGGAGGTGGAGGACCTCGTGGTTCGCTACCTTGTGCCGCGCGGGATCGTCGGCACGCTCGCCCGTAGACCCAAGCGACGGGTGCACGCGGTCGAGGGTGTCTCGTTCTCCCTCGAGAGGGGCGAGATGCTCGCGCTCGTTGGGGAATCCGGCTGCGGCAAGACCACGACCGCGCACGCGATCCTAAGGTTGGTCGACGCTGAGGCGGGTTCGATCCGCCTGGACGGCGAGCAGATCTCGAGGCTCTCGCACGGCGCGCTGCGACCGCTCCGGCGGAGGATGCAGATCATCTACCAGGACCCCTACGAGTCCCTGGACCCGCGCTTCCGGGTGTGGCGGACGGTCGAGGAGCCGCTCCTGATCCACGGGCTTGGCGGCTCTAAGGAGGACCGCCGGCTCCGCGTTGTCACCGCTCTCGAACGTGTAGGCCTCACACCGCCGGACCTTTTCCTCGACCGCTACCCTCACGAGCTCTCCGGCGGCCAGCGCCAGCGCGTCGCCATCGCGGCCGGGCTCGTGCTCGAGCCGGAGCTGCTTGTCGCCGACGAGCCCGTTTCGATGCTGGACGTCTCGGTTCGAGCCGGCGTGCTGGTGCTCCTGGACCGTCTCCGCGACGGCGGTCTCGGGGTTCTCATGATCACCCACGACCTGTCGACCGCCGCGCACTTCGCGGACCGCATCGCGGTCATGTACCTCGGGCGGATCGTCGAGGAAGGCCCGTCTCGAGAAGTCGTCACCAACCCCCAGCATCCGTACACGAAGGCGCTCATGTCGGTGGTCCCCAAGCCGGACCCCCGCGAGCGGAGCCGGGCTCAGATCCTTAGGGGAGAGACCCCGAACCCGATCGACGTGCCGCCGGGCTGCCGATTCCACCCTCGGTGCCCGGTGGCGCAGGACATCTGCTCCATGGAGGATCCCGCCCTCCGCGCCGCGAAACAGGCACGGTCCCCCGAGCACTTGGCGGCGTGCCTGTTCACCTGAGGCTCAGACGGTCGTCAGCTCCAGCTCACCCCGGCGCGTCTGCTCGCGCCACCACTCCTGCCCCTCCTCGGGGAGGGTATAGATCGGGTCGTAGTAGGGGTACCTCCGAGCCAGCGCCTCGGGGTCGTCGTACTCGATGCCTGTCCGGTAGTTCTTGGTCCAGTAGGAGATGCCCTTCACGTGGTCGTACTCGACGAGCTGCTGGGTCCAGCGCTTGCCGACGAACGGGACGTCGACGACCACGCGCGGCGTCGCGAAGCCCGGGAGGTAGCCCATGATCGAGTGCTGCAGCTCCTGCGCCTCCCAAACCGAGGTTCGCCAGTGCTCGGCGTTGGGGATCATGTCGCAGACGTAGAAGTAGTACGGCATTATCTGCGCGTGGTCGAGAAGCATGAAACACAGCTCCAGCAACTGGTTCGTGCTCGCGTTCACCCCGCGCAGGAGCACCCCCTGGTTGCGGACGTCACGGTAGCCCATGTCGAGGAGCTTGCGGACGACCTTGCCCACGAGCGGGGTCACCTGCTGAGCGCAGTTCACGTGGGTGTGGACGGCCAGCTCGACGCCTCGGCCGTGCGCCTTCTCGGCCATCCGCTCCAAGCCCTCGAGCACCTCGTCCTGTAGGAAGTGCTGCGGGATGCCCATCAGCCCCTTGGTTGCCAAGCGGACGTCGCGGATGCTCTCGATGTCGAGGAGCTTCATCATGAAGTCCTCGAGCCGCTTTATCGGCAGGTTCGCCACGTCGCCACCCGAGACCACCACGTCGCGAACCATCGGGGTGCGACGCAGGTAGTCGAGCATCGCGTCCCAGCGTTCCTGCTGCTTCATCTCGAACTTGTACTTGAGGATCTGCGCCGTGTCGTTGCCGACGAGGTCCATTCGCGTGCAGTGTCCGCAGTACTGGGGGCACGTCGAGATCATCTCGGCGAGCACCTTGGTGGGGTAGCGGTGAGTGAGCCCCTCGACGGCCCACATGTCGGCCTCGTGTAGCGAGTCGCGCGAGGCCATCGGGTGGCTCGTCCACTCGGTCTCCCTCTCGGAGAACGCGGGAGCCATGTAGCGGCGGACGGGGTCGTCCCGCAGGTCCAGCTCGTTCAGGGTGTTGATCATCTGCGGGGGGATGAGCATCGACATGGTGGCCCGCTCGGTCTGGTCGTGTGCGATGTCCTCGAGGAGTTCGTCGGTGAGGGAGTCCCCGAGGGCCTCCTTGAACTCCTTCAGGTTCTTCACCGTATGGGCACGCTGCCACTGGGCGCTCTCCCACTGCCCGGCGGTGACGTCCGCGTATCCGGGCAGGCGCGTCCAGTCGGGCTCGACGAACTCCCGCTTGAGCGGGTACTCGAACGGCTGCTCTGCGGCGTGCGCTCTCGCCTGCCGGTGCGCCGGGCGGACGGTCGCCTGCTCGTCGCTCATCGAACCTCCAGAGTAGTCCGGCCTACGCACGCAGAAACGGTGGGAACCTGTCGGACGGATCCTACCTCTGGAAGTAGTGTACCCGCAGTTCGTCCGGTAGAACAGCGTCGAAACCGAAGGATGTTCGGCGGTGGGTTGGTCTGTGGGCTAGCGGCGGGGACCGCCGCGGCCGCCCTCGCGGGGGCGCCGGCGCTCGATCCGCTCCTTCTCGTGCCTGGGGAGGCGGGTCACGAGGGGGGCGTGACCGGTTCGCTCGAGTCGAACTTGCACGTGATCGGCATGCTGCTCCCTGTTTATCTCGCGCCAGCCGTTCGCGAGCAGGTGCTTCAGGCGGCCGGCGGCCGTCCTACGGAGCCTGTCGGTGCCCGGAACGCGCAGGTAGAGGCGCTCGTGGATGATCTCGCGATAGTCCGCCACGGGCCAAGCGTAGCAGGCCGCTCGCTCGCCGTGCCTGCTACAGGCCCCCTCGAGGCCTACCGATACCGCTATGGAGCATGAACCACGATCGGAGCGGCTCGGCTGAGGGCTCCGCCATCCGCATCGCCGTCGCCGTGCTGGTGGCGCTCGTTCCCACCGCGCTGGTCATCGGCGTCTCGACGGCCGGCGGGGTCTCGCTTACCTCGGAGCGGTACAACGTCTTGCTGCTCGCGGCCTTGTACCTGGCCCTTCTACCTATCGTCGTGCCGGCGTTCCGCGCCTTCCGGCGGCAGAGGCACTCGATCCGTGCCAGGGAGGGGGTTCTCGCGGCGACCGCGTTCGCCGCGGAGCGCTTCCTGCGCGAGGGCGACCCGGGGCCGGCCGTGCAGGATGTGCTTGCGCGTCTGGGGGAGGCGACGGGTGTGAGCCGCGTCTACGTCTTCCAGAACAAGGAGCGTTCGGACGGGTCGCTGCTCATGGATCAGTGCTTCGAATGGGCGGCTCCGGGGATCGAGCCGACGCTCGAGGATTCGGACAATCACGACGTGCCCTACCTGCCCGACTTCCCGACGTACCTCGAGGCGCTGTCCGCCGGCCGGCCGCTGCACGGGGTCGCCGCGGCGTTCGAGGGACAGGAGCGGGCCGACCTCGAGTCCGAGGGCATACGCTCGATCGCGTGCGTGCCGATATTCGTCGGCGAGCACTGGTGGGGGTTCATCGGGTTCGACGACTGCGTCGGCGACCGCGCCTGGGAGGCCCCCGAGCTCGACGCGCTCCGCGTCGCGGGCGGCACGCTCGGCGCCGCGATCGAGCGGCAGCGCAGCGAGTCGGCGCGCGTGGAGGCCGAGGAGCGCTTCCAGACGCTCGTTGAGAACATCCCGGCGATCACCTACGTCGACGAGCTGAACGAGATCGGGACGACCGTCTACATCAGCCCCCAGGTCGAGTCCATCCTCGGCTACTCGCAGAGCGAGTGGATGAGCGACCCGGAGTTCTGGCCGAAGCTGCTCCATCCGGAGGATCGACAGCGGGCGCTCGCGGCGAACGCGAGACACAACGAGACCGGGGAGCCGTACGCCCAGACGTACCGCCTCATCGCGCGCGACGGGAAGGTCGCCTGGATACGCGACGAGGCCGTCATCGTGCGCGACGCGGACGGGACGGCCCGCTGGTCCCAGGGCGTGATGCAGGACATCACGGAGCAGAAGAAGGCGGAGGAGCAGGCCGCGTTCCTCGCCTACCACGACAAGCTGACAGGCCTGCCGAACCAGGCGATGTTCGAGGAGTTCCTGGAACGGGCGGTGAGCCGCGCCAACCGCCACGAGCTGGCCGTCGCGGTCCTGTGGGTAGACCTCGACGACTTCAAGCTGGTGAACGACAGCCTCGGGCATCGCGCCGGCGACGACCTGATCCGCGCGATGGCGGCCCGCCTGGCCGACGTAACGCGGGAGACCGACCTGGTGGCCCGGCGTGGGGGCGACGAGTTCCTGCTGCTGCTCGGCGACCTCGAGCGCGGCGGGGCGGGCGACGTCGACGCGTCCCTGCTGACGGCGGAGGCGGTGGCCGGGCGGGTCATGGAGTCCCTCCGCGTCCCGTTCGAGCTCGAGGGCACCGAGGTGTTCGTTTCGGCGAGCATCGGGATCAGCGTCTGTCCGCTGGATGCGGACCATGTGGCCAGGCTCCTCCAGAACGCCGAGACCGCCATGTACAACAGCAAGCGGAGCGGCCCCGGTGGCTACGTCGTGAGCTCGGCGGGGACGCTCGAGTCGCTCACGAAGCTCTCGTTCGTTACCCGGCTCCGTCGCGCCGTCGAGGGCAGGCATTGGGAGCAGCACTACCAGCCGATCGTCGACCTCGGGTCGGGTCAGATCCTCGGCGTCGAGGCGTTGATCCGTTGGAAGGACCCGGCCGGGGAGCTGATCATGCCGGGCGAGTTCATCCCGCTCGCCGAGGAGCTGGGGTTGATAGGCGCGCTGTGCGACTGGGGAGTGAGCGAACTGGTCCGCAACGACCGAGACTGGCGAGAGGATGGCGTCGAGCTCCGAGAGCTCTCGTTCAACCTCTCGGCACGGCAGTTCTGGCAGCCCGATCTCGTCGACCGCATCATCCGTAGGCTCGACGAGGGCGAGGTCGACCCTCGCCGGGTCGTGGTCGAGATCACGGAGTCCTCGGCGATGAAGGATCCGGAGCGCGCGCAGTACGTGCTCTGGGAGCTGCACTCCGTAGGGCTGCGGCTTGCGATCGACGACTTCGGAACCGGCTACTCGTCGCTTTGGCGGCTGCGGAACCTGCCGGTCGACGTCCTGAAGATCGACCGCTCGTTCGTCTCTGGGGTGCACCAGGAGCCCGAGGCCGCGAGCATCGTCGCGGCGTTCGTGCAGCTCGGCCGCGGTCTCGGCAAGGCGACCCTCGCGGAAGGGATCGAGACCGAGGACGAAGCGCGGTTCCTCGCCACGCTCGGGTGTCAGCTCGGGCAGGGTTTCTTCTTCGGCAGACCGGTGCCTGCCAAGGAGATCACCGCGCGGATCCAGAGCGGCGAGCTCCAGGTCGCGAAGATCGCCTAGTCCAGCGCCGCGCGGACAGCGGCGGAGATCTTCGCTGCCGATATCCCAGCCCAATCGCGCAGCTCTTCTGGGGTGCCGGAGCCGGGCATGGCCGTCACCGCGAGCTTGATCACCCGGCCGGTCAGCGGACCGGTGGCCGCGAGCCCGTCGAGAACGGCGTCGCCGAGGCCCCCCTCGACCCAGTGGTCCTCGACGACGACGAGGAGCCCGCTCTCGTCGAGCGCCCGTCGGAGCGTGGCCGCGTCGATCGGCTTCACGCTGAAGGCGTCGATCACGCGGACCGGGATCCCTTCGGTCGCAAGCGTTTCGGCGGCCTTGATCGATTCGAAGAGAGTGATTCCGGCACCGACGAGGGTGACGCGGTCGGCGTGGCCCTCCCTCACTATCTTGCTCCCGCCGATCGGGAACGGCTCGTCCGGGTAGTACAGGCAGGGGGTCTTCTCGCGCGTCGTGCGTATGTAGGAGATGCCCTCGAGGTCGGCCATCTGCGCGACGAGCTTCACCGTCGAGTTCGCGTCGGCGGGATAGAGCACAGTCGAACCGCGCACCGCCCGCATCATCGCGAGATCCTCGAGCGCCATCTGCGAGGGGCCGTCCTCGCCGATCGAGACACCCGCGTGGGAACCGCAGAGCCGCAGGTTCGCGCGGCTGATCGCCGCCATCCGCACGAAGTCGTACGCCCGCGTGAGGAACGCACCGAAGGTCGCGGCGAACGCGATCTTCCCCAGCGCTTGCAGGCCGACGGCCGCACCGATCATCGCCTGCTCGGCGATGAACATCTCGATGAATCGCTCGGGCGCGACCTTCTCGAAGTCCTCGGTGTAGGTTGAGTTGGAGACCTCACCGTCCAGCACTACGACGTCGCCGCGCGTCCTGCCGAGCCATGCAAGCGTCTCGCCGAACGCCTTCCGCGTGGGTATGCCCTCGGTGTACGCGGGCTTGGGCGCGTTCTCGGGCGGCGCTGGCTTCGTCAGGGCCGGCTTCGGCACGAGCGGCGTGACCGAGACCGACCGCTCGCCGCCGAGCTCGTCGATCGCCTGCCCCGCTTGCTGGCCCGACAGCGCCTTGCCGTGCCAGCCCTCCCGGTTCGCGAGGAACGAGACGCCGTGTCCCTTCTCGGTTCGGGCGATCACGAGCGCGGGAGCGCCGCGGCCTTCGGCCTCGCGGTAAGCGGCGTCGATCGCCTCGACGTCGTGCCCGTCCACGACTATCCCGGGCCAGCCGAACGCCTCGGCCCTGCGCGCGTAGGCCTTGGCGTCCCACTCGAGCATCGTCGGGCCCCGCTGGCCGAGACGGTTCATGTCGAGGACGCCAACGAGGTTCGCGACCCCGTGGAAGGCGGCCGTCTCCATCGCCTCCCAAACGCTTCCCTCGGCCATCTCGGAGTCGCCCATCACGACCCACACGCGGCCGGGGAGGCCGTCCATGCGCATCGCCAAGGCCATGCCGAGCCCCGCGGCGAGGCCCTGGCCGAGCGACCCCGTCGCCAGGTCGACCCAGGGCATGCCAGGCACAGGGGCGGGGTGGCCCTCGAGCGGGCTTCCCATCTTGCGCAGGGACAGCAGCTGCTCGTCGGTGAGCGCGCCGACCGCCTTGAGGACCGCGTAGAGGAGCGGCGACGCGTGGCCCTTTGACAGGACGAGCCGGTCGTTCGAAGCGTTGTTCGGGTCGGCGACGTCGTAGCGGAGATGGTCGGCCACGAGGACGGCGAGCAGGTGTGAGGCCGACATCGAGGACGTGGGGTGGCCCGAACCGGCCAGCGTGGTAGCGCGGATCGCGTCGACGCTCAACTGAGCGGCGAGATCGTTCCAGAGGTCCTTCCTGTCCACCTCTTCGCCTTCCTGCCTTGCGGCGGCGCCAGCCTACACGCACGCGCTCACCCGGGATGGTGAGGCGAGGTTCTCCACCAGAGTCCCCCCGCCCGGTGTTGGCCGGGTCTCGGGGCGTACATAGCATCCGTGCATGGCCGTCGCGGCATCGGAGGTCGGCGCCGCGCGCGCCTCCTCGGCCGGATCCCGCCCGGTACTTCTGCGACTGGCCGGCGACAGCGCGTCGGGCAAGACGACGCTCGCCGAGGGGATCGAGTGGATCCTCGGGCCCGGGCGCGTGGTGCGCGTCAGCCTCGACGACTACCACCGCTTCGACCGGAAGACCCGCGCCTAGCTCGGTCTCACTTCGCTGGACCCTGCGGCGAATCACCTCGATATCGTGGCGCAGCACCTGCGGCTGCTTGCACTCGGCGAGCCGGTGCTGAAGCCGGTCTACGACCATGGCACCGGCGAGGTCCGCCCGGCCGAGCACGTCGAGCCGCGCGACGTCGTCATCGTCGAGGGGCTCCTGCCTTTCCACGCGCGAGCGCTCCGCGAGTGCTTCGACGTCAAGGTGTACCTGGATCCCGAAGAGGAGTTGCGGCACCGTTGGAAGATCGAGCGTGACTGCGCGACGCGAGGCTACCTGATCGAGGAGGTCGTCGCGGAGCTGCGCCGGCGCGAGACCGACGCAGCCCGGTTCGTGCGCCCGCAGCGTGGTTTCGCCGACCTGGTCCTCTCCTTCCACCGGCAGTCGACGGTGAAGGCCTACGCGAACCTCGGCGCTCGGATCGTGCTCCGGCCCACGCTGCCGCACCCCCCGCTCGACGAGTTGGTCGGAACGCTCCGCCGGTACGGCTACGAGCCGGTGCGGCGCTTCCTCGACCGCGCCCTCGGGCACCCGGCCGAGATCCTCGAGGTCGATGGCGGCTGCCCGCCCGGCGTCGGCGGCGACGTCGCGCAGATCGTCTGGCGAAGGATGCACCCCGACGCCGGGCTCCTTCGCGATCGGCTCGGCCTGTACCTACATGCGACCGGCGAGGAGCGCCGAAGCGAGGCGCTCGCACTCGCGCAACTCCTAATCGTCTCCCACGTGGTCGACGCGCTCCACGGGGGCTTTCGAGCTCTAGAGGTGGTACGCTGAGGCGACGGACGGCGCGGTGCCGTCCCGTGAGGTTTCGTTCCTCGGCTCCCCCTTCCGGCGGTTCGAGCGGTCGCGACCTCCCCCGGAAGACGCGGCGCTCCCGCCGCAGAAGGAGCAGAACCCTGTGACCACCTTCCTCGACCTCGGCGTGTCGCGCGCGCTCGTCGACACCCTGGAGCGACGCGACATCCTTGCCCCGTTCGAGATCCAATCGCTCGTTCTCCGCGACGCGCTCGCCGGGAGCGACGTGCTCGCGCGTTCTCAGACCGGCTCGGGCAAGACGCTCGCGTTCGCGATCCCGATCGTCCAGCGGCTCGAGCCGGGTGACGGTCGTAGGCCGGCCGCGCTCGTGCTCGTCCCGACCCGAGAGCTAGCGGTGCAGGTTGCCGACGAATTCGCTGATATCGCCGCCGCCCGCGGCCTGCGCGTCGGGCTCGCCTACGGCGGCGTGAGCGTTCGCGAGCAGGACAAGGGCGTGCGGCGCGCGCACGTCCTGATCGCGACGCCCGGTCGCTGCGAGGACCTCGCCACGCGGAAGATGGTGCGACTCGACGGCGTGCGGATCCTAGTCGTGGACGAGGCCGATCGGATGCTCGACATGGGCTTCCATCCGCAGGTCGACAAGATCGTGCGCCGACTGCCGACGGAGCGTCAGACGATGTTCTTCTCGGCGACCCTCGACGGTGCGGCGGGCCGGCTCGCCCAGGCGTACACGCGAGACCCCGTGCGCCACGAGACGGCGAGCGAGGCCAAGACCGTGCTCGAGGTCGACCACCGCTTCATCCCGGTGCCGGCGTCGGGAAAGGTCGACGCGCTCGTCGAGCTGCTCCACAAGGACCGCGAGCTAGCGCTCGTGTTCGTTCGCACGAAACGCGGCGCCGACAGGCTCGTGCGCAAGCTCCTCGACCGAGGGGTCCGCGCCGAGGCTATGCACGGTGACATGACCCAGAAGGCGCGCGAGCGTGCGCTGGCCAGGTTCGATTCGCACAAGGTCGATGTCCTCGTGGCGACCGACGTCGCCGCCCGCGGTCTCGACCTCGAGCGGATCAGCCACGTGATCAACTTCGATCCCCCAGGAGACGACAAGGGCTACGTACACCGCGTGGGCCGCACCGCCCGCGCCGGGCGGAGCGGGACGGGCGTCACTCTCGTCGCGCCCGACCAGCAGGCCGACGTCGGTCGGATGGCCGCACGACTGGACCTGCACGAGGAGTTCCAGGAGGAGGGGATGAAGGTCGTGCCCCCGCGGGTCGTCTACTCGCGTTCGCCCGGCGGGCGCCGTTCCGGCCTCCGCAGGCGGACCGCCCGCAGGTTCTGACGCGGTTCTAGCTCGCCAGCCCATTTCGCAGAGCGTACGAAACCACACCCGCGCGATCCTTCACCCCGAGCTTGCGGAGGATCGCGCGCACGTGCGTCTTCACCGTGTCCTCGCTGATGAAGAGCGTCTCGGCGATCGTCTTGTTGTTCAGGCCCTTCACGAGCTGTTGGAGGACGTCGCTTTCGCGACGCGTGAGGCCGACGTGCGCGCCGGGCCAGAAGTCCCCGGTCCGCATCGCGGACGCCCGGAGCGCGATCTGTCCGCCGAGCGACGTGTCGATCACGACCTCGCCGTTGCGAACCGCTTGCAGTATCCGGACGATATCCTCGGGCGAGGCCTTCTTCAGCATGTACCCGCGGGCACCCGCGCGGAGCGCCTCGAAAACGTACTGCTCGTCCTCGTACACCGTCAGGAAGACGACGTGCACGTCGGAGTGGCGCTCAGCGATCGCACGGCACACATCGAGCCCGCTCTCGCCGGCCAGGCGCAGGTCGAGAAGAACGGCGTCCGGCGCGGCGCCCTCGACCGCGGCGAGAGCGCCGTCCATGTCCTCCGCCTCCCCGACTATCTCGACTTCCTCGACGTCGTCAAGCATCGCCCGCAGCCCCTCTCGGACCACGCGGTGGTCGTCCACGATCACGACGCGGATGACATCGCTCACGCGCGGTCCTCGGCCCTGATAGGCAGCTCCACCTCTATTGCCGTTCCCATGCCCGGCGCACTCTCGACGCGCAGGCGACCGCCGAGCAGGGCCGCGCGTTCGGAGATTCCGATGAGGCCGAACGAGGTGGCGGTCGCGTTGGTTGGAGAGTGATCGAACCCCCGCCCATCGTCGGCGATCCGCATCGAGACGCGGTCGCCGTCCCGCGAGAGAGCGATCTCGACACACGAGGCGTCGGCGTGCCGCCGGACGTTCGACAGCGTCTCCTGGGCGATCCGGTAGAGGGCGACCTCCTGGTGTGAGGGGAGCGAGATGTCGTCGTCGACGGTCAGCTCGATCTCAGTTCCCTCCGCGAGCGACCGCGGGGCGAGCGCCCGTATCGACGGACCAAGGCCGAGATCGTCGAGCATCGCCGGGCGGAGGTCGTGGATCGCCACGCGCGCCTCGTCGAGAGCCGAGTCGACGAGCGTCTGCGCCCGCTCGAGCTCGGCGTCGACGCGGCCGGATCCCCCGGGCAGGTGCCGGCGAGCCGCCTGTAGCCTGTACCAGACCGAGATGAGCTGCTGGGTCACCCCGTCGTGGATCTCAGTGGCGAGCCGCCGGCGTTCGTCTTCCTGGGCGTCGATCGTGCGGCGGACCACGTCCTCCAGCGCTTGCTCCTTCTCCTCCAGCGCGTGGTAGAGGTTCGCGTTCTCGAGCGAGGCGGCGACCAGCGACGACGTGCTTCGCAGGAACTCGACGTCGCGGTCGGAGAAGTCCCGGCGGTCGCGCGCGTGGACGTTGAAGACCCCCACGAGCGAGCCCGAGCGAGATACGAGCGGCACGGAAAGGAGCGATGTGAACTCCTCCCCTCTGAGCTCGGGGATGTACTTGTAGCGGGGGTCCCGCATCTTGCCCTCGGGGATCACGACGACCTCGCGATGCTCCGCCACCCACCCCGCCACTCCTTCACCGGGCCGGAGCTCGACGGTTCCCACGACGTCTTCGAAGCCCTCGGAGGCGGCCCGAAGGGTGAGGACGCTTCGCTCGGGGTCCCACAGGTGAAGGAAGCAAGCATCGCCCCGGGTCGCCTCGAGGACGAGCTCGATCGTCTGCTGGAGCACGACCTCGAGGTCCAGGCTCGAGGAGATCGTCTCGATCACCCGGTGCAGGAGCCGGTTCTCGGCGTCGATCTCGTTCGATGCGAAGGCCATGCGGCCGTAATCGTACGTCAGCCCTGGAAGTGCCCGGCCGGGATCGGTCACTCCTCGAAGACGAGCCAGTCCGAGGGGTCGTCGTCGACGTGGCATACGGGGTTCGGGCACCCTAGCGTTTCGCGCGCACCGGGATCCCACAGGGCGACCAGGAAGCTCCCGCACAGCGGGCAGCGAGCCCTGGACGCGGGCAGCGCGGACAGGGACGTGGGGTCCACGTTGGGAGTTTCGGGCGCGCGCCAGCGCGGCGCATCACCCGTGGTGGTGGGATCCGGCTCACCCCTGAGGGTGAGCGGTCGCTAGGCCCCGAGGCCCTCGATGACGGCGAGACCCGAGCGGCGGTACTGCGCGAGGATATCGCTCGCGGGGACCGGCTTGCTGAAGTGGAACCCCTGCCCGAGGCGGCAGCCGCGGTCCACCAGGAACCGCCACTCGTCCTCGGTCTCGATGCCCTCCGCCAGCGGCTGGAGCCCGAGCGAACCGGCGAGTGCGATGATCGCCGAGACCATGCTCCCCGAGCTCTGGTCGGTATGCACGTCGCGCACGAACGAGCGGTCGATCTTCAGGATGTCGACCGGCATGTGCTGGAGCCGGGAAAGCGACGAGTAGCCGGTGCCGAAGTCGTCGATCGCAAGGCGCAGTCCCCTCGCATGCAGGTCGGCCAGGATCCGTTGGGTCCGGTCGGGGTCGGTCATCGCCGTCGATTCGGTGATCTCCACGACGATCCGGGATGGGTCCACGTCGCACTCGCGCAGGCGCGAGACGACCTTGTCCGCGATGTCGGGCTGCCAGAGCTGCCGCGGCGAGAGGTTGAAGCCGATCTCGAGCTCCAGGCCCTCCGCCCTCCACGCGCGGTCCTGTCGTGCGAACTCTTCGACGACCCAGTCGCCGATCGCCTCGATCAGCCCCATCTCCTCCGCCAGCGGGATGAACTCGCCGGGCGGCACGAGTCCGCCGTTGGGGTCCTGCCAGCGGATCAGTGCCTCGACCCCATACATGTCGCCGGTCTGGAGGTCGATCAGCGGCTGGTAGTGGAGCATCCAGTTCTGGTTCTCGACGGCCTTCCGCAGTCTCGTCGTGAACGAGAGCTTGGTTAGCGCATCGACGCTGTCGTCGGTGTGGAAGGCGTAGCCGCCCGGGCCGTTCTTCTTGCTCTGGTACATCGCGACGTCTGCGTTCTTGAGGAGCGTCGCGGCATCGTTGGCGTCGTTGGGGAACATGCTGATCCCGATGCTCGCCGAGACGTAGACCTCCGTGCCCTTCAACACGAAGGGTTCCCTCAGCGCGTCCTGGATCCGAACGGCCACCGACTCCGCCACGAGGAGCGCGCCGTTCGTATCGCCTGGAAGCGGCGACGCCGGCGTGGGCTCGAGGTCGGCGAGCAGGAGCAGGAACTCGTCCCCACCCTGACGCGCCACCAGGTCGGTCTCGCGGGTGGCCTCGCGCAGCCGCTCCGCGAGCTCCCGGAGGAGCTCGTCGCCCATCTCGTGCCCGAGGCTGTCGTTCACGAGCTTGAAGTCGTCGAGGTCGGTGTACAGCACGGCGACGGACTGGCCGTGCCGGCGCCCTCGGGCTATCGACAGCTCGAGCAGCTCCTCGAACATGGCTCGGTTCGGCAGACCGGTCATCTTGTCGTGGTAAGCGAGGAACGCGACCTGCTCCTCGGCGATCTTGCGCTCGGTGATGTCGAGCATCACGCCGTGGATGAAAGCAGGGTTGCCCTCCTCATCCTTCACGACTACCGCACTGTCACGGAACCACCTGACCGTCCCGTCGCGTGACACGAGTCGGTACTCGAAGGTGAACGGCGATCCCGCCTCTCGTCCCTCAAGGTAGGTGTTGAGCGCGCGCTCCTTGTCGTCCGGGTGGAGGTGCTTGTACCAGAGGTCGGGATCGGTGATGTACTCGTCGGCCGTGATGCCGAGCAGCTCCTCGATCTGAGGGGACACGTACGACGTCGACATGCTCTCGTCGGCCACGTCGAGGTAGACGATCGCGGGGATCTGCTCGACGAGCGATCGGTACTTCGCGTTGGCCTCGCGCAGCTCGTCGTCGGCCTTGCGGAGCTCGTCGGTCAGCGCCCTCAACATCTCCGGCGCCTGCTCGGCGATGCCCTCCGATTGCGACAGCGCGCGGCTCACGGCGTCGAGTACCGAGAACCGCGTAGCGTCGTCGTGCCCGGTCTGTTCGGCCGTCACTCCGTTCCCTTCTGGTTGTGGCAACTGGGGTATCGGCAGCCGAGCGGTGCGACTTGACTATGGAGATGACTAAAGGGGGCTACTGCGTTTCGGGTAGACCCACCTCCCCAGAGGCCGTGACCCCTACGCGACCGTGAGCGCGGTCCGCATCCCGGCCTCGTAGTGGCTGGGCACGTTGCAGATCACGACGTAGCTGCCGGCATCCAGCGTGAGGGCCAGGGAGACTTCCGAGCCCGAACCGATGTCCTCGGCCTCCCCAGCGTTCGTGAGCGAGGGGTCGTCCTCGGGAACGACGCCTCCATCGACGGGGAGGGCGTCGGGAGCCAGGTCCGTCTTGAACACGACGAACTCGTGCGTGGAAAGCCCGTCGTTGGCGATGGAGAACGTGACCTCGCCGGCCGCCACAGATCCTGGATCCAGCGTGATGGAGAAGTCTGCCACCGTCGCGTTCACGTCGGCGTCGGTGCTGGCGTCGGCACCGTTCCCGCCGTCGCCGCCATCGTCGCCGCAGGCGGCGAGCGCGACGGCCATCATCGGTGCCAGCAAGAAACGGGCGAGTGTTCGAGTCGCCATGGGTCCCCCTGTCTCCGCGGCGTCGGTCGCCTCGGAGCCTGAGAGCCTACGCGATGCTCAGCAGCCGTGCTCTTCGGGCAGGAGCGGGCGGAAGACGAGCAGGTATCGGGTGCCTGCGCTCGTCCAGGAGGTGAGCTCGTTCGTCTGCTGAGCGGCGATCCTGAGCGCGTCGTGGTCGGCTCCAGAGACGGCGCCGCAACGGGTGTCCTCGAGACCGGGGTAGCGCTCACCGAAGGTATCGAGAGGCGTAACGAGCGGCCATTCGACTACCGGCTGCTGGAGGTCCGGCTCGGGGCTCGCGGCATATGGCCTGACGAAGACCCGGAGCTCATCCTCGACGAATGGACGCTCCTCGCCGAGGCTCCCGTCGGGGAGCCAGCTGGCGAGGTCGCCGAGCTTGGTTTGAAACTCCGCGAGCTTGGCGCGGGCGTCATCGTCGATTCCCGGGCAGTCGGTCGCGCCCTCGTACAACGCATACGCGGACACGACGTGCTTAGCGCCGTCCGCGCTAAGGGTGAAGGTCGTCGTTCCTGCGTCGGCGATGCAGGGGAATTCGTAGGAGCGATCGGGGCCCAGCAGGCCCGCGTCCTGCGCGGCCTCCAGTATCGTGTCGATGCCGTCGCCGGAGACCGTTCGCACGAGCAGGCTCGGAAGAGCGGGGCCGGGATAGATCTCGATCTGCGGGCCCTGTGATACGAGGCGTCCGTCGCCGTACAGGGCGAACGAGGGGAAGTTCCGGAGGGTGTACTCGACGGGGATGAAGCCGCCCCCGACGTCTACCCGGAGCACCAGGTCGTCTGCTCCGGTCGGGTGATCGATGCCTCCGTCCCCAAGGCGGGCGAGCCTCCCGCAGGCGGTGAGCAGCAGGGCGACGGCGGCGATCGCGCGGATCTTCATCGGGCGCTCCTCTCGGTGGGTTTCCGTTTGGACGCAGCGTGCCACGGCCGGGGTTCCAGGTCTCTGCCTGCAGTAGGCTCGTGGCCAAGATGCGCGCGCTTCGCAAGACGCGGGCGGGGGGAGGGGCGGAGCTCGCCGAGGTCCCCGTACCCGAGGCCGGTGAGGGCGAGGTCCTGGTCCGCGTCCACGCCACCTCCATATGCGGCACCGATCTGCACATCTACGAGTGGAACGAGTGGGCGGCCGGACGCGTCGCCGCGATCCCGATGACCTTCGGGCACGAGGTCGCCGGCGTGGTCGAGGTGATCGGCCCCGAGGTCCATCACGTTCAGCCGGGCGCGTTCGTCGCCGCGGAGACCCACGTCGCCTGTGGGGTCTGCTCCACGTGCCGTACCGGACGCGCCCACATCTGTGAGAACCTGCGGATCCTCGGCGTCGACACCGAGGGCGCGTTCGCCGAGTACGTCGTGATCCCGGCGCAGAACGCGTGGGTGGTGGGAGAGGGGATCCACCCCGATGCGGCCTCGATCATGGAACCCTTCGGCAACGCGGTCCACGCGACGTTTGGGACCGAGGGTGGGGAGGACCTCGCCACCAACCCGGTCGTCGTGATCGGCTGCGGTCCGATCGGGCTCTTCGCGGTCGGGATCGCGCGCGCCGCGGGTGCGTGGAAGGTGATCGCGATCGAGCCGAACGGCTATCGCCGAGACCTCGCCGCGAAGATGGGTGCGGATCTGCTCGTCGACCCGAGCGAGCGAGATCCGGTCGAGGCGGTCCTCCACGCGACGGATGGCATCGGCGCCGAGGTGGTGCTGGAGATGTCGGGGAACGCGCGGGCGATAGACCAGGGCACCCGGATGCTCGCGCGCGGCGGGCGGATGTCGCTGCTCGGCCTCCCCGACCAGCCCGTCACCCTCGACCTCTCCGATCAGGTCATCTTCAAGGAGGCGCGGCTGCTGGGGATCACCGGCCGTGAGATGTTCCGGACCTGGCAGCAGACGACCACGCTCCTATCGACCGGCCGGGTCGACGTCGACCCTGTGATCACCCACCGCTTCGGTCTGGAGCGCTTCGCCGAGGCATTCGAGGTGCTCGCCTCAGGGCGGTCGGGCAAGGTGATCCTGTTCCCCGGAGGTTCCTGATGGGAGCCCTCGACTACCTGAAGGAACAGCTCGAGGAGCTCGAATCGCAGGGGCTTGCGCTGCATCCACGGACCCTCGAGCGCGAGCAGGCGGCGCGGACACGCTTCGACGGACGCGAGGTGATCAACCTGGCGTCGAACAACTACCTCGGGCTCGCGGCGCACCCGCGCCTGAAGGAGGCGGCCGCCAACGCGGCGCTGGAGTTTGGGGCCGGCACCGGTGCGGTGCGCACGATCGCCGGTTCCATGACGATGCACCGCGAGCTCGAGCGCCGCTTCGCCGAGTTCAAGGGCTCCGAGGACGCCCTCATGTTCCAGTCGGGCTTCACGGCCAACTCCGGAACCGTGGCGGCGGTCCTGACCAGGGAGGACGTCATCGTCTCCGACGAGCTGAACCACGCGTCGATCATCGACGGGGCTCGCCTGTCCCGCGCGGAGATCAAGGTGTTCCCTCACAAGGACGCGGAGGCGGCCGACCGGCTGCTCGCCGACGCGACTTCGACGGGGAGGCGCCTCCTGATCACCGACGGTGTGTTCTCGATGGAGGGCGACATCGCACCGCTCCCTGCCCTTGTCGCCGTCGCCGAGCGGCACGGCGCGATCATGATGGTCGACGACGCGCACGCGAGCGGCGTCCTCGGGCGCGGTGGACGCGGCACCGTCGACCATTTCGACCTGCACGGTCGGGTCGACGTGCAGGTCGGCACCCTCTCGAAGGCGATAGGCGTCCTCGGCGGGTTCATCGCGGGGCCCTCGCAGCTGATCGAGTGGTTGGCGAACCGCGGGCGACCGTACCTGTTCTCGACCTCCGCGCCGCCCGCAGTCGTGGCCGCGTGCCTGGCAGCGCTCGATGTGATGCGCGACGAGCCGGAGCGGCTCGATCGGCTCTGGGACCGAACGCGGTTCTTCAAGGAGGGTTTGCACTCGCTCGGTTTCGATACTGGTGCGAGCGAGACGCCGATCACACCGGTGATCACCGGGGACGAGGAGAAGACGCAGGAGCTCGCGCGACGGCTGTTCGAGGAGGGCGTGTTCGCCCCCGTGATCGTCTTCCCGACGGTGGCGCGCGGGCGCGCCCGCGTCAGGACGATCGTGACGGCCGATCACACCGAGGAGGACCTCCGGGAAGCGCTCGATGCGTTCGAGCGTGTGGGCCGGGAGCTGGGGCTTCAGGAGTAGTGCCTACCGGCGTCCCTCGGTCCTCGCCCACAGGCCGGCGATCAGGAGCTCGAGGCCGAAGTCGAACTCCGCGTCGAAGTCGCAGTCGGCGAAGTAGGGGAGGGACTCCGTAAGCCTGGGGAGCTGCTCGGGCGGGACGCCGCGCGCGAACTCCTCGTGAGCGCGGCGGTGATTCTCCTCCCCCAGCTCGAAGGCCTGGCTGAGCTCCATCGTGACGAACCCGAGGATGTACCCGCCGAAGACGTGGAACGCCTGCACGGTCTCGGGGGTGGAGAGCCCTGGGCTCCGCAGGATCTCGAGGGCGATCTCCATCGGACGAAGGGCCTCGACGGTCTTCATCGGGTGTTTGCGCTCGAAGAGCAGCGTGATGACGCCGGGGTGGGCCTTCAGCATCCGACGCCAAGCCCGCGCGCCCTCGCGCACGGCGTTCTCCCAGTCCTCCGAGGGCTCGGGCAGCTCGAATCCGCCCATGACGAGGTCGGTCACGCCGTCGAGGACGTCCTCCTTGTCCCGGACGTGGTTGTAGAGCGACATCGCTTCCACGCCGAGCTCGCGGCCGATCCGACGCATCGAGACCGCCTCCAGCCCCTCCTCGTCCATGATCCGGAGTGCGGCGGCGAGGATGCGGTTGTGGGTGAGCGGCTCCCTTGTCGTGCGCGCACCCTCGTCCTGTGCTTTGTGTAGCGTCTCCTCGGTCATCGGGTCACCTTCCCGGGGTTGACACCTTACATCGTACGCCTATAATGCGTACGGTGTAAACATATGGCGTAAGTTTCTCGGGGTCCCACCGACGGACCCCCGTGGGATGGGAGGGAGCATGAAGCTGAACCCGGAGAGCCTTGCCAGGGCCAGCAGCCGTCACCCCTGGCGCACCATCGTTGTCTGGGTGGCCGTCGTCGTCGGGATGGGCGCCGCTTCGAGCGCGTTTCTGGAGGATGGCCTCACGACCGACATCGACTTCACGAACAGGCCCGAGTCCAAGCAGGCCTTGGAGCTGATCGAGCAGAAGGTCACGGGCGAGCAGGCGGACACGGAGTTCTTCATCGTGAAGAGCCCCCACCTCACCGTGGTGGACCCCGAGTTCGAGGCGTTCGTGCGGAAGGTGCAGGAAGAGGTCACCGCTCTCGGCGACCGAGTCGTAGTTCCCCCGGCGGAGGGTCAGCCCTCGAGCGTCATCACGTACTACGACCTCGTCGCCGCGGCCGACGAGGTCACCGACCCCGCGCAGCGCCAGCAGATCGAGGATCAGGCCGGGGGTCTGGTCTCGAAGGACGGCCGGGGGATGCTGGTCGCCGTTCCGATCGTGGACCAGGAGCTCGAGACCGTCGACAAGCTGAAGGAGGTTCGCGACGGCCTCCGCTCGGAGGACGGGTTCCAGGTCCTGCTGGCCGGGCCCGCCACGCTGAACGCCGACAGTTTCGACGTCGCCGAGGAAGACCTGCAGCGGTCCGAGCGGATCGGAGTCGGGATCGCCTTGGTCGTCCTGATGGTCGTGTTCGCTGCCTTCGTTGCGGCACTGCTGCCGCTGTCCATGGCGATCTTCGCGGTCCCGATCGCGTTCGGAATCATCGCGCTCGTCTCGAAGCTCTCCGGGGTTCACTTCAGCCTGTTCACGACCAACGTGACCACCTCGATCGGGCTCGCGGTGGGGATCGACTACTCGCTGTTCATCCTCGCGCGGTACCGCGAGGAGCGGAGGAAGGGGCTCGATCCCTACGCCGCGATCGGCGCGGCCGGCGGGACCGCGAGCCGTGCGGTGTTCTTCAGCGGACTCACGGTCGTCTTCGCGCTGCTCGGCATGTTCATCATGCCCAACACGATCTTCCGCAGCATGGCCACGGGAGCCATCCTGGTGGTGCTCGCCTCGATCGCTGCGTCCCTCACCCTGCTTCCCGCCCTCATGGGTCTCCTTAAGGATCGGATCAACTGGCCGCGGTTCTCCAAGCGGGCGCGCGTGGAGGGGGATCACGACCCGAAGGGGGGATTCTGGGACCGGATCACAAGAGCCGTCATGGCGCGCCCGGTTGTCTTCCTCCTCGCCGCCGTCGCGGTCCTCGGCACCCTGGGGAGCGCCTACTTCACGATAGACAAGGGGACGACCCAGAGCGCGTCGACCTTGCCCGACGACGTCGAGTCCAAGCAGGCCTTCCTGATCCTCGCGGACGACTTCGCGGCCGGCGGCCGGACCGATCCGGTCCAGATCTACGTCGGCGGCGACGTAGGGTCGTCCGGTGTGCAGGCGGCCGTGGGTAAGCTCCAGGAGGAGATAGCCGCCGACGGGGCGTTCGCGTCTCAGTCGCAGATCCTGCCGGGCTCGAACGGCGACGCGCTCGTCCTGAACGCGTTCCCCTCCGGGGACGCGTTCGCCAACGAGACGTTCGCCGCGGTCGAGCGGCTCCGCGACGAGATCATTCCCCGGGTGTTCGATGGTGTGGACGCTGAGGTCCTGGTCGGGGGGTTCCCGGGGATCTTCACGGACTTCCTTGCCCAGACCGACACCTACCAGCCGATCGTGCTGGGGTTCGTGCTGACGCTTTCCTTCCTGCTTCTCATGGTCGTCTTCCGTTCGATAGTGGTTCCGCTGAAGGCCGTCCTGATGAACCTGGTTTCGGTGGGGGCCGCCTACGGCGCGATCGTCATCGTGTTCCAGCGCCACGAGGGCGGGCTCCTGGGATGGCTGCACGGCTTGTCGCTCGACGTGTTCAACGCCGTCGGCTTCCAGTTCCAGGAGGTCGAGGCCATCGAGGCATGGTTGCCGCTGCTCTTGTTCTCCATCCTGTTCGGTCTGTCGATGGATTACCACGTGTTCCTGCTCAGCCGGATCCGTGAGGAGTACGACAGGACCGGCGACAACACAGAGGCGGTGGCCTACGGGCTCAGGACGACGGCCGGGATCATCACGGGGGCAGCGATCATCATGGTCGCGGTGTTCACCGCCTTCGCCGCCGGGCGTCTGGTTCCCTTGCAGCAGATGGGGTTCGGGCTCGCCGTCGCGGTCTTCATGGACGCGACGATAGTGCGGTCGATCCTGGTGCCCGCGAGCATGCGGCTTCTGGGCGACGCCAACTGGTACCTGCCGAAGTGGCTGCGATGGCTGCCGAAGCTCGACGTCGAAGGCCATGCGGCGGCGCGCGAGAAGAAGACCCAGGTGACCATCGACCTGGAGAAGGTACCGGTGGAGGCCGACTAGCGATCCGGGGGGAAGGCCGTCCACTGTCTGATACCGTGCGCGCGGGATGAGCCTGGCCAACGAACGAGAGCGGGTACGCGCCGCCCTGGGGAGGGTGGGCGCCTGGACCTTCGCGCTCGACGCCTTGCCCGCGGAGGACGTGCGTAGGGCGGTCGCGGAGATCGAGTCAATCGGGTTCCCGGCCCTGTGGATCCCCGAGGGGATGCGCAGCCGCGAGGTGTTCTCGAACGCCAGCCTGCTCCTATCGTCGAGCCGGCGCCTCACGGTTGCGACTGGGATCGCGAACATCGGCGCGCGTCACCCGATCTCGATGGAGCTCGGCCGGCGTGCCGTCGCGGACGCGTTCCCCGGGCGACTCGTTCTCGGGATCGGCGTGGGGCACGAGTACCAGGCCGAGGTCCGCGGGACCGACTATGCCCGGCCTTGGACGCGGATGCGCGACTACCTGGACAGGATGGATCGCGCGCGCTCGAGCTCGCCGGAGCCGGAGGTGCCAGCGCCACGGATGCTGGCGGCCCTGGGCGACAGGATGCTCGGGCTCGCCGCCGAGAGGACCGCCGGCGCGCACTCCTACTTCGTCCCGGTCGAGCACACCGAGCGGGCGCGCAAGGTGCTCGGCCCGGATCCGGTTCTAGCGGTCGAGCAGACTGTCGTTCTCGAGACGGAGCCTACGCGGGCTCGCGCCATCGGGCGGTGGTTCGCCGAGGACTACCTGCAGTCGCCGAACTACGCGAACAACCTAAGGAGGCTCGGGTACTCGGAGGAGGATGTCGTGGGCTCGGGAAGCGACCGGCTGATCGACACGACGATCGCGTGGGGGGACGTCGAGGCGATCGCGGGGCGCGTCGGATCGCACCTCGAGGCGGGCGCCGACCACGTCTGCGTGCAGGTGGTGGTCGAGGACGAGGCCGAGGTCTGCCTGCAACAGCTCGGCGAGCTCGCTCCGGCGCTCCTCAACCTCTAGCCTTGCGCCTCAGGCGCTTCTGCACCCTTTCGCTCGCGAGCTCCCGCGCAGCGTCCGAGCCGACCCACCGCGCCGAGCGCGAGGCGGATCCCCGAAGATCGTCTGCGGTCTCGAGCGCGGCGGCGTTCAAGGCGAGGTTCCTCTTCCCTATGTTGCGGAGCGCCCAGCTGACGGCCTTCTTGACGAAGTTCCTGTCGTCGGCGGCACCGCGACGGATCGTGGGCAGGAACCGGACGAACGCGCCGTCGCCGGCCGCCTTGTCGTGCACGGCGAGGCCCGCGACGATCGCGAAGGCGGCCCGCTTCACGAACTCCTCGCCGCGGCGGCTCCACTCGCGAGCCTTCTTCCAGGCGAAGGCGGTCTGCTCGAAGAGGCCGCAAACCTGATCGCAGAGATCCCAGGAGTCGAAGTCGGCGACCCAGTCCTCCATCTGCTCCTCGGTGATGAGCGCGGGATCGTCTACGAACCCCGCGAGGATGCGAGCCTCGTGGATCCCGCTCCCCCACAGCCCGAGCGCGAGCTCGTGATCGGAACCCAGACGCTTGGCAAGGGGGCGCAGCTCGTAGATCGTGACGCCGAGGTCGGCGGGTATCGCGTAGCGAGCCATGCCCTCGAGCCGCGAGGGGTCGGCCAGAGCGTGGAGCTCGTCGAGCGCCTCTCGAACCGCGCGCCTCACGCCCCGAAGACTACGCCGTCGTTGTGGGAGCATCGCTTCATGGACGCCGTTTCCCACCGGAAGCGCGCTGCCGGCGCGCTCGTCGTTACAGACACCGTGGCGCTGCTCGCCTTCGTGGTCGTCGGAGTGCTCGACCACGGCGGGACCCTGGGCGTCGGCCCGCTCGTGCGCAACGCCGTGCCGATCCTCGGGGCGTGGCTAGGCGCCGCCGCGGTCCTCGGCACGTACCGCGAGGGTGGGCTGGGCCGGCTCGCCGCAACCTGGGCGGCAGCCGTGCCCGCCGGTGTGGCGCTCCGCGGCCTTTGGCTGGGTCGCGACTTCGGAACGGGGTTCCTCGTCTTCACCGGGGTCGCGCTGTCCTTCACGTTGCTCTTCCTCGTCGCGGGGCGTCTCGTCCTCCTCGGACTGGCCCGCGGACGCCGCGCCGTGCTTCGATAGCGCGATGGACGAGCCCGAGGACGAGGAACCGCTCGATCCGGAGGTTGCAGCCACACGCAAGCTGCTCGCCTCTGTGGAGGAGCTCCGCGCTCTCCTCGCGGAGCTCTCGGAGGAGGACCGAAAGCGCGTTCTCGATCTGGCGCGGAGCCTCCGGAGTTAGGACGTGGGGGAGTCTCTTCCGCGTCTCCCCGACCCAGGCGGCGACCGGAGCCTCTGGCTCCAGGAGGCCCTCGCCGCCGAGCCCGGGGAGCCCTGTCCCCCGCTCGACGCTCGCGTGGTGGCCGATGTGTGCATCGTCGGTGGCGGTTTCGCAGGGCTCTGGACGGCGATCGAGCTCTCCGAGCGCGAGCCGTCGCTTTCGATCGCGCTTCTAGAGGCGGACATCTGTGGCGGCGGCGCGAGCGGGCGGAACGGCGGCTTCATCTCGTCGTCCTGGCACGACCTCGAGGGGCTTTCCGGTCTCTACGGCGACGAGGAGGGACTCCGCTACGCGAGGGCGCTCGCGGATCAGATCGTCGAGACCGGGGAGTGGTGCGAGCGCCACGGCGTCGACTGCTGGTTCCACCGCGACGGGATCCTCTGGATCGAGGCCGGCGAGTGGCAGCGAGGGCGCGGGCGGCGTCAGCTCGAGTACGCCGCCTCCCGCGGGCTCGCGAACGAGATGGTGCCGCTCGACGTCGAGGCTCTTCGCGCGCTCGTGGACTCACCCAGGATCGTGGCCGGCGGATACGTGCGCGACGCGGGAACCGTCCAACCCGCGCGGCTGGCGCGCGGGCTTCGTCGCGTGGCCCTCTCCCGCGGTGTGCGCATCTTCGAGCACACGCGCGTGACGAAGTTGGTCCGACGGCGACCGGCGCTGGTCCGTGGCGAGCGCGGAGCCGTCCGCGCCGACCAGGTGGTGATCACTATGGGCGCGTGGGCCGCGGGCTGGCCGGGGTTCCGGAGGACCTTCTCCAACATCGCCGACTACGTCGTCGCGACCGAGCCGATCCCCGCGCAGCTGGCCGAGATCTGGCCGAGCGACGTGGGGGTGGTCGACGGGCGGGAGCTGATCTACTACCTGCGCAAGACCGACGACGGCCGCGTAGCGATCGGCGGCGGCACGAGCACGCCGGGCTTCGGCGGGCAGGTCGGCCGGTGGTCGACCCACGACCGCCGCGCGGCGGAGGTTGCCGCTCGGGGCCTGCAGTGGCTGTTCCCTCAGCTCGAGGGGGTGCGCTTCACCCACGCATGGGGCGGCCCCATGGACATGACGGCTTCGTGGACGCCGTTCTTCCAGACGCTTGCGCCGGGCAACCTCCACGCGGGGCTGGGTTTCTCGGGGCATGGTCTCGCGGCGACGAAGCTGGGCGGTAAGACGCTGGCGTCGCTGGCTCAGGGCTTGGAGGACGAGTGGAGCACGCTGCCGGTCGTCGGTCCCCCCGTGCGGCGAGTCCCACCCGAGCCGTTGCGCTGGCCGCTCGTGCGCGCCGCGATCTGGGGGCTGGAGAGCGGGGATCGCATGGAGACAGCGGGTCGGCGGCGCGGGCTCCTGCGGCGGGCGCTGGGAGAGGCACCGATCGGCTACCGGGCGGGGATCCGGGCCCTCCGCGGGCGCGCGTCCTAGCTTCGGAGGGATCGGCGGGCGCCACCGAAGCGACGTTCGACGTCGCGGCGGAAACGCCATACCCGGTAGCGGATCACCGAGAGCCCGAGCGCTACGAGCATCACGACCGCGAGCACGATCGACAGCGCGAGGACGAGCGCCGCCTGGACCACCTGCGTGAGGATCCCCAGCAGAGCGGCGATCAGGAGGAGAGCGAGGACGAGCACCGTCACGCTTCTATCCTAGCGAGGTTCGCGGCGAAGCTTCGGACGCGGGCGGCGACTGCGGCCGGGCGGTCCAGAGGTACGTCGTGGATACCCTCGATCCAGGCGAAGCGCAGCGGTTCACCTATGGCCCGGACGGCCGCGGCCCCCTCGCGCTTGGCCTCCATGAAGGCGGCCTCCTTCGGGTCCGTGCCATGAGACCGCGCGGCCAGGACGAGGGTCGGCACGCGCACGGAGCGGAGCGCGCGGCCCACGTCGTGCTCCCAGATCGCGCGGAGGATCCGCATGTGCTTCGGAACAGACAGGCGCCGCCGGATCCTGCCGTCGGGCCCGACGCGGACGAGGGAGCGGGCCACCGTCCCGCGCCCGTCGGTGAGGGGCAGCCCCGTCGCCCCGCTCCAGCGACGGAGGAACTCGTCGACATGCATGCCGTCGATGTCCGGGGGGCGGAGCAGCTCTCGGGCCGCCTGCCAGTCGATCCGGTCTCGCATCGACATGAATCCACCGTCGAGGAGGACCGCGCCGGCCACCAGCCGCGGGTGGCGCACCGCCGCCTCCAGCGCCACACTGCCTCCCCACGAGTGTCCGACGATCACCGTGCGGCGGAGGCGGAGGCGGCGGATCACCTCGGCGGCGTCCGCGACCACCTCCGGGAAGCCGTATCCGGCGGCGGTCTTCGTGCTCTCCCCGTGACCCCGCTGGTCGTAGGCGACGACTCGGTGCCGGCCGGCGAGTCGCGGTGCGACGAGGTCCCATATGTGCGTCGTGGAGGCCAGTCCATGGAGGAGCAGCAGGGGACGGCCGTCGCCCGGTAGCTCCCGGACGGCCAGGCGAACCCCGTCCCGCTCGACAATCCGCCTCTTCTCGGGCATGCTCGGCCGCCATGGTACGGGAGTTCCGCTCGCCTCTCGTCCCCGATGCGAACGCCGGTCGCGTGGCGGTCGTCACCGGAGGGGGAACGGGGATCGGGCGCGCGACGGCGATCGAGCTCGGCCGAACCGGAGCACGCGTGGCGATCTGCGGCCGGCGCACGGCACCGCTCGAGGAAGCTCGCGCCGCGATCGAGGCAGCCGGCACAGAGTGTCTCGCTATGCCGACCGACGTCCGCGAGCCGGAGCAGGTCGATGCCCTGCTGGAAGCCGTCGGCGAGCGGTTCGGGTTCGCCGACGTCCTGGTGAACGGCGCGGGGGGGCAGTTCATGGCCCGCCCCGAAGACACCTCGCTTAAGGGGTTCCGCGCCGTCCACCGGCTGAACGTGGACGCCGCGTGGGACCTCACGACGAAGGTCGCGACTCGCTGGATGATCCCGCGCCGGAGCGGGTTGGTCGTATTCATGGGGTTCAGCCCCCGTCGCGGGATCCCCGGGGTCGTGCACTCCTCCGCGGCCCGGGCGGCCCTGGAGAACCTGGCCGGTGGCCTCTCGAACGAGTGGAGCCGATTCGGCGTTCGCGCCGTCGCCGTCTCATGCGGGCTTATCGACACTGAGGGCGTGCGAGGGTACGGGGGCGAGGCGCTCCTGCGGGAGTGGGAGACGCAGGTGCCGATGAAACGGGCCGGGCTCCCGGAGGAGGTGGGTGCGACGATCGCGTTCCTTGCTTCACCGGGCGGCGCCTACATTACCGGTACGACGGTGGTCGTGGACGGCGGCGCAGACGCGTGGGGACTGGCGACCGAGCCCCCGGCGATCAACCCTCCGGCGGGCGACTAGCTGCCCGCAGCTACCGGCCTTCGAACCGCGGCTCGCGCTTCTCGGTGAACGCCTCCGCCGCCTCCCGGGCGTCGTGGGTCTGGGCAAGCGTCCCGTAGGCAAGGCGCTCGATCAACAGCCCCGCCTCCCGCGAGGCGTCGGCCATCGCATCCGCCGACCGCTTCGCGAGCTGGGCGGCGAGCGGTGGTAGCGCGGAGATCGCCCCCGCGAGCTCGAGCGCGCGCTCCAGAGCTCCTCCCTCGGCTACGACCTCGGTCACGAGGCCGAGCGGCAGGGCCTCGCGCGCTGTCACCCGCGGGCGAACGAGCATCAGCTCCTTCGCGCGTGCCGGACCCACGGTGCGTGCGAGCCGGTGCGTACCGCCGGAGCTCGGGATGATGCCTATCCCGACCTCGGGCATCCCGAACACGGCCGTCTCGTCGGCGACGCGGAGATCGGCGGCGAGCGCCAGCTCGAATCCCCCGCCCAAGCAGTACCCGTGGATCGCGGCGATGGTGGGCTGTGGGAGCGCGGCGAACCGCTCGTAGACCTCCCCCGTGGCGTTGTAGTAGGCCAGGATGTGCCCGGGGTCGGCCTCTTTGAACTCGCTTATGTCGGCGCCGGCCGAGAAGGCTCGGCCGGCGCCGACGACGATCACGCACCGCGCGGCTCGCGTGTCTTCGGACACCAGCGCGGCGTCGAGCTCCTCCTCGAGGGCCGTCGATAGCGCGTTCAGCTTCTCGGGGCGGTTCAAGGTGAGCACGCAAGTTGTGCCCTCCCGCCGAATCTCGACCAGCTCGCCCATCGGCGGGGAGCCTACCCCTTTCGCACGACCACGTCGTATGCTGCCGCCCGCCAGCCGACGCGAAGGAGGAAGAGATGTACGGAACCGTCGCGCGCACGCGCGTCAAGCCGGAGAACCGAGCGAAGCTGCGCGAGGTCTTCGAGCAGCAGAGCTACGTGAACGTGCCGGGCTACGTCACCTCGTACGTCCTGTGGCAGAACGACGGCGACGCGGCCTGGATGTTTGCGGTTTTCGAAGACCGCGAGTCCTACGAAAAGAACGCCGGCGACCCCGCCCAGAACGAGCGCTACCTCGAGTACCGGGCCCTCATGGAGGAGGAGCCCGAGTGGCACGACGGGGAGATCGAGAAGGCCTGAGGGCCTGACCTCGCAGGCGAGGCGAAGTCCCGAACGGAGGGGGACCGGGGGCCCCCCTTCCGGGGCCCTGCGCCTCTCGGCTACCATTGGGATCGTTGCGAGCACCCCCGGGAGGGATGGGAGATGCCTGATCTCCAGCAGTACATCGACGGACAGTGGGTCGACGCGATCGACGGCGAGCGGATGGACGTCTACGACCCCGCCACCGGCGAGGTGGAGCTCACGGTCCCGAAGTCCTCCGAGAAGGACGTGGAGGCGGCGGTGGCCTCGGCGCGGCGAACCTTCGACGAAGGCGGTTGGTCGCATAGGACCACGCCCCGAGAGCGAGGACGGATCCTGCTGCGCGCGGCCACGATCGTCGAGCGCGACCTCGAGCAACTCGCCGAGATGGAGACCAGGGACTCCGGCAAGCCGATCGGCGAGTCCCGCGAGGATATCGGCGAGGTCGCGTTCATGTTCGAGTACTACGGCGGCTGGGCCACGAAGGTCCACGGGGAGACCATCCCGCTCGGGCCCGATGCGATGAGCATCGTCGTAAAGGAGCCCGTCGGCGTCGCGGCCTGCATCCCGCCGTGGAACTACCCGATGATGATGGCGGCGCAGAAGGTGGCGCCGGCGCTCGCCGTGGGCTGTACGGCCATCCTCAAGCCGGCTTCTTACACGCCGCAGACGGCGCTCGCGATCGCTCGGATCTTCGAGGAGGCGGGCCTTCCCCCCGGCGCGCTGAGCGTGATCACCGGACCGGGCTCGAAGGTCGGCGCCGCGCTCGTGCGCGATCCCCGCGTCGACAAGGTGAGCCTCACCGGGTCGGCGGAGGTCGGGCGGTGGGTGATGCGCGAGGGCGCGGACACGATGAAGCGCGTCTGTCTCGAGCTCGGCGGCAAGTCGCCGAACATCTTCTTTGCCGATGCCGACTTCGACGCTGCGGTCGAGGGCTCGTGCAACAGCAACTTCTGGAACCAGGGCGAGATCTGCTCGGCCGGGACGCGCGTGTTCGTCGAGCGGCCGATCTACGACGACGCCTTGCAGGCGATGGTCGATCACACGATGGGGATAAAGGTCGGGGACGGGATGGACCCCGAGACGACGATGGGCCCGCTCGTCTCGATCGACCAGAAGAAGACCGTCGAGAGCTACATCGAGATCGGCAAGGGCGAGGCCAAGGTGGCGCTCGAGGGCGACCTGCCCTCCGACCGGCGTCTGGCGAACGGCTACTTCGTGGCGCCGACGATCTTCTACGACGTCGAGAACGACATGCGGATCGGCCGGGAGGAGATCTTCGGGCCGGTCATGTCGGTGATCCCGTTCGAGGACGTGGACGAGGTGATCCGGCTCGCGAACGACAACGAGTACGGTCTGGCCGCGTCGGTGTGGACTCGGGACATCAAGAAGGCACTCAACACCGCGCGCGCTCTTCGGACCGGCATCGTGTGGATCAACGACGCGCAGCCGGCACCCTCGGAGGCCCCCTGGGGTGGCTACAAGCAGTCGGGCGTGGGCCGAGAGCTGGGCGAGTGGGGCATCGAGGACTACCTCGAGGTCAAGAACATCTACGTGAACCTGGCCGAGTAGCAGCCTGCCCGCGGGGCGCTAAGAGACCGCTCAAGGCGACGCCGATCGTCATGAGGATCATGAAGCTCATCGTGGCGCGAAGGGTGAACGTGTCGCCGAGCCAGCCGAGGAGCGGCGGGGCGAACACGAAGCCCGAGTATCCGACCGTCGTGATCGCCGCGATCGCGTTCGTCGGATGCTCGTTGGCCGCCTCGACGAGCCCGAACGCGGCCGGTGCCGCCGACGCAAGCGAGAAGCCCAGCAAGAGGTACGCGGCGCTCGCGATCGGGATGCTCTCCGTTAGGACGATCACGATGCCGGCGGCCATGGAGCCGAGTCCCGAGAGCATGATCGTCTGCCGGTAGCCGAGCCGGAAGAGCACACGCGCCGCGAAGAAGCGACCGATCGCCATCGCGCCGGCGAATGCCGCGAATCCCACCCCCGCGGCGAGCGCGCTCGCGGCGAGGGTCCTGCGGAGGTAGATGCCCGACCAGCTGTCCATGGAGCCCTCGACCAGGAAAGCGAACAGCACGACGAGCGACGGCACGACCAGGACCGGGGCCCGCCGCAGGGCTGACAGCGACATCCTCGTCTCCGGCATCTCCTCGTGCTCCAAGTCCGGAGGTGGACGGAGCCGGTTCCACGCGGCGGCGAGGAGGAGCACGACGCCGGCGGCCAGGAGGATCACCCGGTACGGCACGCCGGCGGTGAGGGCGATCCCCGCGCCGAGCCCTCCGGTCACCCCGCCCACCGAGTAACCCGCGTGCACGCGTTGGAGGATCGGCCGGCGGGTCCTCGTCTCGAGGTCCTGAGCGGCAACGTTCATGAAGACGTCGAGCAGGCCGTTCCCGGCGCCCATCACGACGAAGGGCGCCCACAGCAGCTCGCTCGGGGACGCGGCGGTGAGCAGCACCCCCGTTCCCATCACGACTATCGAAGCGGGGAGCGTCGCCGCGAGCGGCCGCCGCTGGAGCCGGGGCGCGACGAGCACCATCGTCCCGATCGACACGACCGCCAGAGCCGCGTAGAGCCAACCCATGTAGCTCTGGGAGAAGCCGTGGTCGACGAGGAACTCGTGGACGACGACGACCCAGGCGCCCCAGTATTGGCCGAAGGCCCAGTACCCAGCGAACAGCGGAGTCTCCCCGCCGGTCCGCGCGGGCGTGCTCTGGGTTCCTCCCTTCGGTCGGGCGGGACCGTCGCTCATGTCGGCCTATCTTCCGGGGTGACTGAACTGCTATGCAAACATCCGCCGGGGTGATGTATGCTCCCGCAGCGATGGCGGGGGGAACCGTTCAGCTCGTAGACCTGGTCAAGCGCTTCGGCGAAGTGACCGCCGTGGACGGCGTCAACCTGCAGATGCCTGCGGGAGAGTTCTTCTCGCTCCTTGGCCCGTCGGGCTGCGGAAAGACGACGACCCTCCGGATGATCGCCGGCTTCGAGCGTCCGACCGAGGGCGCGATCATGCTGGACGGGGTGGACATGGCGCAGACTCCGCCCCACAAGCGCGACGTCAACACGGTGTTCCAGAACTACGCCCTCTTCCCTCATCTGAACGTGGCCGACAACGTGGCGTTCGGGCTGAAGTACAAGGACCTCTCGAAGGACGAGATCAAGGCAAAGGTGGGCGAAGCGCTGTCGCTGGTGCGGCTGGAGGGCTTCGAGAAACGCCGTCCGTCCCAGCTGTCCGGTGGCCAGCAGCAGCGCGTCGCTCTCGCCCGCGCTCTAGTGCTGAACCCGCGTGTGTTGCTCCTCGACGAGCCGCTCGGCGCTCTGGACGCGAAGCTGCGCAAGGCTCTGCAGATCGAGCTGAAGACCCTCCAGGAGGAGGTCGGCGTGACGTTCATATACGTGACGCACGACCAGGAGGAAGCCCTCACGATGTCCGACCGGATCGCGGTGATGTCCAACGGCCGCGTGGAGCAGATCGGGCCGCCGAGCGACGTCTACGAGTCACCGGCCACCGCCTACGTCGCCGACTTCCTCGGCGTGTCGAACCTCATGTCGGCTCAGGCCGACGGTCCCGAGGGCGGGCGCTCGAGGGTCCGCCTCGGCCAGTTCGCGGTCTTCGCCGGCCAGGGCGACGTGGACGCCCGCGGTGACGTAAAGATCTGCATCCGCCCCGAGAGGATCCTCCTGGAGGCGCAGGACAGCGCCGGCGAGAACCGCGTGCCCGCGATGATCGAGCGGGTCGTCTACGTGGGGTCGATCCTGCAGGTGATCGTGAACCTCGCGCACGGTGAGCGGATCCAGGTCTGGGTGCAGAACCAGGGTGATGCGCTCCCGTTCCAGCAGGGCCAGCCGGTCTCGGTGCACTTCCCATCCGATGCCTTGAGAGTTCTCGTGGATCTCGGCCCCGAGGTCGCGTACGCGACGGAGGAGGACACGGAGACGGCTGCGGCCGGCTGAGCCTAGATCTCCAGCCGGGCGAAGTCCTCGACCGCAGAGTGCTCGGCGGTCTCGCGCTTGCGGATGAAACGCCGCTGCACAAGCACGGCCAGCGTGATCGCGCCGAGCGACGCCACAAGCATCAGCGTGGCGAGCGCGTTCAGCGCGGGACTGGGCGCCAGGCGCGCCGTAGAGTAGATCTTGATCGGCACCGTCACGCAATCCTCGACGCACAGGAACGCGCTGATCACGAAGTCGTCGATCGTGATCGCGAAGACGATCATCGCCGCGGCGAATATCGCCGGCAGGAGCAGAGGGAAGAGGACCCGGAAGAGCGCCTGTGCTGGGGAGGCGCCGAGGTCCATCGCAGCTTCCTCGTATTCCTTCCCGATCGCGAAGAGACGCCCTCGGACGACGATCACCACATAGGAGATGGAGAAGGTGACAAGCCCGAGGGTCATTGCGGACCAGGGGAGCCAGGGCCTGCCGAAGGGCACCGCCTTGTAGAGGTTGTCGAAGACGAGGAACAGCGAGACGCCCATCACGATCTCGGGCGTCACCAGGGGGAACAGCATAAGGAAGTTGGCCGGCCCGGAGCCTCGCCCGCGCCACCGGGCGAGCCCGAGGGCGAGCGCCACGCCGATCGGGGTCGCGACGACCATGACCCATCCGGCGAGCTGGAGGCTATGGACGAGGGCCTGGAAGAGCGACTCGTCGTGGAAGACCGAGAGCTCAGGATCCTGCGTGTACCAACGGAGCCCGAAACCCTGGAACGTGCTCCGGGACCTTCCCGTGTTGAACCCGATCCGGACGGCTATCAGGACGGGAACGATGGACCAGGCCATGTAGAGCCACGTCCAGGCGACGAGCGCCCGCGGCTTGCCCCATGGGTTGCGGAGCCAGTCCCCGAAGCGCCCGGCGAGGGACGACCCCCGCGACGTGGGAGCCGGGAGCGCGGGGGCCTCGGCGCTCACTGCCGGGCCTCCCTCGCCGCCCGCGCCACGCTGAAGAGGTAGTAGAGCATCAGTACGGCGACGAACATCGAGAGCATGAGGGTGATCGAGGCTCCCGTCGGGCCGCCGGCGCGCGTGTGGATGAAGCGGTTGATCATGTTCCCGATCATGCTGGTGTTGGGGCTCCCCGAGAGCAGGTCGGGCGTGTAGTAGTCCCCGAACATAGGCAGCATGATGATCACCGTTCCGGCGAGGATCCCCTGCTTGGATAGCGGCAGCGTGACGCGCAGGAACGTCTTCGCCGGGCTCGCGCCGAGATCCCGCGACGCCTCCAGCTGGCTCTTGTCGATGCGGTCGAGCGCCGCGTACATCGGCAGGATGAAGAACGGGATGTATCCGTATGCCAGGCCGAGGACTACCGTTACGGAATCGCCGGCCAGCCAGTTCCGCGGAGCGGGGAGGATGTTGAGGAACGTGAAGAGCTTGTTCACGTACCCGTCCTCCAGGAGGAGGTTCACCCACGCCAGCATCCGCATCAGATAGCTCATCCAGAAGGGCGCGATGAGGAGGACAAGGAGGAGCACCCTACGCTTCCCGGCGTGCCGGGCGATGTAGTAGGCGACCGGGTACCCCATGACCATGCACAGGGCCGTCGCCGTGAAGACGTACTCGATCGTCCGGATGAACACCGGTTGCAGCGGCACCATGCCGGCCGCCGGGTTGCCGGTGAAGCTCTTCAGGATGTTGCCGAGCGTCTCCGGGTCCCAGGCGGTGGGCAGCCACGCGGGCTCCGGCTGTCCGAAGATCGGGTCCAGCCCGCCCATAGCCACGGCGGCGATCGCGTAGAACGGAAGCAGAAACAGCAGGACGAGCCACAGCAATCCGGGGGCGGCGAAGACGGGCCAGTACCATCGCCGCTGGCCCACGACCCCCAACTCGCCAGAAGGCATGCCACTCGCTCCTCATCGAGAGGCCCCGCCCGTGTAGGGCGGGGCCTCGTAGGCCCGTCGGTTCCCGAGCTTAGCCGCCCGCCGTCACCGTCGCGAACGCGTTCTGCCACAACAGGTCCGTCTCCGCGGGGAGGGCCAGGTGCCGCTTGCCGATGTCGAAGTCCGCTTCCGTCACGATGGTCTCCGGCATCGACTCGAGGACGTAGCCGTCTATCCACCCCTTCGAAGCGTCGAACGGGCCCTTCCAAGGCCCGAGCAGATCGTCGGGGTTCAGCTGCGTCTGCGCCGGCTGGTAGCCCACCCAGCTGAAGTTCTTCATCGCCACCTTGAAGTCGCAGTAGTAGTTCAAGAAGGCGTGCGCTAGAACCGGGTTCTGCGCGTTCTTGGGGATCGCGAGGCAGTCGTTGCCCACGGTTCCCAGGCCGAACGCGCTCCGCGCAGGCCAGAAGTACTGCAGGAAGTGCGGATCGGTGCCCGTCTTGATGTAGTAGGGCGTTGCGACCATGTCGCCGGACCACGCCTCGTGAAGGCCGAAGACGCCCTCGGGCATCTTCGCGTAGGCGCCGTCGATCGTGTACCGCACGTCGAGGGCCGTGAGCTCCTGGAGCAGCGCGCCGGCAGCCTCGATCGCCGCGCCGTCTCCCGTGTTCACGTCGTCCACGCCGTTGCGGAACAGCCCGACCGTGAGCGCCTCGCGGTAGTCGTCGTAGAGGCCGATGATGCCCGCGTTGGCCGCGTCCCAGAACGGGGCCCAGGGGTCATCCATCGCCGCGAAGTCGTCGACCGACAGGTCCACCATGTCGGTCCGCCAGCCGATCCCGGTGTGATATACGGTGTAGGGCACCGTGTACTGCGAGCGACCGTCGTAGAAGGGGTCGGCGAGCTGCGGCCACACGTTGGAGAGGTTCGGGATGTAGTCGTGGTTCAGGGGCTGGATTATCTTCTTCGCGACCAGACCCGGCACCACGTCGATCGTCGGGAAGAAGACGTCGAACTGCGCCTCTCCAGTCTCGATCTTGGAGATCGCCTCCTCCATGTTGTAGAAGGTCTCGTACTCCCACCCGACGTTGTACTCTTCGGCGAAGTCCTCGAGAACGCGCTTCCAGAAGTAGTCCTGCCAGTTGAAGATCTTGAGCGTCGCTCCCTCTCTCGCCTCGACCTCGAGGTCCGATTGGATCGGAGGGTTGTCGTCGAAGACCTGGAGCTCGACCGGACTGTCGGGCGTGCCGATCCGGAGCTCGGGTTCCTCCCCATCTCCCGTGCCCGGGCCCGCGTCCTCCTTGCACGCTGCGAGGAGCGCGGCCATCGTCGGCAGCGCGGTCGCCCCGGCCGCTGTCCGACGAAGGAAATCCCGCCGGCTCATGTGCAGACGCGACCACCGCTCGGCTGGGTGTCTCAGCATGCCCCCTCCTTCATTTGAGCGCCGATTCAAAGGGCTAGCTATCACAGGCTAGGAGCCCGTGCAAGCCCACCGTCTTTGGATACGTGTGTCGGGGCCTCCGCGGTTGGCCCTCTGAGACCGGGGGTTGCGCCGTTGAACCACGCTTTTGACCCGCGTGTATCATGCAGCGGCCGCGAGCCACCGGAGGAATCCCCTATGAGCGAGCAGGAAGGGCCCGTACTCCTGGTCGAGGACATCGGACCGGTACGCCGGCTCACGATGAATCGCCCCAAGTCCCTGAACGCCCTCAACGCCGAGCTCATGGAAGCCATGTCCCGAGCCCTGGCCGAGGCCGCCCGGGACGACTCGGTGACCGTCCTCGTCTTGCGCGGCGCCGGGCGCGCGTTCTGCGCCGGCTACGACCTCACAGAGGACGCCGGTTCGGGGGCTATGGACTCCGCCGCCTGGGAGCGCGAGCTCCGGCACTCGACCGAGGCGATGCTCGAGTTCCTCGATCATCCGAAGCCGACGATCGCGCAGGTCCACAGCTACTGTCTCGCCGGCGGCACCGACCTCATGCTCGCGTGCGACCTCGCGGTTGCGGCGGACGACTCCTACTTCGGCTACGTCGACATCCGGTTCGGCTCCGGCGTCGTCTCGATGTTCCTGCCGTGGGTGGTCGGAGTGCGCAAGGCCAAGGAGCTGCTCTTCACGGGGGAGGACCGGATCCCGGCCGACGAGGCGCTCCGGATCGGCCTCGTGAACCGCGTCGTGGCGCGCGACGATCTCGACGCGGCGACGCTGTCCCTCGCGGAGGAGATCGCCAAGAACGAGTCGTTCGTCGTGCAGATGTCCAAGCGCGCGGCGAACCGCGTGTGGGACGTCGCAGGGTTCCGGGCTGCGATGGACGCCAACACCGAGCTCGACACGATCATCGAGACGGCGAACCTTCCGCAGCGCGACGAGTTCCGGCGGATCACCCAGGAGGAGGGGCTCAAGGCGGCGATCGCGTGGCGAGACGCGCGCTACCGCGGCGGGAGCCCATGAACCTCGAGCCGCTCCTTGCTCCTCGATCCATCGCGATCATCGGTGCTTCGGAGAAACCAGACTCCTGGGCACCGGAGATCTATCGGAGCCTCATGCACCTCGGCTACGGCGGCGAGCTCTACCCGATCAACCCGAAGTACGAGGAGGTCTGGGGCAGACCCTGCCACGCTTCGATCCTGGAGGTTCCCGCGAAGGTCGACCTCGTTGTGGTCGTCGTCCCGGCGCGCGTGGCGGTGCGGATGGTCGACGACTGCGGCAGGGCCGGCGCGCGCGGCGTCATGGTCGTGTCGAGCGGCTTCGCCGAAGCCGGCGAGGAGGGGAGGGAGCTACAGGCTGAGCTCCGGGCGACTGCGATGAGGCACCGGCTCCCGGTTCTCGGGCCCAACGTCGAGGGGTTCGTGAACTACGTGGAGCGCGTGGCGCCATACGGAACGACGCCGCCCCCCGAGCCGGTCCCGGGCGGGATCAGCGTGATCTCGCAGAGCGGCACCGTTGCCTGGACGATGAACCAGATGGCGTCGGACCGGGGCGTGGGCCTCCGGATCATCCTCGGCGTGGGCAACGAGGCCGTGGTTGGCCTCGGCGATATGTTCGAGTGGGCGGCCGCCGACCGTCACACGAAGATCGTCGCGAGCTACCTCGAGACGATGCGCGACGTCGAGGGCATGGGTCGCGGGCTGGATGCGCTCAGAAGGGCCGCCAAGCCGGTGCTGATCTGTGCTCCCGTTGGCCGGAGCGAGGCGGCGCGCCGCTCGATCGTCGCTCACACCGGCGCGCTGGCGGGGAACACCGGACTCCGCGACGCGTGGCTGCGCGGTTTGGGCGTGATCCTCGTGAACGACCCGGTGGAGATGTTCGAGGCGGCGGTGCTTCTGTCGTACCACCGCAAGCTCCGGGCCACCGGCGTCGCCGCGGCGCTGCAGTCGGGAGGCGCCTGCACGCTGTTCGCCGAGGCCGCGGGAGCGGCGGGGCTGGAGCTGCCCGAGTTCGCGACCTCGACCAAGCGCAAGCTGAGGAAGGCCCTGCCGCACTTCGCCAGCCAGAACAACCCGCTCGACGTGACCGGCCAGGCGGCCGTCGAGACCGACATGTACGTGGGTGCGCTCGAGGCTCTCGCGACCGACCCGAAGGTCGGCTTCGTCGGCTTCGATGCGTTCCCGCCGCGCCTCGAGGACGAGGGCGTTTGGGCCGAGCCGGTGCTGAAGCGTGTCCGCGAGCTCCAGAAGGAGACCGGAGTCGTCTTTGCCTCGGTTGCGATGAGCTCGCTCTCCTACACGAGGGCGGCCAAGGACTTCGTGGACGATGCCGGGTTCCCATTCATCCAGGGGCACCGCGCGTCTGCCGGCGCGATCCGAGCGCTCGTCGAGCTGCAGGGGACGAAGGCGCGGGCGACGCGGCAGGTTCCGGCGCACGCGAACCGCGGGAGGGCCATGCGTGTGCTGTCGGGGCTGTCTGGCACGCTCGACGAGGCCCAGGCGGCGAGGCTCCTCGAGCTCTACGGTGTGCCGCGGCCGGAGGAGCGGGTCGTCGATACCCCGGAGAGAGCTTCGGCCGCGGCACGCGCGATCGGCTTCCCCGTCGCGATCAAGGCGGTCGCGCCCGAGCTGCCGCACAAGGCGAAGCTCGGTGGGGTGCGGCTCGCGATCGGGTCCCCGGCCGACGCCGAGCTCGCGGCGGCCGATGTGTTTCGGATCGCGCGACACGCCGGCGCGCGGAGGCCGCAGGTGATTGTCCAGCGGATGGTCGACGGGGCCGAGATACTCCTCGGGGCGGTCGTCGACGAGCGGTTCGGGGCTTGCGTGACCATCCGGCCGGGCGGCGCGCTCGCGGAGGCCGGCGGGGCCACGTTCGTCCGCGCCCCGCTCACCGCCGCGCAGTCGCTCGCCTACGTCGACGAGCAGGGCGATCGCTGCCGGTTGGACCCGGCTCGCCACGACGTGCGGGCGGTCGCCAAGGCGGTCGAGGCGATCGCGCGGGCGGCGCACGACCTGCGCGGGCGGCTCGCATCGCTCGAGGCGAACCCGCTCATCGTGATGCACAAGGGGGCCGTTGCCGTGGACGCGTTAGCGGAAGCACGGCCGTCCGCGTGATCTACGGGCTCGCCGCGGCGCTGGGGTGGGGGTTCTCGGACTTCACCGCCGCCGTCGTCTCCCGGAGGATCGGCAGCTTCACCACGGTCGTTGTGTCGCAGGTCACCTCGGTCGTTCTGCTGCTCGGTCTGGTCGCGGTCGTCGGACCCTCGTTCGACGGGCTCGGTCCAGGGTCGCTCGGCCTGCTGGTGTTGAACGGGTTCCTGCTCGCCATCGCCTACGTGATCTTCTACCGGGCGCTTGCGATCGGACCCGTGGGCCTCGTGTCGCCGATCGTGGCTGCCTACGGGGGGGTCGCCGTGCCACTGGCGATCCTCCTGCTCGACGAGCGGCTCTCCACGCTCCGGTTGGTGGGCACCGCCGTCACCGTCTGCGGGGTCGTTCTCACCTCCACCGATGTCCGCAAGCTCTCGGGGGGGCGGCAGTGGAGCGGCACCGGGATCGCGTTCGGCCTCGGCTCGATGGTCCTGTTCGCGGTCGCGACGATCGTCATGGGCTACACCGTGCGGGAGACCGGATGGATGCAGACGGTGGTCGTCTCGAGGAGCGTCACCGCCGCGCTGCTCGTCGGCGCGGCTTACCTCCGCCGCACCGGCGTTCGGTCGGCCGGGGTGACGGGTCTTGCCGGCGCCGCGTTCATCGGACTGGCCGACATCACGGGGGTGGGGTTCTACGCGCGCGGGGCGGAGGTTGGCCTCGTCTCGATCGTCGCCGCCGTTTCGGCGACCTTCATCCTGATCCCGGTGATCGGCGGCGTAGTGCTCCTCGGCGAGCGTCCCGCCCCGAACCAGTCGCTCGGCGTCGCGATGGTCCTCGCAGGCCTCGTTCTGATCGGCCTCGGGGGCTGACTGGCCGTCTGTGCCCGGGGGTACTATCCGCGAGAGGATCGACGCCGTTCGAGCGCATCGGGAGGGAATCGTGTCCAAAGCACCCGAAACCATCGGCGAGCTCATGACTAGGGATGTGGTGGCGGTTGCTCCGGCCGACACGGTGGAACGCGCGCTCCGGGCGATGATCGAGCGGGACATCGGCTCCGTCGTCGTGGCAGAGGGCGGATCCGCGGTCGGGGTCTTCACAGAACGGGATCTCAGCCGCCGCGTGATAGACGACCCGGAGCTGCTGGGGAGACCCGTGATCGCGGCGATGTCCTCTCCAGTCGTGTCGGTGGGTCCCGACACCGAGGTTGTGGACGCCTTCGAGCTCATGAACACAAACGGGATCCGTCGGCTGCCCGTCGTGGAGGACGGCCGTCTCGTAGGGATCGTGACCGAGCGCGACCTGTTGCGCTGGGTGGGCCAGGTGGCGAAGGAGTGAGGGCGTGAGCTCGGCCTCCTTCGATTCCGCGGTCGAGACGGTCCGCGCCGCCGCGGCGCGCGACGTGCCGCTTCGGCTCCTGGGCGGACAGGCGGTCCGGCTCCTTTGTCCGAACTTCCCGCCTCGCGTGCGCGACGACCAGGACATGGACTTCGCATCGGTGTCGTCGGCGAAGGGGTCCGTGATGGAGTTCCTTTACGACCTCGGCTTCGTTGGTGACAAGCGCTTCAACACGATGCACGGGCACAAGCAGATGTACTTCACCTCCCCGGGAGGAGGCACGAGCGTGGACGTGGTCATGGATCAGCTGAACATGTGCCACGTGCTCGACTTCAGGGACAGGATCGATCGGATGCCGTACACGCTTGACGTGACCGACCTCCTCCTGTCGAAGCTCCAGGTGGTCGAGCAGAACGAGAAGGACGTCCAAGACATCGTCTACCTGCTCTGCGCCCACGAGGTGAGCGAAGGCGACGAGCCCGGCGCGGTCGGGCTCGCCCGGTTCGGGGAGGTCGTCGGTAACGACTGGGGATGGTGGCGAACCGTCACGGGCAACCTGGATCGGGTCGTCGAGCTGGCCGGCGGCGAGCTAAGCCGACTGGTGCCAGCCGGCGCCGCCCACGACCCCGTCGTGCAAGGCTCCGCCCTCCGCCGGTTCGCCTACGAGACGCCCAAGAGCCTCAGGTGGAAGATCCGTTCGAAGGTCGGGGAGCGCGTCCGCTGGTACGAGCTTCCCGAGGAGATAGCGCACTAGTAGCCCACTAGACCCCCGCCTCCCGGCTCGGCCGGTGGCGGTAGAACTCGATCTCGGCCGGCGGCGGCGGCGTCTTGCCGAGGATCAGATCCGCCGCCTTCTCCGCGACCATCATCACGGGGGCGTAGATGTTGGCGTTGGTGATCGAGGGGAATACCGAAGCGTCCACGACCCGGAGGCCCTCGAAGCCGTGAACCTTCATGTTCGCCGGGTCGACGACCGACAGCTCGTCGACCCCCATCCTGCACGTGCACGACGGGTGCAGCGCGGTCTCGCCGTCTCGAGCAACCCATCCGAGGATCTGATCGTCGGTCTCGACGCCGGGTCCGGGCGAGAGCTCACCCCCGTTGAACTCGCCGAAGGAGCGCTGGTTCAGGATGCGGCGGACGATCCGGATCGCCTCCACCCACTCGCGCCGGTCCTTGTCGGTGGAGAGGTAGTTGAAGAGGAGGGCGGGGTGCACGGCCGGATCCGCCGACCGGATCTTCACCCATCCACGCGCGTCCGAGACCATCGGGCCGATGTGAACCTGGTATCCGTGGTCGCCGGCAGGCGCAGAGCCGTCGTAGCGAACCGCGATCGGCAGGAAGTGGAACATCAGGTTCGGCTCGTCGACCTCGTCGTTGCTTCGCGCGAAGCCGCCCCCCTCGAAGTGGTTGGTCGCCCCGGGGCCCCGCCTGAAGAAGAGCCACTGGAACCCGATCCAGGGCCTGTAGCGCCACTTCAGGTAGGGCGCCACGGAGACCGGCTTCGTGCAGGAGTACTGCACGTAGACCTCCAGGTGGTCCTGCAGGTTCTCGCCGACGCCCGGGAGGTGCTGCACGACGTCGATGCCGAGCGCCCGCAGCTCGTCGGCGTTCCCGACGCCGGAGACCTGGAGGAGCTGCGGGGAGTTGATCGCCCCGCCGCAGAGGATCACCTCGCCGGCCCGGATCCGCCGGGGCCGCTCCTTCCCCCGTGAGTACTCGACCCCGACGGCCCGGTTGCCCTCGAACAGGATCCTCGTCACGAACGCGCGCGTTCGCACCTCGAGGTTCGGCCGCCGCATCACCGGATGCAGGTACGCGCGGGCGGCCGACAGCCGCCTCCCGCGGTGCACGTTCCTGTCGAAGGGAGCGAACCCCTCCTGCCGGAACCCGTTCACGTCGTCGGTGAGGGTGAAGCCCGCCAGCTGCACGGCTTCGAAGAAGGCTCGGAACAGCGGATTGGTCGCGGGGCCGCGCTCGAGCACGAGAGGTCCGTCGTGGCCACGGAAGGGGTCGTCCTCGTTGGCGGCCAGGCAGTTCTCCATCCTCCGGAAGTACGGAAGGCAGTGCGCGTAGTCCCACGTCTGCGTCCCGGGGGCGCTAGCCCACCGCTCGTAGTCCATCGGGTTCCCCCGTTGGAAGATCATCCCGTTGATGCTGCTGGAGCCCCCCAGCACCTTGCCGCGGGCGTGATAGATCCTTCTGCCGTTCATGAACGGCTCGGGCTCGGACTCGTACTTCCAGTCGTAGAAGCGGCTCCCGATCGGGAAGGTGAGGGCCGCCGGCATGTGGATGAAGACGTCCCAGCTGTAGTCGGGCCTCCCGGCCTCTAGCACTAGGACCCGGTTGGACGGGTCGGCGGAGAGCCGGTTCGCCAGGACGCTACCGGCCGAGCCGCCCCCGACGATCACGAAGTCGTAGGGGTGTGCCACGGGTTCCACGGAACGAGCATGACACCCCGTCGGTGGGTGCGCAGCCCCCGTTGCGACCTGCGCACCTCTGGCGCTCCTGGCTTGCATAGGGACCCTGCGGCGAGGGACACTCGGAGGGCCCGCAGGCGAGCAGGGGGTCGCGGGAGGGCATGCCCAAGATCTTCTACGTGACGGACATCCACGGGTCCGAGATCTGCTGGATGAAGTTCCTGAACGCGGGGCCGTTCTACGGGGCCGATGTCGTGATCGTCGGCGGCGACATCACCGGCAAGGCCATGGTCCCGATCGTTGCCCGGAACGGCCGGTGGGAGACGACGCTCCAGGACCACCACGAGATCCTCGAGAGCGAGGCAGAGGTAGCCGAGATCGAGAAGAGGATCATGAACCGCGGCTACTACCCGATCCGGGTTTCGGAGGAGGAGTACCGGGCTCTCCAGGAAGACGAGGATCTCGTCGACAAGCGCTTCAAGGAGGCGATGCTCGAGGGCACAGAGCGCTGGATCGGGATGGCGGAGGAGAAGTTCGCCGGCACGGGGATACGCCCGATCGCCTGCCCTGCCAACGACGACATGTTCGAGATCGACGATGTCCTTGCCGGCGCGGACGTGGTCGAGACCGGCGACGAGGATCACCCGATCGAGCTCGACGGCTTTACGATCATCTCGATGGGTTGGACGAACCCGACGCCCTGGCACACGTTCCGGGAGGCGGAGGAGCCCGAGCTCGCCAGGCGGATCGCTCGCGCGCTGGAGCACGCGAGCGATCCGGAGACCACGATCATGAACCTCCATGCGCCGCCGTACGGCTCGCAGCTCGACAACGCGCCGGCGCTGAAGGACGACCTCACCTACGTCTCCGGCGGACAGGCGATCCGTCCGGTCGGCTCGACGTCGGTCCGCGATGCTATCCAGGAGTTCCAGCCCTTCCTGTCGCTGCACGGGCACATCCACGAGAGCAAGGGCGCCGCGCGGATCGGCAAGACCCTCGCGCTAAACCCCGGGAGCTCCTACGAGGAGGGCGTGCTGCAATCAGCGGTGGTCGAGATCGACTCGAAGAAGCGGAAGGTGAAGAGCTATCAGCTGTTGACCGGCTAACCGGGTAGGGCGCGATCGAACGGAGGTGATGTTCGAGACATGAACGATCGGAGGGACGGAGGCGAAGGGGGCTCCCGTCCCGACTCGACGTGGTTCGGTATTCGGGAGGGGGTGCCATGGCAGCGGTAGGCGAAGCTCCTACCTTGTTCCTTCGGAAGGCGACGGGACTCGTCAAGGGCTGGTCCCGGTTCGACGCCTTCCTCTACTCATTCATGTCGATCAACCTCGTGACCCTCGGCATGTTCTTCAGCCTTGCTGTGCTCGGCTACGCTCCCGGCGGCAACGTGCTATCCGCGATCGTGATCTCAGGGATCTTCGTGACGTTCCTCGTGATCACGTACGCGGGTCTGATCTCCGTCATGCCAAGGGCCGGCGGCGACTACGTGTGGCAGAGCCGGGTGCTCGGGGGCGGGATCGCGTTCGTGCTCGCGGTCACGGGTTGGTGGTTCATCCTTTGGTACTGGGCGCCGATCTACGGGGCCATCCTGAACGTCCAGGTTCTCCAGCCGATCGCCGCGCTGTTCAAGTTCGACGGGCTGCTCGAGTTCCTGGGGAAGGACAACGGCATATTCGCCGTCTGCATCTTGACCGTGGCGCTTGCCGGGTACCTGGTGTCCCTCGGCATGGAGGGCTACGCGAGGGTCCAGAAGTTCTGCTTCTACCTCGCGATGGCGGGTCTGGCCGTGATGCTCCTCGTCATGCTGTTCGGATCGCGGGAGGGCTTCCAGAGCGCCTTCAACCAGGAATCGGCGAACCTCTTCGGCACCAGCGGGGACACCTACGGGGCAACCGTCGATCTGGCCGGAGGCAGCGCCGCACTTCCGCCGGATCTGGGGTTCTCGCCGCTCTTCGGCGACAGCCTGCTCCTCATCCCCTTCCTCGCGTTCTGGATCCTGTGGCCGAACTGGGGCGCGACCCTCTACGGAGAGGTCAGGGGAGCCGGAGACTTCAAGCGCGTGACCAGCGGAATGATGTGGGGGCTCTGGGTCACCATCGTCCTCGCGGTCGTCTTCCTGGCGCTGGCCTCGAAGTTCTTCGGCTGGGACTTCTTCAACGCCGGCAACGTGAACTTCATCAACTACTACTACGGGTTCACGACCGACGTGACGATTCCCGTGTGGACGTACCCGCCGCTCCTTGTCGGGATGTTCTTCCACAACTCGTTCCTCGCGGCGATCCTCGTCCTGGTCTTCGGCGCGTGGTTCGTCGGCTGGGCGGGGACGCTGTTCCTGTCGTCCACGCGGGTGATCTTTGCGGCCGCGTTCGACCGTATCCTGCCGGAGCGTGTTGCTGACGTGTCCGAGAAGCGACACGTTCCCGTGTGGGCGTTGGTGTTGATGCTCGTGCCCGCAGTGGCGGTCAGCGCCCTGTACGCCTACTTCCACACGTTCAGGACGTGGGTGCTAGACGCGACCCTCGTGATCGCGGTGACCTTCTTCGGCACGGCCATCGCCGCCACGATCCTGCCCTGGCGCAAGAAGGCGCTCTACGAGAGCTCGCCGATCGCGAGGTACAAGGTGGCGGGGATCCCTCTCATCACGATCTCCGGAGCGATCACGGCCCTGTTCCTGGGGTGGAACCTGTACAAGTGGATGTGGCCGCCCGCTTCGGAGGGCAACCTGTACGGGATCAACAACCTCGACTCCTTGAAGTTCATGGGGGCGATGTACCTCCTCGCGGTCGTCGTCTACGTGGTCGCGAAGGTGTATCGGAAGAGCCAGGGGATCGACCTGGGAGCGATCCACAAGGAGATCCCGGTCGAGTAGCCGGGATCGAGTTCGTTCGGGGGGCGGCGAGCGCCGCCCCCCATCGTCCGTGAGGTGTTCGCATGGCAGACGAGTACCGGATGTTCATAGGCGGCGAGTGGGTCGGCTCGGAGAGCGGGGCCGTGTTCGAGGCGACCAGTCCGTCCTCCGGCGAGGTGATCGGCACGGTGCCGGAGGGCACCCGCGCCGACGCGCAGCGAGCGATCGCGGCGGCCGGCGAGGCGTGGCAGGGGTGGGGCGCGCTGTCGGCGTTCGATCGCGCGGCCAAGCTACGGCGGATGGCCGAGATCGCCGCCGAGCGCCGAGAGGACCTCGCCCACACGCTGGCGCTCGACCAGGGCAAGCCGCTACGGGCGGAGGCTCACGACGAGGTTGAGGAGCTGATCTCCTACTTCGAGATGGCCGCCGAGGACGCGACGCGGCTGGACGGCGTGATCCCGCCGTCGGTGGACCGGAGCAAGCGGGTGCTCCTCCAGCGGGTGCCGCGAGGGGTCGTCGCGGCGATCAGCCCTTGGAACTGGCCGTACACGATGCCGGCGGAAATCGTGGCGCCGGCGCTCGCCTACGGCAACGCCGTTGTGTGGGTGCCCGCGCCGACGACCTCGGTGTGCGCCGTGAAGCTCGCGGAGGTGGTCGCCGAGGCCGATGTGCCACCCGGGGTCTTCAACATGGTGACCGGTCCCGGGCCGGTCGTCGGCGACGAGATCGCGGCCCACCCCGAGACGCATGCGGTCGGGTTCATCGGCTCCATCGCGACCGGACGGTCGGTGGCGCAGCGTGCCGCGGGCAAGGAGCTGCTGCTCGAGATGGGTGGCAATGGGCCGCTCGTGATCATGGAGGACGCCGACCTCGACGCGGCCGTTCGCGGGACGCTTTCCGCGTGCTTCCTCAACGCGGGTCAGAGCTGCACCGCCGGGGAGCGGATCCTCGTGCACGAGGACGTGCACGACGACTACCTCGAGCGTCTCGCGGACGCGGTCGGTCGGGGGATCAGGCTCGGCGACCCCTTCGACGACCGGACCACGATGGGCCCGCTCAACAACCCCGGTGTCGCCGACAAGACCGAGCGGCATGTGGGCGAGGCCTCGGAGCGCGGCGCAAGGGTGCAGCTCGGCGGGCGTCGCTCGCCCGAGCTCGGCTCGGACCTGTTCTTCGAGGCGACGATCGTCGACGAGGTGACCGACGAGATGGAGATCGCCCGCGAGGAGACGTTCGGACCGGTCGCGCCGGTCTCCAGGATCCGGAGCGAGGACGAGGCGATCCGCCTGGTGAACTCGTCGCCCTACGGGCTCCTCTCCGCGATCTTCACCCGTGATCTCCGGCGGGGTCTGCGCTACGCCGAGGCCGTGCGAGCCGGATGGGTGAACGTGAACGAGGGCACGAACTACTGGGAGTCGCATCTTCCCTTCGGCGGCCGGGCGGGCTCGATGAGCGGCGTCGGTCGCGTCGGCGGCCGGTACTCGATGGAGCGTCTGACGGAGCTCAAGACCGTCGTCGTCGACGTGTCTTGAGGCAAGGAAGGTCGCGTGCGACGAGCGCGTGACGGTCGCACAACGCGGCTCTTCTACGCCGCGGACCTCCACGGCTCGGAGCCCACCTTCCGGAAGCTCGTGAACGCCGCGGCCTTCTACGACGCCGATGCCCTCGTGTTCGGGGGCGACCTCATGGGTAAGGTGCTCGTGCCGATCGTCCGCTGGGGAGGGACCTTCCGGGCTCGTTTCCTCGGGGCGGATCACGAGCTCGACGCGGACGGGCTCGCCCCATTCGTCGGGAGCCTGGAGACGACGGGCTTCTACTGGAAGGTGATGAACCCCGACGAATACGAGGAGGTCAAGTCCGATCCGCTCGCGCAGCGGACGCTCTTCTGCGAGCTGGCCGGCGAGCGCCTGGCGTCCTGGCTCTCGCTGGCGGAGGACCGGCTCGCGGGTACCGGCGTGCGGCTGTACCTCACCGGCGGCAACGACGACGAGCCTGCGGTCCTCGAGGTGCTCGAGCGCCACGATGGCCGGGTCGCGATCGCGTCCGAGGGGCGAGTGGTGCAGGTCGACGGGGACCACACGATGATCACCGTCGGGTTGTCGACACCCACGCCGTGGGACACCCCGAGGGAGGCAGGCGAGGACGTGATCGCCGAGGCGATCGAATCTGCGGGCGCCCGGGTGCCGGACCCCGGGCGCTGCGTCTTCAACCTGCACTGCCCGCCGAAGGACACGCCGCTCGACACCTGCCTTGAGCTGGAGCGCTCACCGGGCGAGCTGCCACGTCCGGTCCGTCGGGGCGGACGGTTCGTCACGACCGGCGGCGGCAGCGCCGCCGTGCGAAGAGCGATCGAGTCCTACCAGCCGCTGGTGGGTCTCCACGGCCACGTCCACGAGTCGCCCGGGCGCTTCCGGATCGGCCGAACCCAGTGCTTCAACCCCGGTAGCGAGTACGCCCAGGGCATCCTGCAGGGCGTGCTCGTCTCGCTTCGGTCCGGTGCCGTCACCGGATACCAGCACACCTCGGGGTAGGCGAGCGTTGACGCCCGGCGCGGCGCGGGAGTAGGGTCGCCGTTGCGACATGGCCATTAGCGTTGCGTGATGCGAAACGTAGAGCGAAGCGGCGTCCAGTCGGTCGCCCGCGCGCTGGCGATCCTTGAGGAGCTCGCGGGCGGCGAGCTGGGCGTCACCGAGCTGGGGCGCCGACTGGGTGTCCACAAGGCAACCGCCTCGCGGCTGGTCGCGACCCTGGCGGATCGAGGGCTCGTGGAACGCGATCCCTCGACCGACAAGTTCCGCTTGGGGTTCGGCCTGATCCACCTCGCCGGCGCCGCGATGGCGGGACTCGATCTCGTTCACGAGGCGCACCCCGTGCTGGAGGACCTCGCCGAGCGAACGCGGGAGACCGTGAACCTCGCAGTGCGCGACGGCGACAGCGTGATGCACGTCGACCAGATCGCCGGAACGCGCTCGGTCGTGTCGGTGTCCTGGGTCGGCCGTCGCACGCCCTACCACTGCACCTCGAACGGCAAGGTGCTGCTCGCGTTCCTCGGTGACGCCGAGCGCGCCCGGCTGCTCGCCGCGCCGCTCGAGCGCAGGACGGCGAACACGATCGTGGACCCCGACGCGCTCCGGGCTCAGCTCGCGGAGGTCGCCACCCGCGGGTACGCGTTCACCGTCGAGGAGCTCGAGGAAGGCCTGAATGCCGTCGCGGCGCCAATCCGGGGCGCCGCTGGCGAGGTGGTGGCGGCCGTCAGCGTGTCGGGGCCCGCGTTCCGGTTCCTGCGGTCGGACATCGAGCGGGTCGGGCGGATCGTCATGGACGCGGCGGGCGCGATCTCACGCCGGATGGGGTACGTGGAGAGGAGGCAGTCCGTTGGAGGTTGAGGAGAACCCCGGGATCCTGCTGTACACGAGGATCCGCAAGTCGCCGTACTTCTACGCCTCGCGCAAGCACGGCGTGAAGCGCTACAGCGTCTACAACCACACCTATCACCCCCGGCACTACGGCGACCCGGTCGAGGAGTACTGGAAGCTCGTGAACGGCGTCACGCTGTGGGACGTCGGCGTCGAGAAGCAGATCCAGATCAAGGGGCCCGATGCCTTCGACCTGGCGAACACGATCGTGCCCCGCGACCTGCACAAGTGCGCGGTCGACCAGTGCAAGTACGTGTTCATCACGGCTCCCGACGGCGGGATCCTGAACGACCCGGTGCTGCTGCGCGTGGCCGAGGACGAGTTCTGGCTCTCGCTCGCTGACAGCGACGTCAACCTGTACGCGCTCGGCATCGGAGCCGCCCTGGGGATGAACGTCACGGTCGGCGAGATCGACGTCGCGCCGGTCCAGGTCCAAGGGCCGAACGCGAAGAAGGTGCTGGTCGAGCTGGTCGGCGACTCGATCCTCGAGGTGCCCTACTACGGCCTCATGAAGGCCGAGATCGACGGGATCCGCGTCGTGATCTCGCGCACCGGCTACACCGGCGAGGTCGGGTACGAGATCTACTGCCACAACGCGAGCGTCCACGGTGCGCGGCTCTGGGACCTAGTGCTGGAGGCCGGCCAGCCCCACGGTCTGGATGTGATCGGGCCGTGCCATATCCGCCGCATCGAGGGCGGCATCCTGGCCTTCGGAGCGGACATGTGGTACGAGAACAACCCCTTCGAGGTCGGCTATCACTACACGTGGATGGTCGACCTCGACCAGGAAGCCGACTTCATGGGGAAGGAAGCTCTGAGGCGCATCAAGGAAGAGGGCGTGAACCAGAAGCTCGTCGGCGTGGACATGGGGGGCGACCCCCTCGGGACCTACATCGACAACGAGATGATCGACTTCTTCCCCGTTCACGCGGGCGGTCGCGAAGTCGGGCGGGTGACCTCGGCTTGCTTCTCGCCCCGCCTGGAGAAGAACATCGGGTTCGCGATGCTTCCGATCGAGCACGCCGAGCTCGGGAACGCGCTCGAGGTGGACGTTCCCTCAGGAAGGGTGGCTGCGACGGTCGTCCAGATGCCGCACTGGGATCCGACCAAGGAGATCCCCAAGCAGTAGTCCTCGAGGAGCGCTCCGAAGGAGGCGGGGATGAGCGATTTGCCGGAGCGGGCGAGCATCGTCGTGGTCGGCGCGGGGATCGTGGGAAACAGCATGGCCTACCACCTTGCGCTCCTCGGGTGGCGGGACATCGTGCTGGTGGACAAGGGCCCCCTGCCCAACCCGGGCGGGTCCACCGGTCACGCCTCGAACTTCATATACCTCGTGGACCACTCCAAGGAGATGACGAGGTTCACCCTCGACAGCCTGGAGCAGTACCAGAAGCTCGGAGTCGCCACGATCTCGGGGGGGATCGAGGTGGCGCGCACGCCCGAGCGCATGGAGGAGCTCAAGCGACGCATCGCGTCGGCCAAGTCCTGGGGCATCGAGCCGGTGGAGCTGGTCACACCCTCCGAGGTCCGCGAGCTGGTTCCGTTCGTGGACGACAAGGTGATCCTCGGCGGCTTCTACACGCCGGGCGTCGCCGTCGTGGACTCTCTGCGCGCCGGAACCCTGATGCGCGAGCGAGCGCAGGAGATGGGCGCGCTCACGGTCTCGGCCTCGACTGAGGTCACCGGGATCGACGTCGCCGACGGGCGGATCGGTCGCGTCCGGACCGACAGGGGCGACGTCCAGACGGAGACGATCGTCGTCTGCTGCGGCATCTGGAGCCCGCGTATCGCCCGGATGGCCGGCGCCTCGATCCCGCTCACGCCGGCGGTGCACCAGATGATCGACGTCGGACCGGTGCCGCTCTTCGAGGGAACCGTCGGCGAGATCGAGTACCCGATCGTCCGCGACGTCGATACGAACATGTACGAGCGCCAGCACGGCAGCGAGCTCGAGATCGGCTCCTACGCGCACCGGCCGATCCTCTGGGAGCCCGACGACATCCCATCGATCGAGCAGTCCGCGCTTTCCCCGACCGAGCAGCCGTTCACGAAGGGCGACTTCGATCCGCAGCTCGAGGACGCGCTCGAGCTGATGCCGGAGATCCTGGGCGACGAGCGGGTCGGCGTGAAGTACGCGATCAATGGGCTCCTCTCGCTCACCCCGGACGGGATGCCGTGCCTGGGTGAGACGCCGGAGGTTCAGGGTCTGTGGTCGGCCGCGGCGATCTGGATCAAGGAGGCGCCCGGGATAGCCAAGTGCATCGGGCAGTGGATGACCGACGGGACCCCCGAGATCGACCCGCACGCGTCGGACGTCGCGCGCTTCTACCCGCACCACCGGACCAGGAAGCACGTCAAGGAGCGCTGCGCCGAGGGCTACAACAAGACCTACGGCATCGTGCACCCGATGGAGCAGTGGAGCTCGAACCGCAACGTCCGGCTCACGCCTTTCAACGAGCGGGAGCGAGCGCTCGACGCGGTGTTCTATGAGGCGGCCGGCTGGGAGCGCCCACACTGGTACGGGTCAAACGCGGCTCTGCTCGAGGAGTACGGCGACCGCGTGATGCCCCGGGAGGCCGAGTGGGAGTCTCGGTGGTGGTCGCCGATCGTGAACGCGGAGCACCTCGCGATGCGCGAGCGTGTGGGGCTCGTCGACCTCTCGGCGTTCGCGATCTTCGACGTGACCGGTCCCGGGGCGCTCGGGTACCTCGAGGGGTTGGTCGTCAAGCAGATCGGCGTGCCAGTGGGGCGCGTCGTCTACACGCCCTTGCTCAACGCGGCCGGCGGCGTGAAGGCCGACCTCACGATCATGCGCCTTTCATCGAACGAGTTCCGCGTGGTGACCGGCGGTTTCTCCGGGATGTTCGACAAGAAGTGGTTCGTCGACCATCTCCCGGACGATGGCTCGGCGCAGCTGTTCGACGCGACCTCCGCGTGGTGCACGGCCGGTGTCTGGGGGCCGAGCGCGCGCGACCTGGTCGCCTCGGTGACCGAGGACGACGTCTCCGGCAAGGGGTTCCCGTTCGCGACCTGCCGCCGCATCACGATCGACACGCTCGGGGTGCTCGCCTCCCGGATCTCGTACGTGGGCGAGCTTGGATGGGAGCTCCACGTGCCGATGGAGCAGGGCGCCAGCCTCTGGGACGTGCTCTGGGAGGCCGGGCGGCCGCTCGGAGTCGTGCCGGTCGGGATCGGCGTGTACGCGACGACCGCCCGCCTCGAGAAGAGCTACCGCGCGCACGGCAACGAGCTGGAGCTCGAGTACGACCTGGTCGAGGCGGGCATGGCGGGTCCGTCGCTCAAGGACGAGGACTTCGTCGGGCGCGAGGCGTACCTGAAGCAACGGGCCGGCGATCCGGCCGCGCTTCTCTGCACGCTCACGGTCGACGACCACACGTCCTCTTCCGGCGTGAAGCGATACATGATGGGCCGCGAGCCGATTCTCTTGCCCGACGGCGACCCGATCGTGGACGCGAAGGGCAGGCGGTCATACGTCACGAGCGCCGGCTCTGGGCCGTCGCTCGGCAAGCATCTGCTGATGGCCTACCTGCCTCCGGAGCGCGCGAAGGAAGGCGAGCGCCTCGCCGTCGAGTACTTCGGCGAGCGGTACCCGGTGACCGTGGCCGTGGTCGGCGCACGGCCGCTGTTCGACCCCGAGAACGAGCGGATGAAGCGCTGACGTGAACGTCCTGGTCTGCGTGAAGCGAGTCCCCGTCACCGGCGGACGTATCACCCTCACTCCCGACGAACGAGAGATCGACACCAAGTTCCTCGGCTTCACCGTCAGCCCGCACGAGGAGTGCGCCGTCGAGGAGGCGGTCCGGATCGTCGAGGCAGGGGGCGGTAGCTCGACCGTGCTGACCCTCGGCACTCCTGAGTCGGAGGAGCAGCTGCGGGACGCGCTGGCGATCGGGATCGCCGAGGCGATCCTGCTCGAGACCGGCGGAGCCGAGTGGGATCCGGGGGCGACCGCCGCCGCGATAGCCGAGACCGTCCGCGATCGCGGGTTCGACCTGCTCCTGTTCGGCAACGAGGCAGCCGACACCGGCGACTACCAGGTCGCTGTGCGTGTGGCGCACTTGCTTGGAGTGCCTTGCGTGACCGGGGTGAAGCGCCTCGAGGTGCGGGATGGGGCGGCGCTCGCACTCCGCGAGGCCGCAGGCGGTTGGGAGGTCTTCGAGCTGCCGCTCCCCGCGGTGGTCTCCGTCAAGGAGGGCATCAACCTGCCCAGGTACCCGTCGATGCCCGGCAGACTCCGTGCCAAGAAGAAGGACATCGAACGTCTCGCGCCCGAGCCTCCCGCGGCGGAGCTCGAGATGGTCCGCCTCCGGCTCCCCGAGGCGGCCGACAAGCAGGTCGAGGTCATCGGCGAGGGGCCGGACGCGGCCCCAAGGGTGGTCGAGATGCTCCGGGAGATCGGGGTCGTCTCGTGATCCTCTGCATGGTCGAGCACGACCGCGGTGAGCTGAACGAGATCTCACTCCAGGCACTTACGTTCGGTCGCGGGCTCGCGGAGCGACTCGACGTGCCCCTCGACGCCGTCGTCGTGGGCGAGGCCGGTCGAGTTCTCGTTGGGTCGCTTGGTCCGTTCGGTGTCTCCACCGTGCACCTCGCCGCCCACGAGCGGCTCGACGACTACGCGCCGATCGCCTGGGGGCGGAGCGTGGCGGAGCTGGTCTCGTCGCTCGGGCCGGAGGCGGTTCTGGCCGCTGGGACCGATCGAGGGAACGAGGTCATGGCCCACGCTGCCGCGATGTCATCTCTCCCGATGGCGGCGAACGTCGTCGCGGCGGAGCCCGGCGACCCTTGGCTCGTCACGCGGGTCAGGTGGGGCGGGAGCCTCCTCGAGGAGGCCCGCGTGCACGGTGCTGCGAAGCTGCTGACGGTTGCCCCCCATGTCGTGCGGGCGGATGAGACGACGCCCTCGCAACCCGAGGTGGTCGAGTTCGCGCCGGCGCTGACCGATGGGGATCTGCTCGTTCGCGTCGTCGATCGCGTCGCGGCCGAGACGGGGAAGGTCGCGCTCCCGACGGCCCGCGTGGTCGTCGGCGGCGGCCGAGGCGTCGGCAGCGCCGAGGGGTTCGTAGTCCTGGAGGAGCTGGCGGAGCTGCTCGGGGCAGCGGTGGGGTGCTCACGCGTAGTCACGAGCCTCGGCTGGCGCCCGCACACCGACCAGGTCGGCCAGACCGGAACCCGGATCGCTCCCGACCTATACATCGCGTGCGGCATCAGCGGAGCCATCCAGCACATGGTCGGGGCCAAGGCCGCGAAGAAGATCCTCGCGATCAACATGGATCGAGACGCGCCGATCATGGTGCAGGCCGACTACGCGGTGATCGGCGACCTCCACGCGGTGCTTCCCGCCGTCGTGCAGGAGCTCCGCAAGGCCGGCGGCGCCTGACGTCGGCGCTGCGGTAGGGTCCCGACGTGAACGAGCTCTCCTCCGTGGCCGCCGTGGACGCGCTCCGGGCGTTCCGGGAGCGATCGCTCTCGCCCGTCGAGCTCCTCGAGGCGGTGATCGCCCGCGCGGAGGCCGTCGAGCCGACCCTGAACGCCTTCTCCGAGACCCGCTTCGACGAGGCGCTGGTGCAGGCGAAGGAGGCGGAAGCGCGGTATCAGAAGGGCGGGCGCGTGCGTCCGCTCGAGGGCTTGCCGGTTGCCCTGAAGGACGAGGCCGAGGTGAAGGGATGGAAGGCGACCTTCGGCTCGCTCGCCTTCCGCGACCAGATCGCCGACCACACCGCGCCGGTCGCATGGCGGATCCTGCGGAGCGGGGCGATCGTGCACGCGCGGACGACGACCCCGGAGTTCTCCTGCGCGCCCTACACGCACTCCCGACTCTGGGGCGTCACCCGGAACCCCTGGAATCCGGAGTTCGCCGTCGGGGGCTCTTCGGGCGGCTCGGGCGCCGCGCTCGCCGCGGGGACGGCCGCGCTCGCGAGCGGCTCGGACATCGGCGGTTCGATTCGGATCCCCGCGTCGTTCAACGGCGTCGTCGGGTTCAAGCCGCCGCACGGGCGCGTCCCGGTGGAACCACCGTTCAACCTCGATCAGTACTGCCACGAGGGGCCGCTCGCGCGCACGGTCGCCGACTGCGCGCTGCTGGAGAACGTGATGGCCGGGCCGCACCCGCGCGACGTCACGTCCCTCCGTCCGAAGATCCGGATCCCGCCTGAGCTGAAGGGGATCGAGGGGTGGCGGATCGGGCTGTCGCTCGACCTGGGCGGCTACCGGGTCGACGACGAGGTCGCGAAGCGGACGCTCGAGGCCGCGGACGCGCTCCGGGAGGCCGGCGCGATCGTCGAGGAGGTCGCGATCGGGTGGGACCTCGAGGCGATCGTGCGGTCGGCCCGGATCCACTTCGGGGCGATCTTCGGCGCGGAGATTGGCGAGGTCGCCGCCGAGCACCGCGAGCTCCTCACCGAGTACGCCCTCGCGTTCGCCGAGGAGGCCGCGGCCGTGCCGCCGGGAGCGTTCCTCGAGGGGCTCCGGCTGGAGGCCGAGATCTACGCGCACCTCGGGCGATCGCTGCAGCGCTACCGGGCGCTCGTCTGCCCGACGATGGCCGTGACAGGGTTCGCCGCAGGCGACGATTACCTGGGGCGAACGAGAGAGGACGGCGGGCCGCTCGACCGGCAGTTCGACGCGTGCATGACGGTGCCGTTCAACGTTTGCAGCCGGTGCCCGGTTCTCGCGGTCCCGTCGGGGTTCGCGTCCAACGGTGTGCCTACCGGCATCCAGGTCGTCGGCCGGACCTTCGACGATGTGGGGGTCTTCCGGATCGGCGCCGCTCTGGAACGTGTCCGCCCCTGGCTCGACGCGCCCGAGCGCCGCCCGCGGATCTGACCTGCGTGTCGGTGCCTCGTGCGAGGCTCTGCTCCGGCCCAGTTTGACTTAGCTAAAGGAGTTAGTCCACAATGACCGTCGTGGACCAGGTGAACGTGCATGACGCGAAGACGCACCTCTCCAAGCTGCTGGCCCGCGTGGAGAGGGGGGAGGAGATCGTGCTGGCGCGCGCCGGTAAGCCTGTGGCCAAGCTCGTCCCTATCGCGCGTCTCGAGCGCCGTCCATCGGGTTTCGCGAAGGGAACCATCTGGATCTCCGACGACTTCGACGATCCTCTCCCCCCAGAGTTCTGGTTCGGAAGCGATTGAGGCTGCTCCTCGACACGCACGTCTTTCTCTGGTGGATCGGTGAGGACGACCAGCTGCCGCGCCCCATCTGGGAGGCGATCGGCGACCCTAACAACCAAGCGCTCCTCAGCGCGGCGGCCGCCTGGGAGATCGTCGTCAAGGCCGGCGGCGGCCGCCTCCGCCTGATGGAGCCGCCAGAGGAGCTCCTGCCTCGAGGGATCGACCGGGCGCGTCTGATCATGCTGCCTGTCGAGCTCCGTCACGTGCTGCGACTCGCGTCGCTGCCCCCGATCCACGCGGACCCTTTCGATCGGATGCTCGTTGCGCAGGCGCTCGAGGACGGCCTCACGCTCGTCACCGGCGATCCCGTCGTGCAGTCCTACGGCGTTGACTTCATCTGGTAGCTCCGCCTCGTTCTGAACAGTCGTTCAGTCCGAGGATATGCTGCGCGCACGGAGGTGGTCGCCCATGTTCCCCATGACCGACGAGGACCGCGAGATCCAGGCCAGGACCCGCCGATTCGTGGACGAGGAGCTGATCCCACACGAGGTCGAGGCCGAGATGAACGACGGCGAGCTTCCTGTGGAGGTGGTCGAGGCCCAGAAGCGAAAGCTCCACGCCCTGGGTCTGCACGCGGTCAACATGCCGCGCGACCTCGGCGGCGCCGGGCTAACGACGTTCCAGCAGGTCCTGGTCTCCGAGCAGATCGGAAGGGTGACCAACGGCCTCGGTTGGGTGCTGCACACGGGTCCCGAGTGGGCGATCGAGGCCCTGAACGAGGACCAGATCGAGCGGTTCCTGAAGCCGATAGTCTCCGGCGAGCGAAGCGAGTGCTACGCGATCACCGAGGCCGGTGCCGGCTCCGACGTCGATGCGATCGAGGCGACGGCTCGCCGCGACGGCGACGAGTACGTGCTGAACGGCACGAAGTGGCACGTGACCTCGTACAACAGGGCCAATACCGTCTTCTTCCAGGCCAAGCTCGTCGGTGGCGAGCACGAGGGCTCGCACAGCCTGTTCGTGCTCGACACCCCCTGGGAGGGGGTATCCGTGGTCCGCGTGCCCGCCTACTCCCACACTTACTCGCACCACCATCCGATCGTCGAGTTCAAGGACGTGCGCGTCCCCGTCGCCAACCGGATCGGGGAGGAGGGCGACGGCATGCAGTTCACGCAGGCCTGGTTCCGCTACGAGCGGCTGATGATCGCGGCGCGCTCGTGCGGCGCCGCCGAGCGGCTGATCGAGGAGGCCACAGCCTTCGCGAGGCGCCGGGTGCAGTTCGAGCGGCCGATCATCGAGTTCCAGGCGATCGCCCACATGCTCGCTGATTCGCTGACCGAGCTTTGGGCCGCACGGCTCATGACCTACCGCACCGCGGAGGGGATCGACGAGGGACTCGACGTCAAGATCCAGCACGCGCACTCCTCCATGGCCAAGGTGTATGCGAGCGAGATGGCCAATCGCGTCGCCGATCGCGCCGTGCAGATCTTCGGCGGCCGCGGATACATGCGCGAGAACGTCGCGGAGCGGTTCTACCGCGAGGTGCGGGTCGACCGGATCTGGGAAGGAACGTCGGAGATCCAGCGGAACATCATCGCCGCGCAGCTGCAGAAGCGCGGCGTTCGAACGCTGGTCGGGTGAGGCGGGAGCCGATCAGCTCTTCGCGCCGGCGCCGAGCTCCTGGCGCGAGACCTCGAAGCCGATCTCCTTGGCGGCCATCTCCAGCACCGTCTGGCGCATGCGGTGCGGGGTGACCTCGCTGTCGTTCATCACGACCTGGATCGCCAGCCCGTCGATCAGCGCGCCGATGCGGAGCGCCAGCTCGTCGGCGTCGCCTTCGGGGAACTCTCCGTTCTTCTGGCCGGTTCGGATGATGTCGGCGATCGAGTCCCGCCAGCGCTTGTCGAGCGTCTCGCGGTCGCGGGCCATCTTCTCGTTGTGCAGGGCTCGGGTCCAGACCTCGATCCAAAGCGCCCACTCGTCGAGGCGTCCATACTCGGGCAGTAGGCCGGGCACCGACAGGTCGATCAGGCGCATCAGCTGTTCCTTGGCGCTCGGGATCCGCCGCACCTCGCGCGAGAGCCTCAGGTAGAACTGGTCGTTCGCGAACGACAGCGCCTCAGAGAGCAACCGATCCTTGGACTCGAAGTAGTAGAGGATCAGCCCCGGCGAGACACCGGCCCGCTCGGCGATATCGGAGATGCGGGTCTCGGCCAGCCCCCGGTCCGTTATGACCTGGGCGGCGGCATCGAGTATCTCCTGATGCCGATCCGGTTTCTGCCGTTGCGCGCCCATCCCTCTCCCGTCGACCTTGAATCTCATACAGGCCGGACCCCCGGTCCGGCCCCTCGGCGGTCCACCGCCGGAGTCACTTTACGCCGTCTACCTGCGGTGTCAAACGTCCGGCCCCCGGTCACCGACTTGACTGGCTGTTCAGGAACAGAGATGATTTTCTCTCGGGCCCACCGGTCGGGGGTCACCAGGAGAAGGGGCCAGGAGGAAGGTCATGGCGAACATCTACGACGCGATCGTGATCGGCGGCGGACACAACGGGCTCATCGCGTCCGCGTACCTCGCGCGTACCGGGCAACGCACGGTGGTGCTCGAGGCGCGGAACAAGACGGGCGGCGCGGCGGACACCAGCGCTCCGTGGCCCGAGCACCCCGACTTCAACGTCACGACGTACTCCTACGTCATGAGCTTGATGCCGCCGACGATCATCCGGGACCTGAACCTCGAGCGGCATGGTTACAACGTCGTTCCGTTCGGCCCCTACTATCAGGCGTACCCCGACGGGTCGTCGGTGAAGGTCTACGCCGACGACGCGGCCAAGAACCGCGAGTCGATCTCGAAGTTCTCCAAGAAGGATGCGGACGCGATCGGCGAGTGGGACGAGTGGCTCGCCGGCGTCGCCAAGATCATCGGACCACTTCTGATGAGCGTGCCGCCAAAGCTCGGCTCGATGGCCTTCGGCGATCTGCTCGACTCCGTGAAGGCGGCATGGAGGGTGCGCAGGCTCGGTGTACGGGGCGTCGGCGACGTGACTCGCCTGTTCACGATGAGCGTCGAGGAGCTCCTCGACCAGTGGTTCGAGTCGGATCAGGTGAAGGGAATGCTGACGGTGAACGGCGTGATCGGCACCTGGGCCGGTCCGGCGGAGCCCGGCACGGCCTACGTCATGCTCCACCACTCGATCGGCGACGTGGGCGACGGTCACCTCGGGAGCTGGGGATTCCAGCGGGGCGGGATGGGCGCCGTCTCCGACGCCTGTCGCGGCGCCGCCGAGGAGCTCGGCGCCGAAATCCGGACGAACGCGCGCGTGACCAAGATCCTCATCCGCAACGGCCGCGCGGTGGGCGTCGCCCTCGAGACCGGTGAGGAGATCCGCGCGCCGATCGTCGTCACGTGCACGCACCCCAAGATCGCGTTCCTCGACCAGATCGACCGCCACGAGCTCCCGGAGGACTTCGTCCGCGACATCGAGAACTGGAAGACGCGCTCGGGCGTCGTGAAGGTGAACTGCGCGATCTCCAAGCTGCCGAGCTTCAAGGCGGACCCCGGTTCCGGGCTCCAGGACCACCACACTGGATCGGTGGAGCTCTGCTACTCGCCGGAGTACGCCGAGCGCGCTTTCCAGGACGCGCGCGAGGGCCGCGGGGCCGAGCACCCGTTTTCGGACGGCGTCATACCCACAACGATGGATCCCTCGCTGATGCCCGAGGGCATCCACCAGTTCTCCATGTACACGCAGTGGGGGCCGCTGTCGTGGGCGGAGGAGCGTCACGACGAGGAGCTCGAGGCCTACGCGGACCGTGTGATCGACGAGTACGACGGCATCGCGCCGGGCTTCAAGGAGTCGATCATCGCCCGGCAGGTGCTCGGACCGTGGGACATGCAGGAGGAGCTCGGGCTGATCGGAGGCAACATCTTCCACGGGGAGCTCACGCCTGACCAGCTCTTCCACATGCGCCCGTCGCCCGGGTACGCCGACTACCGCACGCCGATCCGCGGCCTCTACCAGGCGAGCTCGGCAACACACGCGGGCGGCGGGGTGACCGGCATCCCGGCGCTCAACTGCTTCCGGCAGATCCAGAGGGATCAGAGGCGCGGGAAGCTGGGGTTGAAGAAGTAACCTGAGCCGGTTGCGGACGGGGGAGCGAGCCTCGGGGGAGAAAGCGGCGCTCGAGCGCATGCTCGAGGCGCGATCGGTCGCGGTGATCGGCGCCAGCGCCCGTGAGGGCTCGGTCGGGCATCAGACGATGGTCGAGCTGCTCGAGGGAGGGTTCGACGGCGCCGTCTACCCGGTGAACCCCAAGTACGACGAGCTGTTCGGGCACCGATGTTACGCCTCGATCGCGGACGTCCCCGAGCCGGCCGATCTGGCCGTCGTCTCGCTCGCGAACTCGTTGCTCGAGGACACGCTGAGGACATGCGTGGACGCGGACGTCGGCTCGGCGGTGATCTACGCGAGCGGGTACGAGGAGCCGAGCGATGGCGTTCCACCGCTCACGGAGCGGCTCGCCGAGATCGCACGCGACGCCGGCATGGCGGTGTGCGGCGGCAACTGCATGGGCTTCGTGAACGTCGAGCGGAGCCTACGAGCGACCGGCTGGTACGAGCCCAAGCCCCTCGAGCCGGGTGGGATCACGTTCATCTCGCATTCCGGCTCGGCCTTCGTGGCGCTGCTGCACAACGACCGACATCTCCGGCTCAACCTGGCGATCTCCTCGGGGCAGGAGTTCGTGACGACAACGTCGGACTACATACGCTACGCGCTCGAGCGGGAGAGCACGAAGGCGATAGCGCTCTTCATCGAGGCCGTTCGCGACGTGGCCGGGTTCCGTGAGGCGTGCCGGACGGCTGCGGCCCGGGACGTCCCAGTGATCGCGCTCAAGGTCGGGCGCGAGGAGCTCACGCGCGAGATGGTGTCCGCGCACTCGGGCGCCCTGGCCGGTGAGGACGGCGCGTACGAGGCGCTGTTCGAGGCCGACGGGATCCTCCGCGTGGAGTCGCTCGACGAGATGGGTGACGTCCTCGCGCTCTTCGTCGCCGGTCGCCGCGCCGGCCCGGGGGCCCTGGCGTCGATCCACGACTCCGGCGGCGAGCGGGCCATGATCGTCGACGCCGCCGCGGCGACCGGCGTGCCATTGGCGCGGGTCTCGAAGCCGACCTCCGATCGGATGGGCGAGCTCCTAGAGGAGGGGCTGCTCCCGGTGAACCCGCTTGACTTCTGGGGGACCGGCCGCGACGCGTTCGGCGTCATCACCGGGTGCGCGCGGGCCCTCGTCGAAGACCCGGACGTGGCCGCCTTCGTGTTCACGGCCGACCTCACTCACGAGGACGATCCCATGCAGAGCTACGTCGGGATGTTCCTCGACGTCTGGCCCCAGACTGAGAAGCCGATGGCGATGCTGTCCAACTTCGCTAGCGGCATCGACCCGGAGAACCGGCGGGTGCTCGATGCGGCCGGCGCGCCTCTCCTCGAGGGCACCCTCACGGGCCTGGCCGCGTTCCGGCACCTGTTCGCGTACAGGGACCACCGCGCCCAGCCGCCGATCCAGGCGTCGCCGGGGGTACCGGGCCACGTCCGCGACCGGTGGCGCGGGCGCCTGGAGTTGGGCTTGCCCCTCGACGAGCAAGAGGGGTTGCAGCTGCTGGCCGACTACGGGATCCGGACCGTGGAGGCCCGGGTCGTAAAGGGCTTCAGGGACGCGCTCGACGCGGCGATGGAGCTCGGTTGGCCGGTGGCGCTGAAGACCGCCGAGCGCGAGATCCAGCACAAGTCCGAGGTCGGCGGGGTGAAGCTTCACATCGGTGGGGCTCCGGCGCTGAAGGCCGCGTATGAGGAGATGGCCTCGCGGTTGGGCCCGCGGGTCACCGTTGCGAAGATGGCGCCGAAGGGCGTGGAACTGGCGTTCGGGATCGTCTGGGACCCGCAGCTCGGGCCGCTCGTCCTGGTGGCGGCGGGCGGCGTGCTTGTCGAGATCCTGCACGACCGCCGCCTGGCGCTTCCCCCCCTGGACGAGTCGCGCGCGAGACGCATGGTGGACCGCCTGAAGGTCAGGCGTCTGCTCGACGGTGTGCGCGGCCAGCCGCCGGCCCACGTAGGGGCGGTGGTAGGCGCGCTGGTCTCGCTCTCGCGTCTCGCTGTCGATCTCGGAGAGCACATCGGGGCGCTGGACGCGAACCCGGTTATCGCCACCCCGGAGGAGTGCCTCGCCGTCGACGCACTCGTGATCCCGCGCGGGTAGATCCGGGAGCTACGCGGCCACCGTCAGGTGGCGGCGGCCTGCCAGGAACGCCAGACCGTAGACTACGGCGACCACGATCAGAAGCGCGCGGTAGCCGGTCACGACCGCCGCATACTCGAGCGTGCCACCCACCATAGCGCCGAGAAGATTCGCGCCGAAAGCGGCCGCCGACGAGGCGGTGTTCTTGAATCTCTGCGCGAACACGAGGTTCGCGAGGAAGATGGGAGCGAACGCGAGCGCGGTCGCGGCGGCGAAGCGCGGAGCGAGGTCCAGCGCGAGCAACGTGCGCGAGGGCACCACGTAGGCGATCGCGACGGCCACGAGCAGCATCGCGTAGAGGACGGGCGGGCGGGGGAGGCGCACGCGGCGAGCAACCTCGATGGCACCGAGAACGGCCAGCAGGATGCCGGCGAACACGAGCGCGTTCACCACCCACGTGGTCCCGAACAGGAGCGCGAAGCCGACGACGTTCTTCGTCTCCAGGAGCAGGAAGGCCACGCCCATGAAGAACAGGTCGAGGTATCCGCGCAGATCGCGCAGGCGCCCGGCCTCCCGGCGCACGAGCACGACGGCCGCCGCGAGCATCAGGGCGAGCGAGACGAAGTAGAACGCCGGCAGCGACTTGCCCCGCAGGTACGGGAACGGGTGGTCGTCGGTTGCCGGTTCGGGGATCGGCATCTCCGATGGCGTCCACGCGGTAGCGCAGTGGACGTTGCCCTCGCGCACGCCGGCCGTGATGACCGCCTGCGTCCGCGGCTCCAGCGTCTCGCCGAGATCGAAGCAGGGCGCCGTCCCGAACACCTCTTCGACCGTTCCGGCGAAGCGATCGAGGACGTCGGGACGGTAGTAGTTGTACATGGAGAAGACGCCGTCGCCCGAGAGGTGCTCCCGGACGGCCTCGATCGCTTCGCGTGTGAACAGGTAGCTCTCCAGGCGCAGCGACCCCTGCCCCGATACGAGCGTGAGCGAGTCCGGGAGCGCGAACAGCACGAGGTCGAACCTCCGGTCGTCTCGCTCGAGGAACGCGCGCCCGTCGGTGACGTGCACCTCCACACGCGGGTCGCCGTACGGATCGTCGGGGTGGCGCTCGGAGCCGATCTCCTGCAACAGGGGATCGATCTCGACGGCGACCACGTGGTCGGCACCGCGCGACAGGGCGACGGCGACGTCGTTCCCGGTCCCCGCGCCTACGATCAGGACGTCGCCGGGGTCTTCGCGGGTCAGCATCTCGTAGGGGAACAGGTAGAAGGGTTGCAGTGCAGGCAGTTCCGAGAGCGGAAGCATCGTCTGGTGCGGCCTTCCGTTCACTCGCACGGCGATGCTGCCAACATCTGAGGGGTCGCGGACCGTGACGCGGTAGTAGGGGGACCAGAGGTCCGAGGGAACCACAGACCCGATCGATAGCAGTGCGACGAGCGCGCCGGCGGCGAGCCTCTCGCGCCGGTCGCGGGCGAACAGCGCCAGGAACCCCAGGGCCATCGCTATCCCGAGAACCACCGGTCGAACGCCGAGAGCCGAGAGCGCCGTGAACGCGACCACACCCAGGATGCTCCCGAGGATGTCAGCCCGGTATGCCTCGAGCGGCGGAAGCAGGACGAACGTCCTCGCCACGCCCTCGGCGAGCAGAGCCATGACGAGCACCACACCGAGGAACAGGACCGGCATCTCGATCCACCCGGGGAGCGCCGGGGCGCCGAACAGCCCTCCGAGCGCCTTCCCCGAGGAGGGATGCGCGATCGACACGGGGAAGACGACGACGAACGCGACGAGGGCAGCCAACGCTACCGGAGTGCTCGAGGACCGGTCCCGCTCACGGCCGGCCCGCAGGAACCCGAGGCCGATCCCGAGGAACGACGCGAGCAGCACGAAGTTGGTGAAGTAGGAGAGATAGACGACGTAGGCCTGCGTCCAGCGGATCAGGAAGAGCTCGACGAACAGCATCAGGAACGACAGGCCGGCGAGCCGCAGCCGGACCTCGCGTGGGGTCGCGTCGGCGCCGGAGAATCGATCGGCGAGTCGCATGGTCGCCGGAGTTTATCGGGGTGGGCGCGGTGCGACGAAACCTGTGGACTACGTGGCCGGCTCGTCGGCCGGTTCGATGGACTCCGGCCACTCATCGAACTCGCCGATCCAGCGAAGAGCCTCGCCGTCACAGTCCTTCGACCTGGGCCGGGGGTCGGGCGGCCGCGGCCTGGCGTCGAAGTCGAAAACGTGCTCGAAGTTGTGCGTGTTCGCGATCCGCGGAGTGAGGTAGTCGAGACCCCAGTTGTCCGAGACGAACCGAAGGGGCGAGGTGAACTCGCCCTGCGCGTCGTCGACGTACCCCCGCTTCGCGTAGGGGGAGATCACGAGCATCGGCACCCGGAACCCGAGCCCGAAGCTGTCGATCATCGGCGGCTCGACGTGATCGTAGAAGCCTCCCCACTCATCCCACGTGATGAAGATCGCCGTCTCTTTCCACATGTCGGAGCGCATGATCCCGTTCACGACATCGGTGATCCAGTTGTGCGCGTGGCACGTGCTCCAGGGTGGGTGGTCGGAGAGCTGGAACAGCGGTGTGATCCACGTGACCGGCGGAAGCGCGTTCGCGGCGATGTCCGTGACGAGGTCGTCCACAGGCCGGATGTGTTCGTCGAACGCGTCGGTGTGGAACACGTTCCCGACCGCCGTGTAGGCGTTCCAGATGTAGCCGACCTGGTAGGGCTGGGCCGCGTAGTAGGCCCAGTCGATCGTCGCCGCCGTGAGCTGCTCGCCGACGGTGGGGAGCTCGAAGCAGGTCGAGTGCTTGGCGAGGTTGCCGCTCGGATCCATCGCGAGGACGAAGACGTCCTCGCCGTACGCGTCGCACCCCCAGCTCTTGATCCGCAGGTCGCCGTCGAACTTCACCTCGATGTTCTCGGGGTTGTCGATCGTGCCACCCGACGTGCCGGCGATGAAGAAGAGGTGGTTCGGGTACGAGGGCCCCATCGCCGAGGCGAAGAAGTTGTCGCAGAGCACGTAGTTCTCCGCCCAGTGCCAGTAGTTCGGGACGTCCATCCGGTCGTACTGCGAGTACCCGTAGTACGGGCCGTAGATCCCCTGCGCGAAGCCGTCGAGCTCGCCGCCGTTGTGGTTCTTGAGCGCGGCTGCGAGGTCGTGCGGGAGGTCACCGGGCAGCCACTCGGGGCATCGGATCAGCGGGCGCTCCTTGCCTAGGTCGAGGCCTACCGTTGTCCCGTTCGCGCCGGGGAAGCGGCCGAAGACGCAGTCGAAGCTCCTGTTCTCGAGCATCAGGTACACGACCCGCTTGATCGGCCAGCGGGTGTCGCTCGTGCGCGCGTCCGGTCCGCTCCCGGAACGCTCGATCCCCTTCGTCGTGTCCTTGGTGCAGGAAGCGAGCATGACGGCGCCGGCGGCCATCGCCGATCGCGCTAGGAAGTCACGCCGCGAAGTCCGCCTCGTTGGTCCGGCCGCCGTGAACTCCTTGGCGCGGCCCGGATCGATGCTCGGAAGGATCGCGGCGAGCATCGGATCTGCTGCGAGGCGGGCATTGGCGGGCAGCCGTGTAGACGGTTCGTGGATCACGGTCCGCACACCCTACCAAGCCGGTGTGCGGATGCGCGGGAGGTATGCTTCGCTCGGTCGCCGTACCGCAACGCACATGCTCCGACGCCTGATATCGCTCGCGCTCGTGCTCCCGGTGCTGCTCGCCTCCTGCGATCGGGCGGTCGAGGTACCGACGCCGACGCGGTCTTCGACCCCGGCGCCCTCGTCGCGAACCGCCTCGCCGACGCCCGAGCCGGTCGAGCCGCCTGGGCCGCCGAAGGACCCCTACGCGCAGTCGGGCCCAGCGACCGGCGAATGCATAAACGGATGGCGCTCGCCGGCGAAGGGAAGCGCGCTGCACGACCGGCCGCTCGAGGTGATACGACTTGCGACCGGCGTGGAGGGCCCGCTCGTCGTCATGCATCTCCGCTACTTCGAGGGACCCGAGTCGCCTCCCTCGGACAAGGGCTACCTGGCGCTTGTCCAGCGCTGGTACGTCCGCGCATACGCGAAGGACGATCCTGCCTTCCAGGCACGGTTCCTGGTCGAAGGGCGCGAGTTCGGCGACGGGTTGGTGGCCGTGGCCCCCTACGACACGACCGGTTTCCGCTCGCCGGACTGGCGGGCGTTCCAGTACGACGAGTCGAACCCCGATCCGCGGCCGGTCCGTGGGTTGCCCGGCGAGTGGGCCGGCGGCGCCTACGACTTCGTGGAAGGAGGCGCCGGGCTCACGATACCCGGGCTCCCCGAGGTGCTCGTCGGATGCCTCGACGGGAGCTAGGTGAAGTGTTTGCTGGTTCGAGGGCCGGAACAGTACAGTCCGGGCGGATCGGCCAGGAGGTGTTCCTATGAGCACGCTCGAGCGGGACGTCGTCGTCGTCGGCGGGGGCCACAACGGCCTTGCATGTGCCGCCTACCTCGCAAGGAGCGGACTGGACGTCCTGGTGCTGGAGCGACGCGACGTCCTTGGCGGCGCGGCGGCTACCGAGGAGGTATGGCCGGGCTACGAGGTCTCCACCGCCTCGTACGTCGTGAGTCTCATGCCTCCGGAGATCGTGAACGAGCTTCAGCTCAAGCGGTTCGGTTACCGGGTCTCTCTCATCGCCCCCGACTACTTTGCGCCGTTCCCCGACGGCACCTCCTTGACCCTTTGGGGAGACCTCGAGAGGGACGCCGCAAACATCGCCAGGCTATCCAAGAAGGACGCCGACGCGCTCCGCGACTTCGACGAGTACTTCGAGCGCATCGCCCCAATCCTCAAGGACATGCTCTTCTTGATCCCACCCAACCTCGGCTTCCGCGAGATCCCGAACTGGCTTCGGCTGGCGTGGAAGCTCAGGGGTTGGCGCAGGCAAGATCTCGAGGAGCTGGTGCGGCTGTTCACGATCAGCGCTGCCGATCTCCTGGACGAGTTCTTCGAGGACGAGCGGGTCAAGGGCGCCTTCGCGACGCAGTCGGTGATCGGCGCGTGGCACGGGCCGATGAGTCCTGGGTCGGCCTACGTGCTGGTCCACCACTGGGTCGGCGAGATCGACGGCCAGACGGGGGCCTGGGGCTGGGTCCGCGGCGGCATGGGCGGGCTAAGCGCGGCGATGGCCGAGTCCGCGCAGGCCGCCGGCGCCGAGATCCGAAGCGGAAGCCACGTGCGAAGGGTCGTCGTGAGCAACGGGCGCGCCATCGGCGTGGAGCTGGAGGACGGGTCCGTGATCCGGTCGAAGCGGGTCGTGTCCAACGCGCATCCGGTGACGACCTACCTGGACCTGGTCGGCGAGGCGCACCTGCCAGAGGAGGCGGTTCGCCGCATCAAGCTGTACCGCACGCGCTCCGGATCGGTGAAGGTGAACGTCGCGCTCGGCGAGCTGCCGGAGTTTCCCTCGTGGGACCAGGAGGGGAACCTCTACAAGGGCCTCGTGGCGATCTCGCCCTCGATCGACTACCTCGAGAGGGCGTGGGACGACGCCAAGCACGGCAGGCCGGCCGAGCATCCCTACGCCGAGGCCGTCTTCCCGACCGCCCACGAGCCCGGTCTGGCCCCGGAGGGAAAGCACATCATGCTGGCCTTCACCCAGTACGCGCCCTACGAGCCCAAGGACGGGCCGTGGGACGACGCCAAGCGGGATGCTTACGGGAAGACCGTCGTTCGCACCCTCGGCGAGTTCGCTCCCAACCTGGAGGGCGCGGTCGAGCAGATGCAGGTTCTCACCCCGCGTGACATCGAGGAGCGCTTCGGCCTGGTCGGCGGCAACATCTTCCAGGGTGAGATGGCCATCGACCAGATGTTCCCTTTCAGGCCGATCCCGCATTGGGGCGACTACAGCTCACCGGTACGTGGTCTCTACCTCTGCGGAGGCGGCACGCACCCCGGGGGCGGGGTCATGGGTGTGTCCGGCCGGAACGCGGCGACGGTCGTTATCAAGGACCTGAAACGCGCGGCGCTGCTGGGCAGGGCAAAGGGCGGCCGGCGCTAGGGCTCGGGGCGCCTCCTCGCCCGAGTTCCCGCGGCCGAGCTATCTGCGCGGGTTCTTCTTCTCCGGGTCGTAGATCGAGTTGTGCGTGACCCGGGCCGGGACCGTGCCCTCGCCCACAGCCACGTCGACAGTATTTCCCTCATCGGCTACTTCGGTCCGCAGGGTCGCGATCCCGATGACGCCGTAGCGGGGGCTCTTGGTCGGGCTGGTCAGGGTGCCGACCAGCTCGCCGTTCTTGGTGACGGCGGCGCCGTACTCGGGAACCTCGCCGCCCTCGAGCACCAGCGTCCTGAATCGGTTGGGTGGGTTCTTGGCGGCCTCGCGGAGCTTCTCTTTGCCCAGGAAGTCCCCGGGCCCCTCGAGCTTGACGACGCGGTCCAGGCCGATGTCGAAGGGCGTGGCGGCGTGGGGCTCGTAGTCGTACTCGGTCACCACCATGCCCGACTCGATGCGGGCGATCTCGATCGCGGCGTTGGCGAACGGGGTCGCGCCGGCGCCGTGGAGCACCTTCCAGAGGACCTCGGCGTTCTCCGGGGACACGAACAGCTCGTAGCCGAGCTCGCCCGAAAAGCCGGTCCGGGAGAACCAGACGGGCACCCCACCGACCTCGATCTGGTCGGGGAAGAACCGGTAGTACTTCAGGCTCGAGATGTCGGCGGACGTGATCGGGGCAAGGACGTCGCGCGACTTCGGCCCCTGCACCGCCAGGTGCGGCATCTGGAATGCGACGTACTCGAACTCGACGTCCATCCCCTTGGTCGCATCGGCGAAGTAGTCCTTCAGCTCCATGCCGTTGGTCATGACCCAGACCCGGTCCTCGGCTCGCTTGTAGACGGTACCGTCGTCGACCACCAGCCCGTCCTCATCGAGGAACGGGCCGTAGCGCACCTGGCCGATGAGCATGCCCAGGATGTCGTTGGAGTTGATCCGCTGGGCGGCCTTGAGGGCGTCGGGCCCGCGGAAGTCCCACTTGTTGAGGGGTGACACGTCCCACATGCCGACCCCCTCGCGGACGGCCCGGTACTCGGCCTCGACGTCGCCGAAGCTGTCCGTCCACAGCCACCCGCCGTCGGGCGCGAAGGTCGCCCCCATGGCGGCCTGGATGTCGTAGAACGCGGTCTTGATCGCTTCCTCTTCCTCGCCCATGACGCTCCTCCTATTCCCGGCCCTTCGAGGTCCCTTATATACGGAGTCTGTACGACCGTTCAACTCGGGCACCGGCACCGGGCTACGCGGGCCAGTCGGTGTAAACCTCGTGGCCTCGCTTCCGGAGCTCGTTGCCTATCACCACCCGCTGGATCTCGGAGGTCCCCTCCCAGATCCGGTCGACCCGGAGCTCCCTGAACAACCGCTCCACCGGTTGCTCTCGCATGTACCCGCGGCCTCCGTAGACCTGCACGGCTCGGTCGACCACCCGCCCGGCGGTCTCGGAGCACACGAGCTTCACGGCCGAGGCCCTCGCGTGGAGCTCCTTGCCGTCGACCCCGCCTCGGGCCGCCTCCCACCCGACCCTGTAGAGCATCGCCTTCGCGGCCATGATCTCGGCGGCCATGTCCGCGAGCATGAACTCGATCGCCTGGAAGTCGACGATAGGCCTACCGAACTGCGTCCGTCGCTTGGCGAAGTCGAGCGAGAGGTCGAGGGCGCGGGTCGCCGCGCCGATCGTCCGGGCGCCGATCATGATGCGTTCCTCGACGAACCATTCCTTCGTGAGCTCGTATCCCTTCCCCACTTCGCCGAGGATCCTGTCGTCGCCGACCATCACGTTCCGGAACGCGAAGATCGGGTGCTCGAACACGAACGTGTGCGTGTACTTGGGGGTCCGAACGAGCTCGACGCCGGGGAGCGCCTTGTCGACCAGGAACACGGTGGGCTTTGTCCGGTCGCCGTCGACGTGCACGTGCACGAGGAGGAAGTCGGCGACGTCGCCGGAGGTGACGTGCCACTTCTCACCGTTGATCGCCCAGCCGTCGCCGTCGCGAAAGGCGGTGGCCTGCACCTCCCCGGGGTCGGAGCCCGCCCCGGCTTCGGTGATCGCGTAGGCGTCCCGCCTCTCGCCTCGGCAGGCGGGGCGTAGATAGGTCTCCCTCTGCTCCTCGGTTCCCTCACGTAGCGGTATCGACGGCCGCCAGGGCACGTCCCAGAGCGCGCCGGTGGCCTTGCCCCACTGCTCCTCGACCAGGATCTGCTGGAAGGTGTCGTGCCCCTGGCCGCCGTCGGCCTCGGAGTGGTTTATCGCGTTGAAGCCCCAGGCGACGACCTGGTCCTTGATCTTCTTCCAGCTCTCGGGCGTCAGGCCGTCGTTCTCCTCGCACTCGAGCTCGTAGGGGATGAGGTGCTGCTCGGTGAACTCCCGTGCGCGCTGCTGGAGCTCCCGGTCCTCGGGGGTTAGTCGCAGGTCCATGTCGTCTCCCTGTTCGTCGCGGCGGCCGGAAGTCTAGGCTGTTCCCGCAATGGCTAAGGGAGGTAAGGGATGCGGACGGTCTTCGCGGGTGGTCGGATCTTCGACGGCACGGGGGTTTCCCCGGCCGAGGGCGATCTCCTCGTGGAGGACGGACGGATAGTCGAGGTCGGTGCCGGCCTCGACGGCGACGAGGTTGTGGACGCGAGCGGCAGGACGCTGCTGCCCGGGCTGTTCGACGTGCACGTCCATCTTGCCTCCGTGTACGAGGACATCGACGAGGCGCGGACGATGCACCTGCCGTTCTCTTACGGCTTCTTCAGGATCCCCGAGAACCTGAGGCTGACGCTCGCTCTGGGGATCACCACCGTGAGGGATGCCGCAGGCGCCGACCTCGGGCTGAAGCGGGCGGTCGAGGACGGGGTCCTTCGGGGTCCGCGGGTGCAGATCTCGGTGACGATGATCTCGATGACGGGGGGCCACAACGACCCCTGGCTCCCGAGCGGCGCCGTCTCCGCCTGGGGGGTGACGTATCCGGGCATGCCCGACGGCGTGTGCGACGGCATCGACGGCGTGACGGCCAAGGTACGCGAGGTGATCCGCGCGGGCGCCGACGTGATCAAGATCGCTTCCAGCGGTGGATTCCTCTCACCTCTGGACGATCCGTCCCTGCCCCACTTCAGCCAGGAGGAGCTGGACGCGATCGTGGCGACGGCCGCCGATCACGGCCGGTGGGTCATGTGCCACGCGCACGGAGCTGAGGGGGTCAAGCGGGCGGTCCGGGCGGGTGTTCGCTCGATCGACCACGGCACCTACCTCGACGAGGAGGGCGTCGGGATGATGCTCGAGCGGGGGACGTGGCTCGTGCCGACGCTGACCGCCGGCGACACGACGGAGCAGATGGCGAACGATCCCAAGGTGCCCGAGCCCGTTCGCGAGAAGCTGCGGAACCTGGGCCGGCCGGAGATCGACGCGTTCCGCACGGCGGCCGAGGCTGGCGTCAAGGTGGCAATGGGAACCGACTGCCCCGTCGCGCCCCACGGAACGAACCTCCGCGAGCTGGAGCTCATGGCCGAGAACGGCCTGTCCCCCGAGCGGGCGCTCGTGGCTGCGACCTCAAGCGCCGCCGAGCTCATGGGGCTGGAGGAAGAGCTCGGCACGCTCGAGCCGGGCAAGCGCGCCGACGTGGTCGTCGTCGAGGGCGATCCGTTCGAGTTCAAGACCCTCGCCCAGAGGATCGAGGCGGTCTACAAGGACGGGCAGCGGGTGGTGGGGTGATGTGGCCCGAGCGCAAGCGGTTCGCCGTTGCGTTCTCCTTCGATTTCGACGCCGAGGAGGTGTGGATCGGGGAGAACCCCGACAACGCCCGGCGGCCCGGGGTGCTCTCGCAGGGGAGGTACGGCGCAAAGGTGGGGGTGCCTAGGATCCTCGACGTGCTTGCCCGCCACCGTGTTCGAGCGACGTTCTTCGTGCCGGGTCGGGTCGCCGAGCGTCACTCGGAGCGCGTGAAGGAGATCGTCGGTGCCGGTCACGAGCTCGCCCACCACGGCTACCGGCACGTCTCCCCGGCGGAGCTCGACTACCCCGACGAGGAGGCCGAACTCGTGCGGGGGAAGGAGGCTCTCGCGCCCTTCGGCGCCGAGGTCGTCGGCTACCGCTCGCCGTCTTGGGACCTCTCGCCGCACACGCTCGAGCTCCTCGAGCTTCACGGTTTCCTCTACTCCTCGAACCTGATGGACGACGTGCGGCCGTATCGACACGACGGTTGCTCGGTCGTGGAGCTTCCGATCCAGTGGGTCCTGGACGACGCCGCCCACTTCTGGTTCGGGCCCGCCGAGTGGACGAAGAAGATCTCGACGACCTCTGAGGTGCGCCAGATCTGGGAGGAGGAGCTCCTGGGAATCCGGGAGATGGGCGGCTGCTTCGTTCTGACGATGCACCCGCAGATCATCGGGAGGCCTTCGCGCGTGGCTTTCCTGGACCGGTTCGTCGGGTTCGTGAAGAGTCTGAACGACGGGTGGATCGCCACCTGCGCCGAGGTCGCCCGTCGGGTGCGCTGAACCGCTTCAGCGCACGGCGAGGTCACGGCCCTCGAAGCCCACGACGGCTGCAGCGAGCAGCACGAGCGACGCCGAAACCAGCACGACCGCGTCGGCGACGTCGAAGCCGCGGGCGAGCGGCAGCCCGTAGTAGTTGAACGGCGACACGACCTTCAGGTCGTCGAAGAGGTCGACGACCGGTGCGAGCGAGTTCACGAGGTACGCGGCGATGCCGACGGCGGCAGCGACGCCGATCGCGCTGCCGCGGCTCCCGGTGGCGGAGCCGATCGCGAGAGCGAGGGAGCCGAACACGAGGCCGAGCAGGACCACCGTTCCGACCGCCGCCGCGGTTCGCGAGGCCGGCACTCCCACATCCCAGATCGCTCCTGAGACCGCCAGCGACCCCCACAGCACCAGGCCGACGACGAAGACCGCCACGACCATCGCGGCGAACGTGTGGACGACGACCCTCCGGCGCGGCACTGGCGTCGACAGCAGGAGGTCGAGCGTTCCGGCCCGCTCCTCTCCGGCGATGGCGCGCGCCCCCGCTCCGACCGCGAGGATCGAGAACAGCAGCGGCGCCATGAAGACGAAGATCTGACTGTTCAGGAACCCCTCCGGTGAGGTGATGTCCTCGACCTGCCCGATGAATATCGCTCTGAGCGCCTCGGGCATCTTCTCCATGTACTTGTTGAGGGACTCGGCCTGGTCGCGGAGGCTCGGGTAGAAGGGAACGGTGAAGAGCACCATCGCGGCTATCCCGATCGACCACCACATGAGGGCCCGTCTCTGATCGCGCAACGTCTTGAGCAGGACGTTCCTGAGCATCAGGATCCGTCTCCCTCGGAGGGGCTCGTATCGGCCGGCTCCTCGCCGTAGTAGGAAAGGAAGATGTCCTCGAGGCTCGGCTCCTCCGCGACCAGCCTCTCCACGTGGAACCTCGCGGCCGCCTTCACGAGCGCGTCCATCTCCCCCGTCACCGAGCAGCGGACGACGGAGTCGTGCACCCGCACGTCGGAGAGGCCGGCGACGTCGGCGAACGCGCTCGCAGGCACCGGCTCGGCGAACCGGATCTCGATCTTCCGCACGGCCTTGGCCTTCAGATCTGCGACGTGCTCGACGGCGACGAGCCGTCCCTCGCGGATGATCCCGACCCTGTCGCAGACCCGCTCGACCTCGGGCAGCACGTGCGAGGACAGGAACACCGTTTTCCCCTCCTCGCGGATCTCCTCGACCAGCCTGTAGAACTCCTGCTGCACCAGCGGATCGAGCCCCTGTGTCGGTTCGTCGAGGACGGCGAGCTCCGGACGGTGCATCAGCGCCTGCACGAGACCAAGCTTCTGGCGGTTCCCGTGGGACAGCGCGCCGATCTTCCTGGAGAGGTCGAGGTCGAGGCGCTCGGCGAGATCTGCGATGGCGCGCCGGTCGACTCCCCCACGCAGCTCTGCCAGGTATGAGAGGTGATCCTCTGCCGTCATCCGCTCGTAGAGGCGAAGCTCGCCGGGGAGGTATCCGGTGCGCCGATGTATCTCCACGCTCGCCTTGCGGGAGTCGAGGCCGAAGACGCTCGCTCGACCCCTGGTAGGACGGATGAAGTCGAGCGCCGTCCTTATAGTCGTGGTCTTTCCCGCGCCGTTTGGGCCGAGGTAGCCGAACACCTCTCCAGGGGCGACGTGAAACGTCAGGTCCTCGACCCCCCGGGCCAGGCCGTACCGCTTCGTCAGGTTCTCGACCGCGATCACCGCTCGGCTCACGGACCTACTCTACGAACAGTGTGGCCTCCGAGGGCCCGCCGGGGACCCGCATCGTGCGGGCCTAGGGGCCAAGTTCGTAGCCCAGCCTGCGGGGCAGGCGGGCGACGAGGTCGACGACCGGGTTGGGCCGGCGGCCGCGGTCCTGTGCCTCGTCCCGGCGGACGATCGCCTCCTGCACGATCGCGGCGCCTATCGCGAGGAGCGGCTCCGGGGGGAACCTCTTCGGCTCGAGGGAGACGAGCGGCAGGCGCGCGTACCCGTCCTCGATCCCGAGGACCATGCCGGAGAGGATCCGCCCGGCCATGTGACAGGGACCCACCCCGCCGCCGGTGTAGCCCATGCCGTAGTGGACGTTGCCCGACGGGAGGGTTCCGAAGAAGGGGAGGTGCAGGCCCGTTATGTCCATAGGCCCGCCCCAGGCGGCCGCGAGCGGCACCTCGCGGAAGCTCGGGAACATCCGGCGGAAGCTCCGCACAAGACGCTCTATCGAGAGCCGGTCGTAGTCCATTCGTGGACCGAGGCCGCCGCCGACACCGGTCGTGGAGCCGGCGGCGCCGAACGCGATCCGCCCGTCGGGGGTGGTCCGCAGGTAGTGCAGCGCGCTCCGATGATCGTAGATGCCCTCGCCGCCGGTCCAGCCGATCTCCTGGAGGCGCTCGGGTGCGGGCTCGGTAACGAGGATGTAGCTGCCGCGCGGCACGATCGCGCGGTGGAACCGTCGCATCCGCGAGCTCCACGCGCCCGTCGCGAGGACGCCGTACGCCGCACGCACGCGCCCGCGCTCGGTGGCGGCCTCCGCCGGAGGGCCCTGCCGGAACCGGCGGACCGCGGTGCGCTCGTAGATCCGCACGCCCTGCTCGGCGATCACCCGGCGAAGCCCGCGCGCCAGGCGGGCGGGCTGGAGGGTCGCCGCTCGCGGGGCGAAGACGCCTGCGCGGAAGACCGGTGAGTCGCAGCGCGCACGCACCTCCTCGGTCGAGAGCTCCTCCAACCACTCAACGCGGAGGCGTGTCGCCTCCTCGACGAGCGCATGCCAGACCCCATCCTGAGCCGGCGAGGTCGCCACCCCCATGTGACCGTTCCGCGAGTACCACGCGTCGACCCCGTGGCGCTCGCACCATCGGCCGATCTCGCCGATGCTCCGCTCCGCGACGCGGCATGTCTCCAAGGCTCCCCCGGGCCCCAGCGCGTGGACGAGGACGTCGAGCTCCTCCCAGAACCCGTTGCAGAACCCGCCGTTCCGCCCGCTCGGGCCGCCCCCGCAGATGTCCCGCTCGAGGAGGACGACGTCGGTGCCCGGGTGGCGCTCCTTCAGGAAGTGAGCCGTCCACATGCCCGTGTAGCCGCCGCCGAGGATCACGACGTCGGTCTCGGTGTCGCGGTCGAGCGGGGGGCAGGGCGGTCCGGGCTCGGCCGCGAGCGCTTCCTCCAGCCACCAGCTCCGTCGCGCCGGGCGGGGCAGGTTCACGGCCCCAGGTTGTAACCCAGGCGGCGGGGAAGCTTCGCGACCGCCTCCACGAGCGCGTTCGGCTTCAGGTCGGCGTCCTCCGCGGCGTCCTTGCGGAGGATCGCCTCGTTCGCGACGTACGAGCCGATCGACTTGAGCGGCTCCGGCGGGAACCTCCGCGGGCGGTGGCCGACGAGCGGAAGGCGCGTGAACTCGTCGTCGATCCCCAGCGCGAGCCCGGAGAGGATCCGGCCGCCGAGGAGGCACGGCCCCACGCCGTTGCCGGTGTAGCCGTGCCCGAAGTGGACGTTACCCGGCGCGAGGGTGCCGAAGTACGGCAGGTGCGAGCCCGAGACGTCGATCGGTCCTCCCCACGCCGCCTCGAGCGGCACGTCGCGGAAGCTCGGGAACATCCGATGTAGCTGCGCGACGACGGTGGCCACGTGGCGCCGGTCGTAGTCGAACCCCCGACCGGTCGCCCGCGCGAGACCGGGTTGCATGCCGCCGGTTCCGAACACGATGCGACCGTCGGGCGTGGTCCGCAGATAGTTCACCGCCGCACGGAAGTTCCAGAGTGCGACGTCGCTCGTCCACCCGATGTCCGCGAGTTTCTCGGGCGCTGGGGTGGTCGCGACGATGTAGCTCCCGCGCACCGCGAGCCGGCTACGGAACGCCTTCCAGGACGCTGCCCATGCGTTCAGCGCGATCACCGCCCGCCCGGCACGGACCGCCCCCGACGGTGTCTCGGAGACCGTGGTGCGGCCGCGCGCGAACCGGAGCAAGGGCGTCCGTTCGTGGATCCGTACGCCCTTCTCCAGGAGCACCCGCCGGAGCCCGCGGGCCAGCCGGGCGGGCTGCACGGTCGCCTGATCCGGATAGAGCATCCCGCCGTCGAACACCGGGGATCGGCAGTGGCCCCCGACCTTCTCGGGCGTCAGCGCGACGGCTCGATCGGGGACGCCGTACCGGCGGGCGGCACCGACCGTGCCCTGCCACCGGCCCCGCTGGGCCGGCGAGGTCGCGATGCCGACGTCGCCTCCTAGGGCGAACCACGCATCGACGTCGTGGCGCTCGCAGAACTCCCCCACGTCTTTGACCGACCGCTCGGCTGCGCGGCAGAGCGCGAGCCCGCGCTCCTCTCCGAACAGCTCGACGATCTCGTCGACGTAGCCCCACCAGGCGTTCACGAAGCCGCCGTTGCGGCCTGAGGGCCCGCCGCCGCAGATATCTTGCTCGAGGATCACGACGTCCACACCAGGGTCGCGTTCCTTCAGGAAGTAGGCGGTCCACATCCCGGTGTAGCCCCCGCCGAGGATCACCACGTCGGCGCTCGTGTCTCGCGACAGCATCGGGGAGGGCTCGCCGGGGTCGTGCTCCAGGGCCTCCTCGAGCCACCAGCTCCGCCGTGCCGGCCTCGGAAGTTCGCCGGTCACCGCGATCCCAGGTTGTAGCCGAGGTAACGGGGCAGACGGGCGACGAACCGAGTCGCCGGGTCCACGCGCCGCCCCGCGTCCTCGAGGTCGTCCTTCCGCCGGACCGCCCGGTTGACTGCCACCATCCCCGGGAGGAGCAAGGGCGCCGGCGGGAACCGCTTCGGTGGGACGCCGACGATCGGTAGGCGGGTGAACCCGTCGCCCGAGCGGCTCGCCACGCTCGCGAGGATCTTCCCGGCCAGATGGCACGGGCCGACGCCGTTGCCGGTGAAGCCGAGCGCGAAGTGCACCTTCCCCGACGGGAGGCTGCCGAAGAAGGGGAGGTAGGTGCCGGCCACGTCGATCGGACCGCCCCACGCGGCCTCGATCGGCACGTCGTCGAACGAGGGGAAGAGCCGGCGGAGGTCGCCAGCGACCATCGCCGCGAAGCCCTCGTCGTAGGCGAACCGCGGACCGATCGATCGCCCGATCCCGGGCTGCGGCCCGGCCGAGCCTAGCGCTATCCGGCCGTCGGGCGTGGTCCTCGCGTAGAAGAGCGAGGTCCGGAGCGTGCGCACGGCCTCGCCGCCGGTCCAGTTGATCTTCTCGAGCATCTCGGGCGCGGGCGCGGTGATCACCATGTAGCTGCAACGAACCGCCACCACAGCGCGGAACGCTTTCCAGTTGATTCCCCACGAGCCGACGGCGACGACGGCCTCCTCCGCGCGCACGGTCCCTCCGGGCGTCTCGGCCTCGGCCGGCGGACCGGGGCGGAAGCGGCCCACCGGCGTGCTCTCGAAGATGCGGACGCCTCGCTCGAGCAGCACCCGCCGGAGCCCTCGGGCCAGGCGCGCGGGATGCACGGTCGCCGAGTCGCTAACGCGCACGCCGCCGTACACCCGCGGCAGATCCACGCGCTTGCGGACGTCGTCCGGCAAGAGCTCCTCGAAGACGTCGCCGAGGCCGAGTCGTCGGGCGGCCTCCAGGTTCCTCTCCCACAGCCCGACGTGCGAGGGCGCCGTCGCGACGCCGACGTCGCCGGCGTTCACGTACCAGGCGTCGACGCCGTGTCGCCGGCAGAACGCCCCGATCTCCTCGACGCTCCTCGCCGCGGCGAGAGCAAGCTCCATCGCACCGTCCTCGCCGAAGCGCCGGACTAGCTCGGCGAGGTGCCCCCACCACCCGATGAGGAATCCCCCGTTGCGGCCGGAGGGCCCCCCGCCGCAGATGTCCTGCTCGAGCAGCACGACGTCCATGCCCGGATCGCGTTCCTTCAGGAAGTAGGCGGTCCAAAGACCCGTGTAGCCCCCGCCGAGGATCACCACGTCGGCGCTCGCGTCCCGCGACAGCGGCGGGGAGGGCTCGCCGGGGTCGTGCTCCAGGGCCTCCTCGAGCCACCAGCTGCGCTCCGCGGGGGGAGGCGTCTCGGCGGGCATGCGGCGGTCTCCTCTCGCGTGCTCGTGCTTGGTATCGTGCGAGGTCCAACTCTAACTTCCTGTGGAGGGAGCACCCATGTCGAGGCCGAGGAGCTGGGAGGTCACCGAGGGGCCCGAGCGCGCGCCGGCCCGGGCGATGCTCCGCGCCGTCGGTTTCTCCGACGAGGACATGGGGAAGCCCCAGATCGCGGTCGCCTCCTCCTGGAACGAGGTCACGCCGTGCAACTACCACCTCGACAAGCTCGCTGCGCTCGCGAAGGAGGGCGTACGCCAGGGCGGCGCAGTTCCTGTCGAGTTCACGACGATCGCGGTCTCCGATGCCATCGCGATGGGCCACGAGGGCATGCGCGCGTCTCTGATCAGCCGCGAGGTGATCGCGGACTCGGTCGAGCTCATGATGCACGCCGAGCGATTCGACGCGCTCGTGGGGATCGCCGGCTGCGACAAGAGCGAGCCGGGGATGCTGATGGCGATGGCGCGCCTCGACCTGCCGGCCATCTATCTATACGGGGGAACGATCCTTCCCGGTACCCACCGGGGGAAGGACGTCACGATCCAGGACGTCTTTGAGGCTGTGGGAGCTCATTCTCAAGGCACGATGGACGACGCAGAGCTCTCCGCGATCGAGCATGCGGCTTGCCCCGGCGCCGGCTCGTGTGCCGGCATGTACACGGCGAACACGATGGCGGCCGTGGGAGAGGCCCTGGGGATGTCGCTTCCTGGAAGCGCCTCTCCGCCGGCCGTCGATTACCGCCGCGAGGTGGCGGCGCGCGAGAGCGGGATGGCCGCGGTGCGCGTGGTCGAGATGGACCTCCGCCCGCGAACGATCCTCACCAGGGAGGCGTTCGAGAACGCCGTCGCCGTCGTCATGGCGATCGCCGGCTCGACCAACGCGGTGCTCCACCTGCTCGCGATCGCGCGCGAGGCGAAGGTGGTGCTCTCGCTCGACGACTTCGACCGTATCTCCCGCCGCACGCCGCACCTCGTCGACGTGCGCCCGGCCGGGCGGTTCGTCATGACCGACCTCGACCGCGTCGGCGGCGTTCCCGTAGTGATGAGGGAACTCCTGGACGCGGGGCTGCTGCACGGCGACGCCATCACGGTGACGGGGAAGTCGGTCGCGGAGAACCTGGCCTCCGTCGCGCCGCCCGCTCCCGACGGTGAGGTCGTCCGCCCGATCGCCGACCCGATCCACCTGACCGGCGGCACGGCGATCCTCTACGGCTCGCTCGCGCCGGAGGGCTCGGTCATGAAGATAGCGGGAGCGGAGGGCAGCGTGTTCCGCGGCCGCGCCCGGCCGTTCGACTCCGAGCAGGCGGCCTTCGACGCAGTGCTTCACGGGCGGATCGAGAAGGGCGACGTGATCGTCATCCGGAACGAGGGGCCGAGGGGTGCGCCGGGGATGCCCGAGATGCTCGCCGTCACGGCCGCGGTCGCCGGTGCGGGCCTCGGCAAGGATGTGGCGCTCATAACCGATGGCCGTTTTAGCGGAGCGACCAAGGGGTTCTCCGTCGGCCACGTCGCGCCCGAGGCCGTCGTCGGCGGACCGATAGCGCTCGTCGAGGAGGGCGACACGATCGTGGTGGATGTCGACGAGCGTCGCCTCGACCTGGCGGTCGACGAGGCGGAGCTGGAGCGCCGCCGCAAGAGCTGGAAGCCGGCGGCGCCGCGCTACGAGACCGGCGCCCTCGCCAAGTACGCCCGGCTGGTCTCCTCGGCCTCGGAGGGAGCCGTCACCGGATGATCACGAACCCGCTGGCCCTCGCGTGCCGTGAGTGCCGCACCCGCTACCCGGTCGAACCCCTGACGATCTGTGAGGAGTGCTTCGGACCGCTCGAACCGGCGTACGACCTCGAGGGGATCGACGGAGTCGACTTCCGCAAGCACGTCGAGGCCGGCCCGGCGTCGCTGTGGCGCTACGAGCAGCTGCTCCCAGGCGGTCCGGACGTCGCGAGGGTCGATCTCGGTGCAGGCTTCACGCCGCTCCGGCGAGCCGACAACCTGGCCCGCCGTCTCGGCCTCGAGACGCTCTGGATCAAGGACGACAGCGTGAACCCGTCGAACTCGTTCAAGGACCGGGTGGTGACGGTCGCGACGACGATGGCGCGCGCGTTCGGGTTCGAGGCGATGTCGTGCGCCTCGACCGGCAACCTCGCGAACGCGACCGCCGCTCACGCCGCGAAGGCGCAGATGCCAGCTTACGTGTTCGTTCCCGAGGACCTCGAACGGGCGAAGATCCTGGCGACGGAGGCCTACGGCGCGAGCGTCGTCGCGGTGAAGGGGAACTACGACGACGTGAACAGGCTGTGCTCGGAGGTCGCCGACGCGCTTCCATGGGCGTTCGTGAACGTGAACATGCGGCCGTACTACGCGGAGGGCTCGAAGTCGCTGGGGTTCGAGACGGCCGAGCAGCTCGGTTGGCGCCTGCCGGACCACGTGGTCGTGCCGATAGCCTCGGGCGCCCTCATGACGAAGATCCACCGCGGGTTCCGTGAGCTCATCGCGATCGGCGCCATCGAGGACGGGCCGTACCGGGTCTCCGGCGCGCAGGCGGAAGGCTGCGCGCCGGTCGCTACCGCGTTCAGGGAGGGAGCCGACCAGGTTCGCCCCGTGAAGCCGAACACGATCGCGAAGTCGCTCGCGATCGGGAACCCGGCCGACGGCTGGTACGCGATACAGACCGCGCGTCAGACCGGCGGCGCGATCGACGCGTGCACGGAGGCGGAGGTAGTCGAGGGCGTGACGCTGCTCGCCGAGACCGAGGGCGTGTTCACCGAGACCGCAGGCGGGGTGACGATCGCCGTTCTGAAGCGTCTCGTGGCGTCGGGCGTGATCCGGGCGGAGGAGGAGACCGTCGCCTACGTGACCGGCAACGGCTACAAGACGATCGAGGCACTCGAGGGCGCGCTCGAGCCCACCTACCGCGTCGCCCCAGACCTCGACGAGTTCCTGGCCGTCCTCCGGGAGTGACCGTAAGCTAAGGGTGACCGCGGACCTTCGGGCGACGGGAGACGGCCCGTGAGGTTATCGAAGTGGGGCATCGGGCTGGGACTCGTATTCACCGTGTTGGGCGTCGTGGCTCTCGCGGAGCCGATGTCGTCGAACACCGGTGGACCAGTGGTATCGGTTCGGGAAGACGGGGCAACCTACGAAGAGACGTTGGGGCTGACGGGGACGGAGCTTGCTGATGCGCTCGGCCTGAAACCCCTACCTGTGCCCCGCGGCGAGTGGATCAAGAGCGACGACCCGCGATTGGGCGATTGCGCGCGGGAGCGGGACCCCTCTGCGACCGTTGGAGGTACGGGGTCCGCGGCGACCATGAACACCGAGCACGGGATCTACTGCTTGGCGGGAGTCGCGGAGAACGCGTACCAAGCATGGGATATCGGAACGCGTCTCGCGGGCCATGTGCCCTGCGAACTCGACAAGCAAGCGTTCCTTCTATCCCAGGAGGCGGAGGCGGTGGATGACGAGGGCGACCACGTGCGTGCGACGGAGCTGTGGAGCAAGGCGCACGACCTCCGAGTCGAGGCCGGCAAGGACTGCTATTCCTCCACGTAAGGCGCTGCCCTCGCGCCTCCTAGACCTTCGCCCTCTGGACAGTCTACGGCGCGTTTCCTAGGCTCGCGCAACTGGTGTTGCGTGAGGGGGCGGGGAACCATCCGGTGATCCGACGCCTGCTGGCCTTCGGGCTGGCGGTGTTCTTCCCGGTGCTTGCGCTCGTCGGGGCGCCCTCGTCCTCGGCCGAGGAGACACCGCCGCCGAGCATCGTCCTGATCCTCACGGACGATCAGCGGTGGGACACGCTCTGGGCGATGCCGACGGTTCAGTCGGAGCTGCAGACCAGGGGCGTCACGTTCTCCAACGCATTCGTCGTGAACTCCCTCTGCTGCCCGAGCCGCACGAGCATCCTCACGGGCAAGTACTCTCATTCGACCGGCGTCTACAACAACACCGGATTCACCACGTTCGACGACGGCTCTACGGTCGCCACATGGTTGCACGACGGCGGCTACCGGACGGGCCTGATCGGCAAGTACCTGAATCAGTACCAGGGGCCGTACGTCCCGCCGGGATGGGATCGGTGGGTCGCGTTCCGGAGGCACAACTACCGGCGCTTCTCGCTCGTCGTCGACGGCGCCGAGGTGAAGTACCCGCGGTCCAGGGGCGCCTACTCGACCGACGTGCTGGCGGACGAGGCAGACGCGTTCATCAGAGGCACGGATCCGTCTCAGTCCCTGTTCCTCATGTTCACCCCCTACGCGCCGCACGAGCCGGCGATACCAGCGGAGCGGCACGAGGACGCGTTCGCGGGCCTGGGCCCCTGGCGCCCCGAGAGCTTCAACGAACGCAACGTCTCCGACAAGCCCGCACACGTGCAGGCGCTCCCACCTCTCGACAAGGAGCGCAAGGTGGAGCTGCGGCGCTTCCGCCGGAACCAGTACCGGACCCTTCTGGCTGTCGACGAGGCGGTGGCGAGGATCCTGACCGCGCTCGAGGAGACCGGCAGGCTGTCCACGACGCTCGTCGTCTTCGCCGCGGACAACGGGTACACGTGGGGGGAGCACCGGTGGGAGGGGAAGGTCGTGTCCTACGAGGAGAGCGTCCGCGTGCCCTTCGTTCTCCGCTACGACCCGCTCGCTCCTGCGGATACGACCGACGGCCGGATCGCGCTCAACGTGGATCTGGCTCCGACGTTCGCGGAGCTCGCCGGGGTCGCGGCCCCCGATGCCGAGGGATCGAGCCTCCTCCCCCTGCTGTCCCCCGGCCCGGTTGCCTGGCGCTCCGACTTCCTGATCGAGCACGGACAGCTCAGCTCCGATCCCGGGAGCCTGATCCCGCCCTTCTGCGCGGTGAGGACGGCGACCATGATCTACGCCTACTACTCGACCGGCGAGGATGAGCTCTACGACCTCGTCGCAGACCCGTTCCAGCTGGTCAACGAGGCGGCGCGATCTCAATGGGCCGATGAGGTTGCGACCCTGCGCGGCCGTCTGGCCGAGCTCTGTAGCCCGTCGCCGCCGGGTCTCACCCTTCCGGACTGGGGGGCGGGCCCGTGAGCCGGCCGCGGAGGTGGCTCGTCCGCTGCCTCCCCATCGCGCTGCTGCTCCAGCTGGTTCCGGCGCAACATCCGGCGGGCGCCCAGGCCGAGATCGCGTTCGGCAAGAGCGATCTCGCCGGAGAGATCTCGAGCAAGGTGACCACGCTGCAGTTCGGCCCCGACGGACGACTCTACGTCGGCCAGGTCGACGGCCTGATCGTCGCCTACGAGGCAGAGCGGACGGGGGCCAACGCCTACGGCGTAGTTTCGACCGAAACCATCACCGGCGTGGCCTCGATCGAGAACCACGACGACCGTGGTCGTCGCAGTCCCGACGTGTCCGGGCGGATGCTCACGGGCCTCGTCGTCGTGGGAAAGGCGGCCCACCCCGTGATCTACGCGACGTCGAGCGACCCGCGGGCCGGCGGCGGGGGCCTCGGAGACGTCGGTCTCGACACGAACTCCGGGACCGTGACGCGCCTCCGATGGACGGGGACCGAGTGGCGCGGGCGCAACATCGTCCGGGGATTGCCGAGGTCCGAGGAGGTGCACGCGCCGAACGGACTAGAGCTCGATCCGGCAACGAACACCCTCTACGTGGCCGTCGGGGGCAACACGAACATGGGAGCCCCGTCGCCGAGCTTCGCGGACCTCCCAGAGTACGCTCTGTCGGGCGCGATCCTTTCGATCGATCTGGACGCGATCGGCGGGGCGCGCTACGACCTCCCCACGCTCGACGACCCGACGCGTCCGGGCGACCCCGACCGGCACGACCCCTTCGGCGGGAACGACGGGCTGAACCAGGCGAGGATCGTCCCCGGCGGGCCGGTTCAGGTCTACTCCCCGGGGTACCGGAACCCCTACGACCTCGTGCTGTCCGAGAGCGGGCTCCTGTACGCGACCGACAACGGGCCGAACATCTCGGCAGGGGGTCCGCCAGACGGCGAGGGACCGGACGGATCGTGCACGAACGCCGCGATGGCGGGAGGCGTCGACGGCGCAGACTCCCTGCACCTCGTGGAGGGGCCGGAGGACTACGCGGGGCACGCGAATCCGACCCGCGGCAACACGGCCAACACCTTTGGGGGCCAGACCCCGGTGCCGGCGGGGAACGCGACCGAGTGCGACTGGCAGGATCCCGGCCCTGATCGGGGTTCCCTCACCACCTTCCAGCCCTCCACGGACGGCCTCGCCGAGTACACCGGCTCGAACTTCGAGGGCGCGATGGCGGGGGACCTCCTTGCCGCCGGCTACAGCGAGGACGCGATCTACCGGGTGCAGCTCGGCATCGACGGCACGACCGTGACGTCCAACGAGACCCTGTTCGCCGACGTCGCCAAGCGCCCGCTGGACGTCGTCGCGCAGGGAGACGCGGGGCCCTTCCCAGGGACGATCTGGATCGCCGACTACCCGACGGGGCGGATCATCGTCTTCGAGCCGAGCGGCTACGGAGGTGCGGCGAGCGCGACGTCGGCCGCAAGCGCTACGTCGGCGGCGATCGATGACGATCCCGGGGCTTGGGTGAGCGCGGCGTCGACGGGGACGCCGCGGCAGGAGGTCACGTTCGTCAAGGCCGGAGGTGAGTTCTACCTGGCCGGCGACACCACCCTCCACCAGGCCTACGATCCGGCGACCGATTCCTGGGAGGAGTTGGAGCCGCTGACGGCGGCCCTCAACCACATCGCGGGAGTCGAGCTCGGCGGGCTCGTCTACTACATCGGCGGGTTCGTGACCGGCGTCAAGCCGAGGCTCGCCGTAGGGACGGTCTCCATCTACGACCCGGCGTCCGACACGTTCTCTTCCGGAGCGTCGCTGCCCTTGGGGAGGGAGCGGGGAGCGGCGGGAGCCGTCGCGCGCCGGGGGAAGATCTACCTGTTGGGAGGATATCGCGACACATCGAGCGTCGCGTTCGTCGACGTCTACGATCCGGGCGCAGACGAATGGACATCGCTCCCCGACATGCCGCGTGCCCGCGACCACTTCCAGCCGGTCGTCGTCGACGGCATCCTCTACGCGATCGGGGGGAGGGACGGCCTCGAGGAGGGCTCCATCCCCGACAACGACGCCTTCGACTTCCGAACGCGGACGTGGGCGACCGGTCTCGCCCCCCTTCCCACGTTGCGGTCGGGGGCGGCAGCCGCACCGCTCGGACAGGAGATCCTCGTGATGGGGGGAGAGCACACCGATGAGTCGGGGTACGCGATCTTCGACACCGTCGAGGCATACGACACGACCACCGATACCTGGCGGACGCTCACCCCGATGCCGAGGCCGCGGCACGGAACGCAGGCGGTCGCCTACCGACGAGCCGTCTACGTGGTCGTGGGCGGAACGGCGAAGGGCATGAGGGCTCCGACCGATTCTGCGGACGTCTTCTTCCCGGTGAGCGGCCTGCCCGACGCTATGATCCGGCTTCGCGGGGACGTGGCGTGGGTGGGGGGCGACGTCTACGACGCGACCGGCGCATCTCAGGTCCGCGAGGTCGGAGGCCAGCCCGGAGAGCGAGTGCGTTTCTCGCTCCGGTTCCAGAACGACGCCGACGTGACCGGCCCCATATCGATCGATGGCTGCCGCCGTTCGCCCGGCTTCAGCATCCGCTACTTCAACGGTGTAGGCGGCGCCGTCGAAGTCACCGAAGCGGTCGTGGACGGCGAGTTCTCGACGGGGGACCTCGCGCCCGGACGGAGCGCTAGGTTGATCCTGCGGATCCGCTTCAGGGCTCCGGCGGGCTCCTCCGAGACGTGCCGCGTCGTCGGTACCGCCGTCGCTCCGTCCGCCGTACAGGACGGCGTACGCGCGCGCGTCGAGGTCGTCTAGGCTTGCGGGCGTTCGGAGTTGGCAGGTAGTCTGCGCCGACTCCGGGAGCCCCCGCGTTCCCGGGTCGAATCGAGGCAGATGGGCGAGCGCGCCACGTCACACCGATCCTGGGTGGTTGCCGTCGACGTCGGCGGAACATTCACCGACGCGGTCGCGCACGCCGACGACGGCTCGGTGGTCGTCGCCAAGGTGCCCTCCACTCCCGCCGATCCCGCAGAGGGCTTCGTCTCCGCGGTCGGGGAGCTGACGGCCGCCGGCGTTTCGAGGGGCGACGTTCGCTTGATCGCGCACGGTACGACGATCGCGACGAACGCGCTCCTCACGGGCGGCACCGCGAGGGTGGTCCTGCTCGCGACCGAGGGGTTCCGCGACGTGCTCGGCTACCGGAACGGCACGCGGCCGCACCTCTATGACCTCGAGCTCTCCCGCCCCGTGGAGCTCGTGCGGCGCCGGGACCGCGTGGAGGTCCGCGAACGGATCTCGGGATCGGGTGCGGTGTTGACGCCTCTCACCGACGACGAGATCGCGAGAGCGGTCGACGCGGTGGCTCGCCGGCAGCCGGAGGCCGTCGCCGTTTCGCTCCTGTTCAGCTACCTGGACGACCGCCACGAGCGGGCGATCGGGGACGCGCTCGCAGCTCGCCTTCCGAACGTTCCGGTATCGTTGTCCTCGGACGTCGCACGCGAGTTCCGTGAGTTCCCCCGTACCGCCACCGTCGCGGTCAACGCGTCCCTGCGACCGGTGGTGGGTTCCTACCTGCTTCGGGCGAAGCGAGGGTTGGACGACGTCGGGCTCCGCTCGCCCCTTCTCGTGATGCAGTCGAACGGCGGGAGCGTCCCCGCGGAGCGAGCCGAGCGCGAGGCGCACCGGCTCATCCTCTCGGGTCCGGCAGCCGGGGTGACGGGCGCCGCCGCACTGGGGGCGCGGTACGGGCTCGATCGGATCGTCTCGCTCGATATGGGAGGGACCTCCGTGGACGTCTGCCTCGTCCGCGACGGTATCCCACCCGTCCGGTCCCAGCAGGAGATCCTCGATCACCCGGTCGTCGCGTCGACGGTCGACATCGCCGCCGCCGGGGCGGGCGGCGGCAGCATCGTCCGCGTCGACGCCTCCGGCGCGCTGCGGGTGGGTCCCGAGAGCGCGGGCGCGGATCCCGGGCCGGCTGCATACGGCCTCGGGGCCAAGGAGCCGACGCTCACGGACGCGCACGTCGTGACCGGCGCGCTCGGCCGCGACACTCCGCTGGCCGGACGCCTTGCCCTCGACCCCGACGCCGCCGTCGCAGCGGTGGCTCCCGTGGGCGAGGCCCTGGGGTTGGAACCGGAAGCCGCCGCGCGGGGGATCGCGGCGGTCGCCACGGCGCACCTGGTGCGGGCTATCCGTCGGGTCTCGGTCGAGCGAGGGGAGGACCCCCGCGGCTACACGCTTGTCGCCTACGGAGGCGCTGGGCCGATGCACGCCGGCTCGCTCCTTCGGGAGCTGGGACTTTCGGCGGTCGTGGTTCCACCCCACCCAGGGCTGTTCTCCGCCTCGGGGCTCGTGTCGGCCGACCTCCGAGTAGATGACGCGCAGACCGTCCTCCGCGTCCTCGAGCCCGGCGAACCGGGTGAGCTGGTCGACTGGTATCGGGAGGCGGCGGCCGGGCTAGTCGAGCGTCTCCGCGAAGACGGCGTCCCGCGGCGCAGGATCCGGGTCGTCGCGAGCGCCGACTGCCGGTACCTGGGGCAGGGCTTCGAGCTCACGGTTCCCCTGCGTGGGTCCGGCCAACGGGCGGTGGCCGGCATCGCCCCCGCGTTCCACGAGCTGCACCGCGCCACCTACGGACACTCGGCGCACGGCGACCCGATCGAGGTCGTGACCCTCCGTCTGTCGGCTTTTGGCGGTCTCCCGCGGGCCGATCCTCCGCGGATCGGGATCGGGACACCGGAGCCGCCCTCGGAGGCTGTCGTCACCCGCCGACTCGTCCACATGCCGGAGACGGCCCGGGTGCCCGTCTTCCGGCGAGAGGGGCTCCTCGCCGGCAACCGGCTCGGAGGTCCGGCCATCGTCGAGGAGATGGACGCCACCACCCTCGTCCTCCGGGGCCAGCATGCAGAGGTCGACGACGGCGGGTGTCTTTGGATCAGGGAGGACGGCCGTGCCCCGTAGCTCGCTCGATCCCATCACGTTCGAGCTCGCTCACGCGGCGCTCTCCTCCTGCGTCGAGGAGATGGGAGCCGTCCTCAAGCGATCGAGCTACAGCCCCATCATCCGGGAGATGGAGGACTTCAGCTGCGCCCTGTTCGACGCCGACGGCTTTCTCGTGGTGCAGGCCGACTACATCCCCGCGCAGCTCGGCGCCATGTCACTCGTCGTGGGCTCGATCCTGGAGCGTCGGCGGGGCGAGGTGGAGTCGGGCGACGTGTTCATCTGCAACCACCCCTACATGGGGTGCATGCACACCCCGGATCTGAACGTGATCATGCCGCTGTTCGTCGGAGGGCGGCTCTTCGCCTGGGCCGGCACCACCGCTCACCACATCGACATCGGCGGCGTGAACCCGGGCACCGAGGGACCCAGCCTGCGGGAGATCTACGCCGAGGGTCTCCTGTTCCCGCCGACCCGCCTGTACGTGGGCGACGAGGAGAACCGCGACGTGTTCGATCTCATCGCCACGAACGTCCGAGACCCGTTCTCCACGTTGGGCGATTTGCGAGCCCAGCACGCCGCCTGCGTGCTCGGTCGTCGCAGGCTGGAGGAGGTGGTCGGGCGGTTCGGTCGTTCCGCCGTGCGAACCGCCTTCTCCGCGGCGCTGGACAGGGTGGAGCGGGGGACTCGGGCGGCCCTCGCCGCGCTTCCCGATGGAGAGGCGGAGGCCGAGGGGTTCCTCGACGACGACGGCAGGGGCAGCCCGCCGGTCCGGATCCACGCTCGTCTCGCGAAGACCGGGGACCGACTGGCGGTCGACCTGTCGGGCTCGGCACCCCAGGTTGAGGGGGCTCTCAACGTTCCATGGGCGAGCACGCGGGCATCGATCATGTTCGTCGCTCGGGCCGTGACGGACCCCAACCTCGTCACGAACGACGGGATCCTCCGTTGCCTGGACATCTCGTGTCCGGAGGGCACGATCCTGAACCCGCGGCCGCCGGCCGCCGTGTCGGTCCGTCACAACACCTGCCAGCGGCTCGCCGACGTGCTGCTCCAGGCGGCGGCTGAGATCTGGCCGGAGAAGGCCGTCGGCTCGAGCACCGTGACCTTCGTCGGCATGAGCATCGAAAGTGTCTCGCCGAAGACTGGGCGTCCCGCGATCATGACCGACGTCGTGGGCGGCGGAACCGGGGGGAACCGGTGGAGCGACGGCCTGGACGGGGTGGACACGTACCTTGCGAACGTCGCGCTGCTGCCGGTGGAGGTCGCGGAGACCGAGTACTCGATGCGCATCCTCCGAAGCGAGCTCATCCCCGGGTCACAGGGGCTCGGTGAGCATCCGGGTGGCCTCGGGATCCGCCGCGACTACCAGGTCCTCGGCGCTCCGCACGCGGCGACCGTGTACTGCGAGCAGACCGATCCCCGCTTCCCGCCGCGCGGGGTCGCCGGAGGCTGCAACGGGAAGCCGACCAAGCTCACGATCGTCGGTCCCGGCGGGGACGTGGTCGAGGCCGGATCCAAGGTCACCATGCCGCTCGAGCCCGGATCGGTCGTCAGGGTGGAGACGAGCGGGGGCGGCGGCTACGGCGATCCGGCAAGACGCGATCCGGCGTCGACCGTCGCGGACCTCGAGGACGGGCGCCTGACTGGAGAGCGCGTGATCGAAGGCTAGCTCTCGGGGCCCTCGGCGAGCGCCTCGACGTGCTCGCCCTCGACGAAGTCGTCGAACGACTGCGGCCACGTGAACTCGGGCCAGCGGAACTCGACGGATCCCTCCATCGGCCTGTAGATGGCTGTGTACAGCGTGCCGAAGCCGTCGTTGCGCGCCTGGCGGTAGAGCGGCGGTCGCAGGAACGAGCCTGCAAACTCGTGCTGGGTCATCCGGGACTCGTCGAGCAGGCGGAGGATGTGCTCCTCACGCTCGATCGTCTGCGACGCGCGCGCCTGCTCCGGCCACTCGACGATGCCTTGGTGGTTCGTGGCCGCCGGGAATCGACGGAAGGCGGGCTCGCGGTCCGGCGAGAGATACGCCGTCACCACGTCGGAGCGGCGGTCCACGATCGTGAGGTTGTGCGACAGGTTGTACGGCAGGCGTGCGAGTGTCTCCTGTGCCTGGATGGAGGTCTCGCAGGTCTCGAGCAGGTAGCGGACGACGATGGGGATCCCGAACCCGTCGCCCTGGACCCGCCGGCCGCCGAACGTGAGCGAAACCGCGAGGCCGGATTCGTTCATCCCGTCGAGCAGCCCCCAGAGCGAGTCCGTCATCCCGATCACGCGCTGCGACACCAGCCGACTCGAGAAGATCAGTCCCTCCAGGCGGGAGGGCGCGTAGTCGTAGTTCCGCACCAGCATCGGCGCCCCGTGCGTCCACGCTCCCTGCGAGCAGGCCGCGAGGTAGGGCGGCGGCCGATAGATCGCGAGCATCCGCGCCGCGAGGTCGCCCCCGCCGGCGAGGTCGACCAACCGCTCGTACACGGGGATGAGCTCCGGCATGTGTGTCTTGAGGGTCCGGACGCACTCCGCGTAGCTCGGCCGCGCCTCGTCGCCTTCCTGGAGGAACCACTTCCGGTACTCGGGCCATCGCTCCTCGAAGTGCGCCTGCCACTTGCGCCCGGCGTCGAGCTCCTCCAGCGCCGTGAAGGTGAAGGGGATGCGCGTCATCTACAGCATCTTGAAGCCGAAGGGGTCGGGAGGAGGGACGGGCGCCACGGTGGCGTCTGCAGGGGCGCTCACGAACCGCGCCTCGATCGCTTGGATCCACCCCCGGGCCCGGTCGGTCAGCTCGAAGTCGTCGTTCATCAGGCGGCCGCGCGTCACGAGGATGCCGAGGTCGGCCCCCTTGTACCGGTAGCCGCCGGGCCCCGCGATCCGCAGGAAGAACGCCTCGCTCTCGTCGGCTAGGGAGTGCCAGTCGGTGTCTCGGCGGACGAACGAGATGCCGCCATCGGGGTTCGTCCGCCACACGCCCGAGATCGGTGCCATGGTGATGAGCCCGACCTCGGGGCGGCACTCCTTGAGGACGAGCTGGCTCCACGCGTCGATGTTCGAGGGATGGGTCCACCTCTCGTTCAGCCCGTCGACGTCGATCTCGTAGTCGACGTCCATGAACTCGAGCAGGTGGAACAGGAACAGCGGCATGTCTCCGTACGCCGCAGCGGTCACGTTCGTGATCGAGCTCGCCCCGGTGACGCGGGGGTTCAGCTCGCCGAGGTAGATCGAGTTGTCGGCCGCATCGGCGAGGAAGTCGATCTCGAAGTAGCCCCGGTAGCCCTCCCGCTCGAGACGGCTCCCCATCCGCTTCATCCCATCGCGGGCGGCCTCCGGGTGCGGATCCGAGAGCACCCGCGCGAACACGTCGTTGCCGCACCAGCCACCGCCGTACGGCGTGAGCTCGGGGAAGCCGGTGAGCTCGTCCATGAGCGGCCCGACGAGAGTCCCGTGGCGGGTGATGACGCCCTCGATCGCCGTCTCGCGCGGCTCGATCCTTCGCATGACCTTGAGGTCCTGTCCGGCCAGCTCTTCCTCGTGCACCTTCCAGTCGGCGCTGGACCGCACGAAGAACGTCGTCTGGCCGGAGTCGCCGTAGGGGAGCTGCACGACGAGGTCGGTGCCGAGGCCGGCCCGCTCCGCGAGAGCGAGCAGCTCGGTATGCGTCGCCGCGCGCCCGAGGACGTTCGGAACCGACGGCACGCCGGCCTCGTCGCCGAGCTGCGTAGTGACGATCTTCGAGTCGAGGCGGCGCCGGAGCGACGCCGGTGGGAACGCGACCGCAAGGTCGAGCTCCTTCGCGAGCTGCTCCGATTCCTCGTCGAACATGAGGAAGGCCGCCTTCCCCCGGCCGCGATCCCGGACGAAGTCGGCGACTTCCTTGTGCCCGAGGAGGTAGTTCACGATCTCCTCGATCGAGGTGAAGGGGCGCGGCTCCCGCTCCCTCGGGACGAACACGTTCGGGTGGTAGTCGTCGAAGCAGTCGTAGTAGTTGACGAACCGGAAGTTCCGGACCCAGCGGTCGATCCCGAGCAGATTGAACGGCGTAGCCGAGACGAAGTAGATAGGCATCTCGTTCGTGCGGAAGAACCGCCGGATCTCGGCGATGCCCCGGAGCGGCGCGTGGGTCTTCATCTGCCTAGTCTGCCGCCCCGGGGCCGCGTCGGGCAATGGCCGGGGTGGGTAGCGTCGGGCTCCCGGGCGTGCGTCCGGCGCCGGACCAACGCGACCAGTGCCGCGGGGGCCGCGACGACGGCGAGGAGCCGGGATCAGCTTGCGAGCCCGCACCAGTCCTTGATGAAGAGGCCGAGCACCTGGGCAGTTTCTACCACCGACGGGAAGTAGACGCGCTCGTCGGCGCCGTGCGCCTTCTCCGCATATGGCCCGAAGCAGACCGCCGGCGTGTTTCCGTAGAGTCCGAAGATCCGGGCGTCGGTCGTTCCGGTCGTGGCGACGAGGGCCGGGGGCCCGCCGCTCCCGCGTGCGAACGCGTAGGCGAGGGTCGAGACGAGGGGAGCGTCGTGCGGGAGCTCGTACCCCTCGCAGGCGAAGCCGCCGTAACGCACCTCGGGGGGATGCGAGAAGATGGCGGGGTCCGCGACCGCGGCCTCGGCCACGATGGCCTCGATCCGGTCCTGGAGGACGCGGACGCGCGTGTTCGGGTAGAGCGCGATCCGGTAGGAGGTGACGCACTCGCCGGGGACCGTGGAGGGCCAGTCCCCGCCGCGGATCACCCCGACGTTCAGGTTGATCGGGTGGTCGAACGCGTCGTACGGCGGAGGCGGTGCCGCGTTCAGCTCCTCCTCGAGCCGGCGGAGGGCCCGCGTCACCTCGAGGCTCTTCTCGATGGCGTTGATGCCGACGCTCATGTCGGCCGCATGGGCCGGCACGCCCTTGATCCGCACCTGGAACCACAGGACTCCGACCTGCGACGTCGTGATCGCAGCGCCGAAGGGCTCGGTGATGATCGCCGCGTCGGCGGTGTAGCCGGCCTGGACGCAGGCGAGAGTGCCGTTGCCCGTGCACTCCTCCTCGACCACGGACTGCAGGTGCAGGGGCGCCTGCGGCGAGAGCCCGAGGGAGCGGAGCCCGCGCGCGGCCCCGATGATCGAAGCCAGGCCACACTTCATGTCCGCGGCGCCGCGCCCGACGATCCAGTCGTCCTTCCGGGTGGCGGTGAAGGGTGGGGTGTTCCATTCGCCGACCGGCTCGGGTGAGACGACGTCCACGTGTCCGTTCAGGACGAGCGAGCAGCCCCCGTTCGGCTCTCCCCACGTCGCCACCACGTTCGTCTTGCGCGAGACGTCCCAGTCGAACGGCGAGTGACCGGGGTGCGATCGGAGCGCCTCGGCGTCCATCGACACGTCGACCGTATCGAGGCCCAGCTCCCGGAAAGCCGCCCGCATGATGTTCTGTCCGGCCGCCTCCTGGCCGAGCACCGTCGGGGTGTCGATCAAGCGGGCAAGGAGCTCCTCCATGGGTTGCGCTTCCTCTGCGATCGCCTCCGCGATCTCGAGGTCCTGCGGTTCGGGCTCGCGGCGCTCCGGGAGGGTCGCCGCGAGACCGCGGCCGTCGTGCGCGAGAGGCGGCGGCGCGGTGAGGTGCTCCGGCACGACCCGGCTTCCGCCGTAGGCGCCGGTCGTGCCCTCGTCGGTCGTCGCCGGATCCACCGCCCGAGCGTACCAGCGGCCCTTCGCGCCGCGGCGCACCAGGACCCTTGCGCTGCAGAAGGGAAGCCGCCACAGTTACCGCCGGTGGACAGGGAAGCGTTCGAAGCCGAGGGTGAGCGCCTGCTCGCCGAGGCCCGGGCCGAGGGCATCACCCTCCGGTTGCTCGGGGCACTCGCGTTCGCCAAGCGGTGTCCGGGGCATGCCCACCTCCAGGAGACGCTCAATCGCGTGTACACCGACATCGACTTCGCCGGCTACGGCAAGGAGGGGGAGCGCGTCCGGCGGTTCCTAGGGAAGGAGGGCTACGTCGACGACCCGCAGACCTACGTCGACTCGGAGGGCTCGCGGCTGGTCGCCGAGCACCCGGCGACGGGTCTTCACCTCGACGTCTTCTTCGACAAGCTCGAGTTCTGCCACACGATCCCCTGGGCCGGGCGCCTCGAGATCGATGACCACACGATCCCCCTGGCCGAGATGCTGATGCAGAAGATGCAGATCGTGGAGATCAACGAGAAGGACCTGATCGACACGATCATGCTGCTGCTCGAGTACCCGCTCGGCGAAACCGACGACGAGGTGAACATCGGGCTCGTCGCGCGCGTGTGCTCCAAGGACTGGGGATGGTGGCGCACGCTCACGATGAACCTGGACAAGGCCAGGCAGATGGCCGCCTCCTACCCGCAGCTTGGCGACGACGAGAAGCGCCGGGTCGCCGACCAGGTCGAGCTCGCTCTCCGGTGGATAGAAGAGGAGCCGAAGTCGCTCGCCTGGAAGATCCGCGCCAAGGTCGGCGATCGCAAGAAGTGGTACAGGGATGTCGGCGAGCTCGTGCCCGACGTCCAGGAGGGGGTCTGATCGCGTGCCTCTCTTCGGCAAGAAGGGCAAGGCCACCACCGACCCGACCCGCCTCTTCTACGCGAGCGACATCCACGGGTCCCAGCCGACGTTCCGCAAGTTCTTGAACGCCGCCAAGTTCTACGATGTCGACTCCCTCGTGTTCGGCGGCGACCTCATGGGCAAGCTGCTGATCCCCCTCGTGCGCGACGCCAGAGGGACGTGGCGGGCGCGCCTCCAGGGACAGAACCACCACCTGACGAGCCCCGAGCAGCTCGCCGAGTTCACGAAGAACCTGGAGACCCTCGGGTTCTACTGGCAGGAGATGGATCCCGAGGAGTACGGGCAGTACGAGGGGAACCAGGAGAAGATCGACGGCCTCTTCGATGTCCTTGCGAGGCAACGCCTCGCCGAGTGGGTGGAGCTCGCCGAGGAGCGCCTGGCCGGCACGCAGGTGACCTGCTATCTCTGCGGAGGCAACGACGACACCGACGAGGTCCTTAAGGCCCTGGAAGACGTCCCACAGGACAGGGTCGTCAACTGCGAGAATCGCGTGGTCCCGCTGGACGATGAGCACGTCATGGCGACGGTTGGCTACTCGACACCGACGCCCTGGGATACGCCCAGGGAACGGACCGACGAGGAGATCGCGGTCGTGATCGAGGACCTCGTGCGCGACGTCGAGGATCCGTCACGGTGCGTGTTCAACTTCCACGTCCCGCCGCTCGACTCGACCCTCGATACGTGCCTCAAGCTCGACGCGTCCGACTGGCCGCCGACCCCGGTGATAGAGAACGGCCAGCCGGTCTACTACGGAGCCGGCGCGCAAGCCGTCACCGACGCGCTCGAGCGCTACCAGCCCACCGTGGGGCTGCACGGCCATATCCATGAGTCCCGGGGCGCGACCCGGTTCGGCCGCACGCCCGCGTTCAATCCCGGGAGCGAGTACGGAGAGGGGGTGTTGCGAGGACTGATCGTTGCTGTAAGGGGTGGCGAAGTCGTCGGGCATCAGTTCACCTCCGGGTAGCCCGTCCCGGAAGGCGCGGAGACACGAAAGGAGGGGGCATGGCCGAGGCAGCTGCGCCGCAGGTCTTCACCCGGCGGGCCTCAGGGCTCGTACGCGTGATGTCACCGTACTCCGCGTTCATCTACAACATCCTCACCATGGGGGTGATCTTCCCCTGGACCTACATCTGGGCGCCCGCCGCGTTCCAGGGGTCCAACCTCACGCTCGGGATCCTGTTCGCGTTCCTGTTCGAGCTGCCGATCGCGCTCGCCTACGTTTGGCTCGCGACCGCGCTCCCGCGTTCGGGCGGGGATTACGTGTTCCAGAGCCGGGTGTTCGGAGGCGGGT
>DATEBA010000006.1:0-13592 GCA_035288045.1 Actinomycetota bacterium
GTCACGACCGCGATCGGCACCGAGTCGTACGCGTCCGACGTCGCGATCGACGGAGACGAGAGGATCGTGGTCGTCGGCTACGCGTACATCCGCGGCGAGAGCGACTTCGCTCTCGCGCGCTACGGGTCCACGGGGCTGCCCGACGCCTCGTTCGGCGGCGCGGGGACGATCGCCACGGATCTCGCCGTCCAAGACTCGGCCAACGGGGCCGCGATCCAGGCCGACGGCAAGATCGTGGCCGTGGGCCAAGCCGCCTCCATGGGTGGTGAGCAGAACTTCGCGGTAACGCGGTACCTAGGGTGACGCCCCAGTAGACAGGTACCAGGAGCGCGGTGCCAAGAGCCAGGCCGCCTCCGACGGTCCCCAGCTCCCCGGCTCGTAGGGCAACACAACGGCGGAGCTCCCGAGCACCGGCATGAGAACCTCCCACGCGCGCTCGATACCGTCCTGCCGGATGAACAGCGTGTGGTCCCCCTCCATCGCCTCCAGCAGTAGCAGCTCGTACGCGTCAAGGAGCTCCGACTGGAACTCGCTCGCGTAGTCGAACTCCATGTCCACCCGCTCGAGCGCCAGCCCCGGCCCGGGCTTCTTCGCGTTCAGCGCCAGGGAGATCCCCTCGTTCGGCTGGATCCGTATCGTCAGGTGGTCCGGCGGCGAGGAGCGGACCTTCGTCCCGCGGAAGACGTTGTACGGGACTTGGCGGAACATGAGCGTGACCTCGCTCATCTTCTGTGCCAGGCGCTTCCCCGTCCGCAGGTAGAAAGGCACGCCGGCCCACCGCCAGTTGTCGATCTGCACCTCGAGCGCGGCGAAAGTCTCTACCTGCGAATCCGGCTCGACTCCCGGCTCGTCGCGGTAGCCCTCGTACTGCCCTCGGACGATGTTGCGGGGGTCGACCGCCTTCATCGCCCGAAGCACCTTGACAGTCTCGTCGCGGAGCCGGTCGGGGTCGAAGGACACCGGCGGCTCCATCGCGAGGAACGTGAGCACCTGGAACAGGTGCGTCGACATCATGTCCCGGATCGCGCCCGTCTGCTCGTAGAAGGCGCCGCGACCCTCTATCCCGATCTCCTCGGCGACGGTGATCTGCACGTGGTCGATGTAGCGACGGTTCCAGACGGGCTCGAACAAGCCGTTGGAGAAGCGGAAGGCGAGGATGTTCTGGACGGTCTCCTTGCCCAAGTAGTGGTCGATCCGGAAGACCTGGGACTCGTCGAAGGTCTCGTGGATCCTCGACTCGAGCTCCCGCGCCGACGTCAGATCGCGGCCGAAGGGCTTCTCGATCACGAGCTTCGCGCCGCGAGAGAGGTCGGACTCGCCGAGCCGCGCAACGAGGTCCGGGTAGGCCGAGGGCGGCGTCGCCGCGTGGAAGAAACGGCTAGCGTCCGTGTGCCGCCTGCCCTCGAGCACGTCGAGGTACCCAGCGAGCTCGTCCATCGCGCCCGGCTCCGAGTACTCCCCGGCCCGGTAGGACAGCCGATCCTGGAACCCCTCCCAGGCAGCGTCCTCCACCACGTGGCTGGCAAACTTGCGGACCGACTCGCGCGCCTGCTCGTGGAACTCCTCGTCGGTGAGCTGCGTGCGCGCATATCCCACGATCGAGAAGTCCTCGGGCATCAGTCCCTCGGCAAAGAGGTGGAAGAAGGCCGGCAGCAGCTTCCGCTTCGTGAGGTCACCCGAAGCACCGAAGATGACGATCGTCTGAGGTGGGAGCGCCTGCCCCATCACGTCTCCTTGACCGCGTGACCCCCGAACTCCCGCCGCAGGGCGGCGATCACCTTCGCGGAGAAGGACTCGTCCCGGCGAGACGCGAAGCGCGCGAAGAGCGACGACGCGATCACGTAAGCAGGTACGTCCTCGTCGATCGCGGCCTGCACCGTCCATCGCCCCTCGCCGGAGTCCTCGACGTAGCCGCGGACCGCCTCGAGCTTCGGATCCCGCTCGAGCGCGTCGTGCAGCAGCTCGAGCAACCACGAGCGCACGACGCTGCCGTAGCGCCAGATGCCGGCGACCCCCTCCAAGTCCAGATCGAACTCGGACCGCTCGAGTATCTCGAAGCCCTCACCGAACGCGGCTAGCATGCCGTACTCGATGCCGTTGTGAACCATCTTCGTGAAATGCCCGCTGCCGGACGGCCCGACGCGCGCGTAACCACCTTCGGGCGCGAGCGCGAGGAACGCCGGCTCGACTATCCGTACGGCCTCGGGTTCCCCGCCGACCATGAGGCAGTAGCCGTTCTCGAGCCCCCATATTCCGCCGCTCGTTCCGCAGTCGAGGAAGCGGATGCCGCGCTCGGCGAGCTCGGCGGCGCGGCGCTTCGTGTCCCTGTAGTTGGAGTTGCCGCCGTCGACGATCACGTCGCCGGCCTCGAGGAGTTCGGAGAGCTCCCGGATCACGCCCTCTGTCGTGTCGCCCGCCGGAACCATCGTCCAGATCACGCGCGGCGAGGGGAGTCGCTCCACGAGCGCGGCGAGCGAGGGCGCCGTCTCAGCACCCATCGACGCCGCCTTCGTGCGGGAGGCCTCGCTCCTGGCGAAGGCGACCACCTCGTGGCCGTTCCTCAGCAGGCGGACGACCATGTTGCCGCCCATCCGGCCCAGTCCGATCATCGCGAGCTTCATGGCTCCTCCTCCGGCGCCGCGACCTCGATCCAGCCGTCGACGACCCGGGCCGGGAAGACCGGTACCGGGTCTTCGGCGGGCCCGTCGATCGGCTCGCCGGTGCGGAGGTCGAACACGCTCGCGTGGCAAGGGCACTCCACCTCCGGCTCCATGTCGGAGAGCGCTCCCTCGGCGAGCGAGCACCCCGAGTGTGTGCACTCGTCGCCGACCGCGTGGATCTCGTTCTCGAAGTGGGCCAGCGCCACGCGCCCGATCGAGAGATCGTACGCGCGTAGCTCCCCCTCGGGCACCTCAGCCAGCGAGCCCACGCGGATGTAGTCCACCGTGGTCCTCCCCCCGATTGCGGGCTTCCGGCCAAACACTACCGCCCGACCGCGCCCCGGGGCGTCCACCGCGTCATCCGGCGGCGAGGGCGAAGGGGAAGTAGTCGTAAGCGTCGAGGACCTCGAGGACCCCCGGGCTGTCCTGGGTCCAAACCTGTCTAGCGGTCGAGCCGAGACCCGCGAGCGAGGATCCGTACAGGACGTGGAAAGCGCCGGCGTACCTTCGCGTGTCCCAACTCTCGAAGTGCGCCCCGATCACGAGATCCTCGGCCGGCCCCGCGCCGAGATCGGCCGCATCGAGCACGCTTCCGAAGTGATCGAGCTCCTCGACCGGGTTGCCGGCCATGTCCTGAGTCCACAGCTGCGCCCGAGCTGTGGAGAGCCCATCGGCCGTCCCGTAGAGCACGTTCACGACGCCCGCGTCCCTGACCCCCGAGACGTCGTGGTAGCGGGCGCCCGCTGCCAGGTCGTCGTTGCCGTCGGCGTCGAAGTCGCCGATCGCCATCGCTTTTCCGAGCCTGTCGCCGTTGCCGGCGACTCCGGGCACGTCCGACACCTCCTGGTGCCACACCTGGTTCCCGGCGGCCGACAGACCACCCGGCGACCCGTACAGGACGGCGACCGCTCCGGCGTCGGCGATGGGACCGACATCCTCACCCGGGACGCCGACTGCCAGGTCGTCGGCCCCGTCGCCGCCTATGTCACCGGTCGCCAGGGTGAAGCCGAACTCGTCGCCGGACTCCGCGGTGTCGGCTACGTTCACGTCGTCCTGGCTCCACTGGGTGCCGGAACCTGTGAGCCCCGTTTCCGACCCCGACAGAACGGTTATCGCGCCGGCATCAACCGCTAGTCCAACGTCCTCGGAACGGGCGCCGGCGGCCAGGTCCGCTCGTCCGTCGCCGTCGAAGTCGCCGACGGCGAGCGCGGCGCCGAACTGATCCCTCGCTTCGGCGACTCCGGGCGCCCCACCGGCGCCCTGGACCCACAGCTGGTTCCCGACCGCGGACAGGCCGGTGTCGGATCCATACATCACGGCGACCGCGCCCACGTTCGCGAGGCCCGCCAAGTCCTCCCGCTGAGAGCCGATCGCCAGATCCGCCCTGCCGTCGCCGTCCAGGTCGCCGGCCGCGAGCGCGTAGCCGAACTGATCCCCTGTCTCGGGCGAATCCAGAATCCCGCCCGCACCCTGCGTCCACCACTGGCTCCCTCTGCGGACGAGCCCGCCGGAAGAGCCGTACATCACGAGCACCGCGCCGGCGCTCCGGACGTCGCCGACGTCCTCGTACGGCAGTCCGATCGCGAGATCGCCGCGGAGGTCGCCGTCGAAGTCGCCGGCCGCGAGCGCGAAGCCAAGCAGATCGCCCGGCTCGCCGGTATCCGGGACGCCGCGAGCATCCTGGTAGACCAGCTGGTTCCCCTCCGATGTGAGCCCGGTCGAACCCGAGTACAGAACGTTGACGGCTCCCTGGTTCTTCACGCCACCGACATCCTCTCGAGGCACCCCGACGGCCAGGTCGTCCACGCCGTCGCCGTTGAAGTCGGATGGCGGGTCCGCGGGGCTGGCTACCGGCGGGGACGACGTGCTGGGAGGACCAGGCGGCGGCGACGGTCCCCGCCCGAAGCCCGAGGCGGGCATCACCCCCACGCCGACGACGGCGGCAACGAAGATCACTAGCGGGAGCCGTCGCATCAGGACGCAACGCTATGACGCCCTGCCCGTCGGCGCAATCGGTGGCCGGGCTACACCGGCGCCCGCCGCAGTGCCGACCAGGTGCGCTGGGCAAGCGTTACACCTCCCAGGGCAGTCAGGAGGACGAGCACCGGGAGCAGCGCGCCGGGGATCGTGAGCCCGAGGATCAGGGCGACGTAGCGCTCAAGCCGCTGGAAGAGACCTTCGGTGAGCCGGACGCCGACGGCCTCGGCCTCTGCGCGCACGTGACTCACCGCGAGCGAAACCACGAGCGTGGCCAGCGCGAGCGCAGCTTCGAGGTCTCGTCCAAGGCCCGCGAGGGACCAGAACAGGCAGGAGAACAGGATCGCGTCCGAAGCCCGGTCGAGAACGGCGTCGAGGAAAGCGCCCGACCGCTTCTCCTCACCGCGCAGTCTCGCCACGCCGCCATCGAAGACGTCGAAGAGCCCGGCCGGCATGAGTAGCAACCCGGGAACGAGGCGCCGGCCGGTGAGCAGGAGCCATCCGATGATCGCGTTGGTTGCCAGGGACGCGACCGTGAGGTGCCAGGGCCGGACGCCGGCCCGGTACAGGCCGGCGAGCGCGATACGGTAGGGCCACGTGAAGGCCCACCGCATCGCGGGGCCGAACGCCCCCTCGGACCTGCGAGGCGCGGGGAGGTCGCGGACCCGCTTCGCTCGATCACTTTCTGAGCCGTTCTCGTTCATCGCCTAGCCGGCTCGAGGCTCGAACCCCACGACCCGGTACTGGAAGGTCCCGCCGGGAGCCTGGAAGACGACCTCGTCGCCGACCTTCGCGCCGAGCAGTGACTGCCCGAGTGGTGACGATGTCGTGACGGTGCGAACCCCGGAGGCCCGCTCTTCCGTGGATTCCGCGAGGAGGTATACCTCGTCCTCGGGATCGTCTCCATCCAGCGGCCGGACGGTGACTAGCATCCCGGGAGCGGCCGCATCGGCGTTGGCAGGAGTCTCGACTATGTCTGGGTCGCGGAGCATGCGCTCGAGGTGACGGATCCGAGACTCCATGAGCGCTTGCTCGTTCTTCGCGGCGTCGTACTCGGCGTTCTCTCGGATGTCGCCGTGCTCGCGCGCCGCCTTCAGGCGCTCGGCGATGTGCGCCCGACCCTCCGTCTTCAGGCCCTCGAGCTCCGCCTTCAGCCGGATGTACGCGCCGAGGGTGAGCGTCGCGGTTGCGTCCTGCCCCGGCTTGCGCGGGGACCGGCTCGCGAGCTCCTCCGGGAGGTCGGCCACGCAGCCGAATCTACCAAGACGGCTACGCGGGCGCGGTCCAGACCCCGTGCGGCCCGGCACCGACTGGGATCCGGCCCACCCGGCGCTTGCGCTCCGCGTTGTACAGCACGAGCCGCGCGTTCCCGTGATCGGCGACGACCGCCCACCTGCCGGCGATCGCCACGTGGTGTGGCTCCCCGGGGAACCGCAGCGACCGCACGACCTTCACGCGCCTCACGGACAGGACGTAAACCCGCTTCGCTCCGTGGTCGGTGATCCAGGCGAACCGTCCATCGTCGGTGAAAGCGAGGTGGTGAGCCTCGACGCCCAGGGAGATGGTCTTCACTCGCCGGGCGCCGTCGAACACGTGCAGCTCGCCCTGCCAGTCGGTCACCCAGAGCCTGCCGTCGGGCGCGAACAGCAGGTCGTGCGGCGACTGACCTGTGGACACGTACTTCATAACCTTCCGGCGATCGAGATCGACAACGGCCATCTCGTCGCGCCCCTCGAGCGTGACCCAGGCCCGTCCCCCCGGAGGGTTGATCGCCAGGTCGTGCGGGTCGGTGGTGAGAGGAACCCTGCCGAGCTTGCGACCGCGCACCGACACGAGATCGAGCCTCGCGGCGCGCTGGTTGGCGACAACGAACGTGCGGCCGGTCGCCTTGACGTCGTGCGGTCCCCCGCCGAGCCTCACGAACCGGATGCGATCGTCGCGAACGATGCCGATCCGGTCCGAGCCCCAAAGGCACACCGCGACCGTTCCGTCGTCGGCGACCGTTATGTTGTGAGGGCCGCCCGGAGTCCGGTAGCGCTCCAGCACCTCCCGGGCTCCGACGTCCACCAGCTTGACCTTGTCGGCCTTCTCGACGGCAACCCAGACGAGCGCCGTGGAGGAGGCGGCGGCGAGTGGCGAGGACGGCGAGACACCCGCAACCGGCGTGGCCGAGGCCCCCTCGGCCTCGGAGGTGGTGACGGCGGCCGACGCGCACCCGAGACCGAGCGCTAGCGCGGCAGCCGCGAGCCCGATCGCCCTCACGACAAGCTGACCGGTCCCCAGGCCGGACGGTTCCACGCGAGGCGGGCTACGACGCCGAGAACGCTTACAGCCGCCTAAGGGCGTCTCGGTTTGCACGCCTGTGGACGAGTTCACCGGGAGGACGCCTGTGCGCATGACCCTCCTTCGGTCGCGCGGCGATGATAAGGCCCTCCTCGACCGGCGGTCGCCGAAGGGACTTGACTCGGAAAGCGGCAGGTCAGTAGCCTCCGGACCTTACTCCTGAACGTTCATTCAACGGCCCGAGGAGGCCCCATGAGCGAACGACCGAACGTGCTGGTGACGCGGCCGATCATGGACGAGCCCACGCGCGTCCTCCGAGAGCGCTGCGACGTCACGATCCACGAGAACGACTTCGGGATCCCCCGCGATGAGCTGCTCACGATCGTGAAGGGCGCCGACGCCGTCATCACAATGCTCACGGAAAGGGTGGACGAAGAGCTCCTCGAAGCGGCCGGCCCGCAGTTAAAGATCGTCGCCAACCATGCCGTCGGGTTCGACAACGTCGACCTCACGGCGTGCACCGCCGCCGGCGTGATGGCGTCGAACACGCCGGACGTGCTCACGGAGACGACCGCGGACACCGCCTGGTCCCTCCTCATGACGGCGGCCCGGCGGATCGGCGAGGGAGAGCGCTTCCTTCGGGCGAGGAGGCGCTGGATCTGGGGACCCCTCATGATGCTCGGCCAGGACGTCCACCACAAAACGATCGGGATCGTCGGGTTCGGCCGGATCGGACAAGCCCTCGCTCGCCGGGCGAGCGGGTTCGGGATGAGGGTGATCTACCACGACGCCGTTGACCTCCCGAAGGACGTGACCGAGCCGCTCGGTGCGGAGCGCCGCGAGCTCGACGACCTGCTCGCCGAGGCCGACTTCATCTCGGTCCACGTGAACTTGACGCCGAAGACCCGCCACCTGTTCGGCGCGAAGCAGTTCCGGAAGATGAAGGACACCGCGATCCTCGTGAACACGTCGCGAGGACCCGTGATCGACGAGGAGGCCCTCGCCGGAGCTCTCGCAGCCGGCGAGATATTCGCCGCTGGCTTGGATGTCTTCGAGAACGAGCCGGAGGTGCACCCGGGGCTCCTCGAGCTGGAGAACGCCGTCGTGATCCCGCACCTAGGAAGCGCGACGGTGGACACCAGGAACGCGATGGGGATGCTCGCCGTGAAGAACGTGTTCGCCGCGCTAGACGGCACGCGCCCACCGACGCTCCTGAACCCGGAGATGCTCGCGGGGGCGTAGGCTCCGGCCCGTGCCCAGGTTCCAAAGGGTCGAAAGGCTCGACGCCTCGAACCTCCGAGCGTACGCGCGTGGCTGCGCGATCCTCGGCTCGGGCGGGGGCGGCGACGTCGGCACGTGCCTGCTGCAGGCGCTGCAAGCGGTCCAGGACTTCGGCTCCGTTCCGGTCGTCGGGCTCGAGGACCTGCCCGACGACGCGCTCGTCGTGCCGTGCGGCGCGATCGGCGCCCCGACCGTTTCCTTCGAGAAGTTTGAGTCGGGCGAAGAGGGAAGGGTGCTCGAGGAGGTCGTGGAGGAGCTGACCGGTGCGCGGGTCGCCGCGCTGATGGCCGGCGAGATCGGCGGCGGCAACGGCCTCGTTCCGGTGATGTGGGCGGCGCGCGCCGGCCTGCCGCTCGTCGACGCCGACGGCATGGGGCGCGCGTTCCCCGAGATGGACCAGGAGTCCTTCGAGCTCGCGGGCGTGTCGCCGTCTCCGGCCGTCCTCACCGACGAGCGCGGGAACGTCGTCATCCTGAAGCCGCTAACCGGGAAGTGGTTGGAGCGCTTAGCTCGAGACGTGACGGTCTCCTTCGGCGGCACGTCCTCAGGCGCCGACCACCTCATGAGCGCTGCCGAGGCACGCCGGGCATCTGTGATCGGATCCGTAGCGCGCGCGCTCGCGATCGGCCGGGCGGTGCGCGACACGACGGACCCAGTAGGCGCACTCGTGAGTGCGGCCGGCGCGGTGCCGCTCCTCGTGGGAAAGGTCGTCGACGTCGAGCGCACCACGGCCGGCGGCTTCGCCCGCGGCCACGCTACGGTCGACGGCACGGGCGCCGATGCCGGGCGCGTGCTGGGGATCGACATCCAGAACGAGAACCTGGTCGCTACCGAGACCGCGCGCGGACGGGTCGTCGCCTCGGTCCCCGACCTCATCACGATCGTGGACGAGCAGACCGCGGACGCGATCCCCACGGAGCGGCTGCGCTACGGCCAGCGCGTCCGGGTGCTGGCGCTCCCCTGCGACCCCGTCTGGCGCACGCCTGAGGGGCTCCGTCTGGCGGGGCCGGGCGCGTTCGGCTACGGCCACGAGTACGTGCCGGTGGAGCCCCCACATGCGTGACCTCCGGATCGGGATCGACGTTGGCGGCACGAACACCGACGCCGTGCTCGTCGACGACGCCGGGGGCGTCGTTTCGAAGACGAAGGTGCCGACGACCCAAGACCCGAGCGAGGCGATCACCTCGGCGCTCACGGCGGTGCTCCCCGCTGAGACCGAGCGGGTGGCTCGCGTCGTGCTCGGCACGACCCACGCGGTGAACGCGATCCTCGAGCGCCGCGGCCTCCGCCGGGTGGCCGTCGTTCGAATCGGTGCGCCGGCGACGAGGAGCGTCCGCCCGCTCTTCGGCTGGCCCGAGGATCTCCGCTCGGCCGTGTCGGCCGGAGAGGCCGTCGTCCGAGGCGGAGTCGAGATCGACGGGCGGGATGTCGTGCCGCTGGACGCCGACGAGGTGGCCGCGTTCCTGCGCGGCGTTGGGGCAGGGGCAGAGGCAGTCGCGATCACCGGCGTGTTCTCGCCGCTCGACCCCCGCCAGGAGTTGGCCGTCGCCCAGCTTGCGGCGGAGGCGCTGGGTCCCGTTCCCGTCTCGCTCGGCCACCGCATCGGCTCACTCGGCCTCCTCGAGCGCGAGAACGCGACCGTTCTGAACGCGGCGCTCGGAAGCGTGATCGGACAGGTGGTCTCCGGGCTGCAGGTAGCCATGGCCGACCACCGCCTGGCATGCCCTGCCTTCCTCGCGCAGAACGACGGCACCCCAATGGCCGTGGGGCTGGCTCGCGAGCTGCCGGTACTCACGATCGGCAGCGGCCCGGCCAACAGCGTGCGAGGCGCCGCCGCGCTCTCGAGACTCGACGAGGCAATCGTGGTGGACGTCGGCGGCACTTCGACCGACGTCGGCGTCCTCGCCCGAGGGTTCCCCAGGGAATCCACGGCTGGCGTCGAGATGGGTGGCGTCCGAACGAACTTCCGGATGCCTGACCTGGTCTCCATCGCGCTCGGCGGCGGCTCGATCGTCGGGTCCGACGGCTCCCCCGGTCCCCGCAGCGTCGGCGCGGCCCTGACCACGGACGCACTCGTGTTCGGCGGGGAGACGCCGACGCTCACCGACGCAGCGGTAGCCGCGGGACGAGCCGACCTCGGCGTGGCGGCACGCGTTGGCACGAGCCGGGCTCGGCTCCTCGAAGCGCTCCGCCGCGCGGAGGAAACGGTGGCCGACGCGATCGATCGCGCCAAGACCGCGCGCGGTGACTCGCCCGTGGTGCTGGTGGGCGGAGGAAGCGTGCTCCTTCCCGACGAGGTCCCCGGCGCGAGCTGCGTCCACCGTCCGGAGCACTTCGAGGTCGCGAACGCCATCGGCGCCGCGATCGCCCGAGCGGCAGGCGAGAGCGACCGGATCGTCGTCATCGAGCCGGGAGGCCGTGACGCAGCGCTCGAGGCCTGCACCGAGGACGCGCGCGACCGCGCGGTGGAGGCCGGCGCAGACCCCTCGTCGCTCGAGACGGTTTGGCTCGAGGAGGTGCCGCTCGCGTACCTCGACGTCCCCGCCGTCCGAGTGAGGGTCAAGGTGGCCGGCCCACTGCGCGCCGACTAACCTTCGGGCGTCAACAGGAAGGAGCGGCGATGCGGCTCGATGGGAAGGTCGCGCTAATCACCGGTGGCGCCAGCGGCATGGGGAAGGTAGCCTCGGCGCTCTTCGCCCGGGAGGGCGCGCGGGTCTTGCTCACCGACGTCGCCGACGACGCCGGCGAAGACGTGACAAAGGAGATCGCCGCGGCCGGCGGCGAGGCGGCCTACGCACACGCCGACGTCTCAAGGGAGTCCGACGCGAGAGCCATGGTCGATGCCGCGGTACAGCGGTTCGGCAGGCTCGACGTCCTCTACAACAACGCCGGCGTGATGCTGGACGACGACGGCTCAGTCGACACGACCGACGAACGCATCTGGGACACGACGCTCGCGATCAACGTGAAGGGCGTCGCCTTCGGCTGCAAGTACGGGATCCCCGCGATGATCGCGGGAGGCGGCGGCTCGATCATCAACGTCGCGTCGTTCGTCGCCTGGATGGGCGCGGCGACCTCGCAGACCGCCTATACGGCATCGAAGGGCGCCGTGCTCTCGATGACGCGCGAGATCGCGGTCGAGTACGCGCGCAAGGGGATCCGCTGCAACGCGCTCTGTCCCGGGCCGATCGACACGCCGCTCCTCGCCGAGCTTCTCTCAGACCCCGCCAGGCGCCAGCGGCGGTTCGTCCACATCCCGATGGGGCGGCTCGGCCGGGCGGAGGAGCTCGCCAAAGCCGCGCTGTTCCTCGCCTCGGACGACTCGAGCTTCATGACCGGTGCGTCGCTCATCGTGGACGGCGGCATCACCGCCGCATACGTCACGCCCGAGTAGGCCTCCTCCTTCGCCCGATGCCGGAGTACGATCGCGCGGTGAGCGCGATCGTGGCCGTCGGCGTGCCGCACCGCCTCGGCGGGGGCCCATGGGATGCAACGCTTCTCATCGCCACCGTCGTTGCTCTCTTCGTCACCCACGTCCAGATCGGGATCAGGATGACGCCGGTCACGACCTCCTTCGCCGTCTTCGCCGGCATCGCGTGGACGTACACGGCGGACCAGTGGGGGGTCTCGTGGGCGCTGGCGTGCGCCGCGCTCGGGGCAGTGGTTGCGTCCGCGGTCCACCGCCGGGTGGAAGGCGGCCGAGGGCGGCTGCCGCCTGTTTGACACGACGTCCGGTGGTGGTGCTCAATACCGCCAGCCTGGAAAGCCGGTCGAACAGACTGGACGGGTCACCACCGAGGGGGGAGGTGTCACGTGGCCGACGAAACCAAGAAGGTCGGATCCGTCGTCTACCGCGAGGCAGGGTCCGAGTACTTCGAGAAGCGGGGGTTACGACGCCATGCCGGCGTCTGGTCCCTGTGGGCCCTCGGCGTAGCGGCGGTCATCTCGGGTGACTTCTCGGGGTGGAACCTCGGGATACCCGCCGGCGGCTGGGGTGGGCTCGTCGTCGCGACGGTCGTCATCACGATCATGTACATCGGCCTCTGCTACAGCATCGCCGAGATGTCGCCGGCGATGCCGCACACGGGCGGCGCATACTCCTTCGGACGGTCGGCGATGGGACCGTGGGGGGGATTCATCACCGGCCTCGCCGAGAACATGGAGTACGTTGTCACGCCGGCCGTGGTGGTGTTCTTCGCCGGATCCTACGCGCAGCCCGTGTTCGACGAGTTGATCGGCGTGAACATCCCGCAGCCCTGGTGGTGGCTGATCTTCTACATCATCTTCGTGGGGCTGAACATCATCGGCATCGAAGCCACGATGCGGTTCTCGGTCGTGATCTGCCTCATGTCCCTGGCCGTCCTCGCGATCTTCTTCATCGGGGCGATCCCCAAGTTCGACTCCAAGCTCCTGTCCGATGTCGGCGACGGGAGCTTCCTGCCGTTCGGCATCGAGGGGGTCTTCAAGAACCTGCCGTACGCGATCTGGTTCTACCTCGCCATCGAGGAGCTACCGCTCGCGGCCGAGGAGTCCATGGACCCCAAACGGGACGTCCCGCGGGGGACCCTGCTCGGCCTCCTTACCCTGGTGATCGCCGCGGTAGGAGTGCTGTTCCTGAACCCGGGGATCGCACCGGGGGCGGCGGAGATCGGCGGCGGCGACGCTTCGGGAGCTCCGCTGCTGGCGGGCTTCGAGACGATCTTTGGTACCGGCGCGAAGCTGGCGGCGCTGTTCGGACTGTTCGCGCTGGCCGGCCTCGTCGCCAGCTTCCACACGATCATCTTCGCGTACGGGCGGAACATCTTCTCGCTGTCGCGGGCCGGATACTTCCCGCACTGGATGTCCGTCACGCACGGGGAGCGCAAGACACCCTACGTCGCCCTCGTGCTCGGCGGTGTGGTCGGGTGGGTTCTGGCCTTCGTCATGTACCAGGCATCGAAGGAGGGTGGGTCGACGGTCGGCGCTGCCCTGCTAAACATGGCGGTGTTCGGGGCGGTGATCTCCTACTTCATGCAATGCCTTTCCTTCGTCATGCTGCGGAGGAAGATGCCGAACATCGCGCGGCCGTACCGGAGCCCGATCGGCGAGTGGGGTGCCGTGATCGCCGGGATCATCGCCCTCGGTGCGCTGATCTCCCTGTACCTGGATGAGGCCTATCGCCCGGGCGTGTACGGCGTGGCCATCTGGTTCGTGCTCGGGATCGTCTACTTCGCGATCATCGGGCGGAACCGGCTGGTCCTCTCGCCCGAGGAGGAGTTCGCGCTCACGCAGGGCGAGCGCGGGCACCCGGAGGACGAGGGGTACGGCAAAACCCACATCGCGGACGTGCAGACCTAGAGGCGAGTGACGCGAGCGGGCGGCGGGCCTGGTCAAGGCCAGCCGCCCGCCGTC
>DATEBA010000007.1:0-23889 GCA_035288045.1 Actinomycetota bacterium
CGCGGGTTGCGGAGGAGGCGCTGCGGCCTGAGGGGGTGCGGGCTCGGGAGCCGGCGGAGCCGCCTGCGGGGGGGTGGGCTCCTCGTGCGGCGGAGCCGGGGAAGGCGACGTGGGCTGGGCGACGGGCTCGGAGGTCGCCGACGCACCCGCCGCCTCCTCGCCGATGACCCGTTCCACCTCGGCCAGCGTGGTGAGCCCTTCCGCGACCAGGTCCAGGGCTCCCTCCAGCATCGACCGCATCCCGTCCTCGCGGGCCCGGACCATCAGGTCCATGTGCGCCGCTTCCGCCGCCACCATCTTGAGCAGCTCCTGGGTCGGCAGGATCATCTCCACCACGTGGCGGCGGCCGCGGTACCCCGAGCCCCCGCACTGGTCGCACCCCGCGGCCCGCATGACGGGCTGCGCGCCGAACCGCTTGGCCAGGACCGCCTCTTCGGGCGAGAGGTCTCCCTCGATGGGCTGGGCGCAGTCGGTGCAGAGCGTGCGCAGGAGCCGTTGGGCCAGGGCTCCTCGGAGGGTCTCGGAGATGGTCGCCGCGTCCAGTCCCAGGTCCAGGAACCGGCGCACCGACCCGACGGCGTCGTTGGCGTGGACGGTGGCCAGCACCAGGTGCCCGGTCAGGCTCGCCTGGGCAGCCGTCTCGGCGGTCGCCTGGTCGCGGATCTCGCCCACGAAGATCACGTCGGGGTCCTGGCGGATCACGTGCTTGAGGGCGCTCCCGTAGGAGTCGGTGTCCAGCCCGATCTCGCGCTGCTGGATCAGCGACAGGCTGTCCTCGTGGACCACCTCGATCGGGTCCTCGATCGTGACGATGTGCGCACGCCGCGTGTTGTTGATGTGGCCGATCATCGCGGCGATCGTCGTGGTCTTTCCCGTGCCGGTCGGTCCGGTTATGAGGATCAGCCCGCGGGCCGAGTCGGCGAGCGTTCGCATGACGGGCGGGAGCCGCAGCTCCTCGAACGTCGGGATGTCCGATCGCACGCGACGAAGGGCAAGCCCCACCACCCCGCGCTGCCGGTACACGTTGATCCGGAACCGGCCGATGCCAGGCTCGGTGTGACCGAGGTCGGACTCGTTGTTGGCCAGGAACTCGCGCTTCTTGTGCTCGGGCATGAGCTGGTCCGCCGCGAACTCGGTGTCCCCAGGTGAGAGCTTCGGGAACGACGTCGGCTGAAGCTCGCCATCGACTCGGATGAAAGGCACGTTCCCGGCCTTCAGGTGTAGATCGCTCGCACCTTGCTCTACCGTGTATCTGAGCAGTTCCCGTACGTCCATCGGCTCCCCCGATCCCTTCCCGTTCGGTCGGGTGACGCGGCCCCCGTTCAGTTTTCGGCCACCAGAGCACAACGTTGAGTCCCACTTCCTTCGGCCGCAAGCTACGCCCCCGCATACAATTCCGCTCGCCGGGGTCGGGCGTGCCCCCGTCGTGCCCGGCGGCGTGCCCAGTGGGCCGGACGAGGAGGCGAGCGAGACGACCAGGAGACCCCCCCGTCGTGCCAAGCCGGGCCCCAAGACGGTTGGGGCGAAGAATCGCCCGACCGCCGCCCGGAGGAAGCCGGCCTCGACCCAGATGCCGCCCTCGCGACGCGAGGTTTCGGCCGGCGGAGTCGTCTACCGCCGCACCCGCAAAGGAGCCAGCGTCGCGCTGGCCGCGCGTCGCACGCAGAAGGGGAAGCTCGTCTGGGGTCTCGCCAAGGGCCTGATCGAGCCCGGAGAGACGCCCGAGCGGGCCGCGATCCGCGAGGTTAGGGAGGAGACGGGCCTCGAGGCGATGATCGAAGCATCGCTCGGGACCACGCGCTACTTCTACGTCTGGGACGGGGTGCGGGTCCGCAAGTCCGTCCACTTCTTCCTGATGCGGGCGACCGGCGGCGACGTGCGCGACCGCGACGAGGAGATGGAGGACGTCCGCTGGTTCCCGCTCGATCGGGCACTGAAGGAGGCGGCCTACCGCGGTGAGCGCGTCGTTCTCGCGCGGGCGGCGGAGCTCCTTTCGTGACACCTATCCGGTTCATCATTGCAGCCCTCTCGGGACTCGCGGCCGGCGTCCTGTCGGGGGCCCTCGGGGTAGGCGGCGGCATCCTCGCGCAACCGGCGCTGCGCCTCCTGCTCGGCGCACGGGAGATCGTGGCGGTCGCCACACCGCTACCGATGATCCTTCCAACGGCGCTGACCGGCGCCCTCACCTACCGCAAGGCCGGCGAGGTCGACCTGCGCGCCGCCGGGTGGATGGCCCTTCCCGGAGGGCTCGGCGCGATCGCGGGAGCGCTCCTGACCAAGGTCGTGGAGCCGGGCGTCCTCCTGGTGCTCACCGCCGCACTCCTCGCGTGGCAATCGGCGAACGTGATCCGCCGAGGGCGCGTCCACGAGGTCGCTCCTCACAACGTCCCCGGGTGGCGGTTCGCCGTGCTCGGTCTCGGTGCAGGAGCCCTCTCGGGGCTGCTGGGGATCGGGGGCGGCCTCATCATGGTGCCCGTGCTCGCCGGGTTCGTGGGCATGCCGCTCAAGCGCGCGCTCGGCACCTCGCTCGTCGCGATCGTCGCGATCGTAGTGCCCGGCACGGTCGTCCATGCGATCCTCGGGCACGTCCATTGGGGCCTGTTCCTGGCGCTCACGCTCGGGGCGGTGCCGGGGGCGCGGATCGGCGCACGCCTCGCGCTTGCGGCAAGGGAGCACCGCCTACGAGTGTTCGTCGGCTCGGCGATGATGGCGCTCGCCGGGTTCTACGGCCTCCGGGAGCTGGTGCTGCTCCTGCAGGGTTGACCGATAGGATAAGCCGGCCGCGATGAGCATCCGCAGACCCGCCCTGGCCCTGATCGCGTCCCTCCTGGTCGGGCTCCTGACTCCGGGAGCATCGGCCCAGGAGCCGTCGGCCGCCCGCCTCACGCTCCTGCACCAGACACCGTGGAATTCCCCGAAGGAACAGGTCGTGCGGGTGGACGTCCTCGCCACCAACGAGGGCTCGGCACCGCTCGAGGAGTTGTCGCTTGGGATCGCCCTCTACGGGGCGGTCCGCACCCGCACCGACTACGAAGCATCCCTGGAGGCCGACCCGCCAGCGGAGCCCGTCTGGGCAAGGTTGCAGGAGGTGGAAGGCTTGCTCCTGCCGGAGGAAGGCCGCACGCTCCAGGTCGAGGTCCCGCTCGACGTCTTCGGCGTCGACCAGTTCGCGTCGTTCATCTATCCACTCAAGCTCGAGCTGCGCAGCCAAGGCCTGCCGATCGCGGTCCTGCGGACGCCCGTCATATACCTGGTCGAGGAGCCCCAGACACCGCTGACGCTCTCGTGGTCCCTGGTGCTCCACCACCCATACGTCGTCGGCCCCGACGGGACCTTCACCTCGACGGCACTAGAGGAGGCCGTGCTGGAGGGCGGATCGGTGGCATCGGTCGTCGCAGCCCTGGAGAAGCTCATCGAGGAACCGCGCCCGATCGACCTGGTCGTGTCGCCGCCTCTCATGCTGCAACTCGAGCGGATGGCGACCGGCTACGCCGTCGTCGATGAGGGCGCCACGCGGACCGTGGCCGCGGGCGAGGGCGGAGCGGCAGCAGCAGAGGCGGCGATCGAGGCGCTACGGCGCGTCGCCGGCTCGCCAGCCGTCGAAGTGACGGCCTTCCCCTTCTCCGCGGTGCCGGTGCCGTCCCTCCTCGACAGCGGGCTCGGCACAGACCTCGAGGTGCAGCTCGAGCGGGGCCGCGCGGTCGTCCGCCGCGTCCTCGAGGTGAGCCCCCGAGCCGACGTCTTCAAGCCGCCTGCCTCCGCTCTCGACGAAGACGCCCTGGCGAAGATCGAGGCCGGCGGCGTGAACCTTCTCCTGCTCGAGCCCGCCGCCGTGCCGCCGGCGGAACAGCTGCTCGGATTCGCGCCGCCCGCGACCGCAGGCGTGGCGACCGGTACATCGACCGTCACTGCCGTCGTCGCCAACGAGAGCGTGCAGGAGATCCTCGCCTCGCCGGCGATGCCCGCCGATCCGTTCCTCGGGGCCCAGTCGGTCCTCGGGGAGATCGCCGCGATCTGGTTGGAGCAACCGAGCGTCGAGCGGGGATTGGCGATCCGGATACCCGAGACTTCGCCGGCGGAGTTGTACGGTCCCCTCCTGTTCCGGCTATCGCACTCCCCGTTCGTGCGAACCGTAACGGCGACGGACCTCGCCGAGGCGTTCCCGCCGGAAGGCCCGCCGAGCGCGCTCGTCGAGGTCACGGCGGGCTCGTTTTCACGCAACTACGTGCTCCAGATCCGCGCGGCGCGTCGGCAGATAGACGCGTATCGATCGATGCTGGTCCGCACGACGCACTTCCCCGACGCGCTCGAGACCGTCCTCCTGCTAGCCGAGGGGGGGCAGTACATAGAAGACACGGCCGGGGGCCTGCGACTCATCTCCTGGGTCCACGACGCGCTTGACGACGCGTTCGGAAAGGTCCGGGTCGAGACGAGCCAACAGATCACGCTCACGTCGGAGAGCGGCACCATCCCGCTGCGTCTCACCAACGACTCCGGCCGCCCCCTTCGCGTGGTCTTGGAGCTGCAGTCGCAGTCGCTGCAGATCCAGGGAGGTCCGATCCGCGAGCTCGAGCTCGACGAGGCGAGCCAGACGGTCACGTTCGATGTCGAGCTGCGCAGGACGGGCCTGTTCCCGGTGCCTGTCATCCTGCGCACGCCCTCCGGCCGGCCGTTCGCCCAGACGACGCTGGTCGTGCGCTCGACGGCGTTCAACCGCATCGCCCTGGTGGTCACGATCGCGGCGGCGGTTCTGCTCGTGTTCGCCTGGACCAGGAGGCTGCTTCGACGGCGGACGAGCTGACGCCCGAGCCGGCGCTGCTGACACCGGGGGAGACGGCTGAGGCGTTCGCGCGCCACACGGCCGTGATGTCGCTCGGGACGGCGCTCTCCAGGCTCACGGGATACCTTCGGATCGGCGCGGCGGTCTACGCGCTCGGCGTCACCGTGGGCCGTCTCGGCGACACGTACAACACGGCGAACACGACACCGAACATCGTCTACGAGCTCGTGCTCGGGGGGGTCCTATCGTCGGTGTTCGTTCCGGTTTTCGTGGAGTGGCTGAAGGAGCGCGGTCGCGACGAGGCCTGGGAGGTAGCGAACCGCTTACTGACGGTCACGCTCGTGGCTCTCGCGACGATCACCGCTGTCGGCATCGTCGCGGCGCCGTGGATCATCCGCCTCTACACGCTTCGCTGGCCCGCGGACCAGCGCGCGGCCGCGCTCGACCTCGGCACGTTCTTCCTGCGGTGGTTCATGCCCCAGATCGTGTTCTACGGCATCGGGACCGTCGCCACCGGCCTGCTGAACGCGCACGGTCGGTTCGCGGCTCCCATGTTCGTGCCGATACTGAACAACCTCGCGGTGGTCGCGACCTTCCTCGCCTACGCGGCGATGGCGGGGCCCGAGCGCTCCGACCCCGCCGCGCTCTCGTCGCCCCAGAGGCTCGTTCTCGCGATCGGCACCACCCTCGGCGTCGTCGCGATGACCGCTGCGCTGTGGCCGTCGCTGCGCTCGATCGGTTTCCGGTTCCGTTGGAGGCTCGACGCCCGGCATCCGGCCGTGCGCAGGATAGCTCGGCTCGCCACGTGGACCGTGGTATACGTCGCCGTCAACCAGATCGGGTATCTGATCGTGCCCGTCCTGGCCGGCGGACGGCAGGGCGGCTACACAGCGTACACGGCCGCGTTCATCCTCTTCCAGCTGCCGCACGCGATATTCGCGGTCTCGATCTTCACCGCGCTCCTGCCGTCGATGTCCTCGCGCTGGACAGACCGCGATGTCTCCGGCTTCCGAGACCTGCTCTCGCAGGGGGTCCGCACCACCGGCTTCCTCGTCGTCCCCGCAGCCCTCGGCTATCTGGTGCTTTCGGTCCCGATCGTCCGACTCCTCCTCGAGCACGGCGAGTCCGTGGCCGCCGACACCGAGCTCATCGCCGGGATGCTCGGGCTCTTCTCGCTCGGGCTGTTCTCGTTCTCCGTTTTCCAGCTGCTGCTGCGCGCGTTCTACTCGATGCAGGACACGCGAACCCCCGCACTCGTGAACGTGGCCGCGGTCGCGGTGAACGTCGCGGCCAACCTCCTGTACGTGTTCCCGCTCGGCCTCGGAGTCCGTGGACTTGCGCTCGGGCACGCGACCGCTTACACGTTCTCCGCCCTGGCCCTAGGCACGATCCTCCGCAAGCGCCTCGGGCGGCTGGACGGACGCCGTATCGCGGCCTCCCTTGCCAAGATCGGGGCGGCGGCGAGCGCTACGGCCGCGACCGCCTGGCTCGCCTCACGTTGGATCGGGAACGCTCTAGGAACCGCCGGCCTGGGTGCCCGTGCAGCCCAGGTCTTCGGGTCGATAGGGCTCGGGCTGCTTGTTTTCGGCGCCCTGGCGCTTATCTTCCGCATGGAGGAAGTCGATCCCATCAAGGGAGCACTCAAGGCGAGATTCAGGAGATGACGAAGCTGCACGAAGACGAACGCGGGCTGCTCATGAAGGCCGTCGCCATAACCCTCGTGTTCCTGGTCGTGTTCGGCATCGCCGCCATCGACACCGGTTCGATCCTCGTGGCGAAGTACAACCTCACCCAGCTCGCCGAGCAGGCCGCCTTCGAGGGCGCCCTCGCCTACCGCACCGGACACGACAAGAGCAACGCTTGCGCTCGCGCGGAGAACGTCGTAGCCGAGCAGGATTCGGACGCCACACACCCGAGGATCGGCTGGTGCGTGGTCGACTCGGACGGCGTCGTGACCATCACGCTCAAGAAGACCGCCAACACCTTCGTCGCCAAGCGCATCTCCTACTTCGAGGAGTTCACGCACCTCCGGGCGACCGAGCAGTCCGGCGCGCCCAAGTAGATGGACCCGAGCGACGAGGAGCTCGTCCGCGCATTCTCGGAGGGTGACCGCCCGGCGTTCGAGGAGCTCGTTCGCCGTCACGAGCGACGCGTCTACAACCTGGCGCTCCGGATGCTAGGCCGGGAGGAGGACGCTCGCGATGCGACTCAGGACGCGTTCCTGTCCGCGCTCCGGAAAGTCTCGTCATTCCGCGGCGATGCCGCCTTCACGACCTGGATGCACCGGGTCACCGTGAACGCCTGCTACGACATGCTCCGCAAGCGCGCACGGGGGCCACTCCTGGAGCTCGACTCGGAGCTGCCGCTTCCCGAGCCCCGCGCGGCTGCCGATCCAGCGGAGGCCGCGGTGGCAGGAGTGGACGTGCGCCGGGCGCTCGTGCAGGTGCCCGAGGAGTTCCGAGCGGTCCTCGTGCTCCACGACGTTCAGGACATGGCCTACGACGATGTGGCCGCGGTCCTGGGCATCCCAGTCGGGACCGTGAAGTCGCGCCTGCACCGGGGCCGCGTGATGCTTGCCCGAGCCCTCGGCCACGGCACGGCCTGGGAACCTGCGGAGCGCCCCGCTCCGTCAGAGGGACAGTCATGAGCCACCCCGAGGAACTGCTCGCCGGGTACGTGGAGGGGGCCCTCGAACAGCACGAACGCGCGATGGTCGAGGCGCACCTAGTCGCGTGCGACCTGTGTACCGAGGAGATCGGCCTCGCCGGGCGCGCCCGCGACGCGCTCGCCGCCCTTCCCGAGGAGACCGTGCCGCTGGGCGTCACAGGGCCGGTGCTCGCCGAGCTCTACGGCCGGGCGGCGGAGAGCGAGGAGCCCGCGTCCGTCGCGCGCCCCCACGAGCGGCGAGGCGGGTGGCCGGTCTGGGCCCCGAAGGCGCTGGCGGCCGCCGCGGCGATCGTCGGTCTCGGACTCTTCGGCGCGTACCTGCTCCCAAACGTCGGTGGCGCCGGTGATCAGGCGACCGACGTGTCGGCTGCGGCGCGGGCCGAGGGCGCACCCGCGGGCCCGGAGGAGTACGCCGCGGCGCCGACGCTCGAACGGCAGAACGTCGACTACGACGGAGCGACGCTCGGTGCGCTGGCGCGCGAGGTAGCGGACGACCCACTCGGCTGGACGCAGCGGTCCGCGGCCGGCGACGGGAGCGGGGCTCTTGCGCTTGATTGCGTCCGGCAGGGATCTTCGCTCACCGAGGCCGACCACGCGGTCCGCGTAATCGAGGCTACCTACGAAGGCAAGGGCGTCTACATCGGCGTGTTCCTCGAGTCGCCCACGCTCGGCGCGCCGGCGACCAAGGTCGTCATCTGGATCGTCGCCCGCGACGCCTGCACCCTCGTCTCCTACTCCCAGCAGCTCATCCGCTGACCCGCCCGGAATAGGTGGGCGTTTAGGCGTATGGGACAATGAGCGACGACGTGACCCGCGACGTGATCATCCTCGGCTCCGGGCCGGCCGGGTTCACAGCGGCCCTGTACGCGGCCCGAGCCGAGCTGAACCCCCTGGTCCTCAAGGGACTCGCCGCCGGCGGGCAGCTGATGCTGACCACCGAGGTCGAGAACTACCCCGGTTTCCCCGACGGCATCCTCGGCCCGGAGCTGATGGAGGTCATGGAGAAGCAGGCCGCGCGCTTCGGGAGCGAGCTACTGGCGATCACGGCCACCCGCGTCGACCTCTCGGAGAGACCTTTCGGCGTGTGGGCCGGCGACCAGGAGTGGCGAGCAAAGACCCTGATCGTGGCGACCGGGGCTTCCGCGAGATGGCTCGGGGTGCCTGGAGAGGACAAGCTCCGCGGTCGCGGCGTCTCCGCGTGTGCCACCTGCGACGGGTTCTTCTTCCGCGACCGAGAACTGATAGTGATCGGCGGTGGCGACACGGCGATGGAGGAAGCGCTGTTCCTCACGAAGTTCGCTGCCAGGGTGACGATAGTGCACAGGCGCGGCGGGTTCCGGGCCTCGAAGATCATGCAGGACCGCGCCCTCGAGAACCCGAAGATCGAGGTGATCTGGGACACGGTCGTCGAGGAGATCCTCGGTGACACCGCGGTGACCGGCGTACGGCTGAGGAGCGTGCCTACGGGCGAGGAAACCGAGTTCGCGACGGAAGGAGTCTTCGTCGCGATCGGCCACCAGCCGAACACCGAGCTTTTCGAGGGACAGCTCGAGCTACACGGCGGGTACGTTGAGGTGCGGGAGCCAACGACGACAACGAGCGTGCCGGGCATCTTCGCGGCCGGCGACGTGGTGGACTACGTGTACCGTCAGGCCGTGACGGCCGCCGGCATGGGCTGCAAGGCTGCCATCGACGCCGAGAAGTTCCTCGCGGAACACAGGTAGGGACGACGCGGGCCGCCCGCGGCCCGAGGAGGACGGATCTGGTGGCGATACTGGGAGAGGTGAACGACCAGGACTTCGAGGCGAAGGTCCTGGGCTCGGGGACTCCGGTTCTCGTGGACTTCTGGGCCGAGTGGTGCGTGCCATGCCACATGGTCTCGCCCGTGGTCGAGGAGATCGGACGCGAGAAGGACGACCTGGCGGTCGCAAAGCTGAATATCGACGAGAACCCCGACGCTACCCGGCGCTACGGGGTGATGAGCATCCCGACGCTGATCCTGTTCAAGGACGGCGAGGAGCACGCCCGCGTAGTGGGCGCCCGCGGCAAGGACGCGGTGCTCCGCGATATCGATCCCCACCTGTCCTGACTACGGCCGACTTGTCGGCCGTCGGCGACCGGCGGAGACTTCCCCTCGTGGAGGTGATCCGATCCGGCGGCAGCGGCGACGCGGTGCGCGACGTCCAGCTCCGCCTCCTCGGGCTCGGCGCGGAGATCGACACGGCGGAGCTCGAGACCCGGAGCTTCCGTGTATCCACGGAGGAGGCCGTTCGATGGTTCCAGCGAACACGCGGACTGCCCGAGGACGGTCTCGTCGGCCCCGACACATGGGGACAGATCGTGGAGGCCGGTTACGTCCTAGGCGACCGCACTCTCTACCTGCGCGTCCCAGCGTTCCGTGGCGACGACGTCCGAGCGCTGCAGCGCTCCCTCAACGCGCTCGGTTTCGACGCCGGCCGCGAGGACGGCATCCTAGGCGAGGCGACCGACCGTGCCGTCCGCGACTTCCAGAGGAACGTAGGGCGGCCGGTCGACGGCATCGTCGGGTCCGAAACGCTCGCGGCCATCGAGCGGCTCCGCCCGCAACTCGAAGCGCCGAGCCGAGCCATCGTACGCGAGGAGGAGGCGGTGCGCGCGATGGTGTCCACGCTCGAGGGTTCCGTCGTCGCGATCGATCCTGGCACCCAGGACGACCTTGCGCTCGAGCTCGCGGCCGCACTCGCGAAAGCCCTCGAGCCGCGCGGCGCTCAACCCGTGCTCCTCGCCGCAGAGCCACTCGCCCCGAGCGATCGTGCACGGCGCGCGAACGCTGCCGCCGCCGCCGCGTGCATCTCCCTCAGATTCGATCCCGACGCGGCCGGAGGATGCTTCTACTACGGGACCGAGCGGACCCACTCACCGGCCGGCAAGCGGCTCGCCGAGCTGATCAGCGACCAGCTCGAAAAGCTGTGGGGCGCAAGGGATGTACGGCGTCGGTCGGTGGCGATCCTACGGGAGACACGCATGCCAACGGTCCAGATCGAACCGCCGGCCAACCTCGACGGCACCGGCTGCTCCGCGCTTGCCGACGCGATCGCCGCCGGCGTCGAGCGCTTCCTCGGCGCCTCGGTACCGACCCGAGCCTAACGGCGGGCCGCCGATCCGATCATCCAAACCGTGACCGACCCTAGAGTCGAAACCCCGGCGATGACGAAGCGGATCACCAACGGGTTGGCGTCACACCCAGAGAAGCCGAGCCCGACGCAGAAGTCGAGCGCGCTCTCGGGAAGGAGCGAGGCTAACGCGAGACCGACGAGGAGCATCCCCGCCGCCACCCCGTGCAGCGCTTCTTTCACGCTACCCTCCTTCGGCTCTTCGGGGAGAGAGCCTCTAACCCCAAGCGTACACCCGGGCGCCTGATGCGAGAAGAGTGGAAAAGAGCTAGCCCTCGGCTCGAGGACACCGGCTGAAGGTCGTCAGGAAGATCCCGAGCAGGATCCCCAAGCCGACCGCCCTTAGCACCCGCAGCACTTCGTCCCGCTCGCTCACGCATCGATTGTATGCTCGCGCCGTCATGCGCTTCGCGCTAATGATCGAAGGGCAGGAGGGCGCGACGTGGGACGAGCGCCTCGCCCTCGCCCGCACCGCCGAACGCCTTGGATTCGAGTCGTTCGTCACCTCCGACCACTACCTGTCACCCGGCGGGACACCCGAGAGGGGCTCCTTCGATGCGTGGACCGGCGTCGCGGCGCTCGCCGCGGCGACGCAGCGCATCCGCCTAGGCACTATGGTGTCGCCGGTTACCTTTCGCCATCCCACGGTGCTCGCGAAAACCGTCACGACCGTGGACGTCGTATCGGGCGGTCGTGCGGAGCTAGGCATGGGCGCCGGATGGTGGGCCGCGGAACACACGACGCACGGCATCCCCTTCCCGCCCACACCCGACCGCTTCGAGATGCTCGAGGAGCAGGTCGAGATCGTCCACGGGCTGTTCACACACGAGGTCTTCTCCTTCGAGGGAAGGTTCTACGCCGTCGACGAGTGCCGCTTCGTTCCAAAGCCGTTGCAGCGACCGCATCCGCCTATCGTCCTCGGCGGGCGCGTCGCGGGGCCACGGATGTCGCGACTCGTCGCACGGTTCGCCGACGAGTTCAACACCCTCGGGGGAACCCCGGCCGAGGTCCGCGACCGCCTCGGCCGCATCCGCAACGCCGTCGACGCCGCCGGTCGCGACCAATCGAGGGTCACCACGTCCATGATGACCTGGTACTACGTCGGCGACGACCAGGCTTCATGGAGGGCGCGGGTCGAGCGGGCACGGGAGCGTGACCCCGACGCCGGACCGCGCGACGCGTACCTGGCCCACCTCGAGCGCACCTGCATCGTCGGCACCGCCGACCGCGCCATCGAGCGACTCAACGAGTACGCCGAGGCTGGAGTCCAGCGGATAGTCCTCAACCACGAGTTCGCCGACGACCTCGAGATGCTCGAGGTTGTCGGCGAACGGGTCCTCCCTGAGCTCCAAGGAGCCACCAACTAGCACGACGCCCTCGCTCACGAGCGGCGCCGTTGCTACCATCGACGAACCCATGGCAGAGTTCTCCGTCGACCCCTACGCGGATCTGTACGCACGGCGAACCTCCGGGATGTCGGCGTCGGAGGTGCGCGCCCTCTTCGCGGTGGCCTCAAGGCCCGAGGTGGTCTCGCTCGCAGGTGGCATGCCCTTCGTCCAGGCCCTGCCACGTGAGGACGTCCTCGAGGTCGTGCGACAGGTCGTAGTCGAGCTCGGAGACGTCGCCCTCCAGTACGGCGGCGGCATCGGCCATCTCGCCCTCCGCGAGAGGCTATCGGAGCTGATGGCCGAGGAGGGGGCGCAGGCCGATCCCGAGGCGATCGTCGTCACCGCGGGCGCCCAGCAGGCGCTCGACCTGATCGGCAAAGTATTCATCGACCCCGGGGACGAGATCGTCGTCGAGGGACCCTCCTACGTCGGCGCCTTGTCGGCGTTCGGCGCGTACGAGCCACGCTACGTCCCGGTCGAGCTGGACGACGACGGCATGATCGTCGAGCAGCTCGAGGAATCCCTACTGAAAGGAGCCCGGCCGAAGTTCGTCTACACGGTTCCGACGTTCCACAACCCGGCTGGTGTCACGATGACGACGGCGCGCCGCGAGCGGCTCGTCGCGCTCTGTCGCGAGGCCGCTGTCCCGATCATCGAGGACAACCCCTACGGCATGCTTCGCTTCGAGGGCACACGGCCGCCGACGCTCAAGTCCCTCGATCCGCACAACGTGATCTACCTCGGCACGGCGTCGAAAGTCTTCGCGCCCGGCGTCCGTTTGGGTTGGGCCGCAGCGGAATTGGGGGTTATCCAACGCATGGTGCTCGCGAAGGAGGCCGCCGACCTGTGTGGCTCGAACCTGACGCAACTGATCGGCGAACGGTACCTGTCGGGCGACCGGTGGCGTGGCAACCTCCGGACACTCGTCGACACTTACCGGAGCCGTCGCGACGCGATGCTCACGTCCCTCAACGAGCACTTCCCCGAGGCCGCGACCTGGACTCACCCCTCCGGCGGCTTCTACGTGTGGGTTACGGTCCCGGATTACTTCGACACGTCGGCGCTGCTGGCGGCCGCGGTGGAGCGGCGCGTAGCCTACGTGCCGGGAACCGCCTTCTACCCTGACGGGCGCGGCCGGAACCGCATGCGGCTCTCCTTCTCGTTCCCGCCCGAAGAGGCGATCCGCGAGGGGGTGGCGCGGCTCGGGAACCTCCTCGCGGACGAAGAGGAGCTGTACCGGTCGCTGCGGCGATGACCCGGGTCGCGGTGCTCGCCGGCGGTCGCTCTCCAGAGCGCGAGGTTTCGATCCGCTCGGGCCACCGGGTTCACCAGGCTCTCGCCGGGCGTGGGCACGAGGCTTTCCTGCTCGACCCTTCCGACGCCCCGCTGGTCGAGGGGCTCGCCTCCGGCCGCGCCGACGTCTGCTACCTGGCGCTTCACGGCCGCGACGGCGAGGATGGCACGATCCAGCGCCTCCTCGAGCTCATCCGCCTCCCGTACACGGGAACGGCCCCCTTCGAGTGCCAGCTTGCGTTCGACAAGGTCCTCGCCAAGGAGGCGCTCCGGGCCGCCGGGGTTCCTACCCCCGAGTGGGCCACGATACAGGCGGCTGCGCTGAAGGATCTCTCCGCGGGCCGAATCCTCGACGTCGCGGCCGAGCGGGTCGGATTCCCCGCGGTCGTGAAACCTGCGCGCTCGGGATCCGCGATGGGCGTGCGATTCGTCGACCGAGAGGCCGAGCTTCCGGCTGCGGTGATGAGCGCCCTCTCCTTCTCGGACGCCGCGATCATCGAGCGCAAGATCGAGGGCACCGAGGTCGCGGCCGGCCTGGTCGGCAACCCCGCCGAGGCGCTCCCCCTCGTCGAGATCGTCCCGAAGTCTGGCGTCTACGACTACGCTTCCCGTTACACCGCAGGCGCAACCGAGTACTTCGCGCCCGCACGACTGGAGGCCGAGATAGGTGCGGCGTGCGCGCGCGAGGCCGCGCGATCCTTCCGAGCACTAGGGCTGCGGGACGTGACGCGCGTCGACCTCATGGTCGACCGCCAAGGCCGGCCCTGGGTCCTCGAGGTGAACGTCTCCCCCGGGATGACCGAAACGAGCCTGCTACCGATGGCCGCTGAGGCAGCCGGGATCCCACTCGAGACGCTGTGCGAGAGGATCCTCGAAGCCGCTCTCGCCCGCAACTAGTCTGAGACAGACTAGTTGCGGACCACTCAGTCCGGCGCCAGCCCGGGGCCCGACCCGATGATCTCGGAGACGATCCGCTCGAGGTCGTCGGGAGAGCCAAATTCGACGACGATCCGTCCTCGTTTCCTGCCCATCTGGATCGTCACGCGGGTCGCGAGCTGCTCGGAGAGCAGCTCCTCGACCTCCGCGAGATCCCCCGGCACGCGGGCAGATGACTGCCCGGTCTTCGCGAGCGCGACCGGCGCCGGACGGTCCGAGTAGGCACGGACGAGCTCCTCGACCTCGCGGACCGACAGGTCCTCCGCCGCGGTCCGCAGACCGAGCGACACCTGGGCCTCTGCCTCGCCGAGCGAGAGGAGCGCCCTGCCGTGCCCCGCCTGGAGCTTTCCCTCGTTGAGCAGCTGCTGGACCTCCGAGGGGAGCTGCAGGAGCCTTATCGTGTTCGCGATGTGCGAACGCGACACGCCAAGCCGCTCCGCCAGCGTCTCCTGCTTGACACCCAACTCGACCAGTAGCTCGCGGAAGGCCTCGGCGAGATCGATCGGCCCAAGATCCTCCCGGTGGATGTTCTCGATCAGCGCCTCTCGGAGGCTCTCGGCGTCGTCGCTCTCCCGCACTATCACCGGTATGGTCGCCAGCCCCGCCCGTTTGGCGGCTCGGAGCCGGCGCTCTCCGGCGATCACCTCGTAGCCCTCGGCGATTCTGCGCACGACTATTGGCTGGAGCACCCCGACCTCGCGGATCGAGACTGCCAGGGCCTCGAGCGTCTCGTCCTCGAACACCGTCCTCGGCTGCTTGGGATTCGGAGCGACCGCGCCGACCGGCACCTCGAGAAGGCCGGCCCCCTCCTCCACCGCACCGGGTATCAGCGCCGAAAGCCCACGCCCGAGTCCCCCACGCTTCATCGATCCCCTCCCTTACGGAATGGCCACCACCTGCGCCTTCGCGGCTCGTCGGTAAGCCTTGACCCGATCGTCGCCTCCGCCGAATGGGCCTCGCTCGGACCCGACGGCGTCACGACCTCCCGTTCAGCCTCGTCTTCGTCGATCACCACGACCCGAGCTCCGGCGGGTGAGGCTCCCTTCGCCTTCCCGATCGCAGACTGTATCTTGGTCCTAGCCTCGACCACGGGCTGAGCCGACGCCTCCCACTTCGCGGCCCCGGCCGAAGCCGCGGTCGCCGTCCGTGGCTCGACCTCCTCATCAAGCTCGGGCTGACCCGGTTCAGGTTCTACCGCGGGCTCCGCCGGGGCAGGCTCCGCGGTCTCGACGTCGTCCTGAGGGATGCGCTCAAGACTCTCTCCCACGGTGCGGACCTCCGCCGGATCCCCGGCCCCGTCCGCGATGGGGGCCTCCACGGGGCCCGGGGTCTCCTCCCCGCCAACCCCCAACGCCTCCTCGGCACGGGGCAGGATCGCCGCCGGCAAGTCGTCGATCACCGGAACGGGCTCCTCGGGCGGACGCCGCTCCGCGACCTCCCGCGCCAGCGACCGGTATCGCTCCGCCCCCTTCGACCTCGGGTCGTACACGGTTATCGGCTGCCCGAACCCCGGCGCCTCCGACAGGCGCACGGTCCGGGGGATGACGGTGTCATACACGCGCTCTCCGAAGTACTTCCTGACCTCCCCCACGACCTGCTCGGACAGCTTGGTTCTCGGGTCGAACATCGTCAGGACGATACCCGTCAAGCGCAGGTGCGGGTTCACGTTCTGCTGGACGAGACGGACGTTACGCAGCAGCTGGCCGAGGCCCTCGAGCGCGTAGTACTCACACTGGATCGGGACCAGCAGCTCCTCCGCCGCCGCGAGCGCGTTGACCGTGAGCAGGCCAAGCGAGGGGGGGCAGTCCAGCAGGATGAAGTCGTAGGCGCCATCACGGAGGGGTTCGAGCGCCTTGCGGAGCCGCAGCTCTCTGGAGAACTGGCTGACGAGCTCGATCTCGGCGCCCGCGAGATCGATCGTCGAGGGTATGGCGAACAGACCCGGGACCGAGGTACCGACGATCGCACTGTCGATCGCGGCTTCGGAGGCCAGCACGTCATAAACGGTGATCTCCCTGGCACCGTGGCGGATGCCGAGCCCGGTCGAGGCGTTGCCCTGCGGGTCGAGATCCACGACCAGGACGCGATGACCGAGCTCGGCGAGCGCCGCACCAAGGCTAACCGCGGTCGTGCTCTTGCCGACGCCGCCCTTCTGGTTGGCAACGGCGATCACTCTCGCGAGGTCGTCGGGAATCGCGGCCGGCGTCGTATTACCGGGAGCCTGGCTAGCTGGCAGCGCACGCCCCTTCCGGGCTTGCTTCTTGGCGCCCTTCGAGGTCCCGGAGCCTGGCTTTCGCTTGGTCACTGCCGGCTCATGATAACGAGCGCACCCGCCCTTTCAAGGGAGCGGGGCACGGGCAGGTGGACGACCATTGTCCCCCGCGGAGGCGAGACCTCTCCAGCACGCCCTCCGGCGAAGTAGACCAGCCGACCCCCGGGCCCCAGCATGCCCTCCGCCACAAGCCAGGAGCGCTCCAGCGGAGCGAACGCCCGAGCGAAGCAGAGGTCGGCACTTCCGCCCAGTTCCTCGGCTCGGAGAGCGAGAATCTGGACGTTGCCAAGACCGAGCTCACGGACGGCGAGCTCGAGGAAAGCCACCCTCACCAGCTTGGACTCGACCAGCGACACCTCCAGCTCCGGGCATGAGATCGCGACAACTATCCCGGGAAGACCCGCGCCCGTCCCGAGGTCGAACGCAGAGCGGTCCCGCTTCCCAACGACGGTGGTCGCTCGAAGGCAATCGAGAATGTGGCGGGTCCTCAGACGACCAGCGTCGCCCGAGGCGACCAGCCCCAGCGGGACGGCCTTGTATCGCAGCAGACGCTCGAACCGCATGAGGTTGTCCGCCCGCGCCGCATCCAGTGGAACCTCGATGGTGGCCGCTTCCCGAATGAGATCGCTCACGTCCTGCAGGGTACGTGGCGAACCCTCATGTTTCACGTGAAACACCGATCGAGAGCCGGGCACGAGGCTCGGGCCAACCTCCGCTTGAGGCTTCGGCGCTTTCTAGCGCTTCGGACGGACAACGACTCGACGCTCGGGATCCTCGCCCCGGCTTATGGTCTCGACACCGACGACCGTCGCCACGGCGTCGTGGACGATCTTCCGCTCGAAGGCCGTCATCGGCTCCAGCTCATCCTCGCGGCCCGTCCGCTTCACCCGTTGGGCCACGTCACGGGCGTGCGCCACGAGCCTCGAGCGCTGCCGCCGCCTGTAACCCTCCACATCCACCACGACCCGGCACCGTTCCCCCGTCCGCCGGGACACGAGCGTGCGAGCGAGCTCCTGGACCGCCTCCAGCGTCTGTCCCCGCCGACCAATCAGGAGCCCGACATCGTCGTCCCCGGCCGGGGTGATCTCCACGTACATCGTTCGCTCCTCGAGCGACAGCTCGACACTGGCCGGCACCCCCATACGCTCCAGGAGCTCCTCCACGAAGTCGGCGGCTAGATCACCCTGTTCCTCCAGCGTCTCCTCGGCCGGCTCTTCCTCGGCCTCGCGCTCGGGCTGCGCGCGTACACGGACCACGGCCTCTTGGGAACCCACCCCCAAGAAACCGCCCCGAGGCTCCTGGACGACGTCGACCACAGCCTCCTGCTCGCTTATCCCCAGCTCCAGGAGGGCGGCCTCGACCGCCTCCTCAACGCTTGGGGCGCTTCTTTCGACTTCTCGCACCGGTCGCACCGCTCCCTCCGGAGCCTCCAGCGGGCTTGGGTTTCGGCCTGGGCTTGGCGGGACTGCCCGCCGACCCTCCGCCCTCGCGCCGCCTGCGCTCTTCTTCAGCCCGTTCCTGCATAGAGGCGAACATCCCCTTGCGATCGCCTCGCTTCTCCGCTTTCCGCTTGGCCCGCTCCGCCGCCGCGTCCAGCGCGCCCGGACCGATGTGGCCTGCCTTGAGTAGCACGAATTGCTGGCCTATCTGCCACAGGTTGGACGTGGTCCAGTAGACCACCAGCCCAGCCGGGAACTGGAACCCGAACAGAAGGAAGGTCAGCGGCATGATCATCGTTAAGGTCTTCTGCTGCTGGGAGACCGAGCCAGGAGGGCTCGCCTTCTGCATCTGCCGCGATGAGAAGTAGGTGGAACCAACCATGAGTGCGAGCGCGAGGTAGTAGGGGATCCTCGCTGTGCCGCCCGAGCCACAGTCGATCGAGACATTTGTGGGGTTCCCCTCGTTATCCAACACCGGCACGTCGGGCTTCCCAGCACTGCCCGCGCCGCATTGAAGGTTCATCCACAGGAAGTCGGTGCCGCTGTGCTCCACGACCACGTTATGGTAGATCTCGCTTTTTTCAGGCAGATGATTGTTGAGGAAGTCCCCGTTGGCTGGCACAGGCGGGCGCAGAACCGAGTAGAGCGCGATGAAGATCGGGAGCTGCAGGAGCGTTGGCCAGCAGCCCCCGAACGGGTTCACGCCCGACTCGCGGTAGAGCTTCATGACCTCTTCCTGCTGCTTCTGCTTGTTGCCCTTGTACTTGGCCTGCAGGGCCTTGATCTTCGGCTGAATCGACTGCATCGCCTGCATGCCGTGGATCTGCTTGATGCCGAGCGGAATAAGCAGGATGCGGATCAGGACGGTGAGCAGGACGATCGCCAGCCCGTACCGACCGTAGTCGGGCATCAACTCGTATATCCACGCGAACGCCTGGCCGATGCCGTCCAGGAAGCCTTGCCACACAGGATTTTGCGCGAGGACCCCCATCAAGACTCCCTCGCGGCAGTTCGCCTATGTATGACGCCATCATACGGCGGGACTGGGCCTCCGCGCGGCGGTGGAACGTGATCGACACCCCCAGCCGTGAACGGTCCGCAGCGAAGGATCCTCCACGCGGCCAATAGGCTTCCTCGCATCGCGCCGTGAGACCTCACGGCCTCCTCGGCGTAGTGCGAGCAGGACGGGTAGAAGCGGCACTGTCCCCCGAAGTACCCGGAGAGCGCCACTCGATAGGTGCGGATCAGCAGGACGAGGCCGAGGCGGAACGGCGCGCCCAACACCCCGACGATGCCCCGCACCGCGCTCACCGCCGGGCGTCCTCGAGCAGTTGTGTCATTTCCTTCACCAGATCGTTCGTCCTCGCGCTCCGGGCCGTCGCCCTCGCCACCCAGGCGACGTCGTAGCCCTCCAGCAGCCGGAGTTCCACCTGGCGCCATGCCGCCCGCATGACTCGCTTGGCGCGGTTCCGCCGGACGGCCCCACCCACCTTGCCGCCCGCAACGAACACCGCCCGTCCGGTCCCGGGCGCGAGGAAGGCTACCACCAGCATGCCGTGCAGCGATTCCCCGCGCGACAGGAGCCGGCGCACCTCGAGCCCGCGCACGCGCCGGCCCTCGCTTCGGCCTCCGCGCTCAGGCGGACAGCCGGGCCCTTCCCTTGGCGCGACGCCGCACCAGGATCGCGCGGCCGGCCCGCGTTCGCATCCGCACGCGGAACCCGTGCGTCTTCTTCCGCCTGCGGTTGTTCGGCTGATACGTTCGCTTCGCCACGACTCGCCTCTCGACGACACGGCCGGCTCCAGGCCGGCCAGGCGAAGTATACGTGCGCCTCTTGAAGCGGGACAAAGAGAAAGCAGCGTGCGAGAAAGAGCGTCAAAACCCTCCCGCTGGGTACCGGCGCGGGGAGGGCTGGTGCTATAGTCCGTCGCGCTTCCCCCCCAGGCGCCCCGCTCTTCCCCCGAGGGCGAGAGCCTTCCCCCGAGCGGTTTCCACAGGTGTGGAAAGGTTTTGTGGATACCCCTATGGTCATCGCGTCCTCGGAGCAGGCGGCCCAAGAGACCTGGTCCCGGATCATCGACAAGGCGAGGAGTGAACTCCCCGAGAGTTCCTTCGCCATGTGGTTCGCCGACGTGCAGGCGACGGACCTACGGGACGGGGTCCTCGACGTGGTCGCGCCCTCGGACTACGTGCGGGACTGGATCGCGCGCCACTATCTCGACCTGATCCGCACCGGCGCCGCCGAGGCGCTCGGGACCCCGGTGAAGATCCGCCTCGGCGCGGCAGAACGCGTCGCGGAGCCGCCCGTAGAGCGACCCGAGCCCGAGCGCGAGCGCCCAGCGCGCGAGGATGATCATCTGCCGGGAGCGCCGGAGCTACCGTTCCCGGCTTACACGTTCGACGCGTTCGTACCGGGTCCCTCGAACCGCTTCGCGCACGCGGCCGCCATGGGCGTTGCCGAGGCGCCGCCGTCCAAGGCCTACAACCCACTGTTCATCTACGGAGGCGTGGGCCTCGGCAAGACACACCTTCTAGTCGCGATTGGTCACCACATGCACCGCCTGAACCCGCGCTTGCGCGTCAAGTACGTCACCTCCGAGCAGTTCGTCACCGAGTTCATCCGAGCGGTCCGGGACCGACAGGGATACCAGTTCCAGCAGCGCTACCGGCAGGTCGACGTCCTGCTGGTGGACGATATCCAGTTCCTCGCCAAGCGCGAGGAAACCCAGACGGAGTTCTTCCACACGTTCAACGCGCTGCACGCGGCCGAGCGGCAGATCGTGATCGCTTCGGACCGCCCACCTCAGGAGCTCTCCGGGATGGAGGAGCGGCTGCGCAGCCGCTTCCGGCTGGGGCTCTGCGTCGACGTCCAACCCCCGGACCTCGAGACGCGGATCGCGATCCTGCAGCTCAAGGCGGCACGCGACGGGATCAGCGTGCCCGACGACGTGGTCGAGTTCGTGGCGAGCAAGTTCGACCAGAACATCCGCGAACTTGAGGGGGCACTGGTGCGCGTCGTCGCCTGGAGCGAGCTCACGGGGCAACCGATCGACGTGCCCCTCGCCGAGCGGGCTCTCCAGGACCTGTTGCCGCAGACCGACGCCGAGATCCCGCCGCAGGTGATCCTCGAGGAGACGGCCCGCTACTTCGGGCTTTCCCACGACGATCTCGTCTCGAAGAACCGGTCCCGCCCGCTCACGACCGCGCGTCATATCGCGATGTACCTTCTGCGCGAGCGCACAGGCCAGTCGCTCATCAAGATCGGCGAGACCTTCGACCGCGACCACACGACCGCCCTGCACGGGATCAAGAAGATCGAGAAGAACATGCGGGCGCGCGATATCACCTACAGACAGGTCCAGGATCTCACGCGAATCATCCGAACCCGTATCCGGGGGGCGTGAGGAAGCGGTGGGGAACGCGGTGCAGAACCCCCGCAGTCTCGCACATCCGTCACCTGACACGGCCGATCGCGTCCGCCCGTCCCCAGCCGATCCACATGTCAGACCCCTGAGCTACGCTGGGGAGATGGGTCCCTCATCCACATATCCACAGCCCCTACTAACGCTAGAGAAGATGCAAACACAGAGTCTTCAGGAGGTGGGAACGTGAAGTTCCGGTGCGATCGCGACGTGCTCTCCGAGGCGCTCCAGACCGTGCAACGGGGCGTGTCGTCGCGTCCCGGCATACCCGCCCTGACCGGTGTGCTAATCGAAGCGGCGGAAGGGGGCACGCTCACGCTTACCACGACCGACCTCGAGGTGTCCGCTCGGTTGGCGATCGAGGTCCAGATGCAGGAGCCTGGTGTCGCGCTCGTGCCGGCTCGGCTGATCGCGGAAACCGTCAAGAGCCTCTCGGATGCTCCCGTCGGGTTCGACGCCGATGCAGGACAGGCGCAGATCCGTTGTGCCGCATATGAGGGTACGCTTCGTCTTCTGCCCGCGGAGGATTTCCCAACTCTGCAGGCGCCCAGCGGGACGACGGTGATGGTAGAGGCTCAGGCGTTCGCGGAGGCGGTTTCTCAAGTTGGGCGCGCCGCGTCCAAGGACGAGGCGCGCCCTGTCCTGACCGGTGTTCTCACCGAGGTGAACCGGGAAGGTGTCACGTTCGTCGCCACGGACTCCTACCGCCTTGCGGTGCGGGAGCTTGTGGCGACGGCCGGCGGCGAGATGAAGGCGATCGTCCCGGAGCGGGCACTGTCCGAGGCGGGGCGTGCCGCGTCGGGGATCGAGAGGGGCGAGATCGAGCTCCTGGTGGACGAGGCCCAGGTCTCGTTCCGGGTGGGGGAGTTCACGCTTACCTCCAGGCTGATAGAGGGCGAGTTCCCCAACTACCGGCAGCTCCTGCCGGAAGGCTACGAGAGCCGGCTGACCGTCTCCCGGCAGCAGCTCATGGACGCGGTCCGCCGTGTCGGTCTGCTGGCCCGGGACACCTCGCCCGTCCGTATGGAGTTCAACGCGCTTGGTGTGAAGCTCTCCTCCTCGTCTCCCGACCTCGGCCAGGCGGTCGAGGCGGTCGAGGCCCAGTACGAAGGGGAGGACCTGACGGCCGCCTTCAACCCCCAATACCTGATCGACGGCCTGGCGGCGGCCACGGGTGAGACCGTGCGGATCGAGGTGCGCGACGGGTTGAAGCCCGGCCTGGTCCGAGGCGAGAGCGACGCGTTCACGTACCTCGTGATGCCTGTACGGTTACCAGCTCCGGTCGGCTGAGGCCGTGCGGCTGCGCTGGGTGGAGCTGCGCGACTTCCGCAACCACCCGCACACGCGGATCGAACCGGTGCCCGACGGGCTGGTCTGTGTGGTCGGTGGGAACGGTGAGGGCAAGACTAACCTGCTCGAAGGGATCTACCTCCTGTTCACCCGCTCTTCGCCGAGAGTGTCGGTGAACCTGCCGCTCGTTCGCGACGGGCGCGACGCCGCTTACGTGCGCGGCGAGATCGAGTCGGGCGGCGGCCGCGTGCTGGTCGAGATCGAGATTCCCCGGCAGGGCGCCGCGAAGATCCACGTGAACCGCTCCCCGGTTCGGCGGGTGCGCGACCTCAGGCGTCAGGTGCGTGCCGTGTTCTTCTCTCCGGAGGACCTCGACGTCGTGCGCGGCGATCCGTCCGAGCGCCGCCGGTTCATGGACGAGGCCGCGACCGCGCTCTGGCCGCTTAGAGAGGGCGTGATGGCGGCCTACGAGCGGACCCTTCGGCAGCGCAACCGGCTCCTCAGGGAGTGGGAGGGGCCTGGAGCGCCCCCGGACCTGGCAGCCTGGGACGCGGAGCTGGTCGAGACCGGGTCCACGCTCACGCGGCTTCGGGCGGAGGCGGTGGAGCGGCTCGCCCCCGCCGCGAGCGAGGAGTTCGCGAAGCTCGCCGGGTACGAGCTCGAGTGCGCGTACCGTCCCTCCGTGTGGGGGGAGAACCTCGAGGTGGCCTTCCGGGCGCGATTGGGGGAGCGACGGGGGGACGAGTTCGTGCGTCGGACCAGCCTCGTAGGGCCGCACCGGGACGACCTGGATCTCGCGGTGCGCGACCTCGCGGCTCGCGCGTTCGCGTCGCACGGTGAGGCGTGGGCCGCCGCCCTCTGCCTCCGGGGCGGGTTGGGGAGCGCCGTCACCGATGAGACGGGCGAGCCGCCGGTGCTCATCCTTGACGATCCGTTCTCGGCGCTCGATCCGCGGCGCCAGCGTGTGGTCGCGGAGCGTCTCACCGGGCTCGGCCAGGTGCTCGTCTCCGCCGCCGAGGAGTCCCACGTGCCGGCCAACGCAGACGCGATCTGGGACGTGTCGTCGGGGACCGTCGAGGTCCGGGGGGCCGTCTGATGCCGAGCAGCCCGGGCTTCCGACGGCGCCGCGACGAGCGGACGCGTGAGCCCGCCTCGATCGGTGAGGTGCTCGACGGCTTGCTGCGCGAGCAGGCGTTCGCCGGCGGGCTCACGGTCGGCCGCCTTGCCGCGATCTGGCCCGACGTCGTCGG
>DATEBA010000008.1:0-7932 GCA_035288045.1 Actinomycetota bacterium
GCGGCCGCGAGGAGCGCGAGCACGCCGAGCGTGGCGGCTGCGATGCCCGCCGGCGAAGAGGGCTCGAGGGGATCGACCGGCGCCGGAGCCGGCTGAGGGTGATCGCCGATGATGGCGACGCCGTCCGCGACGAACCGGGCACCGGGCGTCTCGCCGAAGCTCATCCGGTCGAACGGCCCAAGGTCGAACCGGAGCACAGGCTGCTCGGGGGTGAGGCCGGCCTCCGCCTGCTCGCCCAGCATCTCAGCGACCCGGCGGTTCTCCTCGCTCTGCGCGGCGAGCTCGGTCACGACCACACGCACATCCCGGATCCGGTCCGGCGGAACCGCGGCCCGGATCGCGTTCGCCGCCTCCGTGGCGAAGAACGAGGCGATCGGCTGCCGTCCGTTGGCGATGAACACGAGCCGCGTACCTGGAGGCGAGGCCGAGGCGTATCGGCCCGCCTCGGTGGTGCGCTCGACTTGGAGGGGCCATATCTTCGGTGGGGTCTGCTCCCATGCGAGGACAGCGGGGAGGGCGAACGCGACCGCGAGCGCCGCCACCAGCGGGCGCACCTTCCCGCGGGCCCTGTGCCAGAGCACCACGACCCCGAGCGCCGTGGCGATCGGGATCACGAATCCGAACGTGACCAGGCGCTCCGGCGGGAACAGCCCTGTTGCGTAGGCGGCCACCCCGGTTGCCACGAGCACGAGCCCCCAGGCGCGGAGGAGCCTTCCGCAGAAGCCGGATGCCGCGCGACCCCCGACGATCGCGAGCGGGACCGTCACGATCGGGGCGTAGAGCCAAAGGCGTTCGAGCAGGCGCGCGCGGAAGAGGCCCCGAAGGGTGGGGAGCATGCCCAACCGTTCCAGGACGTCGTCCCTCGACATGTCGACGTCGAGAGCGGGTGGCCCGGGCAGCATCGCCGCCAGACCGACGCCGGTGATCGCCAGGCCACCGGTCACGGCCTTCACGATCCGCACGGGCTCGGAGCCGTGTCCCTGCACGCGAGCAACGATGGCGGTGGCCAGCAGGATCGCGACGCCGATCGCGAAGAACTGCGGATGCGACAGTCCCGCGGCCCCGAGCAGTAGGGCGGCCGCGATCACAGCGCTCCTGGATCGGTGGGTCACCGCGGCGGCCGCTGCCACGAGGAACGTCGCGGCGGCGAGCGTTGCCACGTAGCCGAGCGCGAGGTGGACGGCCCACAAACCGGTGAAGGCGCCGGTCGCGACCCACGTCTTCCTTCCGCGATCGACGGTCAGCGCGACGGCCGCCAACGCCGTCGCCAGCGCGAGCGCGATCTCGAGTGCAGCTACGGCCGCCACCGGGCCTAGGCCGAGAGCGCCGCCCACGACGAGCGTCAGCGCCGGAACTCCAGGTCGCAGGCCCGGGATCGCGGACAGGCCCTCGTGGCCCGCGAGCCGCGCCCACCAGATGTATACGGGCGCGTCGGGACCCACCGGGAACCGGTAGCCGTGGACCGCGTAGGTTGACGGGTAGAAGACGAGAAGCGTACCCACGAGCGCCGCCAGCCATCGCGTGTCCGGATCGAGCGCGGCAAGCCGCGCGATCGCGGGTCTTCTGCGCGGCGGGGCATCGTTTGGGGCCAACGACGGTTCCCTATCGTCTCCGCGACGCTACAGGCGGTGCGTGCCGCGGGTCAATCCGGAGTTTGACCGCTCGGCAGCGGCGAGGGTAGCCTTGGTTCTCGGGCCGACCCGGAGCCACCTACTTGAAGCGTGTCGTCGCAGTGTCCGCAACGGTCCTCGCGCTCCTTGCCGTCCTTGGCAGCTCGCCGGCGTCCGCGCGGATCAAGGCCCAGCGTGTCGTAGGAGGACTCGAGCGCGCGGTGGCGTTCACCTTCGATGCCGACCGGCGCCTCTGGTACGTCGACAAGAACGAGGGGGACATCCGCATCTATAACCCGGAGAAGCGAAGCGACCGACTCTTCTTCGTGGTCCCTCGCGTGTTCGGAGCGGGCGAGCTAGGCCTCGTGGGCATCGCCCTTCATCCGGCTTATCCGGACAAGCCGTTCGTGTACGCCTACGCCACCCGAAGGATTGACGGGGATCTCAAGAACCAGATAGTGCGGATCGAGGACGCCCATGGCAGCGGGCGGCACCTGCGCGTTCTCTCGAGCAGCCCGGCGGGGTCATATCACGCCGGGGGGCGGATCCTGTTCGGACCCGACCGGATGCTGTACGCGGTCGTAGGCGAGGGTGGCTCTCCGAGCCGTTCCCAGGATCTAGACAGCAACCAGGGGAAGGTGCTCCGGATGACCCCGAACGGGAAGGCCCCCGACGACAATCCGTTCCGGCACTCCCGCGTCTACGCCTACGGGATCCGGAACGGCTTCGGGCTCGCGTTCGATCCCAGGAGCGGGGATCTCTGGGAGACCGAGAACGGGCCCGAGTGCAACGACGAGCTGAACCGGATACGTCCCGGCCGCAATTACGGATGGGGGCCGTCGGCGACGTGCTCCACCCCGCCTCCGGCGCCTCGCAACACGAACCGGGACGGACCCTCCCCGGTCGAACCCGAGTGGTACACGGTTACGACGATCGCCCCGGTGGGCGCGGCGTTCTGCCAGGACTGCGGGCTGGGAGCCAGGAGCCGCGGCCGCCTGTTCTTCGGCGCGTACAACACCGGTGAGATCCGGCGGGTCAGTCTCACCTCCGACCGGCGGTCGATCCGGGGCTGGGACACCGTCTACCGCCGGTCGGGTGTGGTTCTCTCGGTAGAGGCGGGGCCGGACGGGAGCCTCTACTTCAGCACGAACAAGGTCATCTACAAGCTGGTTAGCGCCTGAGGCGAGTCCCATTCGACTTGCTCGGTTCCCGACCTACCGTCCCCAGCCGTGGCATGCTCGGAGCGACGGAGGATCCGAGGAGGGGCGAGTGTTCGCCAGGGTGGACACGGTCGTGGGGCGGGGCGGGAAGCTCGAGGAGGCGAAGGCTGCGGTCGAGCCACTGCTGGAGGGGTTCGTGGGCGTCGAGGGGTTCGAGGGCTGCTTCCTCTTGGTCGGCCAGAGCGGCAAGGCGCTCTGGGTGACCCTCTGGGACACCGAGGAGGACCTCGTCCAGGGCGCGTGGGGCATGAGCGCGATCCGCGACCGCCTGATGGGGGCGCTGTCCGGCAACGCCGGGCCGAGCGAGCGGTTCGAGGTGGCCGTCCACGCTCTGTAGGCCCTGCCTGCTCCGGTAGCATCTCCCTCACGATGCGCGGGTACGACCCATCCCAGGTCGAGCCGAAGTGGATGGCGCGCTGGGAGGAGGAGGGTCTGTACCGGGCCTCCGAGGACCCGAGCGACCCGCGCCCCCGCTTCTACGCCCTCGACATGTTCCCCTACCCGTCGGGCGACCTGCACATGGGCCACGCCGAGGCGTTCTCCGGCGGCGACGCCGTGGCCCGGTTCACCTCGATGCGCGGCTACAACGTGCTTCACCCGATCGGGTGGGACGCGTTCGGTCTGCCGGCGGAGAACGCCGCGATCAAGCGCGGGACCCACCCCAAGGAGTGGACCTACGCGAACATCGAACAGCAGCGGCGCTCCTTCGCCCGCATGGGCATGTCCTTCGACTGGTCGCGCCGGTTCAACACATGCGACCCCGAGTACTACCGCTGGACCCAGTGGCTGTTCCTCAAGCTCTTCGAGCGCGGCCTCGCCTACCGCAAGACCGCCCCGGCGAACTGGTGTCCGAACGACCAGACCGTCCTCGCGAACGAGCAGGTGGTGAACGGCGAGTGCGAGCGATGCGGGTCGGCCGTGGTGCGCAAGGACCTCACCCAGTGGTTCTTCAAGATCACCGACTACGCGCAGCGGCTGCTCGACGACATGGACGAGCTCGTGGACTGGCCCGAGCGCGTGATCACGATGCAGCGCAACTGGATCGGGCGCTCGGAGGGCGCGGCCGTCGAGTTCGAGATCGTCGAAGCGGGAGAGAGGGTCGAGGTCTTCACGACGCGCCCCGACACGCTCTGGGGAGTCACGTTCTTCGTGTTCGCTCCCGAGCACCCGCTCGTGCCGAGGCTGGCCGAGGTCGGGGGGACCAGGGATCGGTTGAAGGTCCTGCTTGACCGCCTCCAAGCGACGCCGCTGACGAACCGCGAACAGGCGGAGAGCCGGGATGGGATCGACCTAGGTGTCCATGCCGTGAACCCGGTCAACGGGGAGAAGGTGCCGTGCTTCGTCGCGCCGTACGTGCTGATGGAGTACGGGACCGGCGCGATCATGGGCGTCCCCGCGCACGACCAGCGGGACTTCGAGTTCGCGAACGAGTACGGCCTGGAGATCCGGGTGGTGATCAAGCCGGAAGGGACGCAGGGAGAGGAGGCGCTCGCCGTCACCTGTCACGAGGGCTCCGGGGTGATGGTCAACTCGGGACCCTTCGACGGGAAGCGCTCGCCCGAGAGCATCTCCGCCGTGGCGAGGTGGCTTGAGGAGCAGGGCAAGGGGCGGGCCTCGGTCTCGTACCGCCTCCGCGACTGGCTGATCTCGCGCCAGCGCTACTGGGGCGCGCCGATCCCGATCGTCCACTGCGAGGAGCACGGCGAGGTCGCGGTACCCGAGGAAGAGCTCCCGGTGCTCCTGCCCGACGACGTCGACTTCCGACCCGGCGGCGATTCGCCGCTGGCGCGGCAGGAGACGTTCGTGAACGTGTCCTGCCCCAGGTGCGGTAGGCCCGCGCGTCGCGACACCGACACTATGGACACCTTCGTGGACTCGTCCTGGTACTACTTCCGCTACTGCTCGCCGCTCGACGAGCGTCGCGCGTTCGACCCCGAGGCGGTTGCTCGGTGGATGCCGATCTCGCAGTACACCGGCGGGGTCGAACACGCGATCCTGCACCTCTTGTACTCGCGGTTCTTCACGAAGGTGCTCCACGACATGCGCCTCGTTCCCTTCACCGAGCCGTTCCCACGCCTCATGAATCAGGGCCAGGTGATCTTCGGCGGAGCGTCGATGTCGAAGTCGAAGGGCAACATCGTCGAACCGATGCCGCTCGTCGAGCGGTGGGGAGCCGACACGTTGCGACTCACGATGCTCTTCGCGGGGCCGTTCGAGGACGACATCGACTGGAAGCTGATCGCGCCGGACGCCGATCGCCGACCGGGCGTGTCGAGCTGGCTGGGGCGCGTGCACGCGGTGGTGTTCGAGGCGTCTGAGAGCGAGGCCGTCGAGCCGGACGCTCTCCGGCGGCTCGCGCACCGGACGGTCCGCGGCGTGACCGACGACCTCGAGAGGTTCCGCTTCAACACCGCGATCTCCAAGCTCATGGTGCTGTCGAACGAGATGCGGTCGGCGCTCGAAGCGGGAGGCGGCGCTCGGGAGGCGGCCGAGCTCCTGGGCTTGATGCTGGCTCCCTTCGCGCCGTTCCTGGCGGAGGAGCTCTGGCGGGAGGCGCTCGGGCGCCCGGAGAGCGTTCATGCGGCTGCGTGGCCCTTGTTCGACCCCGGGCTAGCGCGCGAGGAGACCGTCACGCTCGTCGTGCAGGTCGACGGCAAGGTCCGGGACCGGATCGAGGTCGAGGTCGACGCCTCCGAGGACCGGTGCCGGGAGCTCGCCATGGCGAGCGGGGGGCTTCGCCGGGCCCTGGCCGACCGGCCCGTGGCCCGGGTGATCGTGCGTGCGCCACGGCTGGTGAACGTGGTCACGAGCCAGGGCTAATACCTGCCCGTTGCGCGCCGATACCTCCCCAGAAGGCCGCTTTTCGGGCCAGCCCAAGGAGAGCGATGGAAGGAGAGGGCGTGGCGCTCCGCGGAGCGTCCGAGAGCGGACGCCTCGAGCTTTCCATCGCGGTGATGCGCGCGGCCGTCGTGGGCGTGACGGCCGTGGTCTACGTGGCGTCCCTAGGGGTCCGGCGCCCCGCGAGCGCCTACGCGGTGGCGGTGCTCGCGGTCGCGGCCGTGTACTCCCTGTGGGTGCTCCTCGCAAGGCCCGTAGAGCGAACGCGGGCCTTCGCGGCCGGCACCGTCGCGCTGGACACGGGGATCGTGACCTTCTGGTGCCACGCGACCGGCGCGGCCCGGAGCGAGTTCTGGGCGCTGTACGTGCTGGTCGTGATCGCGGCAGCCATGCGGTTCGGACTCGGCGAGGTGCTCGGTGTCGCACTAGCCCAGTCGGCCGTGTACGTCGCTGTCATGGTGGCCAACGGCGGGATCGGGCTAGCTCCGCTCGTGTTCCGCGTCTCCGTCGTGCTCCTCGCCGGGCTGTCGGTGGGCGCGCTCGCCCGCCTGCGTCGCGTGGCGGAGCGGGGTCGCCAGGACCTGGCCCGCGAGGCCAAAGCCGCCTCGCGTGAGCTGGCGCGGGAACGGTCGACCGTGGAGCGGCTCCAGGAGATGGACGCCGCGAAGTCGGAGTTCGTGGCGATCGCCGCGCACGAGCTCCGGTCGCCGCTCGCGGCGATCCGCGGCGTCGTCGAGACGATCCGACGGGTCGGCGACGACGTCGAGCCGGAGGTGAAGGGCGAGCTCCTCGACGGGGCGGCCGAGCAGGCCGCTCGTCTCTCCCGCCTGCTCGACGACCTCCTCACCGTCTCTCGGATCGAGGCTGGGAGCGTGCCGCTTCGGATCACGGAGTCCGTGGTCGAGGACCTCGTATCGGAGGCTGCACAGGCGAGCGACGCGGCTTCGCTCGTCTCCGTTTCGATCAAGGACGTGCACACCGTGCCGTGCGACGCCGACCGGCTCGTACGCGTGCTAGCGAACCTTCTCGACAACGCGCGCAAGCACTCGCCGAAGGGAGCCGTGATCGGCGTCGACGTCCAGGGCGAGGGCGACTTCGTGCGCTTCGGCGTGCGCGATCGCGGCGTCGGTGTACCCCAGTCCGAACGCGACGCGATCTTCGAGCGTTATCGGCGCATCGAGGAGAGAGCCGTGTTGGGAACCGGCCTGGGTCTGTTCATCGCGCGGAGCCTCGTGGAGGCCCACGGCGGGCGCATCGGCGTGGAGGATGCGCCGGGCGGCGGCGCGGATTTCTACTTCCTCATCCCCTCGACGAGTGCCCGCAGCGGTAGGCGCGCCCCCGAGGGGGTTGCGGCCAAGGCCTGACCCTGCCCGCAGTGACTTCCGTCACTGCGCACCCCGCGCGCACGGGCTAGCGTTCGGTCGCGTCTTTTTCTTCCCGTGGAGGCGTCGGGTGTCGGGGGAGTCGCTGCGTGACCGGCTGTCCGTTCTGTCGCGTGGGGAGCTGGCCGCTCTGGGCCTGCTCCTCGTCGCCGTGCTCGCGGGCGCTGGTTTCTGGTACGTCCGGTCGTTGCCGGTGCCGGTCGACGTTCGCGCTCTTCGATCGACCGGCGCCCCGGTGGTCGCGAGCCCGACGGTTGGAGCCTCGTTCATAGTTCACGTAGCAGGCGAGGTGCGCCGCCCGGGCGTCTACGAGTTCGCCGAGGGCGAGCGGGTGATCGACGCGATCGAGGCCGCAGGAGGTCCCACGGGGCGGGCCGCGCTAGATGGGTTGAACCTCGCCGCTCCGCTCGCGGACGGCACGCAGGTCGTGGTCCCCGCGGTCGCGGCGGCGGGAGCCCCGTCCTCGGCGGCACCGGGCACGCTAGGCGGCTCCGAGCTGGTGAACCTGAACACGGCCACCGCCGAACAGCTCGAGACCCTTCCGGGGATCGGCGAGGTGCTGGCGCAAGCCATCGTGGACTACCGCAGCGAGAACGGACCGTTCGCCACGGTCGAGCAGCTCGAGGACGTGAGCGGCATAGGGCCGTCGATCCTGGAGAACGTCCGGGACCTCGTGACGGTTTGAGCGGCCTCGCGCTCCCGCTCGCCGCGGCCGCCGTCTGGGTGGGGATCCTCGCTGGACCGCCGGGTGCACCGGTCGCGCCCTACCTCGCCGGCGCGGCGCTCGGTCTGTCCGTCGCGTTCCTCATCGCCCGGCGTCGGGCTCGCGAACCGGAGCCGTTGGCGGGCCTCGCCCCGGCGGAACCCCCGGCGCTGGCAGCG
>DATEBA010000009.1:0-13132 GCA_035288045.1 Actinomycetota bacterium
CTCCCGCTTCGCCCGCCGGAGGAGGACGAGGACGATCTCACGCCCGGCCCCGGCGCGCGAGCCGATCAGTCGATGACCGCGAGGGTCTGACCCGTAACGACCACCTGTCCGGGCTCGATCGGAAGCTCGGTGATCTCCCCGTCCCGCGTCGAGGCGATGTGGTTCTCCATCTTCATCGCCTCGAGGATGCAGATCACGTCACCGGCCTCCACCCGCTGGCCGCGCTCGACGAGCACCCGGAGGATCGTCCCCTGCATCGGCGCGGTGATCACGCCGTGGACGTGCTCCGCGTGGTGGCCGCCGTGCCGCGCGGGCGGCCTGGGCGCGACCGCGCGCCGCTCGTCGAAGATCCTGACCGGGACCCGCCGGCCGTCGACCTCGAGGAGGACATCCGCGGGCTTCGGCGTGGCCATCGGCGACGCCGCCGGGGCCGCAACGTCGGTCTGCGCCGGGAGATCGATCTCGTGCAGCTGGCGCTCGAGCCATGTCGTCGTGTGCGTCGAGTCGCGGAACGCCGGGGTCTCGAGCACCCACCGGTGAAGAGGGATGGTCGTCGGGACGCCCTCGACGATGAACTCGTCCAGGGCTCGGAGCATCCTCGCGCGAGCTCGGTGGCGGTCCTCTGCGGAGACGACGAGCTTGGCGAACATCGAGTCGTAGTCGCCGGGGATCTCTTTGCCCTCGCGAACGCCGGAGTCGAGACGGACGAAGGGACCCGACGGCTCCCGATAGCGGGTGACGCGGCCGGGCCCAGGGAGGAAGTTCCTTCCGGGGTCCTCGGCGTTTATCCGGCACTGGATGGCGTGGCCACGCGCCGAGGTCTCGACATCGACCCGCTCGCCGAGCGCGACCGCGATCTGGAGGGCCACGAGGTCGAGCCCCGTCACCATCTCGGTGACGGTGTGCTCCACCTGCAGGCGTGTGTTCATCTCGAGGAAGTAGAACTGGCGGTCCTCGTCGACGATGCACTCAACCGTGCCCGCGTTCACGTAGTCGGCGCGCTTGGCCAGGGCGATCGCCGCGTCGCCGATCCGCTGGCGCAGGTCGTCGTCGACTATGGGGGATGGGGTCTCCTCGATCAGCTTCTGGTGCCGTCGCTGCACCGTGCAGTCGCGCTCGCCGAGGAACGACACGTTGCCGTGGGCATCGGCGAGGATCTGAGCCTCGACGTGGTGCGCCCGCTCGATGTAGCGCTCGAGGAAGACCTCGGGGCGGCCGAAGTACGCCTGGGCCTCGCGGGCGGCGCGACGCAGGGCGTCTTCGAGCTGCTCGGGTGATCGCACCACGTGCATGCCCTTGCCGCCACCGCCGAAGGCGGCCTTCACCACCAGGGGGAAACCGATGCGCTCGGCCTCGACCGACGCTTCCTGGATCGCCATCGGCTCCGGCGTTCCGGGGACTATCGGCACGCCGACCTCCTCGGCGGCGCGCCGGGCGGCAGCCTTGTCTCCCATCAGCTCGATCGCGTCGGCCGGCGGTCCGATGAACGTGTGGCCGGCCTCGGCGACGGCTCGGGCGAAGTGAGAGCGCTCCGCGAGGAACCCGTACCCGGGATGGACGAGGGTCGCCCGGGACTTCCGGCAGGCCTCGAGGATCGCGCCGATCGAGAGATAGGAGTCGGCGGCGAGCGCCGGCCCGATCCGGAAGGCTGCGTCGGCGAGCTCGACGTGAAGCGCGTCGCGGTCGGCGTCGGAGTAGACGGCGATCGTGGGGATGTCGAGCTCGCGGCACGTCCGGATGATCCGGACGGCGATCTCGCCGCGATTGGCGATCAGGATCCTTGGTTTGCGCACGCGCTGCTCCGGCCCGCGATAATCGGGTACCCCCGGACGGGAGTCAACGCCTTGCTGACCGAAGGGTTCCTCGAGGAGGTCCTGGCCCGAGCGGGGCTGTCGGCGCCCGTCCGTTTCGAGGAGGTTACCCGCTCGACGAACGAGACGGCCCTCGCGATGGCGGACGAGGGGGCGCCGGAGTGGACCCTGGTCGCCGCCGCGCACCAGACGGCGGGGCGCGGCCGCCTGGGAAGGACGTGGCTCGACGAACCCGGGCGCTCTCTGATGTTCTCGCTGGTGCTACGGCCTAGGCTTCCGGCGGAGCGCGTTGGGTTGCTCTCGCTTCTCGCGGGGACCGCCGCCGCTAACTCGGCGCGCGAGTGCGGCGCAACCCACGCCTGGTGCAAGTGGCCGAACGATCTGTTCGTCGGCGAGGAGAAGGCGGGCGGGGTCCTCGCTGAGGCCCGTCTGGTTCGGGAGCGGGTCGAGCACGTGGTGGTCGGCGTCGGGATCAACTTGGGCGAGCCGCCGCCGGGGCTGGAGGGCGCGGGGGCCGTCGTCGCAGCGGCGCCGGGCGAGCTCCTGGAGGCCTACCTGCGGTTCTTCAGGCACAAGTACCAGCCGGAGCATCCGGCGTTCGCCGCCGCCGTGGTGGCCGGGTACCGAGAGGTCTGCGGCACGATCGGGCGTTCTGTGCGCGCGGTGACGGTCGACGGCCGGTCGGTCGAGGGCACTGCGGTTGGAGTGGACGCCGCGGGCGGGCTCGTCCTCGACATCGGCGCGCGAACCGCGACCGTCGCGTTCTCGGAGATCCAGCACCTGGAGCGGTGACGTGCTTGCCGGGCTGCCCCGGCCGCGGTAGCGTCCCGGCCGTGGCCTTCCCGCGTAGACTCCTGATCGAGGGCGAAGAGCTGGTCCTCGAGCTTCGGCCGCACTGGATCGCACTCGTGGGTCCGGTCGTCGTTACGCTCCTCGTGCTGCTCGCCTGGATCCTAGGCCTCTCGAACCTGCCCGATGGCGACGCCTTGCACGACGTCCTCTTCTGGGGCCTTTGGATAGGAGGGGTGGCGGTGCTGCTTTGGTACCCGGTCCGCGCGTTCGTGCGGTGGGTCACGTCCTACTTCATCGTCACCTCCGACCGGATCATCCATCGCACGGGGCTTATCGCGAAGGACTCGATGGAGATCCCGCTAGAGGCGATGAACGACGTGCGGTTCCACCAGAGCATCGCGGAGCGCGCGATCGGCGCCGGAGACCTGATCATCGAGTCCGCCGGCGAGCGCGGCAGGCAGGTGTTCTCCGATATCCGCCATCCCGAGGACGTCCAGAAGACGATCTACCAGCAGGGCGAGCTGAATCAGCAGCGCATGTCGCGCGGCGGGATGCCGCCCGTTGCGCCTTCGGCGACGACCGAGCTCGAGCGCCTCGCCGACCTGCGAGCTCGCGGGGTTCTCACCGAGGAGGAGTTCCAGGCCCAGAAAGCCAAGATCCTCGGCGCGAGCAGGGGTTGACGGCGCGGCGGCGATCGGGATCTCGTGAGCGTTCGCGGCCTCGACCACGTCTACTACTGGACCCGAGACATGGAGGTCGCCGTCGCCTTCTATCACGACGTCATGGGGCTGCGACTGGTTCGCCGCGACGGCGACGCGTGGGCGGAGTTCGACGCAGGCCCGATCCGGTTCGCCCTTCACGGTGCCGGCGAGGGCCACACGCCGCCGCTCGGGGGGACGGCCGTGTTCCATGTGGACGACCTCGACGCTTCCGTGCTCGCTCTTGAATCGCGAGGCGTGCGTTTCGACCAACGCGACGGTGAGGTTCCAGGCTACGCGAGGTTCGCTTCGTTCGCGGACCCCGACGGCAACGTCGTGCAGCTGATCGAGTACGTGCACGGCCGCTGACGGGCGGCCCCGTATGCTGAACGGGTGACTCCTGAGAACTGTCGACGTTGCGGCGGCGTCCTTCCCGAGGGCGCCCGCTTCTGCCCGAGCTGCGGGGCGGCGGTGCTCCCCGACGCCGAGCAGCGGAAGGTCGTCACCGTGCTGTTCGCCGACGTGGCGGGCTCGACGGAGCTGTCGGCGCGCCTGGACCCAGAGAGGTTCCGCGAGGTGCTCGCGGCGTTCTACAAGCTCGTGTCCGAGGAGCTAGCAGCGGTGGGGGGTCGCGCCGAGAACTTCATCGGCGATGCGGTGCTGGGGGTCTTCGGGCTCCCCCAGGCGCACGACGACGACGCGGTTCGCGGGGTCCGGGCGGCGCTCGCGATCGTCGAGGCGGCCCCGGGCCTGGGGGAGGAGCTCGAGCTCCCGGTCCCGCTCCGGGTGCGCGTCGGCCTGAACACCGGGCCCGTCGCGGTCGGCGCGGCGACCGGCTCGGAGCTCGTGCTGGGAGCCGAGGTGAACCTGGCCGCCAGGCTCCAGCAGGCCGCCGGGCCCGGCGAGATCCTCGCCGGGCGGACCACACGGCAGCTCGCGCGGGGCTCGGTAGAGTTCGGCCCCGGTCGCGGGATGGAGGCGAAGGGCTTCGACGACGACGTGCTCGCCTTCCCGGTACTCCGTCTGTCGCCGGGAGCTATGCGGCGGCGCATCCGGTTCGTCGGCCGACGCCGGGAGCTCGAGCTTCTCGCCGGCACCTTCGAACGCGTCGTCGAACGCTCGCGCGCGCACCTCGTGACCCTTGTGGGTGAGCCGGGGATCGGCAAGAGCCGCGTCGCCGAGGAGTTCCTCGATCGGCTGCCCGACGAGGCGACCATCCTCACGGGTCGCGCCACGCCGTTCGGGGAGAACGCCACCTTCGGACCGATCGCCGAGATGCTCATGCGGCGGCTCGGCGACCCGGTCGACGAGGCAGACCTTCGCCGCCGGCTGGAGGAGGCCGTCGCTCGCGCCGCGCACCCGTCGGAGGCCGCCGTGACGGTCGCACGCCTGTCGCTCGCCTTGGGACTGGGCGAGCAGTCCGCCGATGAGAACCGCTACCGCGAGGGAGAGGTCCGCGCTGGGCTCCTGGCGTACTCGACGGGCCTCGGACGCTCGGGACCGGTGGTCCTGGTGTTCGAGGACCTCCATCTCGCGCAGCCGGCGCTACTACAGCTGATCGAACAGCTCGTGCGCGAGGCTGGGCGCGTGCCTCTCCTGGTTCTCTGCATCGCGCGCTGGGGCTTCCTCGAGGACCAACCCAGCTGGGCCGGTGGCATCGCAGACGCCGTCACCCTCTGGCTGGAGCCGCTCGCGGAGGACGAGGCGACGGAGCTCGCGATGGCGGCGGCGGAAGGGATGGCCCGCGAGGACGGGGTCCGCGTGGCATCGAACGCGGGCGGCAACCCGTTCTTCATCGTGGAGACGGCGGCGATGCTCGCGCGCGAGGACAGGCGGCTCCCGCCGGCCGGCGGCCCGCCGGGGAGGGTCCTCCCGCCCACCGTGCAGGCCGTCATAGCCGAGCGACTGGATCACCTCTCTCCGGGGGCGCGCGAGCTGGTGCGCAAGGCGTCTGTGTTCTCCCAGCCCGTCTTCGAGGTTCCCGACCTCGAGCTGATCGCCGAGCCAAGCAAGCAGGCGCTGGCAGAGCTCGAGGACGAGGAGATCTTCGTTCGCGACGAGGAGAGGGAGGCAACCTGGCGCTTCCGTCACGACCTTCTCCGCGACGTGGCCTACGAGAGCGTCACCAAGCGCGAGCGCCGGCGGCTGCACCTCCAGATCGCCGAGCATCTTCAGGTGCCGGGGTCCGTGGATCGCTACCCGCGCGCGATCGCCTACCACCTCGAGCAGGCGGCCAGGGCGTCGCTGGATCTCGACCCGAAGGACCGTTCGCTCGCGGAAAGCGCCGTCGACGCGCTCGCGCGCGCCGGCGATCTGGCCCGACGTGGGATCGAGTCCCGCGCGGCGATCGACATGTACGAGCGCGCGCTCGCCCTGGCGGGACCCGAGCACGGGTACGGTCGACGCGAGGCGTGGATCCTCTCGGCGATCGGCGAGGCCCGCTACTGGCTCGGTGAGTTCGACGCTGCCGCAGACGCGCTCTCGCGGGCCCTGGAGGTAGGCCGCGACGACACGCGGATCCGCGCCCACGCGTCCCGCTACCTCGCCGACATCTCGCTGACGATCCGCGCGGAGGGGGCCAAGGCGGCCCAGCTCTTCGAACAGTCGCTCGCCGCGTCGCGTGAGCTCGGCGACTCGTTCGTCCTTGCCCGGACCCTGCTGATGGCTGCGTGGCAGCCGTACTGGGAGAACGACCTCGGCCGCGCACGGGAGATCTTCCAGGAGGCGCTCTCGGCCGCGCGCTCGAACCCGAGCCGCGACGCGTGGGGCGTGGCGAGGGCTCTCGTCGGCGTGTCCGCCGTCACCTCGCCGGTCGGGGACGAGGAGGACGTGCTTGCTCTGGCGCGCGAGGCGGTCGAGATCGGCCGCGAGAGCGGCGACGCGTTCACGACCGCCGTGGCCCGGGAGACCGCCGCCAACTCGCTGCGGCGGATGATGCGGCTGGAGGAGGCGCTCGATCACGCCTCCGCCTCGATCCGCACGTTCCGGGAGCTCGACGCGCGGTGGGAGCTCGCGAGCGCCCTCGGGGACCGCGGCTCGATCCACCGCATCGCCGAGCGCCTCGACGACGCCGGAACCGACCTCCGGGAGGCATACCGTCTCTGCCGCGACCTGAAGGAACGCTCGCTCGTCACGTGGACGGCTGCGGAGCTTGCTCGCGTGTTGCTCGCCCGGGGCGAGGTCGGTGCAGCCCGTCAGGTGCTCGAGGAGCCACACGCCCGGCTCGCGGCCGCCGAGCCGGGATCGCTCTCATCGCTTCTCTCCGCGGAGGCCGCCGTCGCGCTCGAAGAACGCGATCCGGAGGGGGCGCGTGCGAAGGCCCGTGAGGCCCTCGACGTCCAGCGAGCGCAGGGGTGGCGGAACTTCGTGGCCGCCCAGGTCTGGTGGACGGGCAGGATCTTCGGAGCCGACCTCGTCGGGGGGGCCGAGGAGCTGGAGACGGCCCACGGCATCCTGGAGGCCGCTCACTGGGCCCAGGCGCTGCATGAGCCCGGCCTCGTTCGTGCCCGAACGGGGGCGGATGGTTGAATCCGAGCCCGTTCGGGGGCACCCTCGTGGGACCGCCGGTTGGCATTCGCACGGAGAATCCGATAGAGGTAGCGTCTAGATGACCGTCTTCCCCGGCCGCTCGGCCCCGGTCCTGCGCCGTCTCGTCGGCGTGTTGCTCGCCTTCGGGCTCCTCTCCGCAGTCGTGCCCGCGGCCGCCACCATCACCGAGGAGGAGGTCGACGAGGCGGAGCAAGCCGTCGAGCGGCTCCAGGCGGAGATCGAGGGCGAGCGGGGCCAGCTGGCCGCCATGCAGGCGCGCGCCAACGAGCTGGCGACCGAGTTCGCCTCCGCGCAGTTCGAGCTCGACGCGACGCTACAGGCGCTGGTTGTGATCCGCGAAAGGCGCAAGTCTGCGACCGAACGGTACGAGCGGCTCCGGAGGCGGCTGGACGCGCGGGCGGCCGAGGCGTTCATGAACGGGCCCGGCAGCGGCCTCGAGTTCCTCCTCGGGTCCGCCTCGCTCAACGAGCTCTCCGACCGCCTGGAGTTCATCGACGCGGCTGCGCAGACCGACGCCGAGCTTGCGACCGAGGTGGACAACCTCCGCAACCAGCTCGCGGACGACGAGGCGGAGCTGGAGCGCCTGCGCGAGCGGCAGGTGAACATCGTCGCGAGTAAGCGCGAGGCTCGATCCGAGCTGGCCTCCTCGATGAGAGGCCAGCAGGACCTCGTCGCGAGTATCCAGGCCAAGGAGGCAGAAGCCGGGGAGTACGCGAAGAAGCTGGGTCGCGAGTACAAGGAGCAGCAGGCGGCGCTCCTCGGCGGTCCCGTCGACGGGGTCTTCAAGTACTGCCCGGTCGACCCGCCGCGCGGTGTGTCGAACAGCTTCGGTGCACCCAGGTTCGCCGGTGGATACCACCTCCACGCGGGCGTGGACATCTTCGCGCCCACCGGGACGCCGATCCGCGCTCCGTTCGACGGCGTCGCCCAACGCTCCGACAACGGCCTCGGAGGCATCGCGGTCAAGGTGTTCGGCCAGTCCGGCTACGTCTACAACGCGCACCTGTCTGCCGTGGGGCAGCTGGGTCAGGTGAGCGCCGGCGCTATCGTCGGATACGTCGGCAACACCGGCGACGCGCTCGGAACCTCTCCGCACGACCACTTCGAGTGGCACCCCACCGCGATCCCATCCGACTGGCAGGCGAGCCCCTACGGCTACTCGGTCATCGGGGATGCCGTGAACCCCTATCCCATCCTCATCGCCGCCTGCGTGTAGGCTTCGGCGCACCTGCGGCCCTCGGGGGAGGTATGGAAGCCAAGGACGTCCGGAGCGTCGGCGTCGTCGGGTGTGGGGTGATGGGTTCGGGGATAGCCGAGGTCGCGGCGCGCTCCGGCTGCGATGTCTTAGTCATCGAGGCCGACGAAGACCTACTGGCCGCCGGGTTGGCTCGGATAGAAGCATCGCTCGCCGCGGCCGTCGCGCGAGCGAAGCTCGACCAAGAGGAGGCGGGCGCCGTCCGCTCCAGGATCGGTGGATCGACGGACATCGCCATACTGGCCGACACCGACCTGGTGATCGAGGCCGCGACCGAGGACGAGCCGGCGAAGCGTGCGGTCTTCTCCCGACTCGACGATGTTGTCCGACCCGACGTCGTCCTGGCCAGCAACACGTCGTCGGTGCCGATCGGGCACCTGGCGGCGGCGACCGGCCGCCCCGCCCGGGTTATCGGGATGCATTTCTTCAACCCGCCCACGCGGATGGAGCTGATCGAGCTGATCCCGTCCGAGACGACATCGGCCGATACCGTGACCCTCGCCCGGGGCGTTGCGGAGCGGCTCGGGAAGACGGTCGTCACGTCGAAGGACAGGGCCGGGTTCATCGTCAACCGGCTCCTCGTGCCGTACCTGATGGACGCGATCCGGGTGCTCGAGGAGGAAACGGCGACCCGCGAGGACATCGACACCGCGGTCCGCCTCGGGCTCGGGCACCCGATGGGGCCCCTCGCCCTGGCCGACCTGATCGGTCTAGACGTCGTGCTGGCGATCGGGGAGATCCTGGGTCGTGAGCTGGGCGAGCGGGGAGTCGAGGCTCCCGAGCTCCTGCGTCGCATGGTGACCGAGGGGCGCCTCGGCCGGAAGTCCGGCCGAGGCTTCTGCGACTACCCGGACTGAGGCGCTCCCTCCTAACCGATCCTAGGTACGTAGAGTCCACGCTCCGCGGGTATGCGCGCACGGGCCGCAATCGCCGACACCGCATATGGAGGCACAGGATGTCGGGAAGGTGGCGGATACGTTCGATCCTGCGTCGTACGGCGGGGTCACTGCTGGCTGCGAGCGTGGTCGTGGCCGGCTCTCCGCTCGGCGCGATGGCGGCTCCTCCCTCCGAGCTACTCATCAACGACGTGACCGTGACCGAGGGCAACTCCGGCACGGTGAACGCGAGCTTCACCGTCACGCTGCGTCGCCCCCCCAAGACCGGCACCGTCACCGTCGACTACGCCTCGGCCGACGGTACCGCCACGCAGCCCTCCGACTTCACGGGCGCGAGCGGTAACCTCAGCCTGTCCAAGGCGACCCCGACCCGCACGGTGAGCGTTCCCGTCGTCGGTGACGCGCTCGACGAGCCGAACGAGACGTTCACCGTGAACCTGTCGAACGCCGTCGGTGCCACGATCCGCGACGGGATCGGACTGGGGACGATCACCGACGACGACGCGCCGCCGACGATCTCGGTCGCCGACGCATCGGTGACCGAAGGCAACGCGGGCACCAGGTCGCTCACCTTCACGGTGTCGCTGGCGGGCGCGAGCGGCAAGACGGTCGGCGTGAGCTACGCCACGGCCGACGCGACTGCGACGGCGGGCTCGGATTACGTTGCGGCTGCCGGGTCGCTGTCCTTTGCTCCCAGCGAGACGAGCAAGACCGTCGACGTCACCGCGAACGGCGACACTCTTGACGAGTCGAACGAGGGCTTCACGCTCGACCTCTCCGGCGCCACCAATGCCACGATCGCAGACGCCCAGGGCGTTGGAACGATCACCGACGACGACCCGCCTCCGGTCCTGTCGGTGGACGACGTGACCGTCGTCGAGGGCGACGCCGGAACGGTGACCGCCACCTTCACCGTCTCGCTATCGGCCGCGAGCGGACGAACCGTGACCGTCGACTACTCCACGAACGACGGAACCGCGACCGCCGATTCCGACTACACCGCCGTTTCCGGCACGCTCTCGTTCGCTCCCGGCGAGACCAGCAAGACGGTGGACGTCCTCGTGAACGGCGACGTCCTGGATGAAGCCGACGGGGACACGTTCACCTTCGATCTTTCCAACCCGATCCGAGCCACGATCGCCGACGGCCAGGGCGTTGGAACGATCACCGACGACGACCCGACTCCCTCCCTGTCCGTGGCCGACGTTTCGGTCGCCGAGGGAGACGCCGGGACGGTGACCGCCACCTTCACCGTCTCGCTCTCGTCCGCGAGCGGCCGGACCGTGACCGTCGACTACTCCACCGCGGCGGTCACCGCGACGGCTCCCGACGACTACTCGAACAAGAGCGGGACGCTCACGTTCTCGGCCGGGCAGGCGTCGAAGACGGTGTCGGTGACCGTGAAGGGTGATCTGCTTGACGAGCCAGCCGAGACGTTCACGATCGACCTCTCCAATCCGGCAGACGCAACGGTAGCGGATGCACAGGGCGTCGGGACCATAACCGACGACGACCCGATGCCCTCCCTCTCGGTCGGCGACGTGACGCTCCCGGAGAGCGACCTCGGCGCGACCGCCACCTTCACGGTGTCGCTCTCCGCCGCGAGCGGACGGACGGTCTCCGTCGACTACACGACGACCGACGGCACCGCGGATGCGACGGACTACACGGGCGTGAGCGGGACCCTCACCTTCAGCTCGGGGGAGACCTCCAAGACCGTCGACGTGGCGATCGCCGGCGACGGGGGGACCGAGACCGACGAGACGTTCACTTTCGACCTGTCGAATCAGAGCAACGCCACCCTTCCCGATCCGCAGGGGCTCGCCACTATCGTGAACGACGACTCGCCGGTGGACGCGAACGTGAGCAACGCCACTCTCACCGAGGGAACCGGCGCGACGAAGACGATGCTCTTCACCGTGTCGCTGACCGGCCCGCGCGGCGTCGATGTCACGGTGGACTACGCGACCGCCGACGGGACCGCCCTCCAGCCCGGCGATTACGCGCCGAAGTCCGGGACCCTCACCTTCACCGCCGGCGAGACATCCAAGACGGTCGCGGTGACGATCAAGGGCGACAGCGTCGACGAGCCGAACGAGACTTTCACGCTCGACCTGTCGAACCCGGTCAACGTGACGATCGGCGACGGTACTGGCGTGGGGACGATCAAGGACAACGACAAGGGCAACGTCATCCTCACGATTACGGTGCAGAAGAAGCCCAAGGTGATCCAGGTCCGCGGGCTGCTCACGCCGGCGCACGCGGGCAAGCGCGTGACGGTGACGCTGTTCAAGAGGACGGCGAGCGGCTCGTACAAGAAGAAGTCCACGAAGCGGGTCACCCTGGGCTCGCCGGTCGACCCGAACAACGACGGTGTGATGTCGAGCCGGTACACCGCCAAGTTCCCCAAGCCGGCGAAGGGGCGCTACAAGGTCACCGTGAGGTTCGCAGGCGACGCGGGCCACTTCGGCAAGACGAGCACCAAGCTCTTCAGGATCTAGCGCGCTTCGCGAGCCCCGAGAGGTAGCCGGCCATCTTCGCCGCGTCGACGAACGCCATCAGCGCGGGCACGGCCACCACCGCGGCCGCACGCTCAACCGGCTCATCGAAACGAGCGAGGGCGCGCTTGACCGGCTTTGCGGCATAGGCCGCTCCGGCCAACGCCGCGAACGCGAGCACCCAGCGCCGCCTGGACGAGAGCGCGAACAGCAGGCCCGCGTACACGGCCATCCGCAGGGCGTGCCGCTGCGGATACATCCTCGCAGTGGCGTCTCCGCGCGCGTAGCGAAAGTACTGGGTCCACGTCTCGGCGATCGTCGGCCGCAGCCGCCAGCGGACCACCGCCTCGGAGGCAAGGCGCATGTCGACCCCGAGCTCGCGCCACCGGTGGTTCACGTACATGTCCTCCCCGATGTCGAGCCACTCCGGATACCCGCCGGCCGCCTCGATCGCGCTCCGCCGGAACGCCACCGAACGCGACGAGGGCATGAAGGTCGCCTCGCCGATCTCCTCGGGGTCGGGCAGGCTCGCCGCGGCCATGCATCCCTGGAGGAAGCTCTCGACGATCGGTCGGGACACGCCCATCGCGACGTCCGCTCCGGCTCTCAGCGGTTCCACCAGCCGCTCGAGCCAATCGGGCTCCAGCTCGCAGTCCGCGTCGGTCACGGCTATGACATCGTGAGACGCGGATGCGATGGCGATGTTGCGGCCTCGCGCGATGTTTGCGCCGGGCTCCACGTGCAACCTGATGCCTTCGGCCTTCCGCAGCGCGTCCAGCGTGCCATCCGTGGACCCCCCATCGACGACGATCACCTCGTCCGGCGGAAGCTTCTGCGCCGCAAGGGAGGCGAGGAACGCCTGGATGTGCTCGGCGTCGTCCTTCACAGTGGCGACGAGTGAGATCCTCATCTCTCCCACAGGGCCTTCTCGTATACGTTGAGAGTTTGCCTGGCGGTCTCGTCCCAGGAGAAGCGCTCGGCTCGAGCGCGACCTTTAGCGCCTAGCCGGTCGGCGAGGTTGCCGTCGGAGAGGACCGTCTCGATCGCGTGGGCGATCTCGCGCACCGAGCGTGGGTCGACGCCGAGCGCGGCGTCGCCGGTGACCTCCGGAAGCGACGAGGCGTTGGAAGTGACCGTGGGCACCGCTCGGGCCATCGCCTCGAGCACCGGCAGCCCGAAACCCTCGTAGAGGGAGGGGTAGACGAACACGCCGGCACCTCGGTACAGCGCGTCGAGGTCCGTTCGCGACAGGGCACCCGTAAGGACGATCTCACCAGGGCCGGGCAGCGCGAGCTCGCGGAGGAGCGGTTGCGGCTGCCACCCCATCGGCCCCGCCAGCACGAGCGAGTGAGGGAGCCCAGTCGCGGCCACCCGCCGGTACGCCCGCACGAGCCGAACGAGGTTCTTTCGCGGCTCGAGCGTGCCCACGAACAGCGCGTACGGCCGGGGGACCTTGAGGCGGCCCAGCGTCTCCGTGGGGTCTTCCGTACCGATCTCGAGCGATGTCGCGAGCGGCACGACGTGGATCCGCGCCGGCTCGGCCTTCGTTCTCGAAAGGAGATCCTCGGCGGTGTTGCGCGAGGGAGCGAGGATCGCGTCGGCCCGGCGGGCCGTCGCCGCCAGCCCGAGCCGG
>DATEBA010000010.1:0-17432 GCA_035288045.1 Actinomycetota bacterium
CTCGTCGAAGATCTCCTCGAGCGCGGCGTAGGGCGAGCCGGTCCCGCGCACGCGGGGCGTGTCGTGGTTCCCGCTGATCGCCGCGCCTGGGAGCCCTGCGTCCCGAAGCCGCTTCAGCCCGACGAGCACGCGCGAGAACGTCCGATACGTCGGTCGCGCGTGATCGAACACGTCGCCGAGCCAGAGGAAGCCGTCGGGCTCCTGCCGGACGGTCTCCTCGATCGCCCATTCGAAGGAACGGAGGAAGTCCTCCTCGCGCAGGTTCCGGCCCTCGTCGTCGCGGAGGTGCGCCAGGTGCGTACGGCCGAGATGAGCATCGCCGAGCGCGACGAACCTCGCCACTAGTCCGCGAACCCCTTCGACGCGCCCTCCGGCCGCGGAGGGAGCGAGGAAGGTCCCTTCACCGACTTCAGGTACTCCTCGTACAGCCACACCTGGGCGGGAAGCGCGAAGGGGGCCTCGAGATTCGTCACGATCGCCTCGCCGGGCATGAGCGTCTGGATCTCCGGCCCGAGGTCCGAGATGTCCTGCTTCGAGGAGCCGCGCAGGATGTTCCGGTCCTTCTCGTCCGCGAGGCCGAGCACGAAGAACGTGTTGAACTGCGAGAGCAGCTCGTCGTCGATCAGCTTGGGCTGCTGCGAGACGGCGCACAGCCCGACCTTGAACTTCCGCCCCTCGCGCGCGACGCGAGGGAACACGTTCTCGTCGGAGCGCTTCGCTTTCGAGAGCACGCGCTGCGCCTCCTCCAGCGCGACGAGCGCCGGCGGCAGGGCGGCGAACCGGTCGCGGTCGTCGAGGTAAGCGTTCGCGTAGGTCTCGAGCAGCCGACGAGTGATCGCCGAGGCCACGAGGATTTCCTCCACCGAGGAGAGCCCCGAGGTCTCCACGAGAACCGAGTACCCGTCCATCAGCTCGTCGACGATCCGCTCGGACAGCGAGGGCTGCGATGGGTCGCGGGAGATGCACGGCATGTCGAGGATCCTCTGCGCTCGCCGCTGTACGACCTGCAGAGTGCTGGTCGCCACCGAGAGCTGGTCGGCGAGCGCGCCGACGTCATCCTCCTCGCCGACCCTCACGATCCACCCGTCGCCGAAGAACCGGATCAGCCGGTATATGGCGTCCTCCTGCGCGTGGCTCCACTCGTAGGCGGTCTGCAGATCCCCGAGCGTGAGCTCCCCCAGGGAAAGGCGCAGAGCCGTAGCCGAGGCGCCGGTCGCCCGGGTCGCGTAGACCCTGAGCCGATCGGCGGCCCATGGATGATGCGCCAGTCCGCGCCGGATACCGCTTCCGCCTTCCAGGTACTCGCCGTGAGGGTCGAACAGCAGGCACGCGTACCGCCCGTGCGAGGCGAGGATCTGCCCGGCGAGAACCTTCATGAGGTTGGACTTGCCCATACCGGTCGTCGCGAAGACCCCGACGTGCGAAGTGAGGGTCTCTCCCTTGATCCCGACCTCGAGGTCGATCGTGTCCTCGCCCGAACGCAAAAGCCCCAGGCGAAGATCGCCCATACGTTCGCGAAGGAACGAGAAGTCCTCGGCAGTCGGCGCCGTCACGCGGGCGAACTGCGACGGGAGCGACTTCGGCTTCCGGAACTCCCCCGCCGCGTCGATGTAGCCGAGCGGTTGGCAGGTCGCGACCTTGTAGAGGCGCTGCTCGGGGTCGTGGAGGGTGTAGGGCGTCCCGGCCGCGTCGCCGGCCATGTGCGCGCCGGCCGTGCGCTCCGGCCAGCTCGGGTCCGAGGAGTCCGAGCCGTAGGTCACCTGTATCACACGGAATAGGAACCGCCGCCCTCGCTCGGAGTCCTCAGCGGCGAGCACCTCCCCCAGGAAGAGATCGATCCCGTAGAACGACCGGAAGGTCGCCTCGAGCACGCTCTTGCCGAAGATCCTTCCCTTGTAGTCGCTCATCGATTCAGCACCTCGTGGAAATCCTGGAACAGCACCTCGACCTCGTACTCCGACATGCCCCGGCGCGAGAGGGCCTCGCGGAAGTCCCGCCTGACGTCGGCGACGTCGTAGCCAGTGATGCGCGCGGCCTGGTGCGCACGCGCCAACGGGTAGGGGTAGCCGACGAACGCGGGGTCGGCCGAGAGCCCGGCTAGACGCCCGAGCACCTCCTCCACCGGCTCCGGACCGCGCGCCACGTCGACGCGGAACGCGTGAGCCGCCGTCGGCGCGAGGTGCGCGACGAAGATCTCGCCCACGTACAGACGACCAAACACCGGGTCGGTCGAGATCCGCGCGATCCAGGGCACGGCCCCGAGCTCCCGGTCGCCTCGGCGCTTCAGCAGCGTCACGAGCGGCGCGTTCCGTCCCCAGAAGAGCGTCGATGCCTTCACGACCCCGGCCAGGGACACACCGCGGCCGACGGCCTCCGCGTGCGCGCGGCGAACGACCTCGTCGGGCACGAAGGGGCCGCCGTGAAGCGAGCCATCGACGAGCACGAGATCGCCGCCGTCCGCCTCGCCGATGGTCCTTAGCACCTCGGACCACTCCGCCCACTCGCGGAGCGCGTCGAGCGGGCGCGTCACCTCGGGGAGCCGGTCCGGCTCCCTCCCGAAGAGCTCGGTGAGCGCCTCCCGAGCTACGTCCGGCATGAGCTCTGCCGACGTGGGGCGCACGTCGAGCGGCGGGCTGTCGACGAGCTCGATCGATCCGCCTGTGAACCGAACCCTTGCGGCCCGATGCGCCCCGACCTGGAACGACCGACCGTCGGCGATCACGCACGATCCGCCGTCCACGGCCCAAACCGTTCCCGGTGGGACCGCGGGCACACGCAGGAGCTGGAACGCGTCCGGGTGCCCGGGGACCATCAGATCCTCCCCGAGCTCTAGCTGCCCCCCCGCGACCCTGATGTCGGCCCCGGGACGCTCGAGCAGCTCGACCACGAAAGCCGCGGCCCGGTCGAGAGCCTCCCGCTCGAAGAGGTCCAGCGTCCGCTCAGGCAGCGCCATCGCGAGGCTCGGGACGAGGGGTCGGCATGGGCGAAGGATAGCCCCACCAACGGACACGGGGTCGGGAGGAATGCACCCCCGTCCCGTAGTCACCCCGGGCCAGTTCCGCGTAGGCACCCACCCTCGACAAAGGGCTACAGGGTCCGAGACCACCTGCCGATAACCCCAGCGAAGCCGGATGAACGACGGAGCGGGGGCAATGGGGGACGTACGCCGCATCGCATGGGCAGCGTTGTCGGTGATCCTTCTCGCCGGCATAGTCGCCTCGCTTCTGATCGCGGACAGCGCGCGGAGGAGCGGGGAGGCGAACGCGACCGCGGTCGCGCAAGATGCGGTCGACGACACCCTGGTACCGCTCCTCGAGGCCGGCGATCTCTCGCGGCCGGTTTCCGGCGCCAGCTACGACCGCCTCCGGAAGGACGTCGAAGACCGGGTCCTCTACGAGGACGTCAGCGCGCTCACGATCTGGAAGCCCGACGGCACGATCGTCTTCTCCACCGACCCGGCGCTCGTCGGAGAGAGCCCCGACGTCGGTCGAGACGCTCTGCGGCAAGCGGCCGCCGGAGACCCGGTCGGCGAGGTGAGGGGAACGCTCTTCCGGAGCTGGGTGCCCGTCAGGCTCAAAGCCTCGGGGCCCGTCGTCGCCGTCGCTCAGATCGACCGCCCCTACGCGCCGATATGGACGGCCGCCGCACGCCCGTGGCGGCTCGCCGCGATCGGCATGGGCGCCGCTCTACTCGTCGCGCTGGCCCTCCTCCTCCTCACCTTCCGCGGGAGCCCTAGCGCCAAACCGGCACCGAAGGCCGCCGCGCCGCAGCCCCAAGCGCAAGAGCCCGCCAAGCCCGAGGCCGCTCCGTCGGCCAATCGGACCAAGGGAGGCGACCCCGCCTACACCCACCCGGGCTACCGGGAGGCGATCGAGGCCAGGCAGCAGACCGAGGAGCGCGCCCGCGTGGCCGAGGAGCAGTACCGGGCGCTCCAGGAGCAGTTCAAGCGTGCGCTCGAGGAGCTCCGGGCTGCGGAGGAGCGGGCCAAGGCGGCCGAGGCCGGCGGCGGGGCCAGGGCCGGCGGCGCCGACCCGCGCGTCGACGAGGTGATGAACCGTATGGAGGAGCTGCAGAGGCAGCTTCGCGACGCGGAGGAGCGCGCCGGGCAAGCGCAGCAGCGGGCGGCGACCGCGGAGGCGGCCCTCGCCGCGGCGCCGAAGGCAGAGCCGGGCAGGGTGGACCCCACGGCCACCCAGGAGCTTCAGCGCGCGGAAGCACGCGCCGCTGAGGCCGAGCAGCAGCTCGAATCCCTCCGGGCTCGTGTCGCGGAGATGGAGGCGAAGCTCCAGGAGACCGAGGCGCAGGCCGCGCGCGCGAAGAGCGACACCGCCACGGCCGAGCAGGCCGCCGCCCGGCTCGAGGCGATCGAAGCGGAGCTGAGGCAAGCTCTAGAGCGAGCCGGTGCCGCCGAGGCCCGGCTCCGCGAGGCGGAGACTCTCGCTGCCCAGGCATCCGAGCGGGCCGTGCAGGTCGAGGCGGGAACGGCCGGTGCAGAGGAGCGCGCTCGGTCGGCGGAGGAGCGCGCGGCGCAGGCCGAGCTGGCGGTCGAACACGCCAAGGCGCAGGTTCGCGCGGAGGCTGAGGCCGTGAAGGCCGAGGCCGAGGCGATCAGGTCGGAGGCTGAGGCCGTGAAGGCCGAGGCCGAGGCGACGATGACGCGAGCTGAGTCTCAGGGGTCCGAGGCGGCGCAGCTCGCCGAAGAGCGAGCCCGCGACGCGGAGCAGGAGGTGGCGGCGCTCCAGGCGCGCCTGGACGAGGTCACGTCCCAGCTCGCGCTCGCCGAGGACCAGCTCTCCGCCCCACCCGCCGGCGATCAGGAGAAGGACGAGCTTCGAGCCGCGCTCGAGCAGGCCCTGGAGCGCGTGAAGTTCGGCTCCCACCGCCTCCTCGAGATGGAGGAACGCGCGCGCGCGGCCGAGCGCGGGCTCGAGGAGATCCAGACCCGCGCGGCGTTCGGCGACGATCGCGTGGCCGCGCTCGACCGCGTGCTGCACGGCGACGACGAGGAACCGCTGCCGGGCGAGGAGCGTCGCGCATCGGTCCCGTTCGTCGAAGCTCTCACGAAGGACGCGCGCGCGTCGATCAACTCGATACTCGGGATCTCTCTCACGGCCAAGCACATGCGCAACCCAGACGACCTCCAACCGCTCCTCCGCCAGCTCACCTCGCAAGCGCGCAAGCTCGATAGCCTGGTCGGCGACATCCTGCAGGCCGACCGCCTGGCCAAGGGCACGGTCCCGCTCAACCGTCGCCGGACCGACCTCGACGCCCTGGTTCGCAGGGTCGTCGAGGAGCTCGGCGTGGAGGGCGAGCGCGACCTGCGGATGCACGGCGAGCGCGTCTCCGTGTCGGTCGACCCGCTTCGGATCGAACAGGTCGTGAGCAGCCTCGTCGCCACATCCATCGCGCGCACGTCGCCCGGGAAACCGGTCTACGTCCGGGTCGAGCGGAACGATGAGGGCGCGATGATCGCGGTCGAGGACGACGAGCCGCCCGTCGCGAGCGACCTCTCTCCCATCGTGATCCGGTTCGCCGAGCTGCACGGCGGCCACGCGCAGATGAAGGATCGGATGGGCGGCGGAACCTCCTTCTGCGTCTACGTACCGAACCCGCAAGATGCCGGGCCGGATCCCAACGGGAACGGCCAGGCTTCGACGCTCGACCTCGCCGGCGGGGACGTGACCGCGCCCCTACAGCAGGAGTGAGCGGGCTTCCACCTCTAGTCTGAACGAGACTACCGCGCGTTCCGGAGAACGAGCGCGTCACCTTGTCCCCCGCCGCCGCAGATCGCTGCGCCCCCGAGCTCCACGCCGCGGCGGCTCATCTCGTAGGCCAACGTGAGCGCGATCCGGGCTCCGCTGGCGCCGATCGGGTGACCCAGCGCCACCGCACCGCCGTTCACGTTCACGATCTCCTCGTCGACCCGCAGCAGGCGCGTGACGTGCAGAGACACCGCGGCGAAGGCCTCGTTAACCTCGACAAGCGCGAGGTCTCCGACGCTCGCCCCAGCTTTCTTGAGCGCCCGCTCCAGCGCGACAGCCGGCACCGTGTGGAGGTACGGGAACCTCTCGGCCGACATGCCGTGGCCGACGACCCAGGCCAGCGGAACGACGCCGAGGACGGCGGCACGCTCGGGGCTCATGACGACGACCGCGGCCGCGCCGTCGGAGACCTGGGACGCGTTTCCCGCCGTGATCGTCCCATCCTCGCCGAACGCCGGCTTGAGCGCTGCGAGCCCCTCCGCGGTCGTCTCCGGCCGGATCCCCTCGTCGCGCTCGAGCTTGGTCGTCTCTCCCTTCCACCCCGGGACGTCGACGCCGACCGTCTCCTCCGCGAGCCGCCCAGACTCCCAGCCGTTGTGCGCGCGAGCGTGGCTCCGCGCGGCCCAGGCATCCTGCTCCTCCCGCGAGATGTCGAGGTCACGGTTCACCGCGTCGGAGGACTCGCCCATGTGTTGGCGCGTGAACGTCGACCAGAGACCGTCGTGCACCGTCGCGTCCACGAGCTCCGCGTGACCGAGGCGCGACCCCGCTCGGGCGCGCGGCAACATGTACGGTCCCTGCGACATCGACTCCATCCCGCCGGCCACCACCACCTCGCACTCCCCCGCGCGGACCAGCTGATCGGCAAGAGCGATCGCCGTCATGCCCGACAGGCAGACCTTGTTCACGGTGAGCGCCGGAACCTCCTTCGGAACACCGGCGGCCACGGCGGCCTGCCGCGCCGTGATCTGACCCGTCCCGGCCTGGATCACGTGGCCCATGATCACGTAGTCGACCTGATCCCCCTCGATGCCCGCGCGCGCCAGCGCCTCGCGGATCGCTCCGGCGCCCAGATCGACGGCGCGAAGCTCCGCGAACGCCGACATGAACTTGCCGATCGGGGTGCGCGCGCCCGAGACGATCACGGAGCCGGTCATGCACGAAGTCTAGCGCCGCGGCTAGTTCCGGTTCGCGATCGCCTTCTCGATGACCTCGGTGATCTCCTCGCCGACGAGCTCGTCGCGCTCGAGGAGAGCATCGCGAAGAGCCGCCACGACGTCGCGCTGCTCGTCCAAGAGCGCGGTCACGCGCGCCTTCTGCGTATCGAGGATGTCCTCGACGCGCAGCTTGGCGTCGGGGTCCGAGAGCACCTTGCCGACGAGGTTCTTACGACCGACGGGCCCCTCGGCGACCGCGTCGTACGAGACGAGCGACCCGGCCATGCCGAACGAGCCGACCATCTTGGCTGCGAGGTCGGTCGCACCAGAGAGATCCGTCGCCGGTCCGGTCCCGGACTCGCCTAGGAACAGCTCCTCGGAGACCAGCCCGCCGAGGGCGATCGCGACCTGCGATTCGATCTCCGTCCGGGTTCGTGTGAAGCGCTCCTCTTCGTCACCGTGTGCGAGCAGGCCGAGCGCTTGGCGCCGCTTGATGATCGACAGGACCTCGAGGCGGCGGCCCCTGCCTAGGAAGTAGGCGACCGTCGCGTGGCCGGCCTCGTGGCTCGCGACCGCGGTCCGCTCGGCGTCCGAGTACACGACCGGCTGCTTGATGCCGATCTCCTCGGTGAGCTTGGCCTCGTAGACGTCGTTCAGCGTCATCTGTCGCCGCCCGTCGCGTAGCGCCACGAGGAGCGACTCGTCGAAGAGATGCTCGATCATGACCGGCGTGTAGCCGAAGGTGTCGTGCGCCAGGCGATCGCGCACGGAGTCAGCATCGAGCTGCTCGTGGTGGACCTTCCGCTCGAGGAAGAAGTCGATCAGGTCGCGCCGTCCCTGCTTCGTCGGTACGTCGAAGTACAGCCGGCGGTCGAAGCGACCGGGCCGCAGGAGCGCCGGGTCGAGGTTGTCCGCCCGGTTCGTCGCGGCTATCAGCAGGATGTTGTTGTACGCGGGGCTCCGCATGCGCAGCTGCCTGTCCTCGCGCAGGTATCCGTTCAGCCACTGCACCAACCGGCCGCGGAACCGCGGCCCCCAGGGCGGCTGGTCGAACGACTGCATCTGGATCAGCAGCTCGTTCACCATGCCCGTCCCGCCCGGGCCGACCATGCCCGATATCGTCCGGCCAAGACCGGTCGGGTCGGGCGACGCCGCCAGCGCGCCGCGGTCGACGCCGATCGCGTCTATCTCCTCGATGAACCCGATGGCGCCGCCCTCCCGTCGGGCGGCCTTGCGGAGGGCCTTGAAGAACGACCTGATGCGCGTTGAGGTCATCCCGAACCACATCGACTGGAACGCCGGCGCGGCGATGAACAGGAAAGGTACGCCGGCCTGCTTCGCCATCGCCTTGGCGAGGTAGGTCTTGCCGGTGCCGGGCGGGCCCTCGAAGAGGATGCCCCGCCGCGGGTTGCCGCCGAGCTCCTCGCGGAACGTCGCGTATCCCATGAAGACGTCCAGGGTGCGGATCACCTCGTCCACCTGACCGTCGAGCCCCCGGACGTCGGTGAGCCCCACCTCGATCTGCTCGGGTCGCACGAAGAGGTGCGGGGACCGCCCCGACATGAACGGCATGAGGACCATGAGAAGGATGGCCAGGAAGAGGAGGAGGAGCGGCAGGAAGAAGACCCAGTTCTCCGGGAGCGCCGGGAGCCGGATGGGATCCGTCACGTACCGGTACCAGAGGTACCCGTCGATCAGGCCGACGATGAGCAGCGCACGAAGCAGCCGCCGGCGTCGGGCGCGCTCCCGGATGCGGAAGACGTCCGCGCGACCGGCGCGGAGCAACTCCGACCCCTGGAGGATGCCGGCTGTCGAGCTATCGGTCTTGTTCAACGGTCGCTCCTCGACGGTCGCGCTTCCCTGTGGGAAGGGACCCGACCACGACGCCCTATCGTACGGTGGAGTCTCGATCGGCGCATCCGTCCTTCGTCCTTCAGGGTCCACGAGAGGCCTAGCCGGGATGCCGCGCCACCGGACGAGCGGATAAGGTGCGGGCCGGACCGAAGGAGTTCCGTGGCCAGGAAACGACAACCCCCCGTCGCCGACGCCGATCGCAGGGAGATCGGTGGGCTGCTGCGCACCGTCCGCCGCGCCGCCGGGTACCGCTCCGTCGAAGCGGCGGCTCTAGTGCGAGGGTGCCCGGCGGCGCGGCAGACCATCTACGCGTACGAGCGAGGCGGCCTGGTCCCTTCGCTCCAGCAGTTCCTCGAGCTCGTGGAGTTCTACGCGACCAAGCCCAGCGACGGCTCGAAGACCGAGGAGGATCTCCGGGCTCAGGCGGTCGCGGCGATCGCCCGTGCGATCGCGCTGGACGCGTACCACTTCACCGACGCGATGGCGCTGATGCAGCGGCTGCAGCCGAAGCCTGCGGGGCGACCGCGCCGATGCTGACCGAAGTCGACCACGTCGGCATCGCAGTCGAGGACCTCGACGGCGCGGTCGAGAGCTACAGGCGCGCGCTGGGCATCGAACCGTTCTTCCGCGAGCGCGTGGAATCCCAGGGCGCGGAGGAGGTCCTGTTCCGCGTGGGGACGACCTACGTCCAGCTCGTCGCCGCGTTGGGTCCCGAAACCCCCGTCGGCAAGTTCCTGGCCAAACGAGGGCCGGGCCTCCACCACGTCGGCTATCGCGTCGATGACGTGGCTGCCGCGCTCGCGCGGCTGAAGGCCGGGGGGGTCCCGCTCATCGACGAGGAGCCGCGCCCGGGCTCGCGCGGCACGTCGATCGCCTTCGTCCATCCCAAGGGCATGGGCGGGGTCCTGGTCGAGCTCGTCCAGGAGCCCTAGGGCAGGTCTTTCAGACCGGGCGCCGGCGCCGATACGAGGATCGAGACGTTGCCCTCGGGTAGCTTCCCCTCGTCCATCAGCTGGTGGACCATCCCCGTTTCCTCATAACGGTACGTGTGCCCGAGCGTGGTCTGGATCTTCCCCTCTCGTACGAGGTCGTTGAAGGCAGCGGCCTGCGCGTCGTTGAAGAGGTGCGAGCCCTGCAGGCGCTTCTGCATCACCCACATGTAGCGCAGGTCGACGACCGCGCTGTAGCCGGAGGTCCCAGCGCAGATCACGACCATTCCGCCCCGATCGGCGACGAAGATCGACGTCGGGATCGTGTCCTCGCCGGGATGCTCGAAGACGATCGCAGGGCTCTTCTTCTCCCCTACCGCCTCCCAGACGGCCTTCCCGAACGCCTTGGCGCCCTCGAACCACTCACGCCAGGCCGGGTCCTTCCAGTGCGGCGGGACGCCCCAATGTGAGAAGTCCTTGCGGTTGATGTAGCCGGCCGCGCCTAGCGACTTGCAGTACTCCCCCTTCTCATCGGAGGAGACGACCGCTACCGGGATGCCTCCCGCGGTCTTGGCCAGCTGGATCGCCAGAGAGCCCAGCCCGCCGGAGCCGCCCCAGACGAGAACCACGTCGCCCTCCTTCACGGTGTTGGGCGGCCACCCCTGAAGCATCCGGTACGCCGTCGCGCCGGTGAGGGTCGGCGCCGCCGCCTCCTCCCACGTGAGGTGCTCGGCCTTAGGAAGGCACTGGTGGGCCTGGACCTTGCAGAACTGCGCGAACGAGCCCCAGCAGGTCTCGTAGCCCCACACGCGGAACGAGTCGAGGACGCCGGGGTCGACGCCGTCCTTCAGCTTCGGGTCGTCGAGGTTCCACTGGCCGGCGTGAACCACCACTCGGTCGCCCACCTTCACGTTCGCGACGTTCGACCCCACCGCGTAGACGACCCCCGAGGCGTCGGAGCCGCCGATGTGGAACTCGGTCGGCTCTCCCCACCGCGCCTGAACCTTCGTCACGTCGATCGGGATGCCGCGCGCGGCCCAGACGTTGTTGAAGTTCACCCCAGCCGCCATCACGAAGACGAGCGCCTCGTCGGGCTCCACGTCGGGTACGTCGATCACCTCGTCCCCGAACGCGTCCTTAGGCTCCCCGTATCGATCGGGCCGGATGAGCTGCCCGTGCATCCTCGCGGGCACCTCGCCGAGAGGGGGGATCTCGCCGATCTCGTATACGTCCTTGCCCATGGGATCACCTCGGGTCGGTCGGGAAGTGCCCCGACGATATTCGAGCGCACTCGGGGCGACAAACCCTCCGGTGGCCCAGGGTGGGACCCCGCTCGAACGGGACTCGATTCGAGTTCGCGGGCGTGAACATCTTCGACGTGCGCGACGACCTGTTCCTACGCGGCCGGATCTGCACGGAACTCGTGTGTGACGCGGGCGGTATCGAGGCCCAGATCGAGCGGATGCGGACTGGCGACACCTAGGTCGGACCGGCCATCGTCATCTCCGATCATCCCGAGGCCACGCTCGCCGGGCAGATCAGGCGACGGGGGCACCAGCCGCACCACGCGCCCGGGCGGAGCTCGGCCTCGCGGCCGCCTGCGAGGGCGCTCGCCGAGCGGGCCGCCGCGACCACCCGGTCTGCGGCGTGGAAGAGCACAATCTCATCGACGTCCTCGGCCTGCCACTCCGCCGAGTCGAGGAAGAGGCTTGCGACCCGGTACGGAGGAACGCCGAACCGAAGCGTCATGAGGAGTGAGTAGAAGCGCATGTCCTCGGGGTACTCGGGGTACGCGCCGCCGCTCTTCAGGTCGATCGCCAGGCGCGTCGCTCGGGAGGGCGACGTCGAGTCCGGGCGCCCGAGCACGAGGTCGACGCGACCGGACAGCACCAGCGCGCCGCCGAGCAGCTCGGCCTTTAGAGGAACCTCGGTCATCGGCGTGAGCTCCTGACGTAGCACTCGGAGCGGCGGCAACGACGCCCGGAACAGCTCGATCCTTCGCACCGCCTCCATGAGCGCCTCGTCCTGGGCGAGACGTTCGAGCTCGCGCCAGTGGTCGGCGAATCGCGGGTCCTCCTCGACGAGCCGCTCGGCAGCGAATGCCACCATCGCATGGGGGTCGTCCTCCTCGCGCGCGCCGATCTCGGCCTGGATCGCGCGGTGCAGCAGCGCGCCCGCGGCGCTCTTCGCGGAGTGCTCGAACGGTGGGTTCTCCCCCGATACCGCAGCGTGATACTTCCCCTCGCAGCGCCCGTGGTCGTTCAGCTTCTCCTTGCCCAGCCAGAGGACGTCGGTGAGGTCCAGTCCCCGGACCGCACCCTCGATCCGGTCCCGGAGTCGCTGGGTGAGATCTGGCGGGAAGGTCGGCCGCTCTTCCGAGCCGATCAGCCGCTCCAGGGTCCGCCGCTGCACATTGGTCAGCTCCACGTCGGACATGCTAGGCCGAGCCCCCGACACGAGCCCCCCGAGAGCGGGCCGTTCGGCCCTGTCCTGGCTCTTTTCCGCCTCGCGAGGATCGAAGCGACTAGACGGGCCTGGTCCCCCAGGCGTTCATGGTGCGTGATCGGGAACGCGTCCTCGGGTTCCCTGGCCGTTGGGGAGGCACAGCCGATAGCGGTCGCGATCGCTCCCCTCACGTTCGAGGAGTTCTTCGAGGTCGAGCGGCGGGGGCTCTTCGGCGCCGTCTACCTGATGACGGGCGACGTGGGGGAGGCCGAGGACATCGTCCAGGATGCGTTCCTGGCCGTTTGGGAGCGGTGGGACCGCGTTCGCGAGATGGAGCACGCGGCGGGCTACCTCTACCGGACGGCGATGAACGGCTTCCGGAGCCGCCGTCGCCGGCTCGCGTGCGCCGCGCGGAGGATGATCCCGATCGGGCGGGACGATGACCCCTGTGAGGCGGCCGACCTCCACGACGAGGTCGTCAGGGCGATGCGCGGCCTCGCGCCGCGACAGAGAGCCGCCATCGTGCTGACGGAACTCCTCGGCTACCGCTCGGCCGAAGCCGCCGAGCTGCTCGGGGTGAAGCCGACCACCGTCCGGAACCTTGCAGCGCAGGCCAGATGTGCCCTCAAGCGAGCGATGGACGAGCAGCGATGAGTGGGTACCGACAGGTCCTCGAGGACGTTCGTCGCCGAGTGACGATGCCCGAGCCCGCGATGGAGCGAACGTTGCGGCGGCGAGACCGAAACGCCCGCAACGAGCGGATCGCCGCGCTCGCGGTGGGCCTGACGGTCGGGGCGATCGGGATCGGCGGCACGCTCCTGGCCATCCGTGCGGGCAGCGTGTCGCATCCCGCATCCGGGGCGGACACCGCGCCCGCTTCGCCGCAGGCCGGCGGATCTCTGGGGCTCGTCCTGCCGACCCTGGCGATCTGGGCCGCGATCGCGACGCTGGTCGCTTCCCTCGTCTGGAGCGTCCGTGTCCGCAGAGGACACGGGTCGACGAAGCGCGGCGCGCCGCCGCGCCGGAGGAAGCTGGGGCTTGAGGCGGCTCAGGCGACGGGAGGGAACGATATGGACGCGAAGGCCAAGCCGGACCTTCGGATCCCAGAGGTGAGGGTTCCCGAGCCCCGGTTCGAGGAGGGACGTGCAAGACGCGTCAACGGCCGGCTCACCCTGGCCGTCGTGGCGCTCTCGCTCGCGGTCGTGGGGCTCGGCGTGGCACTGATCGCTCAGGCGAACGGCGAGACGACGCCCGAGGCCGGGCCGACGGCCGAAGGCCTCGCCCCGCCGGCAGTGGTGGAGAGCCTCGATGCGTCGATCGAGGCCTGGAACTCCTTCGACGAGGAGGCCCTGGCGGGCTCCTACGGCGAGGAGGCGGTGTTCGATGACCTCATCGCCGGCGAGACGTCGGAGGGGATCGATCAGATCGCGACCAAGGCGACCCGCTACGAGCCGGCCCCATGGCGGATCGAGCGCACGAGCGAGGTGGTCCAGAACGGGGACTTCGCGGCCTACGCCTTCACCTACAACGGGGGGCACGGGATCGCGGTGTTCGAGCTCACCGACGACCTGCGGGTCGCCCACCAATGGGTGATGGGGGTCTGACCCGGGCTTCGGCGAAGGGAGTGAGCGACGTGACCGGCAGAGACAAGGGCGCTTCCCGGATCTCCCAGGTCGAGATGCCGCTCGTTCGGTTCGCGGCTGGGATCGAGCGGGTCAATCGGTGGCTGGCCGGCGCGGTCGTCGCTCTGGCGCTCGCCGCCGTCGGGCTAGGCGCTGCGCTGATCGCGGGGGCCGACGACCGGTCGTCGCAGGCCCTCGAGGGCGTCGCGAGCCCCGAGGTGGTCGGGATCCTCGACGACAACTTCGCGGCATGGAACGCAGTCGGCCCCGACCATCCCCTGGGTGACGTGCCCTACAGCAGAGCAACGGTCACCGAGCAGCTCGCCAGCGGCCGGCCCGGCGTGAGGGCGACCGAGAAGGGCGCGCCGGTCTTCCTGATGCCCTCCAAGGCCGGCATGGAGCGCGCGAGCGAGGTTGTGCAGGTCCGGGATCTCGCCGCCACGACCGTCACGTACCGCGGCGGCTACGCGGTCATGGTGTTCGAGTTCGACGATGACCTGAAGTTCGCCCACCAGTGGATCGTGGGCTCCGGGCGCTGACACGAGCGAGCCGGCATCGCCGCCGCCCGCATGCGCAAACACCTGACGCGACTCACGGGAGCAGGCGTTGCGCGGCTGGAGCCCGACCGCAGGACCTACCGGCTCGATCCCGAGACCCTTCGCTTGGCCGCCGAGCAGGTCGGCCCGCGACGCGATCCGCGGCTGGCGCTCGGTGCCGCGAACGAGGACGAGGAGGCCGTCCTGAGGAGCTACTTCCGCGGCGGCCGCCTGCGGGAGATCCCCGCTAAGGAGGCGAAGCGACGGGTGGTGCGCGAGCGGATCGCACTCGAGTTCGAGCCCCGCGTCCGATACGACGAGAAGACCGTCAACGCGATCGCCGGCCGGTTCCACAACGACCACGCGTCCATCCGCCGCTACCTCGTCGACCAGGGCCCGCTCAGCCGCGACCACGGGGAGTACTGGCGCACCGGCGGTCGCGTCGAGGTCTAGCCGAGCTCGCCGACGAAAGGTAACCCCGCGCGTGCCTCCATGGTCCGACGGGAGGGCCCGGGTGAGGCACGGGCGTTAGACTCCGGGGACCATGGCCATGACCGACGAGGAACGGCCCGCGTCCGGCGAGCTCCCCGACCCTCCGATGAGCGTCGAGGAGCGGATCGCCGAGCTCCACCGACGGCGCGAGGCCGCGATGACCCCGGGCGGCCACGACGCCGCCAAGAAGCAGCACGAGCGCGGCAAGCTCACCGCCCGCGAGCGCATAGACCTCCTCCTGGACAAGGGCTCTTTCGTCGAGACCGACCCCTTCGCCGTCCACCGGTCCCACGACCTGGGGATGGAGCGTAGGCACCCGGCCGGCGACGGTGTGGTGACGGGCTACGGGACCACCGACGGCCGGAAGGTCTTCGTCGCCGCCCAGGACTTCGCCGTGTTCGGCGGCTCGCTCGGCGAGGTCCACGCCCAGAAGATCTGCAAGGTGCTTGACCTCGCGGCCTCGACCGGGGCGCCTTTCGTCCAGATAAACGACTCGGGCGGTGCGCGGATCCAGGAAGGCGCCGCGTCGCTGGCGGGTTACGGCTACATCTTCGACCGCAACGTCCGCGCGTCGGGAGTGATCCCGCAGATCAGCGTGATCATGGGCCCGTGCGCAGGCGGGGCCGTGTACTCGCCCGCGATCACCGACTTCACGTTCATGGTCCGCGAGACATCTCACATGTTCATCACCGGCCCCGACGTGATCAAGGCCGTGACGGGCGAGGAGGTTACGTTCGAGGAGCTCGGCGGCGCGATGACGCACGCATCCCGCTCAGGAGTCGCCTCGTTCGTCGCCCAGGACGAGGAGGATTGCCTCGCACAGGTCCGCTACCTCCTTTCGTTCCTCCCTTCGAACAACCTCGAGGACCCCCCGGCCTATGCGGCGAGCGACGATCCCGAGAGACGGGACGAGGGCCTCACGCACCTGATACCCGACTCGGCTCGCGCTCCGTACGACATGCACGAGGTGATCCGACGGGTCGTCGACGACGGGGAGTTCTTCGAGGTCTTCCCGCTCTGGGCCATGAACGTCGTCATAGGCCTCGCGCGCCTCGACGGCCACACCGTGGGGATCGTCGCGAACCAGCCCAAGGTGCTCGCCGGCACGCTCGACATCGAGGCCTCGGAGAAGGCGTCGCGGTTCGTCCGTTTCTGCGACGCTTTCAACGTCCCGCTCGTCACGTTCGTCGACGTGCCGGGATTCCTGCCGGGAACCGCCCAGGAGTACAACGGGATCATCCGCCACGGAGCCAAGCTGCTGTACGCGTTCGCTGAGTCGACGGTCCCCCGTCTCACCGTGATCACGCGCAAGGCCTACGGCGGCGCGTACCTGGTCATGAACTCCAAGCATCTGCGGGCGGATGTTTCGTTGGCCTGGCCGACCGCCGAGATCGCCGTCATGGGACCCGAGGGTGCGGTGAACGTGGTGTTCAAGAAGGAGCTGGAGAAGGCCGACGATCCCGAGGGGCGCCGAAAGGAGCTCATCACCGAATACCAGCGGAAGTTCGCGACTCCCTACGTCGCAGCCGAACGCGGGTTCATCGACGACGTGATCGAGCCCGCGGAGACGCGACCGCGACTGGTGAAGGCGATCCGGATGCTGCTCACCAAGCGCGAGGCCGTGCCCGCCCGCAAGCACGGCAACATCCCGCTGTGACCGAGGACCGCCGCTTCGAGCTACCGGCGGACCTCTCCCGGGAGGACGAGCGGCAGATCCTCGTGGCGCTCGAACGGTACTTCCGAAGCGAGAGCCCCAAGCCGAAGGCCTGGGCGCTCGCGGGCCGCCTCGAGGCGACGGGGATCGGGGTGCTGCAGGCCAGGCGGCTGTCGGAGGGAACCTGGCGCGGCCCCGCGGGGACCCCGTTCGCGAGGAGTGGAGTGTTCACGCTCGAGGGCCGCGGCGACGCGAGGTAGGCTCGCGTGAGCGTGGTCCGCACGGGCGCGGCGATCCGGGGTCGGCAGGAGGCCGTGGCGAGTCTCGCCTCCGAGGGGTGCTCCGCTCCGCGCTTCTGGGAGAACGCCCCCGGAGACACCTACGGCCGGCACTCGCACGGCTACCACAAGGTCCTGTTCTGCCTGTCGGGCTCGATCGTGTTCCACGTGCAGGGGGGCGACATGGAGCTGCTCGCCGGCGACCGCCTCGACCTCGAAGCCGGGACCGAGCACGCGGCTACGGTCGGCCCGCAGGGTGTGGCGTGCGTGGAGGCGAGCAGGTGACGAGCGTCGCGTTCCACATCGACCAGCTGTTCTTCCAGGTTCCGGGTGGCATAGGGACCTACGTCCGCGAGCTCGTTACAGCTCTGGCGAAGGCCGACCCGGAACTCGACCTGCGCTTGTTCCACGCGCGGTTCGACGGCGCCGAGCCCGAGCCGTGGCTCGCCGGCCACCGCGTGGAGGAGCTCTCCGCGTCCATCCGCTCGCTCTACCCGCGTTGGGACGTCACGGCACGACCTCCTCTCCCGGAGCCGCTCGCGAGCGCCGACATCGTTCACTCACCGAACCCCGCCGCGGTCCCGCCCGCGAGGCAGGAACAGCGCTTGGTCGTAACCGTCCACGACCTCGCGTTCCTGCACTTCCCGTCGATGTACCCGCGAGCGTGGCGGGTGCTCTACCGGCTCGGGCTGGCGGCGACGGC
>DATEBA010000011.1:0-4131 GCA_035288045.1 Actinomycetota bacterium
CCCTTGCTGAACTCGACCGGGATGCCGGCGCCGAGCATCGCGTTGCGGATCGGGCGCATGATCCACTCGTCGCGGGTGGTCTGGAGCATGTGATAGTCCATGATGTAGGGCGAGCTCGGACGCATGTCGCGATAGCCACGCTCGGCCGCGTCGCGGTAGGAGTCCTGGAACAGGTAGAACTCGAGCTCCGAACCGGTCTTGATCGTGTAGCCGCGCTGGGCGGCTCGCGCGATCTGGCGCTTGAGGATCGTACGGGGCGTGACCTCCACCTCCCGGTCGGCTTGCTCCTCCTCGAAGATGTCGCAGATGACCATCACGGTCTTCTCGAGCCACGGACACCACCGCAGCGTGCTCATGTCCGGCACCATGCGGAAGTCGCCGTAGCCCGTTTCCCAGCTGGCGTACTCGTAGCCGGGGAGCGGCTCCATCTCCATGTCGATCGCCAGCAGGTACAGGCAGGCGTGCAGGCCCTCCTCGCCCAGGATCTCCTCGAACAGGAAATGCGGGACCACGCGCTTGCCCATGAATCGGCCCTGCAGGTCGGTGAACATGCACAGGATGGTGTCCACCTCGCCCGCGTCGGCGAGCTCCTCGAGCTGTTTCGCGCTCAACGTGCCGGTCGCGCTTGTCACGTTCGTCCACCCTTCGGTCCGGGGCCGCTATCGAAGATCCGGCCTTGCGAGCCGTCGAACGCGAGCGGCGGACCCTGGACGGGCCCGCCGCTCGCTGCGTTCCGCACCCCCGCTAGCCGGATGGTGTTTCTGGGGGCGGCCCCGGTGCCGTTCCGCCTCGAAGGACCGCTTCCTGCTCCGCGGCGCTGTGGCCGTAGGACACCCCCGGTACGCCACGCTCGCCGCGGGTGAGAGCGAACTCCTCTTCCGGCGACAGCACGAGGCGGTGACGTCCGGCGATCGCGAAATAGATCACGCCGAGGACGTAGTAGGCAGCCACCCCGTAGAGGCCGGGTCGGTAATCGTCGTTCGTGAACATCGTGACGAGTGAGACGACCGCGATGATCCCTGCGATGGCTGCGCCGGGGACTCCCCACTTGCTGCGGTAGGGACGATTGATGTTCGGCAGCCTCCGGCGGAGCATGATGAACGACAGGCACTGCATCGCGTACGAGATCACCGCGCCGAACACGGCCATGTAGAGCAGGGCGGCAACGACCTGCGCGGCTGCCGTCCCACTTTGACGGCTGAGGTACCACACCAGGAGCGCCACGAGGTAGCCGGCGACGGCTCCGGCGATTAGTGCCACGTGCGGGGTGTTGCGTTGCCCGTGCGTCACCGACAGGAACTTCGGGAAGTACCCAGCCCTTGACAGCGAGTACGTGTTCCGGCCGTACGCGTAGATGATGGTGAAGAAGCTCGCGATCAGGCCGATCAGGCCGAAGAGCGCGAGGATCTCGGCGGCGAACCCCTGTCCGAAGATCCCTATGAACCCGTCGAACAGGGGGGTCCCCGACAGGCCGATGACGCCTGCTCCGCCATCCACGCCGCTGTTGAGCAGGAGGATGAGGGCGCCCGTGATCACGAGCGTGTGCATGCCCCAGATCGTCCCCTTGGGAACGTCGCGCGCAGGATCCATCGATTCCTCGGCCGCGAGCGGTATCTCCTCGATCGCCAGGTAGAACCAGATCGCGAACGGCAACGCCTTGAAGACGCCGCTGATCCCGAGTGGGAGGAAGGGCCCTCCCCCATCGGCCAGCAAGGTGGACGTCTCGCCGTTCCAGTTCTGCGGGATGTTGAACCAGAGGCTCGGATGGAATTCGCCGCTGACGAGCGCAGCGACGTAGAAGATCGCGAGGACCCCGAGCGCGAGTACGGTGATGATGATGGTGAATCGCATCGTCAGCTCGATGCCGACCACGTTGATGCCGACGAAGATGACGTAGAAGACGGCCCACCAGAACGGCTCGCTGTTCCAGAAAGGGTCGCCCGTGACATCGAACATCTCGATGACGAGCGCCTGCATGAGCAGTCCCATCGCGCCCACCACGACGGCGGGTGTGATCACGTATTCCATGTTCTCGGCGAGGCCCGTGAGGAACCCGCCCCACGGCCCCATGGCCGAGCGGGCGAACGAGTACGCGCCGCCCGTGTGAGGAAGGGCCGGTGACATCTCGGCGATGCTGTAGCAGAGGCCGTAGTACATGATCGCGATGATCACCGTCGCGATCAGCAGACCTCCGAAACCGGCGGTGGACAAGCCGAAGTTCCAGCCATAGAAGTCGCCGGAGATGACGGCTCCGACCCCCAAGGCCCACAGCGACCAAACTCCCGCATGTCGTCGGAGCTTGCGCTGCTCGAAGTACTCCTCACCCACCTCCTGGTAAGTGACGGAGCCGACCCTGCGTTCCGACACGTGACCACCTCCCTTCGGCGCACGCTCACCGCGGTCGTTGGCGCGTATCGAGCCACAGGGGCGCCCCGCATGTCAAACAGAGGTTGCCTCCGCGGGCACGTCCCTCCCCTATGAGTGAGGGTTGACGGCCATGATTTGTCTGACAAAGATGGGCTCGTCGCAAGGGGGAGGTCGTGGCCAGGGGATCCGGCTCGAAGACGCTGTCGGCCCGCCGGGACATCGCCTCCCGGATTCTCGGGGAGGCTCCCGGGAGCCAGCTCCCGCCCGAGCCCGAGCTCGCGGCCGAGCTCGGAGTCTCCAGGGCAACGCTCCGGGAGGCGCTCCGCTCGCTCGAGGACGAAGGGCTCGTTCGCCGGACCCGTGGCGCGGGAACGTTCGTTGCCGGCCGCCCCCGCGTGGCGAACAACATCGACGCGAACTTCGGCGTCACCGATGCGATCCGCGCGGCCGGGATGGAGCCGGGAACGGTCCACGGCTCGGCGCGGGTCGAGGCGGCCTCGGCGGACGAGGCCGAACGCCTGGACCTCGAACCGGGGGAGGACGTCGTGGTCGTCGATCGCGTCCGCACCGCGGACGGGAGGCCGGTCGTGTACTCGCGGGACATCCTGGCGGCCCAGCTCACGGGCGACGATTCGGGGCTGCTGCATCGGCTGGAGCGGACGTCGGTTTACGAGGTGCTTGAGCGCGAGCTCGGCGTGGTGATCCATCACGGCCTCGCGACGTTCCGTCCCACCCGGGCCGACGGCCACCTGGCCTCGCGTCTGGCCGTCGCGAAAGGCACGCTCCTCCTGTACATCCGCCAGGTGGACTTCGACGAGGGTGGGCGGCCCGTCGTCTCCTCGCACGAGCATCACCTTGCGGATGCGTTCGAGTTCTCCGTGGTCCGCAGGGGCCCTGGAAGGAGGCACACGTGACGACCAACGTCGGCAAGGCGATGCGGCTCAAGCGGGTGATCGATACCGCGGGAGTCTCGATCATCTGCGCCCTTGACCACGGGATGACCTCGCCGACATTCCTGGAGCCGCTCGCCGACATCGCAACGCGCGCGGCAGAGACCGTGGCCGGCGGCGCGAACGTGATCATGATGAGCAAAGGGATGATCCGCGTCGCCGAACCGGCGTTCTCGCCGACGACGTCGCTCGCGCTCCTGCTCTCGGCCTCGGGGAATCCCGAGGGCGAGCGCCCCGAGATCGTCCAGATCGCACAGGTGGAGGAGGCGCTCGTCCTCGGCGCCGATGCCGTCGTGCTCTTCACCGCGCTCGGCGGCGATACCGAGCCCGGGATGATCGAGATCCTCGCGAACGTCGGCCGCGAGTGCGCGGCGCTCGGCATGCCGTTCATCGCGGAGGCCGAGTTCCCCACCACGTACGCGACGGTCGAGGAGCTCTCCCAGCGGTACGGGTTCGAGTACCTGCGGCGCAACGTGCGCCTGTGCGCCGAGCTCGGCGCCGACATCGTGAAGACGAACTGGCCGGGCGACCCCGGGTCCTTCGGCAGGCTCGTCGAGGCGGCGAACGGCATCCCGGTCGTCCTCGCGGGGGGCTCGCGCTTGGAGGATGGGGAGCTCCTGTGGCGGATGCAGGTCGCGGTCGAGGCCGGGGCGATCGGCTGTTCGGTCGGGCGGAACATCTTCATGCATGTCTCGCCCGAGGCGATCACCCGGGCGCTCGCGCGCGTGATCCGCGAACGGTGGGGCTCGGACAAGGCGCACGAGGCGCTCGTCGAGGAGCTCGACCGATGACGGTGACCCGGGAGGAGGTGGCA
>DATEBA010000012.1:0-81649 GCA_035288045.1 Actinomycetota bacterium
ACGCTCATGAACAAGGGCCTGGAGGTGCTCGAGGCGCACTACCTGTTTGACCTGGACTACTCGAAGATCCACACCGTGATCCACCCGGAGGGCATCGTCCACGGGCTGGCGGAGTTCCGGGACGGCAGCATGCTCGCCCAGTTCGCGGTGCCCGACATGCGCCTGCCGATACAGCAGGCGCTCGCCTGGCCCGAGCGGCTGCCGACGGGCGTCGACGGCGTGCCGCTCACCGACCACCGGCTCACGTTCGAGCCGGTCGACAAGGAGGCGTTCCCGGCGATAGACCTGGCCTACCGTGCGGGAGGTCTCGGGCTCACCTTCCCCGCCGTGATGAACGCAGCGAACGAGGTTGCCGTGATGGCCTTCCTCGAGAGCAAGATCCCGCTGACGCGCATCGTCGAGGTCTCGCAGACCGTCGTCGACGAGCACGAAGCTCCCTCGGTCGTCTCCGTCGTGAACATCGAGCGGGCGGATGCGTGGGCCCGCCGTCGCGCCGCGGAGATCATCGAGGAGCGCTGAACCGGTAGTGTCGGGCACTTTCGGCATCCTCGTCTTCGTCCTCTCGATCATCGTGGTGATCGTGATCCACGAGGCTGCGCACCTTGGCGTGGCCAAGGCCTTCGGCTTCAAGGTGGAGGAGTTCTTCGTCGGTTTCGGCCCGCGGATCTGGTCCGTGCGTCGGGGCGAGACCGAGTACGGGCTGAAGGCGATCCCGGCCGGCGGCTACGTCCGGATCGCGGGGATGGACACCTTCCGGGAGGTCGCGCCGGAAGACCGGTCGCGAAGCTACTACCAGAAGCCTCGATGGCAGCGGGCGCTCGTCATCTTCGCGGGGCCGCTTACGCATCTGCTGATGGCCCCGGTCTTCTTCGCCTTGTGGTTCGGCGCGATCGGGCAGCCGACCGCCTTCTCTCCTTGGATCGTCGAGGTCGAGGAGAAGCTGAACGGACATCCGTCCCCGGCGTTCTTGGCCGGGATCAGGCCGGGCGACGAGGTGGTCGGGATCCCCGGGGTCGAGAACCCGACCAGGGGCCAGCTGCTGCGCTACACGGGCGACAACCCGGGCGAGCCGATAGAGCTGATGCTCCTCCGGGACGAGCGGAGGTTCACCGTGTCGCTGACCCCGGAGTGGTCGGTGTTCGAGGGCCAGCGGCTCCCGCGGATCGGGGTGGCGGTGGCACTCGGCCGGGTACTGGAGCGCGAGCGGGAGGGGCCGATCACCGCGCTCAAGGACGGGTTCGTGGAGACCGGCCGGGTGTCCCAGCGGTTCGCCTCCGGTCTCGGGACGGTGTTCGGGCCCAAGGGCCTGGCCCGGATCGGCGACCTGCTCTTCGGCGGCGCCGAACGGGAGCGCACGGACCCCGCGAGCCTCGTCGGCGGTGCCCAGGTCGCGGGGGAGCTGGCGAGGAGCGGCTACCTGGCCGACCTCGTGTACATGATCGGAAGCCTGAACGTTTGGGTGGGGCTCCTCAACCTGCTGCCGCTCCCGCCGTTCGACGGCGGCCACCTGGCCGTCGTCGCGATCGAGGGTGCGACGCGCAAGCGGATCGACCCTCGGCGGCTCATCCCCGTGTCGGCGGTCGTGCTCTCGTTCTTCCTCCTCGTTACGGTGAGCCTCATCTACCTCGACATCGTGAAGCCGCTGCCGGACCTGTTCCCGTAGGCACGCCCGGCCGACTTCAACAAGTTCTCAACATCCCGCCCTACGGGCAGCGCCGCGACGGAACTACGATGAGGTGCGTGGGGACGCAGACCGTGCTCGTCGTCGACGACGAGGAAGCGATCGCCGAGGCAGTTCGCGCGCGCCTCGAGAGCGAGGGGTTCCGGGTCCTCGTGGCGCACGACGGCCCGGAGGCGATCCGCGCCCACGCGGAGCAGGCCCCCGACCTGGTCGTACTCGACCTCATGCTCCCGGGGATGGATGGGCTCGAGGTCTGTAAGGAGATGCAGAGGCGGGAGTGGACGCCGGTCCTGATGCTCACCGCCCGGACCGAGGAAGCGGACAAGGTCGCGGGGTTCGCGGTCGGCGCCGACGACTACCTTACGAAGCCCTTCAGCCTGCGCGAGCTCTCCGTCCGGGTGAAGGCGATCCTTCGGCGCGTCGAGCGGATCCGCGAGACGCCGGCCGCCGGACCTATCGAGAGAGGTGGTCTCGTGGTGGACCCCTCACGTCGTCGCGTGACCGTCGACGGGAGCGATGTGCAGCTCACGCCGCTCGAGTTCGAGATCCTCCTGGTGCTCGCGCGCGACCCGGGGGTCGTGCTGACGCGCGAGCAGCTGATGGACCGTGTGTGGGGGTACCGCGACTACGCGGGCGGGCGTGTGGTCGACTCGCACGTCGCGCGGCTCCGCAGGAAGCTCGGCGAGGACGGCGTCGAGCCGCGGTTCGTGCGCACCGTTCATGGCGTGGGCTACGCCTTCGACGGGGGGCCCTGAGTGCCGCTCCTCCAGCGACTCCCGACCATCCGGGCGAAGCTCGGCTCCACGATCGTGTTCGCCGTGGGCATGACGCTCGCGCTCGTGTTCCTGTTACTCGCGTACGCGCTCGCAAACGTCGAGCCGGAGGTCGGGGGCGGGCTCCTGCACCGTCTCGGTGCGGCGCTCGATTTCCTGCGCTCGTTCTGGTGGCAGTTCCTCCTCGCCGGGGCGGTGGCCGCGGCGATCGCGCTCGTCCTCGCCCGGTGGCTCGCTCGCGGCATGACCCAGCCGCTCCGTGACATGGCCGCGGCCGCCCGCATGATGGAGAGCGGGGACTACTCGCGGCGTGTGCAGACGGCCTCGCGCGACGAGGTCGGGGAGCTCGCCCAGGCGTTCAACCGCATGGGCGCCGAGCTCGAGAGCCTCGAGCAGCTTCGCCGCGACCTGGTGGCCAACGTCTCCCACGAGCTGAAGACGCCGATCTCGGCGCTGCGAGCGCACCTGGAGAACCTGCTCGACGGCGTGGAGAAGCCGGACCCGGAGACCCTCCAGGTGATGCTCGCCCAGTCCGACCGCCTGGCGCGGCTCGTGGACCAGCTGCTCGACCTCTCGCGGCTCGAATCGGGCGAGGTCCCGCTGGAGCGCGAGGAGGTCTCCCTCCCGCCCCTCGTGTCGCAGGTGCTCTCCGAGATCGAGGTCTCCCGTGCGGGCCGGGGCGTGGCCGTCGAGAGTAAGCTCCCCCCCGACCTGCCGCCGGCCTACGTGGACCGGGAGCGGCTCCACCAGGTGCTCTACAACCTCCTGGACAACGCCGTCAGGTTCACCCCGGCCGGAGGGCGCGTCACGGTCGAGGCCACCCGCCGCAACGGGACGCTGGAGGTCCGGGTCGCCGACACCGGTTCGGGGATCGCCGCCGAGCACCTGCCGCGACTGTTCGAGCGGTTCTACCGTGTCGACCCGGCTCGCTCGCGCGAGGACGGCGGGACCGGGATCGGCCTGGCGATCGCGAGGTCCGTCGTCGAGGCGCACGGTGGCAGGATCTGGGCGCAGAGCGAGGAAGGGATGGGGAGCGTGTTCACGTTCGAGGTGCCGGCCGTCCCGCCGGCCGACGCTAGGAGGAAGAGTTGAAGTCGAGCACTCTGACGATCGAGGTGACGCCCGCGGCGCGGTACTCCTACCTCGACCTCACGGACGACCTGCGGATGGCGATCAAGGACTCCGGCGTGACCGACGGGGCAGCCATCGCCTACTGTCCGCACACGACCTGCGCCCTGCTCATGAACGAGTGGGAGGACGGCGCGCAGGAGGACTTCCGCAAGCGGGTCGAGGCCCTGGTACCGGAGGACACCTACTACGCCCACGACGACCTCGAGCGCCGTACCCAGAACCTGGACGAGGTCCACGAGCGGCAGAACGGGCACTCCCACGCCAAGGCGATGCTCCTGTCCGCGACCTCGCACGCGATCCCGGTCACGTCCGGCGAGCCGATGCTCGGGCGCTGGCAGCGGCTGTTCCTCTTCGAGATGGACGACCCCAAGGAGCGCCAGATCGTCTTCCACGTCTTCGGGGAATAGTCGCCGGATGGTGGGGGAGCGCCGGAAGAGCCGGAAGGTGAAGGTCGGCTGGGTCGAGGTCGGCGGCGACGCACCGATCCGCGTGCAGTCGATGACGACCACCAAGACCGCCGACGTGAACGCCACGCTCCAGCAGATGGCGTCGCTCGTCGCGGCCGGCTGCGAGATGGTCCGTGTCGCCGTGCCGCACTGGGAGGACGCGGAGGCCCTCGAGGAGATAGCCCGGCACGCGACGATCCCCGTGATCGCAGACATCCACTTCCAATGGAAGTACGCGATGGCCGCGCTCGAGGCCGGCGTCCACGGCCTGCGGATCAACCCGGGGAACATCAAGTACCAGGACAAGGTGCGTCTCATCGCTCGTGAGGCAAAGGCCCGCGGCGTGCCGATCCGGATCGGCGTGAACGCCGGGTCGCTGGAGAGGGCCCTGCTCGAGAGGCACGGGCGTCCGAGCGCGGAGGCGCTCGTCGAGAGCGCCCTGAACGAGACCCGGATCCTCGAGGAGGAGGACTTCTTCGACATGAAGATCTCGGTCAAGCACTCGAACCCGGCCGAGATGATCTCCGCGTACCGGATGCTCGCGGAGGCGTGCGACTACCCGCTCCACCTCGGGGTGACGGAGGCGGGACCGATGCCCATGGGCGGGGTGAAGAGCGCGGTCGGCATCGGAGCGCTTCTCTCCGAGGGCATAGGTGACACGATCCGGGTGTCGCTCACCGACGACCCGGTCGAAGAGGTGAAGGTCGGCGGCTGGATCCTCCAGTCTCTCGGGTTGCGCAAGCGCACGCTCGACCTCGTCGCGTGTCCCTCGTGCGGTCGCGCGGAGGTCGACGTGCTCGGCCTGACGAAGCAGGTGAACGAGGCGCTGGAGCGCGAGGGGATCACGGCGCCGATCCGCGTGGCCGTGATGGGGTGCGTGGTGAACGGGCCGGGCGAGGCCCGCGAGGCCGACCTCGGGATCGCGGCCGGAAAGGGTCAGGGCTTCCTCGTGGTGAAGGGCGAGGTGATCGACAAGATTCCCGAGGGGGAGTTCGTCGAGCGTCTGATCGACGAGGCCAAGAAGATCGCTGCGGAGACGGCCGACGCGGCCTCGTAGTCCGCGTCCTCCCTACCGCGCAAGCTCGAGGAAGTTCTCGACGATCCGCGGGCCCTCTGGCGTGAGGATCGACTCCGGATGGAACTGCACGCCGAAGCGGGGCAAGTCGCGGTGCTGCGTCGCCATCACCAGGCCCTCCTCGGTCCACGCGGTGAGCTGGAGCTCCTCGGGCAGGTCCTCCCGCGTCACGACCAGGGAGTGGTAGCGACCGGCCTCGAACGGGGTCGACACGCCCGAGAGGATCCCCTTGCCCTCGTGGAACACGAGCGAGGCCTTGCCGTGCACGGGTTCGGGTCCGCGGTCGACACGCCCGCCGGCCGCGACCCCGATCGCCTGGTGACCGAGGCAGACGCCGAGCACCGGCGTCTCGGCCGGAAGGATTGCCAGGAGCTCGGTCATGCACCCGGCGTCCTCGGGCCGGCCCGGGCCGGGGGACAGGATCACGGCCTCCGGTTGTCGTTCGACGAGCGACTCGGCCGGCTCGGCGTCGGACCGGACCACCTCGGTCGCGCGACCGAAGCCCTCGACCAGCTGGACGAGGTTGTAGACGAACGAGTCGTAGTGGTCGACGACCAGGATCATCGCGGGGTCTCCCCTCCGGCGACGAGTGTCTCACCGGCGACCGCCGGGAGCAGCGCCGCCGCTTTCGCCTTCGTCTCCTGGAGCTCGGACTCGGGGTCGGAGTCGGCGACGACGCCGGCGCCCGCCTGTACGTGGACCTCGCCGCCTGACACGACGGCCGTCCGGATCGTGATGCAGAAGTCGAGATCGCCCGCGAACGTGAGGTAGCCGACCGCGCCCGCGTACGGGCCGCGCGCGGTCGGCTCGGCCTCGGCGATCAACTCCATCGCCCGGCGCTTCGGCGCGCCGGTGACCGTTCCGGCCGGGAACGTCACGGCCAGGGCATCGAGGGGATGCCGCCCCTCGGCGAGCTCGCCTTCCACGGTGCTCACGATGTGCATGACTCGCGAGAAGCGCTCGACGACCATCAGCTCCGTCGGACGCACGCTTCCCGGCGTGCAGACGCGCCCTAGGTCGTTCCGCGCCAGATCGACGAGCATCGCGTGCTCGGCCTGCTCCTTTGGGTCGGCCAGGAGCTCGTGCTCGAGAAGGCGGTCGCGCACCTCGCTCCGTCCGCGAGGCCTGGTCCCGGCGATCGGGCGCGTGGAAACACGCCTTCCCTCCACCCGCACGAGCGGCTCGGGCGAGCTCCCAGCGAGCTCGATCCCGAGCATCCGCAGGAAGAACATGTACGGCGAGGGGTTGGTGACGCGCAGGCGTCTGTAGATCGGGTATCCGCCCTCGCCGGCCGGGAACGACACCCGCCGCGATGGGACTCCCTGGAAGATGTCGCCGGCCAAGATGTGCTCCTTGAATCCCACGACGATCTCGCGGTAGCGCTCGTCGGGCATGTTCGGCCTTGGCTCCGCCGGCGGCGCCGTCCCTTCGACGGGTTCAGGCGGCGGGGGAGCCGCGCGGGTCACGTGCTCCGCGAGATGCTCCACGGCCTCCACCCCGGCGTCGAACGCGCGGGCGTGAGCGACCAGTAGCAAGCGCTGCTGCCAGTGGTCGAACACGACGGCCCGATCGACGACGAGCAGCCCGACCGGAGGGCACGGCACGTCTCCGGAGGGATGAGGATGCCCGTCCAGGAGCTCCGCGGCCTCGTAGGCGAGGAACCCGACCAGGCCGCCCGTGAGTGACGGGAGACCGGCCACGCGAGGTCCGCGCAGCGCGTAGGCGAGAGACCGGAGAGCGGCTCCAGTGTCGGCGCGCGCGGGAACGTCGGGCAGCGGCAGGTCCCGCGCGACGTCTCGTACCTCCACACCGCCGTCGGTGTCGACCACGACGACCGCCGCGGGGTCGCCGGCGACGAACGAGTACCTCCCCCAGCGCTCGCTCCGCTCGACGCTCTCGAGCAGGACGCCGGGGCCGTCTCCGGCCAGCTCCGGGAACAGCCCCACCGGAGTCGAGACGTCGGCCAGCAGCTCGGCCCACACGGGCACGAGCGGCCACTCCGCGGCAAGCGCGTCGAAGGTCTCGCGATCCAGCCCGATCCTCAAGGATCCACCCCCGAAGAAACGAAAGGCCCCGGGTTCCTCGCCCGGGGCTCCTGCGGTGCTTGGTGGTCGTTGGCCTAGACGCGCGCCCGCACCGGGCTCCCCGAGCCCCCGCGCCACGCCCACGCGCATCCGATCATGGTCCGGGGATTGTCGACCCTTCGGTGCCTCCTCGTCAACGGCCGGGACTTTCGGCGCCTGCCCGTTGGTGGCCGGACCGTGGTGTACCTTGGGCGGGCCCGGCTCGCTCCCGAGGAGGCACCGATGACCCGTAGGGTCGTTCCGCTCGTCGCAACGCTTCTGCTGCTGGGCTTCTCCGGCCCCGATGCCCTGGGGTCTGGCGCCTCGAGGCCTCGCGCCCAGCGTGCGATGCGCCCGACCAACCTCTCGATCGTCGCGGAGGACGTCCTCGCTGCCGCCAAGGAACGGGGCGGCGCCTCGACGACCAGGTCGCCTTCGGTACCACCGAGGTTCTCCCCACGCGTCCCTGTGGTGGACAGCGGGTTCGACGCGATCTCCAAGTACCAGTATTCGCCGGCCGATCCGACCGGCGCGATAGGCGACAGCTTCTACGTGACGGCGGTGAACACGTGGGCCGCCGTCTACAAGCCGAACGGCACCCCGCACGGGAACTTCACCCCCCCGCTCCGACTTAAGACGGAGATCAAGCCCGGGGGTTTCGAGTTCCCGGGGGGAACGATCGATTTCGATCCGAAGATCGTCTACGACCCCTACGACGACCACTTCGTCCTCGTGTATCTCGCCGTCCACGATGCGAGCAAGCGCTCGTGGATCGTGGTGGCTACGATCCCCGACGCGACGGCGCCGAAGAAGGGCACCTGGTGCATCAAGAAGTTCGCCGGCGACCAGGTCGACGACTCGAAGGTCTCGTGGGCCGACTACCCGTTGCTGGGGTTCACATCGAACCGGGTGACCATCTCGACGAACCAGTTCGGGTTCGGCAGCTTCCCCTATCACTACGCGCAGATCCTCTCGTTCCCCAAGTCGAAGCTCTACAACTGCGAGGGCGTGACGCCGAAGGTCTTCGCCGGCGACGAGGTGGAGAACCCCGACGGCTCGAAGTCCTTCACCGTCCAGCCGGCAGTGACGAACGGGACCGGCGCCGCGTCCAAGGTGCAGTACCTGCTCTCCTTCGAGTACTTCGGCGGCTGGGGCCACAAGCTCGTCCTCTGGCGGCTGAAGGTCGTGAACGGGCGGCTCAAGCTCGCGAACGAGGCCTTCAAGGTCGGGACCGCCTTCACGGCGCCCTCGGGCACGCAGTGCGGAGGCAGTCGAAGCAACCCGAACACCCGCTGGGACACGGGCGATCTCCGCCTCGTTAACGCCTTCTTCGACGTGGACCTCGGAAACGTCTACGCCGCGCACGCCGTCGAGTCGGACATCGGCGGAGGCTACCTCGAGTCGTCGGCCCGCTGGTACGAGGTCGACGTCGCCAACACCTTGGGGAACTCGATGGTGGAGAGGGGCATCGTGGGACAGAGCCGCCTCGACCTCGGCTGGCCGGTCGTCGCAACGGACTCCCTCGGCAACCTGTTGATGGCGGTGAGTGGCGCGAGCGGACCGGACGACGTCTGCCTCTCCGCCTACGGGGTGGACATCAACACGAACACAGACGCGTTCGGGTTCGCGCAGGTCTCGGCCGGTGAGGCGCGATACGAGTGGGGTGTCGGCGAGGAACGCTGGGGCGACTACAACGCGATCTCGCGCGACCCGGCCGACGGCACGCGGATGGCGATGGTGAACGCGATCGCGAAGTCCGACGGCGCGGGATCGACGTTCACCTTTCAGCAGGTCGTCGATGTGGTGGCGGTGATCTAAGGGAGCACGCGACACGGGTATCCTTGCGCTATGCGGCTTTCCCGGCTATTCGCGCGCACTCTGCGGGAGGATCCCGTCGAGGCCGAGGCACCCTCCCACCGGCTGCTGCTGCGTGCGGCGTTCATCCGCCAGGTGATCTCGGGCGTCTACACGTTCATGCCGCTCGGCCTGCGCACCCTCCGCAAGGTCGAGCAGATAGTCCGGGAGGAGATGGATCGGGCCGGCGCCCAGGAGGTCCGCATGCCGGCGATACTTCCGTCCGAGCCGTGGAAGCTCACCGGTCGGTGGCAGGCTTACGCGGCGGAGCAGCTCATGTTCACTCTCCACGACCGGAGCGGGCGCGAGCTCGGCCTCGGCCCCACCCATGAGGAGATAGTCACACCGCTGGTCGCGCAGGAGTACGAGTCGTACCGGGACCTGCCGGTGAACATCTACCAGATCCAGTGGAAGTACCGGGACGAGGCAAGGCCGCGCTCGGGCCTGCTGCGGGCCCGTGAGTTCCTGATGAAGGACGCCTACTCCTTCGACCGCGACGTAGAGGGGATGCGCGAGTCCTACCAGAAGATGGTCGACGCCTACCGAGCGGTGTTCTCCCGGTGCGGGCTCTCGATCGTCGAGGTCGAGGCCGACCCGGGCCTGATCGGGGGCGACGTCAACCACGAGTTCATGGCGAAGGCCGAGGTTGGGGAGGACCTGTACGTTTCCTGCGAGACCTGCGACTACGCCGCAAACGTGGAGGCCGCCGTCGCCGCTCCGCCCGACGCGGCGGAGCCGGGCGCCGTCCCTCCCGAGGTAGTCCACACCCCGGGGGCCTACACCGTGAAGGACGTGACGGCGCTGCTCGGCGTTCCCCCCGCCCGCGTGCTCAAGTCGCTCGCGCACGAGATCGACGGCCGGCCTGCGCTCGTGCTCGTTCCCGGCGATCGAGAGCTGAACGAGGGAAAGCTCCGCCGGGCCGTGGCGCCCGCCGAGGTGCGGATGTTCGAGGATGCCGACTTCGATCGGCACGGGATGCTGAAGGGATTCGTCGGACCCCAGGGTCACGACGGCGTGCTGGTGGTGGCCGACTATCGGATCCGAGGCGGATCGGAGTGGGTGGCGGGCGCGAATCGCGCCGACCACCACACGACCGGGGTCGTGCTGGGTCGCGACTTCGAGGTCGACGTATGGGCGGACCTCGCCCAGGTGCGGGACCGCGATCCGTGCCCGCGCGACGGCGGCTCGCTTCGGGTCGGACGGTCCGTCGAGGTGGGACACACGTTCCAGCTCGGGGCGAAGTACTCCGACCCTCTGAAGGCCACCTTCGTGGACGAGGACGGGATCGAGCGCCCGTTCGTGATGGGCTGCTACGGGATAGGCGTCTCGCGCATCGTCTCCGCCGTCGTCGAGCAGCACCACGACGATGCGGGGCTGGCCTGGCCGAGGGCCGTCGCGCCGTACGAGGTATGTGTTCTGATAGCGAACCGCGACGACGAGGGCGTCGTGGCGGAGGCCGAGCGCATCTACGCCGAGCTTGAGGACCGCCGCGTCGAGGTCGTGATCGACGACCGCGAGCGGACTGCCGGCGAGAAGTTCGCCGACGCCGACCTGATCGGCTACCCGGTACAGGTCGTGGTCGGCAGGCGAGGTGTGAGCACCGGGACTGTGGATCTCAAACTTCGAGCGACGGGTGAGAGGACGACCGCACCGCTCGAGCGCGCCGCCGACGCGGTGTCCCAGCTTCTGGCCTCCGCTCCGTAGTCCGGGCCGGCGGTTCCCAGAGGAGCTCCTCGACCGCGCGTGCAAGGCCATGCGCCGGTAGTGGGGAGTCTACGCAGCGTGCGAGGCTCCCCTCGGCTATACTCGCTCGGCAAGAGACTTCGATCGACCAGAAGTGGGCACGCGCCCACTTTCTTTTTCGAGGGACGCGCTCGGGCGCGCGAAGAGGACGAGATGGACGTGGAGGCGCTGGTCGGGCCGGTGGTCGAGGCGGCCGGGCTGGAGCTCTGGGAGGTCGTGTTCCGGAGGGATCGGGGCCGGCGGATCCTCCGCGTGGCGGTCGACCGGGAGGGCGGCGTGGACCTGGACACGATCTCCGAGGTGTCCGAGCTAATCTCCCGGCGGCTCGACCTCGAGGACTTCTGGCGGGGCTCGTACGACCTCGAGGTGACCTCGCCCGGCCTCGAGCGGCTGCTGCGCGCCCCCAGCCAGTTCCGGCGGAGCTTGGGCGAGAAGGTGAAGGTCAAGACCCGCGAGCCGGTTTACGGCTCGAGGGTCCACGAGGGCGCGCTGGTCTCGGCCGACGCGGAGGCGATAGTGCTCGCCACCGCCGGCGGAGAGCTGCGCGTCCCCTACGCCGAGCTCACGTCGGCGAAGACGGTCCCCGATTGGGACGCGGAGATGAGGAGCGGGAAGTGAACCAAGAGGTGATCCAGGCGCTGAAGGAGCTCGAGCGCGAGCGCGGCATCGCGTTCGAGACGATCCTCGCGAGTCTCGAGGAGGCGCTGGCCTCCGCCTTCAAGGCATGGTGGAAGCAGCAGCACCCCGACCTCGACGAGGAGAGCTTCGGGGTTCGTGCGAAGCTCGACGCCGATACCGGTGACATGGAGGTCTGGCTCCAGGACCTCGTCGAGGTGGAGGACGAGGACGGCGAGACGACCCACACGGAGGTGACCGGCGAGCAGCCGGTCGAGGTGACCGACGAGTTCAAGGGCCGGATCGGGGCACAGACGGCGAAGCAGGTCATCTTCCAGAAGCTGCGCGATGCCGAGCGAGACATGACCTATGAGGAGTTCGCCGACCGCGAGGGCGACGTCGTGACCGGGATCGTCCAGCAACAGGAGCGGCGCTACACGCTGCTGGACCTCGGCAAGGTCGAGGCTCTCCTGCCGCAGGCCGAGCAGGTCCCGAGCGAGGCCCTGCGTCACGGCGAGCGCCTGAAGGCGTTCATCACGGAGGTCCGAAGAGGCACGAAGGGCCCGCAGATCGTCGTCTCTCGGTCGCACCCTGGACTGCTGAAGAAGCTCTTCGAGATGGAGGTTCCGGAGATCGAGGAGGGCATAGTGACGATCGAGGCGGTCGCGCGCGAGCCGGGACACCGCTCGAAGATCGCCGTGTCCTCGAAGGAGCCGGGCGTGGACCCGGTCGGTGCGTGCGTCGGCCCGAAGGGGAGTCGCGTTCGGATGGTCGTGAACGAGCTTCGCGGGGAGAAGATCGACGTCGTGCCGTTCAGCCTGAACTCGCCGGAGTTCGTCGCGAACGCTCTCCAGCCGGCGAAGGTCAAGGAGGTGCGTGTCGACCCCGATACGGCGACCGCGCTGGTGGTTGTGCCCGACTACCAGCTATCACTCGCGATAGGGAAGGAAGGCCAGAACGCCCGGCTCGCTGCGCGGCTGACCGGCTGGCGCGTGGACATCCGGAGCGAGACCCAGCTGGCCGAGGCCTCGCGCGCCCCTGCCGCTCCACCCGAGGCGACGGAGGCGGAAGAAGAGGGTCATGCGGCAGAGACCGAAGAGCCCGGTGGGGAGGCATCCGAGGTTGACTCCGTGTCCGATGCTCCTGTTCCCGCGAAGAGCACGGACCCGTCCGCGGAGGAAACACCTAAGGGGTAGCCGTGGGCCGGTGGCACGAGCCCGAGCGCACGTGCGTGGGATGCCGGGAGAAGGCGCCGAGGCGCGAGCTGCTACGCGTAGCCCGGCTCCCCGACGGCGTCGTCACGGTCGACGCGGAAGGGACGGCGCCCGGGCGCGGCGCGTACGTCCACCGTGATGCCGGCTGTGCCGAGCTGGCGACCAAACGAGGTGCGTTCGCCCGAGCCCTCCGGTCCGGCCTGAGCTCCGAGGAACTCGCTAGGCTAAGAGACGACATCGGAAGGGTCGTGAGGCGTTGAGGGTTCACGAACTGGCGAAGGAGCTCGGGGTCGCGAGCAAGGACCTGCTCGCGGCGCTCGAGGAGATGGGCTACGGGGGCCGCTCGGCGTCCTCCTCGGTCCCCGAGGAGGCTGTGCCTCGCCTCCGCGCGTCCGGAGGCAAGGCCGTGCCGGGCGCCAGACCCCCACGCCAGGCCGTCGAGGAGCCCGCACCCAAGCCGAAGGCCAAGAAGAAGGCCGAAGCTAAGAGGGCTGAACAGAAGGCGGTGGAGGAGCAGCCTCCGCCCGCCCTTGAGGAGGCGCCCGCAGCGCCGGCTCCGCCGCCCGCGCCCGCAGCGCCACCTCTTGCCCCCGCGCCCGAGCCCTCCGGTCCGGCACTGCCCGTACTTCGAGTCACACGCGGCGCCACAGCCCAGACGATCGCGGAGAAGGTCGGGAGCTCACCGGCGGAGATCGTGAAGCTCCTGTTCGGGCTGGGGGAGATGGCGACGGCCACCACCTCCTTATCCGACGACGCCATCCACTTGGTCGCGCACGAGCTCGGCTACGAGGCGGAGCTCGTCGGCGTCGCGGAGGAGGAGCCGGAGGAAGAGGTCGTCGACGAGAGCCGGCTGCGACCCCGACCGCCCGTCGTGACGGTGATGGGGCACGTGGACCACGGAAAGACGAAACTTCTCGACGCTATCCGCAAGACCGACGTCGTCGCGCAGGAGTTCGGCGGGATCACCCAGCACATAGGCGCGTACCAGGTTCACACCGAGGGCCGGGAGGTCACGTTCATCGACACCCCGGGGCACGAGGCCTTCACCGCCATGCGTGCCCGCGGCGCCCAGGTCACCGACATCGCCGTCCTGGTGGTCGCCGCCGACGACGGCGTGATGCCCCAGACTCTCGAAGCCCTCGACCACGCGAGGGCCGCCGGCGTCCCGATCGTGGTAGCGGTCAACAAGGTCGACAAGCCCGAGGCAGACCCCCAGCGGGTTCGCCAGCAGCTCGTCGAGCGCGAGGTAGTGCCCTCGGATTGGGGCGGCGACTTCGAGTTCGTGGACGTATCCGCCAAGGCCGCGACCAACCTGGACGGCCTGCTCGATACGATCCTCGTCGTCGCCGACCTGCAGGAACTCAAGGCAGATCCCGAAGGCACCGCGCGCGGTGCCGTGATCGAGGCCCATCTCAACAAGGGGCGCGGACCCGTGGCGACGGTGCTCGTGCAGAGGGGCACGCTCGAGGTCGGCGACGCCGTTGTCTCCGGAACCGTGTTCGCGAAGGTCCGGGCGATGCTCGACGAGAATGGCCAGCCGGTGAAGTCCGCTGGACCCAGCAAACCGGTCCAGGTCCTTGGCTGGAGCGCGGTCCCCGAGGCGGGCGACGAGTTCCGATCCGTCGCCGACGAGCGCGAGGCTCGCCACATCGGGCAGGAGCGCGAGGCGAAGGCGCGCGCGGCCGAGCTTGTCACGACCGCGCGTGCCGCCACCCTCCAGGACCTGATGGCGCAGGCGCGCGCGGCCGAGGTCCCGGAGCTGAACCTTGTCGTGAAGGCCGACGTCCAGGGCTCGCTCGGCGCGCTTGCCGATGCGTTCCTCAAGCTCCCTCAGGACGAGGTGAAGGTGAGACTCATCCACCAGGCGGCCGGCGCCATCACCGAGAGCGACATCCAGCTCGCGATGGCCTCGCAGGCGATCGTCGTGGGCTTCAACGTGCGGCCCGACGCGAAGGCCCGCGAGCTCTCCGAGCGCGAAGGCGTGGACGTCCGTCTCTACCGCGTGATCTATGAGGCGATCGACGACGTGAAGGCGGCACTGTCGGGCATGCTGGCGCCCGAACAGCAGGAGGAGGAGCTCGGCCGAGCCGAGGTCCGGGCGCTGTTCCGCGTCCCGAAGATCGGTGTCGTGGCCGGATGCTACGTGGTGTCGGGGAACATCTCGCGCAACTCCCGCGCGCGTCTCGTGCGCGACGGCGTCGTCGTCTACGAGGGGAGGATCGGCTCTCTGCGTCGTTTCAAGGAGGACGTCTCGAAGGTGGCGGAGGGCTACGAGTGCGGCATCGGGATCGAGAACTTCCAGGACGTGAAGGAGGGGGACGTCATCGAGGCCTACGAGGTGCGCGAGGTCGCGCGCCGGATCTGATCCTCGGGCGGTGCCGTGCTGGTAGCGCTCGAGCGGTTCGACCTCCGGATCCCCGGGTGCGGGTCCCTGAAGGAGAAGCGACACGTGGTGAAGACGCTCACGGCCGGGCTTCGCTCGAAGTTCAACGTCGCGGTCGCGGAGGTCGACCATCAAGATCTCTGGCAGCGGACCGCGGTCGCCGTGGCGGCCGTCGCCGCCGAGCGATATCACCTGAAGAGGGTCATGCACGAGGTCGAGCGCTTCGTCGAGCGCCAGCCCCGGATAGAGGTGATCGAGGCCGAGCTCACGCTCCACGAGCCCGAGGAGTGATCCGATGCCCGACGGTACCCGCCCGAGCCGCGTCTCCGAGGAGTTCCGCGAGATCCTCGCCGAGGAGATCCCCAAGCTGAAGGACCCGCGGATCGGGTTCGTCACCATCACAGAGGTCCGGGTTACTCCGGACCTCCGCCACTGCCGAGTGTCCTACACGGCGCTCGGCGACGAGAAGGAGAGGAAGGCGACAGCGGCCGGACTGCGCTCCGCCCGGACGCACCTCAGGCAAGTGATCGGGGACCAGGTCAGGCTGAAGTTCCTCCCCGACCTGGAGTTCCTGGAGGTCGACCTCGACCAGGCGACGAGGATCGACCGACTTCTCGAGCAGGTGGCCAAGGAACGGGCAGAGGCCGGAGATGAATGAGACTCTCGACCTGGCGGCGGAGGCGCTCCGCCGCGCCGACAGCGTGGCTCTCGCCTGTCACGTCAACCCGGACGCCGACGCGCTCGGCTCGATGCTCGGGCTGTCGAACTTCCTTCGGGCGAGGGGCGTCGAGACAGTGTGCTCGTTCGGGAACGACCCGTTCGAGCCGCCGCGCTGGTTGGACCTCCTCCCGGGGGCGGACGCCCTGGTCGCGCCGGCCTCTTTCCCCAAGGAACCACCGGTGCTCGTCACGCTGGACTGCGCCTCGATCGACCGGCTTGGGCCGCTCGCTGGGCGCGTCCGGAAGGCCTCGACGGTCATCTGGATCGACCACCACGTGAGCAACGACGGGCTCGGCACGATCCCGCTCGTCTCCCCGGCGGCCTCGTCCACCGCGGAGCTCGTCTACGGGCTGATCCGGAGGATGGGCGGCGAGATCCCGGGGGGCGCCGCCGCCTGCCTGTACGCGGGGCTGGTCACCGACACGGGGCGGTTCCAGTACGAGGCCGTGAGGCCGGAAGTATTGCGACTCGCGGCCGAGCTCCGGGAGTTCCCCTTCGATCACGCGAAGCTCGCGCGGGGCCTCTACGAGGACAACGGGATCGCCTACCTGCGCCTCCTCGGGTCGGCGCTTGGGCGCATGAAGCACGAGCCCGCCGTCGATATGGTCTGGACCTACCTGACCCGCGCCGATCTGGCCGATGCGGGGGTGCACCCGGCGGAGACCGACGACCTGATCGACGTGGTTCGCACGGCGCGAGAGGCCGACGTCACCGTGGTGCTCAAGCAGCAGCGCGACGGCAGGTTCAAGGTGAGCATGCGCTCGCGGGGCGGTCACGACCTCGCGACGATCGCCTCGGCAAACGGCGGCGGCGGGCACCGGCTCGCGGCGGGGTACACGTCCGACCTCGGGCCGGCCGACACCATCGAGGCGCTGAAGCGATCTCTCCGGGGAGGGGCGTGAACGCGGGTCCCGAGGGCCTTCTCCTCGTCAACAAGCCCGAGGGCGTGACCTCCCACGATGTCGTCGACTCGGTGCGCCGGGCCCTGGGCACGCGAAAGGTCGGGCACGCGGGGACGCTCGACCCCATGGCGACGGGGCTCCTTCTGCTCGGCGTCGGACGTGCGACCCGGCTCCTCCGCTTCCTGTCGGAGCTCGACAAGACCTACGAGGGCACGGCGCGGCTCGGCGAGGAGACGGACACGCTGGATGCCGAGGGCGCGCTCGTTAGGACGGCGCCGGTCGCCGCCGAAAGGTGCGACGTCGAGCGCGCGGCCCGGGCGCTGGTGGGGGAGTCCATGCAGCGACCACCCGCGTATTCGGCCGTGAAGGTGGGAGGCAAGAAGCTCTACGAGGCGGCGAGGCGAGGCGAGGCCGTCGAAGCCGAGGCCCGGCCGATCCGTATCGAGGCGTTCAACGTGTTCGGCTTCGACGGCCGGGACGTCGAGTTCCGGGTGACGTGCAGCAGCGGCACCTACGTGCGCGCGCTTGTGGCCGACCTCGGCAGCACGCTTGGGTGCGGTGCGTACCTCGTCAGGTTGGTTCGAACGAGCATCGGTGAGTTCGCGCTCGCCGGGGCCGGTCGGCCCGAGGCGCCCGGGGACCCGCTTCCTCTCGAGGCGGCCGTCGCGCACCTCCCCCGGCTGGACATCGATCAGGAGGAGGCGGTAGCCGCCTCGCACGGAAGGATCCTGGGTCCCGCTGGGATCGCCGGCCCCTACGGGGTCTTCGGTCCCGGCGACCGACTGATAGGCGTCTACCGGGATAGGGGCGCCCACGCGCGCCCGCTCGTGATCTTGGGCCCGGCCTGAGAAGTCGGCCCGGTCTTTGCCGAGCCTTAGTCGAAGCTTTTCCGTCCCGGGATGCGCCGGGTGGTGACTCTCGTCGATTTCACCTTATGAGATGCGATCCGCGATCAGATCCCGTGGCGCACGTGGATGGGCGGTCGCCCCCGTGCTCGCTGCCGGGGTATTGCTTGCTCCGGTCCGCGGTGCCGCCACGTCCGCGGAGCCGCCCAGCGTGGTCATCATCTACACGGACGACCAGCGTGCCGACACCCTCTGGGCGATGCCGAACGTCCAGACGCTGCTCGCGGACCGCGGCGTCACCTTCACCAACGCGTTCGTCGTGAACCCGGTGTGTTGCCCTAGCCGCTCGAGCCTGCTGACCGGCAAGTATTCCCACTCGACCGGCGTGTGGCGCAACGTCATGCCCTACGGTGGATTCCCGGCACTGGACGACTCCTCGACGTTGGCGACGTGGCTTCGGGGGGCGGGGTACTCGACAGGCTTGTTAGGCAAGTACCTGAACGGCTATTGGGACGCGCCCACGTACGTGCCGCCGGGGTGGGACAGGTGGCGCGTTCCCGCGTTCTGGATACTACGACTACCAGCTGAACGTCGACGGGACCCTCGTGTCACACTGGGCGAGGCCCGCCGACTACTCAGCGGACGTGCTCGCCGGGTACGCCAAGTCGTTCCATCGACTCCACGACCGGCCCGCTGTTCATGTACTTCACGCCCTACGCGCCGCACGAGCCCGCGATCCCCGCGCCGCGTCACGAGACGGCCTTCTCTGACCTGGCCGCCTGGCGGCCGGCCAGCTACAACGAGGCCGACGTCTCCGACAAGCCTGCGTGGGGTCGGACGGGCCGGCTCTGGGGGGAGACGAAGCAGGCGAAGGTCGACGCGTTCCGCCTGAGCCAGCTCCGTTCGCTGCCGGCCGTCGACGAGGCGGTGGCCCGGATCGTGGCTGCTCTCGAACGGACCGGCCGGCTGTCGAACACGATGATCGCCTACATGGGAGACAATGGTTTCGCGTGGGGCGAGCACCGCCTGAGAGGGGAGTTGATGGCGTACGAGGAAAGTATCCGCGTGCCCTTCGTGCTCAGGTACGACCCCCTCGTGAGCCTGGGCCGTGCGGACGAGCACTTCGTCCTCAACATCGACGTCGCACCGACGGCCGCCGAGATCGCCGGTGTGACGACGCCGGCCGTGGACGGCCAGAGCCCCGTGCCGCTGTTGACGAACGCGCGGACCGCATGGCGGACCGACTTCCTGGTCGAACGGTTGAAGAAGCCGGGGTCTCGGGTACCGAGCTATTGCGCGGTACGCGGGAAGCACGCGATGCTGATCGAATACGAGACCGGCGAACTGGAGCTGTACGACCTCACGCAGGATCCCTTCGAACTCACCAACCTCGCGTCGGAGCCAAAGCACGCCCCGATGCTCGGGCGGTTGACGGACCGCCTTCGGGATCTGTGTAGCTCGCCGCCACCGGGCACGCCGCTGCCGCTCTGACCCCGCTCGTTGGTACCAGGGGCTACCGGCCGCGAGATCCCGCCGAGGGGCCCCAGGCGTCCCCCCGGGATCCATACCGAGAAGTGTCCGGCCTCGGCCTTTAGTCCGTGGCGTCCCCTGCCGACAACGCTCTCATGCGAGCGGTGGCGATCCGGCGAGTCGTGGTCCGGGTCCTGGTCCTCGGAACGGTTCTCCTCGGCCTCGTCCCGGCGCGCTCGGCGCAGGCCGCGCCGCCGGCCGATCCTCCGAGCGTCGTTGTCATCTACTCGGACGATCAGCGGTTCGACACCCTGTGGGCGATGCCGACCGTGCAGGACAAGCTCGCCGCAAGAGGGATCACGTTCTCGAACGCCTTCGTCCCGAACCCGTTGTGCTGCCCGAGCCGCGCGAGCCTACTCACCGGCAGGTACTCGCACAGCAACGGGGTCTGGAACAACGTTCCGCCCTACGGGGGATTCGATGCTTTCGACGACTCCGAGACGCTCGCCACCTGGCTGCAGGGCGCGGGCTACACCACTGGACTCTTCGGGAAGTACCTGAACCGCTACTGGTCCCACGCGGATTACGTTCCGCCGGGGTGGGACCGCTGGGTGGCGTTCCCGCTGTCCGGCTACTTCGACTATCGTCTGAGCTTCGACGGAAACGTCGTCTCGTACCGGAGCGATCCGTCCGATTACTCCACCGACGTGCTCGCCTCGGAGGTCGTGTCGTTCATCGAGAGCACGAACGGCCCGCTCTTCGCCTACTACGCGCCGTACGCGCCCCACGCGCCGTCGACCCCGGCGCCGCGGCACGAGGGTGCCTTCAAAGGAGTCGGGAAATGGAGGCCGGAGAGCTACGACGAGGCCGACGTTCTCGACAAGCCGAACTGGGTCCGTGCGCTCAAGCCCTGGGACCACGACAAGAGCTCAACCGTGGACTCACATCGCCGTGACCAGCTGGCGACGCTTCTAGCTCTCGACGAGGCAGTGGGGCATATCGTGGACGCGCTGAGGCGCACCGGGCGGCTGTCGAACACGATGGTCGTGTTCATGGGTGACAACGGCTACTCGCTCGGGGAGCACCGCTGGAAGGGGAAGCACGCTCCGTACGAGGAGTCGATCCGGGTCCCGGCGGTCGTGCGCTACGACCCACTGATCGCGTCCGCCCGGACCGACGATCAACTGGTGCTCAACATCGACGTGGCTCCAACCGCGCTCGAGCTCGCAGGCGTGGACGTTCCGGACCTCGACGGGAGGAGCCTCGTCCCGTTGTTCTCCGACCCGAGAGAGTCCTGGCGCTCCGACTTCTTGCTCGAGCGCCTGGCCAAGCCGACGAACCGTGTTCCGAGCTTCTGCGGGGTGCGAGGGGAGGAGCTCAAGTTCGTCGTCTACGAGACCGGCGAGCAGGAGCTTTACGATCTGGTCGCGGACCCGGGGGAGCTCCGTAACGTCGTCGACGAGTCCGCGTACGCGGACACGGCGGCGGCCATGCAAACGCGGACGTCCGAACTCTGCACGTCGCCCCCACCGGGGATGACCCTCCCGTTCTGACCCTCTGAGCGGCTCCTGACTCCGGTACCCTGCCCGCCATGGACGTGGTGCGAGGCATCGAAGCGCTGCCGCTCGCGGCGGGCCAGGCGGTCGTCACGATCGGGTTCTTCGACGGGGTCCATCTCGGGCACCGTGCGGTCCTCGTCCGGACGGTCGACGCAGCCCGCGAGCGTGGCGTCCGCGCCGTCGCGGTCACCTTCGACCGTCACCCGAGGGAGATCCTCACGCCCGACAACGTGCCGCGCCTCATCACGACCGTAGAGCGCAGGGCGTCGCTCATAGAGGCAGTGGGCATCGATACGCTGATCGTGCTGGAGTTCACCGAGGAACTGTCCCGCTGGCCCGCTGAGGAGTTCATGCGCCGCGTCCTCGCGGAGGGCCTAGCCGCCGTCCACGTCGTGGTCGGGGCCAACTTCACGTTCGGTCACCGCGCCCTCGGAACGGTCGAGACTCTGTCGAAGGAAGGCCCGACCCACGGGTTCACGGCCGAGGGCGTTGGTCTCCTCGACGTCGACGGGCGACGGATCTCGTCCTCCTCGGTGCGAGATGCGCTGGCGGAGGGAGACCTCGCCTGGCCGCAGACGGCGCTCGGCCGGCGGTTCGTGCTCGACGGCGAGGTCGTGCCCGGCCACGGCCGCGGAAAGGAACTCGGCTTCCCTACGGCGAACCTCCGCACCTGGCCGCGCCTCCTTCTTCCGGGGGGAGGCATCTACGCCGGACGCGTCGAGCTGCACGGGAGCCCCTACGTGGCCGCCATCAGCGTCGGCACCAACCCGACGTTCGGGGTCGAGCCCCTTCACGTCGAGGCCTACCTGCTCGAGTACGACGGGCATGACCTGCGGGGCCAGCCGCTGTCGGTGGAGTTCTGGGCCAGGCTCCGCGACGAGGAGCGCTTCGTGTCCCCCGAGGCGCTCGTGCGGGCGATCTCGGACGACGTCGAGCGGACGCGGGAGATCGTGTCGGGGCCGGATCGGTGACGGGACGCCACGCCCGCAGGAGCAAGGTCCCCTTAGGGATCGTGGTGGCGGTCCTCCTCCTGTCGGTCGCCGTGGGAATCATGTCGCGGAGCCCGGCGACCGGGCCCGCCGACGCTGTTGCGCCCCGAGCGGGGACCGCGTCGGCCGCTCCGGGGAGCGAAGCGCTCACTCCAGTTCGTCCCGAGGGCGCGCAGGAAGCGGCTCCTCCCGAGGAGTCCGGCGGACGCCTCGTGATCCACGGCGCAGGTGACGTGAACGTCGACCCGACCTACATCCCCAACTTCCGGGCTCACGGGTACGGGTACGCCTGGTCCGGCCTCGGCGGGCTCTTCAGGCGCGACGACCTAACGGTGATCAACCTCGAGTGCGCCGTGTCCGACCTGGGAGGCGCCGTGCCCAAGGAGTTCAACTTCCGCGGGGATCCCGCTGCCCTGCCGTCGATGCGCGAGGCCGGCGTCGAGGTGGCGAACCTAGGGAACAACCACGCTTACGACTACGGTCCCGATGCGCTGGTCGACACGATCCGGAACCTGCGCCGCAACGACATCGCTCCGGTGGGGGCCGGCGCCGACGAGGACGAGGCTCTGTCGCCGGCTCTGCTCGAGGTGAACGGGTGGACGGTTGCGGTCGTGGGCTTCGACCAGGTCGTGGACCCATACCCCGACGCGATCGCGACGGAGGCGAAGCCAGGGACGGCAGCCGGGCACGACGCCGGCCTGATGGTGCGGGCCATCCGCGCTGCCGACCGCGGAGCCGACATCGTGATCGTCACGATCCACTGGGGTGTCGAGCTGGACACGCAGCCGCGGGCAGAGCAGGTCGCCCTCGGCCATAGATTCGTCGACGCCGGGGCCGACGTCATATTCGGGCACCACTCCCACCGGCTCCAGCCGATGAGCACCTACAGGCGCCGCCCGATCTTCTGGGGACTCGGCAACTTCGTGTGGCCCTCGCTGTCGGTCGCCGGCTCCACGACCGCCGTCGCCGAGGTGGTGGTCTCGAAGCACGGCGTCTACCGCGGCGAGCTACTGCCCGCCTACATCCAGTCGAGCGGGCACCCCGTCCTTCGCTGATGCCGAACCTGTCCGCCGGCCCGCTCGCGCTGGTGCTGCTCTCCGTCGCCATCGGGGGGACGATCCAGGGCGCGATCGGGTTCGGCTTTGCGCTGATTTGCGTCCCGGTGCTTGCGCTGGTGCTGCCCGAGGCCGTCCCGTTCACGGTGCTCTTCCTGGCATTGCCCTTGACGGTGTGGATGGCGCTGCGGGAGCGCGCCCACATCGACGTTCGGGGGTTCCTCTCGATCCTGGCCGGTAGGGTGCTCGGGACCGCGGCGGGCGTCTGGATCCTGGTCGCGGTTTCCTCGGGGGCCGTGTCGGTGCTGCTCGGGTCCCTGATCGTGGTCGCCGTGCTCGTGAGCGCCCTGGGGCTCGACGTCGAACCGACCCGCGGGATGACCTTCGGGGCGGGGATCGTGTCCGGGGTCATGGGAACCGCCTCGGCGATCGGCGGACCCGCGCTCGTCGTGGTCTACCAGCGCCGGCCGGGACCGGAGCTCCGTTCGACGCTCGCGCTCTCGTTCACGGTCGGGCTTCTCATGTCGATCGGCGCGCTTCTCGCGGCGGGGGAGATCCGCGCATGGCACGCCGTGCTGGCCCTCGAGCTGCTGCCCGCACTCGGTCTCGGCCTGTGGCTTTCTCGATCGATCGCCCGGTTCCTCGACGCCCGCTGGCTCCGGCCGGCAGTGCTCGCGTTCGCCCTCCTCGCGGGCGTCGTCATCGCGGTCCGCGGGGTCCTCGGGTGAGCCCGAGGGCCTGTGGTAGCCTCATCCGGAACCCATGGCGCTTCCCACCGAACGCAAATCCCAGATCGTCGCCGAATACAGGCGCTCCGAAACCGACACCGGTTCGACCGAGGTCCAGGTCGCGGTGCTCACCAAGCGGATCGAGGAGCTCACCGAGCACCTCAAGGCCCACAAGAAGGACCACGCTTCCCGGCGGGGCCTGCTCCAGCTGGTCGGCCGGCGCCGGCGTCTGCTCGAGTACCTGAAGCGCGAGGACATCGCCCGCTACCGTGAGCTGATCTCCCGACTGGGGCTCCGGCGATAGGAGGGATGCGAACGACCGACTAGTCCGACAGGGCGAGGGGCTGCCCGGGTCGGTTATCAGTTGCGAGCTCCCGAGCCGCGCTCGGGCGCCCACCACTGAGAACCGGCCGACTCCTCGCCCCGAGCACCCGGAGCGCGCGCCCGGCGCGCCCCCACGGCAAGGAGGAACGGCAGATGGCCACCAAGCTCACGAAGACCTTCGGGTCGCAAGACATCACGTTCGAATCCGGCAAGCTCGCCATGCAGGCGGGCGGGTCCGTGGTCTGCACGCTCGGCGAGACTCAGGTGCTCGCCACCACGACGTCCGCTGCCCCCCGGGAGGGCATCGACTTCTTTCCGCTCACGGTCGACGTCGAGGAGCGGATGTACGCGGCAGGAAAGATCCCCGGCGGATTCTTCCGTCGCGAGGGACGGCCGTCCGAGACGGCGATCCTGACCGCCCGACTCATCGACCGTCCGCTCCGGCCGACGTTCAGGGACGGCTACAACGACGACGTCCAGGTGGTGATCACCGTCCTCTCGGTCGACATGGGCAACCCCTACGACATCCCTGGGATCAACGCCGCAAGCCTGTCCACGATGATCGCAGGGCTGCCGTTCGACGGTCCCGTCGGCGCGGTTCGCATGGGACTGATCGGCGGCGAGTGGCGCATCAACCCGACCTTCCAGGAGACCGAGGAGGCGACGTTCGACGTCGTGGTTGCCGGCCGCCGCAGCGACAAGGAAACGATCGACATCCTGATGATCGAGGGCGAGGCGCCCGACGATGCCTGGGCGCTTCTGCAGGCCGGCGAGCCCAGCATCCTCCCGACCGAGGAGGTCGTCGCGGAGGGCCTCGAGGCCGCAAAGAGCGCGATAGACAAGATGGTCGACTTCCAGCTCGATTTCCTGGCCGCGCTCGACGTGCAGCCGAAGCCCTTCGAGCCGAAGTTCGCCTTCTCCGACGAGACCTTGGGTGCCGTCGAGGCGTTCGCAGGCCCCCGGATCACCGCAGCGCTCGTGCCGGCCGAGCAGGAGCGCGACGAGGCGCTGTCCGAGATCAAGGACGAGCTGAAGGCCCACCTGCTCCAGACCTGGGGCGAGGAGGGTTTCGCGGAGCGCGCCGCCGAGGTCTCGCCGGCGTTCAAGAGGCTGCAGAAGAAGGTGATGCGCAAGCGGATCCTCGGCGACGGCGTCCGCCTGGACGGACGGGGCCCGACCGACATCCGCCAGCTGTCCTGCGAGGTCGGGCTCGTTCCGCGCGCGCACGGCTCGTCGCTGTTCCAAAGGGGCGAGACCCAGGTCCTGAACGTCACCACACTCGGCATGCTTCGGATGACCCAGATGATCGATACGCTCGACCCCGATGAGTCGAAGCGCTACATCCACCATTACAACTTCCCGCCGTTCTCAACCGGGGAGACCGGTCGGATCGGCTCGCCTCGCCGACGGGAGATTGGCCATGGCGCGCTCGCCGAGCGGGCGCTCGTTCCGGTGGTCCCGAGCGAGGAGGAGTTCCCCTACGCCCTCCGGCTCGTCTCGGACGTGCTGTCCTCGAACGGCTCCACGTCGATGGCGAGCGTGTGCGCTTCGACCCTGTCGCTCATGGATGCCGGCGTGCCGATCAAGGCTCCGGTGGCCGGGATCGCGATGGGTCTGATCGCCGAGGGTGAGCGCTACGTGACCCTGACCGACATCCTCGGCGCAGAGGACGCGCTCGGCGACATGGACTTCAAGGTTGCCGGCACGAGGGACTGGGTGACAGCGATCCAGCTCGACATGAAGGTGACGGGCCTCCCGGCCGAGGCGCTCTCGCAAGCGCTGAAGCAGGCGCGCGAGGCCAGGCTCTTCATCCTCGACACGATGCTCGCGGCGATCGCCGAGCCGCGTGAGGAGGTGAACGCCAAGGCCCCGAGGATCCTCACCGTCAAGATCCCCGTCGACAAGATCGGCGAGGTGATCGGCCCCAAGGGCAAGAAGATCAACGAGATAGTCGCCCTCACCGGCGCCGACATCGACATCCAGGACGACGGGACGGTGTTCATCGGGGCCCGCGAGGGGGCGGGTGCTGAGGAAGCGGCGCGGATCATCGACGAGATCGCCAACCCAAGGCCGGTCCTCGTCGGCGAGCGCTACCAGGGGACGGTCGTCAAGACGACGACCTTCGGCGCCTTCGTGAACCTGGTACCCGGGCGCGACGGGCTCGTTCACATCTCCAAGCTGGGCCGCGGCAAGCGGCTCTCACGCGTCGAGGAGGCGGTGAAGGAGGGCGACAGCCTCGAGGTCGAGGTCCAGGAGATCGACGCGATGGGCAAGGTCAGCCTGAAGCCGGTCGGGCCCGAGTGGGAGGTGCCCGAGGGGACGGTCGTCGAGGAGCAGCCTAGGCGCGAGAGACCATACGCCGACCGTCGGCCGCGCGACCGGGACCGGCGGCCCCGCCGCGATCGCGAGCCCCGGCGCGACTGAGGGTCGCGCGGTGCCGATCCGCCGTACCGAGTTCGGCTCCGGCCTCAGGGTCGTAACCGAACGGATGCCAGGCGTGCGCTCGGTGGCACTCGGCTTCTGGGTGCTGGCCGGCTCGCGCGACGAGCAGCCTCGCATCAGCGGCTCGTCGCACTTCCTAGAGCACCTGCTGTTCAAGGGAACGCGGACCCGGTCGGCGCGCGACATCGCCGAGGCCTTCGACGCCGTTGGCGGCGATGTGAACGCGTTCACCGCCAAGGAGTACACCTGCTTCTACGCGCGGGTACTCGACCGAGATCTCCCGATGGCCGTCGCTCACCTCTGCGACATGCTTCAGCACTCGGTGATCCGCGCCCGGGACGTCGACGCGGAGCGCCAAGTCATCCTCGAGGAGATCAACATGCACGATGACGATCCGGGCGACCTCGTGCACGACCTGTTCACCGAGACCCTCTGGCCGGGCCACCGGCTCGGCCGCCCGATCCTCGGCACTCGCGAGACCGTCGAGGCGGCCTCCCGCGAGCAGATCCGGCGGTTCTACAAGGGCCATTACACACCCGGGAACCTCGTCATCTCTGCTGCGGGGAGCGTCGATCACGATGGGTTGCTCCAGGCGATCCGGAGCGGCATGGAGACCGGGCGCGTGAAGGCCGACGGCGACGCCTCCGGGTGGAGGCTCCGCGCGAGCGGGGAGGAGCCTCGGCCGTCCGGCAAGACTTTGGTGCGGCGACGCGCAACCGAGCAGGGGCACATCTGCATCGGCACGAACGGGCTCCCCCGCGGCGACCGCGACCGGTTCGCTTTCGGCATCACGAACGCGGCTCTTGGGGGCGGGATGTCCTCCAGACTGTTCCAGGAGATCCGCGAGAAGCGCGGGCTCGTGTACTCCGTGTACAGCTACCACACGATGTACACGGAGGCCGGGGTGTTCGCCACGTATGTGGGGACGACGCCGGCACGCGCCGGGCAGGTGATCGATCTCGTGCGGGCCGAGCTCGAGGACATGGCGTCGGGCGGTCTCGCCGAGGAGGAGTTCGAGCGTGGGAAGGGCCATATGATGGGCTCGCTCGTGCTCTCGCTGGAGGATCCCGGAGGACGGATGTCGCGGTTGGGCAAGTCGGAGATCTCCCACGGCGAGATCCTCACCGTCGATCAGATCCTGCGGCGGATCTCTCGAGTGTCGCTCGACCAGGCGCAGGCCGCCGCGGCACGCGTGCTCTCTCGCCCCCTCACCCTTGCCGTGCTCGGGCCGTTCGACGAGGAGGAGTTCGGCGCGACCGACGCGGAGACGCTTGCGGCGCACCACGTGGGGGTGCCGTGATCCGCGTCGGGGTTGTCGGCGCCTGCGGTCGGATGGGCCAGATCGTGTGCAGGACCGTCGTCGAGGACCCGGACCTCGCCCTGGTCGCCGCGATCGACCGCTCACGAGTGGGAGAGCGGATCGGGCCGCTCGTCGGGCACCCGGAGATCAACGGAGTCAACGTCTCCGACGAGCTCGACTCGCTCACCGACGCCGAGTGCGAGGTGGCCGTCGACTTCACGCACCCCGACGTGGTGCGCGAAAACGTCCGCTGGTGCGTCGCTCACGCGGTGAACCTAGTCGTGGGAACGACCGGTCTCACCGAGCCCGACCTGAACGGCTTCCGTGAGCTACTGGAGCACGAGGGTGGCGAGTCCAACGTGATCGTCGCACCAAACTTCGCGCTCGGTGCGGTGCTCATGCAGCACTTCTCCGCGATCGCCGCGCGGTTCCTCCCGGCTGCCGAGGTGATCGAGCTGCACCACGAGGGTAAGGCCGATGCCCCATCGGGGACGGCTCTGGCGACGGTTCGGAGGATCCTCGGCGAGCGCCAAGCCGAGTATCGGGGCCCCGACGCCGAGTCGCTCGAGGGCGCGCGCGGCGGCGAGCTGCAGGGCGTTCGCGTGCACTCGGTTCGCCTGCCGGGGCTGGTGGCGCACCAAGAGGTCATCTTCGGCGGGCAGGGCCAGACGCTCACGATCCGGCACGACTCGATGGATCGTAGCTCCTTCATGCCCGGGGTCGTGATGGCAGTAAAGGCGATCGCGTCGCGTCGCGGGCTTACCGTCGGGCTGGAGCAGCTCCTCGACCTGCCGCCGACGCGGTGACCCGGAGCCTCGCGGCCGTCTTCGCACATCCCGACGACGACGCGTACGGGGTCTCGGGTTCCGTCGCTCTCCTTGCCGGCGGTCTCGAGCTGACCGTCGTTCTCGCGACGAGCGGGGAGGCGGGTCGGCTAGCCGACTCGAGCCTCGCGACTCCGGAAACTCTCGGGCGGGTGCGCGAGGAGGAGGACCGCGCCTCGTGGCGCGCGATCGGGATCACCCCACAGCGTCTGGAGTTCCTGCGCTATCCCGACGGAGGTCTAGCCGGTGTCTCTAGCGACGAGCTCGTCGAGCGGGTCGCGTCGGTGCTCGCGGAGACGCGGCCCGAGGTGGTCATCTCCTTCGGTCCGGACGGGGTAACCGGGCACGGTGACCACGTCGCGATCGCCACCGCCACCGAGGAGGCCTTCCTCCGATCGCGTGAGGCCTCGGAACATGACGACGCGTTCCGTCGCCTGCTCCGTGTGGCGATCCCGGAGAGCCGGCTCGAGCGGCTCGGCGAGCGTCTGCGCGAGCACGGACTCGAGCCGCTCGAGCCGACGCAGCCGTTCCAGCCTCGCGGGGTGCCCGATGACCGGATCGCGGTGTCCGTCGACGTGTCGAGCGTATACGCGAAGAAGCTCGAGGCAGTCCGTGCGCACCGCAGCCAGGACGAGATGGTCGACCTCCCGTCCGATCTCTGGCCGATGCTCCTCGGCGAGGAGCACTTCGTCCTGGGATGGCCCGAGCGCTCCGCCGGAGCGCCCCTGCTGCGAAGCGTTTTCGAGGGACTGCCGACGCCCGGACGCTCGCGGTGAACCGCGCCCTCTCGCGCTCGACCGATTCGCGCTGCGGCACTGCCGGAGATAGGCTCGTGCCGGGCCCACTGCCCATGGGCCCCCAGGGGGTTGGCGATGCGGGCAGAGGTCGCGAAGGAAGCAGTCACCCGCGTCGTCTTGGGTGCTCTTGTAGCCGCGTCGCTACTCACAGGCACCCAGGCGTCGGCGGGCCTGCGCTGCGCGGGCAAGGCGGCCACGATCGTCGGGACGCGCCATTCGGACTCGATCGCGGGAACACCCGGGCCCGACGTCATCGTGGGACGCGCCGGGCACGACGTGATCATCGGCCTCGGGAGCCGCGACCGGATCTGCGGTGGACGAGGGGGCGACAGGATCCGGGCCGGAAGGGGTCCCGATCGCGTCTTCGGAGAACGGGGGAACGACCGGATCCGCGGCGCCGAGGGAGAGGACCTGGTCGAGGGCGCGGCGGGTCGCGACCGCGTGGTCGGAGGCTCCGACGCCGACACGATCTCGGGCGCCGAGGGCGCCGACCGGCTGCTCGGCGGCTCGGACGCGGACCGCCTCTTCGGCGGCCGGGGGGAGGATCTTCTCGTCGGTGGTCCCGGGAAGGACTCCTTGAGCGGCGGCGGGAACGCCGACCGGTTCGGGGGCGGACCGGGCTCGGATCTCCTCGGGGACGAGCGGAGCGAGCAGGGCGACGATGTCGGCTTCGGCGGCAAGGGCCGGGACGTCATCGCACTCGGTGAGGGCGACGATGTGCTGAAAGGAGGGCTCGGCCGGGATCAGGCGTCGTACTACGTCGCTGCGGCCGGGATCCGAGCGAACCTCGACCGCGAGGTTGCGCGCGGCGAGGGTTCGGACCGGCTCGTCGGGATCGAGGACGTCATCGCGTCCCGCTTCGGGCACGACGACGTGCTCATCGGCGACGAGGGACCGAACGCCCTATCGGGCGGAGACCTGGCCGCTGCCGGCGCCGACGTGATCGGCGGTAGAGAGGGACGAGACGACCTTGCCGGGGGGTTCGGGGGCGACACGATCCGCGGGGGCGCGAACGGCGACCGGCTCTTCGGGGGAGGAGGCGACGACCTCCTGAACGGCGGTCAGGGCGCCGATCGGCTCAGGGGAGGCCTGGGTGTCGACGAGTGCGTGCGGGGCGAGCTCATCATCGGGTGCGAGGTCTAGCCGAGCCTGATCTGCTCCACCTCTATCGTCCCGCTATCGTCTTGGGTTAGGAGGACGCCCTCGCACTCTCCGAGCGGCTCGATCTCTCGGTCGGTCAGGCCGAGCACCGCCTTCTCGATCAGCGGGGTGTGACCGACGGCGAGACCGCGGCCTCCTTCGGGGACACGGGAGAGGAGCTCGCGGAGGACGGCCGCCAGCCGGGAAGGAGTGCGGTCTCCGTCGCTCTCGCCGACCAGACCCGGGACCACGTCGTGGGACGGTAGCGGTAGGCCGCGCCCTCGGAGCAACCACGCGACCGTCTCCGCTGCCCGCCGGGCGGGGGAGGTGAAGACTGCGGAGTAGCCACCGGCAAGGGTCCGGCCGACGTCCTCGGCCTGCGCACGGCCCTCGGGCGAGAGCCGGTCCTCTTCTGGGTCCCGCGCGGCATGCCGCCGCACCTCTAGGGAGCGCATCGGGTCACCACCTCCCGGGTTCGCGTATCATGCCGCAATCCATGAGGACCAAGCTCGCTTCCACCCTGCTCGTCGCCCTGCTAGCTCTGGGCACGGCCGCCTGCGACAAGGCCAAGAGCCAGCCAGACAGCGACGGCACGATCACCACGCCCCCGGAGGAATCGGTCGGCCCGATCGGGACGACGAAGGACGAGTTCCGCTACCAGAACGCCGGCCTAGTAGCGGTCCTCAAGTTCCGGGGGAAGGGCGGGACGCTCCAGGTCGAGAACGACTCCGGGTTCGACCTCCCGACGCCCGGCTTCTACGTCCTTGACGCGCGTGACGGCCACGAGATCGAGGGGACGGTAGAGGGATCCGAGCCCGTTCCCGACGGGGAGAAGAAGACCTTCCAGATCTCGGTCGGCGAGGGCTTCGAGCTCGAGAACGTCGGTCTCGTGATCTTGCTCATGGGCGAGGACAACTACGGCGCCTTCGTGAACGTCTAGCGGGGAGTTGCGCCGGGGGTTGCGCCCTGAATAGACTCCCCTCGTCTGTTCCTGAGAGGGGCCTGGGATGGTGCCTCGACCAGCGCTACGGAGCGCCCTCGCGGTTGTGCTGGCCACGTCTCTCGCCCTCACGACCGCACCCGGGGCGGCCGCCCACGACAACCGCTTCCGCGACGGGAACGACACGCCCGGAGCGCTGGATCTCGCCCAGGCTGCGGTCGGGCACGACCGTGGAGTCGTCCACACCTTCACGACGCACGAGAGATGGCCCGCGAAGCTCCTGAAGGAGGACGGTTTCTTCGTGCTCGGCATAGACCTGAACGGCGACAGGGACTATGAGCTGAACGCGTTCGTCTTCTACTTCCGAGGGGGCATCAGGGGGATCCTGGTCAGGGGGCGTCGGCTCGTGGCGAAGCTTCCCGCATCCAAGACAAGCTCCAGATCCGCGAAGGTCGAGATCCCGGAGCGCTACCTGCTCCCCGGCTACTGGTGGGCCGCGTTCAGCATCTACGCGCCCGATGAAGGGAAATGCGAGAAAGGATGCATCGACGCGCTACCGAACAGATTCCCGCTGATCGCCCACGACCTCGAAGCGCCGACGATCAAACTCGAGTCGTTCCCCCGGATCTCGACGACGGCCTCGAACACCACGAGCTTCCCGGTGTCCTTCAGGGTCAACGACGACGGGCCCGGCAAGCTCATGTGGAGCCTCGACCGGCGCGCCTACGGAACGCAGTCCTGGTCCTCGATCGAGACCGGTAGGTCCGAGGGCGACAAGATCATCAGGGTGGACGGGCGTGAGGGCGCCACTTACGAGTTCCGGGTGCGAGCGACGGACGGCCAAAACTCGAGGGTGAGCCCAACGCGCGTGGTCATCGTTCCCTACGACGATCGGAACAAGCTCCTCACATACGACGGCCCCGGAGGAGAGTCGGACTGGTCCTCCGACGCGGTCAGCGGCTACTTCCAGGGAACGCGGCACGAGTCCTCGATCGCAGGCGCGACGATTGAGTTCACGTTCACCGGTAGGTACCTCGCCATCTACGGGGGGCCGACCGCCGGTGGAACCGGACGGATCCTGGTCGACGGGGAACAGGTCGACACTTTCTCCGAGGACTCCTCGACGAACAAGGGTCAGAAGATCGCCGAGCGGGGTTGGGGGGCGGCCCGTGAGCGCACCATCACCATCGAGGTGACCTCCGGGACGATACTCATAGACGCGATCGTAGCGACTCCCGCTTCGCTTTGACCGCGGGCCGCAGCGCGCCGGCGGGGTCGCCGGGCGGCTAGCGTGTGCCGGGCTCGGTCTCGCCGGCCTCGCGGCGGGCGATCACGAATAGCAGGTCGGAGAGCCGGTTCAGGTAGCGAACGACGTCTTCGTTCACAACCCCTCCGGCGTTCCGCATGTCGACGACGCGCCGTTCGGCCCGCCGCACTATGGTCCTCGCCACGTCGAGCGTCGCCGACACGGGGTTCGCGCCGGGTACCACGAACTCGCGGGGGAGGGGACTATCCGCGACGATCGCGTCGATCCGCCGCTCGAGCCCCTCGATCATCTCCGCCGTCACGAGCGACACCCCCCGCTCCAGCTTCTCGCGCCGCTCGGGGTTGGTCGCGAGGTCCGCTCCCAACACGAAGAGCTCCCGCTGCAGGGTGAGGATCTCCTCCTTTACCGCGGGATCGCCGGATAGGGCCCTGGCCAGCCCGAGAACGGCGACGGCCTCGTCGACGGTTCCGTAGGCAAGCGTCACCCAGTCCGCCTTCGACACCCGGCCGCCGTGGAACAGCCCCGTCGTTCCATCATCGCCCGTCCGTGTGTAGATGCGCACCGGACGGCTAGGATAGCGAGGACAACTGCACCAACGCACGAGATGCACGAGCAACGCACACGACGTGTTCAACATGTGACTCATGTGGCTCTTATTCCACTTGTGCGGTTGGTTGAACGGTGGTATCGTGCCCTCCTCTCGTTGGGGGGCGGCCGTGGCAAGGCAGGGCGCCTGACCGGGGCCCGGCCGCCCGCCCGGCGACCAGGTCGGCTACCAGTTCGGCCACCCGTCCGCCGCCGCACCCGGGGCAAGGAGGAACGATGACCGGTAGGTTCGGGGCGGTCGTCACCGCCATGGTCACCCCGTTCCGGGACGACCACTCGCTCGATCTCGACACGGCGCAGGAGCTGGCCGGCTATCTGCTGGAGCACGGCTCGGACGCCGTGGTGGTGACCGGCTCGACGGGCGAGGCGCCGACGCTCACCCATCAGGAGAAGGCCGAGCTCTATCGGGCCGTCACCGAGGCGGCACGCGGCAAGGGCAAGGTGATCTGCGGAACCGGCACGTACTCGACCGCAGAGACCCTTCAACTGACCGAGGCGGCCGAGGAGGCCGGCGCCGACGGCCTGCTCGTCGTCACGCCGTACTACAACAAACCCCCTCAGCGCGGCCTGATCGCGCACTTCCAGCGCGTCGCCGACGCGACCGCTCTGCCGATCATCGCGTACAACATCCCCGGCCGGACGGCGACGAGGATCGAGCACGAGACGCTTCTGCAGCTCGCGGCCGTTGCGAACATCGTTGCGGTGAAGGACTCCACCGGCGACTTCCAGGGGATCTCCCGGCTCGTGGGCGAGGCGCCACCCGACTTCGAGGTGTACTCGGGCGACGACTGGGCGACCTTCGGGTACGTCTGCCTCGGTGCGGTCGGGGTCGTATCGGTCGCCTCGCACCTCGTCGGGAACAGGATCAGACAAATGATCGACCTGATCGAGGGCGGCGACCACGCTGCCGCGCGCAAGATCCACCGCGAGCTCGAGCCTCTGTTCAATGCCCTCTTCATCACGAGCAACCCGATCCCTGTGAAGGCTGCGCTCGAGATGGTCGGCCGCGCGGCCGGCCCGCCCCGGCTCCCGCTGGTGCCGGCCACGCCGGACGAGCGCAAGCGCATCCAGAAAGCCCTGGAGGATGCCGGCCTCCTCTAGCCAGGACGGACCCGCGCGCGTCGTCTTCCTCGGCGGGGTCGGCGAGGTGGGCCGGAACATGGCCTGCGTCGAGCTGTCCGATCGCATCCTGATAGTCGACGTCGGATTGTCGTTCCCCACCGCGGAGATGCCCGGGGTCGACCTGGTCCTTCCCGACTTCGAGTACCTCCGGGACAACGCCGGACGGATCGAGGCGGTCGTGCTCACTCACGGCCACGAGGACCATATCGGCGGGCTTCCGTACCTCCTCCGCGAGTTCGAGGGACGGCTGCCGGTCCTCGGCACACCGTTCACGCTCGCCCTGCTCGAGGGCAAACTGGAGGAGCACGGCATGCGCGAGCGCGCCGACCTCCGCGAGGCGGTCGTGGGCGAAGGCTCGATCGTAGGGCCGTTCTCGATGCGGTTCATACGGGTCACCCACTCGATCCCCGACGGGATGGCGGTGGCGATAGACACGCCGTACGGGACGATCCTGCACACCGGCGACTTCAAGATCGACCAGACGCCCCTGGACGGGCGACCGACCGACCTGCATGCCCTTGCCGAGGAGGCCAATCGCGGGGTTCACCTGCTGCTCTCCGACTCGACGAACGCCGAGGAGGCGGGTCACACGGCCAGCGAGCGGACGGTCGGGCCGGTCCTACACGACATCATCGCCGGCGCGTCGCAGCTGGTGGTGGTCGCGTGCTTCTCGAGCCACATCCACCGGATACAGCAGGTGGTGAACGCCGCGCGATCCAACGAGCGGGTCGTGGCGTTCCTCGGGCGCTCGATGCACCAGAGCGTCGCCGCGGCCCGGCGCCTGGGCATCCTGCGGGTCCCCGAAGAGGACGTCGTCCCGATCGAGGAGGTGGACGACCTCGATCCCGGTCGCGTCGTCGTGGTTTCGACCGGCTCTCAGGGCGAGCCCTATTCGGCGCTCTCTCTGATGGCGGCCCGCGAGCACAAATGGGTGAAGCTCCGCGAGGGGGACAGCGTCGTGCTTTCATCGTCGCTGATCCCGGGCAACGAGCCGGCGATCCACCGTGTCGTCGACGGCCTCTACCGCACCGGCGCGAACGTCTTCCACGTTCCGGCGGCACCCGTACACGCGTCTGGGCATGCCGCCGTCGAGGAGCTGCGCCTGATGCTCTCGATGGTCCGGCCGCGGTGGTTCATCCCGATCCACGGGGAACGCCGCCACCTCAACCACCACGCCCAGATCGCGCGCGAGGTCGGCGTTACCGCAGAGCACGTCCTGATCTGCGAGGACGGCGATCTGATCGAGGTTACCGAGGACGTGAAGATCGCCGGGCGGGTTCCGGCCGGGATGACCTTCGTCGACGGTCTCGGGATCGGCGACGTCGGGGGCCAGGTCCTCCGAGACCGCCGGAAGCTGTCCGGCGACGGGGTCGTCGTTGTCGTGGTGGCCGTCGACGCCCACCACGGCCAGATCGTGGGCGGCCCGGACATCATCAACCGGGGCTTCGTCTACGAGGAGACCTCGGCCGACATCCTTGAACAGGCGGCGGACCGCGTCATGCTTTCGCTGAAGGAGAGCGCCGAGGCCGAGGTCACCGACCGGAGCGTGCTCCAACAGAACATCCGGCGGGTGCTGGGCAGGTACTTCTGGGAGGTCACCCAGCGCAAGCCGGTCATATTGCCCGTGATCATGGAGGTCTAGGGTGGCGACGACGAAGCGCCGCGGGTCGTCCAAGAGCTCGTTGAAGAAGAAGAGGACCCCGGTGCGCCAGCACCTGGCACCCTGGGCGCGCGACGCCCTGGGAGTCGGCCTCGTGGTCGCAGCCCTTCTCGCGGTTCTCGCGCTGTGGTTCGATGCGGCCGGTCCGGCGGGAGGCGTGATCGAGTACGTGCTCCACGGGACGATCGGAAGCGCCGCCGTGATCTTCCCGTTCCTCGGCTTCTATTGGGGCGTGCTCTTGCTCCGCGGGACGGCCGAGGACGACCGGGTGCGCATGTTCATCGGCTTCGCGATCGCGGTCGTGGGGATCCTTGGGCTCCACTCGATCGTGAACGGCAACCCGAGCCCGGCCTCAGGCTACTCGGGGATCCGGGACGCCGCCGGGATGCTCGGCGCGATCGCGGCCTGGCCGCTCTCCAACGTCGTGTCGGCGATCGGCGCCGGCATCGTCTGCGCCGGCCTGGCGTTCCTCGGCATTCTGATCTTCTCGGGAACCCCGCTCGCCACGGTGTGGGAGAGGTTGGGCGAGCTCCGCGAGGAGCTGGCCGAGCGACAGGACGCCCGGATAGCCCGCGAGGAGGAGCGGGAGAAGGAGGCGATGCGCCGACGGGCGGTCCGTGACGAGGAAGAGGAGGGTCCGACCGTCGTTCTCCCCGAGCTCTTCGACGAGGAGGAGCCGGAGGAAGAGGAGGAGCTCGAGATCCCGCCGCGCCTGGTCCGAGCGGCCGAGGCCGAGCAGCCGGAGGAGTACGAGCTGCCGCCGCTCTCGTTGCTGCGCAAGGCGCCTTCTTCTTCGGCAGACGGGCGGGACGAGGAGCACACCATGGAGGCCCTCGAGCGCACGTTCGTCAACTTCGGCGTGCCGGCGCGGGTGCCGACCGCGCACCGCGGGCCGACGGTGACCCTCTACGAGGTCGAGGTCGAGGCCGGAACCAAGGTGCACAAAGTGCTCTCGCTGGCCGACGACATCGCCTACGCGCTCGCGACGCCGGACGTCCGCATCATCGCTCCTATCCCGGGGCGGTCGGCCATCGGCGTCGAGGTCCCGAACAAGGTGCGCGACTTCGTGACCCTTGGCGACGTGCTTCGCTCCAGGTCCGCAAAGGAGGCGGCAGACCCCCTGTCGGTCGGGCTGGGCAAGGACGTCCACGGGCGGACGGTGATGGTGAACCTCTCGGACATGCCTCACCTGCTCATCGCCGGCGCGACCGGGGCGGGCAAGTCGTCGCTGATCAACGCGTTCGTGACGTCGATCCTCATGCGAACGACTCCCGAGGAGGTGAAGCTAGTCCTGGTCGACCCCAAGCGCGTCGAGCTGTCGCACTTCGCCGACCTGCCGCACCTGCTGTCGCCGGTGATCGTGCATCCGAAGCGCGCCGCGGAGGCGCTCGAGTGGGTCGTCCGGGAGATGGAGCTGCGCTACGAGATCCTGGCCACCGTCGGGGTTCGAGACCTGGACGGCTACCACGAGGGACTCGAGGAGGGAACCCTTCGCATCCCTCCCGGGCGAGAGGATGACTTCGAGCCGCTGCCGTTCCTGCTGGTAGTGATCGACGAGCTGGCCGACCTGATGATGGTCGCTCCGCGCGCCGTCGAGGACGCGATATGCCGGATCGCGCAGATGGCCCGCGCGGTCGGGATCCACCTGGTCGTGGCCACGCAGAGGCCATCGGTCGACGTGGTCACGGGGCTCATCAAGGCGAACATCCCCTCGCGGATCGCGCTGATGACGTCGTCCCAGGCAGACTCGCGCGTGATCCTGGACATGAACGGTGCCGAGCGCCTGGTCGGCCACGGCGATATGCTTTTCGCCCCGTCGAGCCTCTCCAAGCCGCTGCGCCTCCAGGGCGCGTTCGTGACGGAGGCCGAGATCCAGGCGGTAACCGAGTTCATCCGCTCGCAGCGCGAGCCGGAGTACGCGACGCACGTCGAGGGGCTCGGGAAGCCCCCCGCCGAGGACGAGGACCTGGGCGGCGACGACGAGCTCCTGGAGCAGGCTGCCGAGTTGGTCATCAGCTCGCAGTTCGGGTCGACGTCGATGCTCCAGCGCAAGCTCAAGGTCGGCTTTTCGCGCGCGGGGCGCTTGATGGATCTGCTGGAGCAACGCGGGATCGTCGGGCCGTCGGTGGGATCCAAGCCGCGCGACGTGCTGATCACGTGGGAGGAATGGGAGGAGTCCCGCGCCGCCCACACGGGGTCCTGACGGTCGAACCGGCGTCCACAGCCGCCATCACCGCCAGGTGCTGGACCTTGCGCGCGGCGTGGCTGTCAAGGACGACGAGGTCGTGCCAAATACGAACGCCGTCTGGCCGAGAGAGGGATTGCCCGACACGCTAAGTTGGCGGGACAATTCTGCGACCCAGAGGGATTTGGTCGAAACGACGCCACAGATGAGCAAGAGGACCCGACACCGCCGTTGGCCGGTAGTCGTGCCGTCACTGCTCGTTCTGGGGATCCTGCTTTGGGCCTCGTCTTCATACTTCTTGGGCATGTTCATGGGCGCCCGCAGCATCCCTAGCTTGCAGATCGTGAACAAGACGGACCAGACGATCTCAATCTTCTACCTCCTTCCGGACGGAACGGAGGCAATGTCGATCGAGATTTCTCCTCATACTGTGGCGGACGCACCCATCACCTGCGGGAAGAATGAGATCGTCGCGCGGACGCGAAGTGGCGCCGAAGTGGCACGTCGCGGTCCCTTCCCTGATTGCAACTTGGAAAGGTGGTCATCGCCGCGCCGCGCTCGGGATGAATCCGTTTCCAGACCGGTCAAGTAACTGAACCGCTTCGGGCCCGCTGGTTTGTCACATGCGGGGGCGCCCGGCATGCTTGGGTGAGGCTTGGCCAGCCCCCGTCGGTAGCCCTAGGGGATCTGTTGAGCGAGCAAAGAAGCGTTTTCGTCCGCGGCATGCGGATCATCTGGTCCTACGTGAGGACCCACCCGGTGCCATTCGCCGTAGCGGTGAGCGGGGCGGCTGTCTACGCCGGCGCAACGGTCGCGAGCACTGTTGTCCTGGGCAAGGTCACCGACGGGGTCATCACCCCGGCATTCCGCGGGCGGGTGAGCACCGGGACGATCCTGTGGGGCGCGGCCGCGGTGATCGCCGTCGGGCTCGTCCGCGCGGCCGGGATCGTCGCCAGGCGCTACTTCGCCGGCATGACCGGCGCGCGCATGCAGCGCACCCTCCGCGAGCAGGTCGTGGAGCGCTACCGGGCGCTTCCCCTCGCCTACCATCGCGCCCGCCCTACCGGTGAGCTCCTCGCGCACACCCAGGCCGACGTCGAGGCAGCGACCGAGGTCCTGCATCCGCTCCCGTTCTCCACCGCGGTCGTTCTGCTCGTCGTGTTCGCGGTGGTCTCTCTCCTCGTCACCGACCTGTTCCTAGCCGCGATCGGCCTCGCGGTCCTGCCCTTCCTTGCCGAGCTGAACCGCGTCTACTCCAGGAAGGTGGAGGCTCCCCTCGGGCGCGCGCAGGAGCGGATCGGCGAGCTCGCCTCCGTGGTCCACGAGAGCGTGGACGGCGCACTGGTGGTGAAGACGCTCGGCCGGGAGCCGACCGAGGTGGCCCGCCTCGCGGCAAAGGCAGACTCCGTGCGAACGGAACGCGTCGCGGCAGGACGCCTGCGGGCCGCGTTCGAGCCTCTGTTCGAGACGTTGCCGAACCTGGCCGTCGTCGTGCTCCTGGTTGTCGGCGCGTGGCGGGTATCGACCGACGCGATCACCGTCGGCGACCTCGTCAGGTTCGTGAGCCTGTTCCTCCTGCTCGCGTTCCCCGTCCGCGTGATCGGGTTCGCTCTATCGGACGTTCCCCGCGCCGTCGTTGGGCGAGAGCGCCTCCAGGAGGTCTTCGACGAGCCCGTGACCCTGCCCCCGGCTGTCGAGGCGCTGCCGCTGCCCGGGGGCTCACTCGACGTGTCCGTCCGGTCGGTGAGCTTCTCCTACGGCGACTACCGGGTCCTGGACGACGTCTCGTTCGATCTGGCTCGGGAAGAGTCCGTGGCCGTTGTCGGGCCGACCGGTGCCGGCAAGACGACTCTTGCGGAGCTGCTCGTGCGCCTGGCGGACCCCGACTTCGGGTCTGTCCGGCTCGGAGGTGTGGACCTCCGCCACCTCGATCCCGCGGAGCTTCGTGCCGCCGCGGCCATCGTGTTCCAGGAGAGCTTCCTGTTCGCCTCGACGGTGGGCGAGAACATCGCGCTCGGGCGGCCGATGGGTGACGAAGAGGTCGTGCACGCCGCGCGGCTCGCGCAGGCCGACGGGTTCATCGGGGGCCTGCCCGACGGTTATGAGACGGTCGTCGGCGAGCGAGGCGTGACCCTGTCGGGCGGCCAGCGCCAGCGGGTAACGCTGGCCCGAGCGCTCGCCGGCCGCCCGCGGCTGGTGATCCTCGACGACGCGATGTCGTCGGTAGATCCGACCGTCGAGGCGGCGATCCTCGCCGGGCTCCGCGGCGCGCTCGGCGGGACGACCGTCGTCGTGATCGCCCACCGGCCCGCGACGATCGCTCTCGCGGACCGGGTGCTGTTCCTCGGGCGGGGAAGGATCCTGGCGGAGGGGACCCACGAGGAGCTGCTGGCTCGCCCGGAGTACGCGGCCATCGTGCTCGCGAAGGAGCCGGTGTGAGCGAGCCGACTCCTCCGACCGAGGGCGCGCTTCGGGTTCTGCGTCGCGGACTCCGCGACTCGCCGGCTCTCCGCCGCGGCTTTCGATTCACGGTCCTGCTCGCTCTGGTGGTGACCGCGGGGCGGCTCACGATCCCCGTGCTCATCAACCTGGTGATCGATCGGGGCCTGTCGGGGCCGGACGGGTACCGGCCGGGGTTGGTGCTCGTCCTGGGGGCCGCCGGCGCGGCCGTCTCGCTCCTCGTCTATCTCGCGGGGCGAGTCGCCTACACCCGGCTAGTGAAGGCCAGCGAAGCGGCGCTCCGCGACCTGCGTGTGCGGGCGTTCGAGCACATCCACGAGCTCTCGATCGCCGACCAGAACGAGCAGCGCCGCGGAGCCTTCGTGGCCAGGGTCACCTCCGACATCGACGTCCTCGCCATGTTCATGGAGTGGGGCGCGATCTCGTGGGTGGTGTCGCTCTCGATCATGACGGGCGCGCTCGCGCTGATGTTGTTCTTCTCGTGGTGGCTGACGCTCGTGGTGATCGCGGTGGTGATCCCGCTCGTGTTCGTGATGCGGGCGATGCAGCGGGGGATGGCGACCGCGTATAACCGCGTGCGCGACCGGGTGGGCGAGGCCCTCTCGGAGGTCTCCGAGTCGGTCATGGGAGCCGCGGTCGTCCGCGCCTACCGTCTGGAGGACCGGACCGAGGCGAAGGTCAAGGAGGCGATCGGACACCAGTACCGGGCCCAGATGAACGCGAACCGTTACATGGCCATGATCTTCCCGACGGGCGACCTGTTCGGCTCTGTGGCCGTCGCCGCATCGGTCGCCCTCGGCGCATGGTTGGGGCCCGGCCACGGGCTCACGGTGGGTTCCCTGGTCGCCTTCCTGTTCCTGGTGGGCGTCCTGATCGAGCCACTCTCGGAGCTGTCGGAAACCTTCGACACGACCCAGAGCGCGATCGCCGGGTGGAGGAAGGTGCTGGGGCTGCTCGACCTGCCGGCCGACGTCACAGAGCCGTCTCCGGGCCAGCCCCTAGCGTCGGGGGCGTTATCCGTTGCGGCGCAGGGCGTGGAATTCTCTTACCGCGACGGTGTGCCGGTGCTTCGCGGGATCGACCTCGAGCTTCCCGCCGGGACTCACGCCGCGATCGTCGGCGAGACCGGATGCGGCAAGACGACGTTCGCGAAGCTCCTGTGCCGTCTTGCGGATCCGACGTCCGGGCGCATCCTCCTGGGCGACGTGGATCTCCGTGAGGTCGTGCGGCGGTCCCGACGCGACTCGGTCCGTATGGTGGCCCAGGACGGTTTCCTCTTCGACACCACGATCCGGGAGAACGTCCGCTACGGGCGCGAGGACGCGACCGACGAGGACGTCGAGCGTGCCTTCAATGATCTCGGTCTTGACTGGTGGGTTCGCCGTCTCCCCGAGGGGCTGAACACGCCGGTCGGCGAGAGGGGCGAGGGCCTGTCGGCGGGGGAGCGTCAGCTGGTGGCGCTCGCGCGCGCGCTGCTCGCGGAGCCGGGGCTCCTGATCCTTGACGAGGCGACGAGCGCGGTCGACCCCGAGACCGAGCGCACGCTGGCGGTGGCCATGGAGCGGGCGTCTGCGGGGAGGACGACCGTAGCCATCGCGCACCGGCTCTCGACCGCGGAGGGCGCCGACATCGTGCTCGTCTTCGATAGAGGCAGGATCGTCGAGCGCGGGCGGCACGATGAGCTCGTCGCCGCGGGCGGCATCTACGCGTCCCTCTACGAGAGCTGGCTCGGGAACGCGCATGCCCGACGCCTATAATCGCTGCTGGTCCGACCCAACCCGAGGAGTTCCGCTTGCAGGATGCGAAGACCGGGGTCGGCTCGACGCTCAGGAAGGCGCGGCTCGTGCGAGGCGTGAGCCTCGATGAGGCGAGCCGCGACACGAGGATCCGCCCCGACGCGCTGACCGCGCTGGAGGATGAGGACTTCGGCGCGCTCCTCGGCGACGTCTACGTGCGCGGCGCCATCCGTTCCTACGCCACGTACCTGGGTCTGGACGGCGCGGACCTGGTAACCACCTACGCGCTCGGCGCCGGCGAGCCGCCGACCGCGCAGCCGCCGCCGTTGCACACGCGTCGTGCCGTTGGTGAGAGGCGGCCCGGCAACCACCGGCTGGCGTTCATGGTCGCGGGAGTGCTGCTCGCGGCCGCGGCCGCGTTCGGGGTCATCTCGACGCGCGAGGCCGCGCCACCGCCTTCGTCTCTCGAGACGGCACCGCCGGTCGCCGAGGTGGCCACCGAACCGGTGATCGACCTCGCCATGGTGGCGCACGGCAAGGTGCGGGCCATCGTCGTCGTCGACGACGGAGTTCGCGAGGTGCTGACGCTCGAGCCCGAAGAGCAGCTCGCCTTCGAGGCGGTGGAGTCGATCAGGGTGCGCTTGGCGCGCGGCAGCCTCGTGGAGGTCACCGTGAACGGCGAGGCCCTGGGCGCTCCCGGCGTCCCGGGGAAATCCTGGGAGCAAACCTTTTTCGCGCCGGCGACGCCATGAGGGCGGAGATCCTCGGGATCGGGACCGAGATCCTGCTCGGCCAGATCGCGAACACGAACGCCCGATGGATGTCCGAACGGCTGGCCGAGATAGGCGTGGACGTGCTCCACCATCAGGTCGTCGGCGACAACGTCGAGCGCATCGCAGAGGCGTTCGGGCTGGCGCTGTCGCGCTCCGACGTCGTGATCGCGACCGGCGGCCTGGGTCCCACGCAGGACGACGTCACCCGCGACGGCCTGGCGACGGCGCTCGGGGTGGGGTTCGAGCGGCATCCCGAGATCGAGGAACTACTTCGGCAGAAGTTCGCGCTCCTGGGCCGCGAGATGCCCGAGTCGAACCTGCTTCAGGCCGACGTGCCCGCGGGAGGGCGCTACATAGCGCCGAAGCGCGGGACGGCGCCGGGTCTGGTCTGCGAACTCGACGGCAAGCGCGTGTACGCCGTGCCGGGGGTGCCGGCCGAGATGCGGGAGATGATGGAGGAGACGATCCTGCCGGAGCTCCGACTCCTCGCCGGCGACGCGGCCATCGTCTCGCGGGTCCTCCGGTGCACCGGCATCGGCGAGTCGCGGGTCTCGATGCTTCTGGACGACCTGTTCCACCTCTCCTCCAACCCGACGGTCGCCTATCTCGCGTCGTCTGGAGAGGTAAAGGTCAGGCTCACCGCCAAGGCCGACACCGCCGCCGAGGCCGAGACGCTGATCGAGCCGATCCTCGACGAGGTCCTCATCAGGCTCGGCGACTTCGTCTTCACGGCGCGCGACGAGTCGCTGGAGGAGGCGGTGCTGCGGTTGCTTCGCGAGCACGGAAGGACGCTCGCGTGCGGGGAGTCGCTCACCGGCGGTGAGGTCTCGGAGCGGCTAACCTCGGTTCCAGGCGCGTCGGATTCCTTCCTCGGGTCGGCGGTCGCCTACGTCTCCGAGGCCAAGCGCTCGGTCCTGGGCGTCTCGCGGGAAATCCTCAACGTGGACGGACCCGTCAGCGAGGCCTGCGTGAGGGAGATGGCGGCCGGCGCTCGCAAGGTCTTCGGCGCGGATGTTGGCCTGGGGATCACCGGGGTTGCCGGCCCCGATGCGCACGGCGGCCACGAGCCGGGATCGGTCTGGGTAGCGATCGACGCGGACGACGTGCATCACGCCAGGTTCTTCCTCGCGCCGGGGGACCGCGACCAGATACGGCGGTGGGCCTCGCAGGCTGCCCTCGACCTCGTGCGCCGGTACCTGGAGGGAAGGCCGCTTCCCGACGCCGATCGGATCATCTGATGGCCCGGGACCGCGCATCCCGGCCGGAGGCCCGGCCGCTGCGTCTGTTCGTCGCGATCACGATCCCGGAGCGGGTCAGCGTCGCCCTGGCGGACGCGATCGCGCCGTGGCGCGAGCGTTTCCCGAGGGCACGGTGGGTTCCTCGGGAGAACGTGCACGTGACCCTCAAGTTCCTGGGGAGCACCTGGCCGCGGCTGCTGGAGTGGGTCGTCGAGGAGGTCGGCTCGGCGGCGTCGGCTCGCGTCCGGTTCGAGTCGAGGCTGGAGGGCCTAGGCGCCTTCCCCTCTGAGCGCCGCGCCCGGGTCCTTTGGGCGGGGCTGCACGATCCCGACGGAAGGATGGCCGCGATGGCCACCTCTCTCGACGAGGCCCTCGCGCGCGAATTCGCGCCGGAGAAGCGGGGCTTCACGCCGCACCTGACCGTCGCCCGTTCGCGGCCTCCTCTAGAGCTCCCCCGGGGGTTCGCGGAGACCTCGGTCGAGAGCGAGCCGTTCGTCGTCGAGCGGCTGGTTCTCTTCCGGAGCCACCTGCGACGGCCGACTCCCCTCTACGAGCCGCTCGACGAGTTCGCCCTCGGCGGATGAAGCCGCGTGTTCGCCTCCTTGACCTCGAACATACGTTCGACTAGTCTCACCCTGGTTGCGGCTTCGTAATGACAGTGGTGTGATTCGTGTCAGACCCCCGGGCTAGGGTCCGGCCGAAGGGTTCGCCCGGATTGCGGCCTCGCGGGCGAGGGGAAAGAAAGGGGCTTCGATGGACCGCGACAAGATGCTGGACGTGACGCTCTCCCAGATCGAGAAGCAATTCGGGAAGGGCGCCGTGATGAAGCTCGGTGAGCACCCGGCGGGGCAAGGCATAACTGTGACCCCGACGGGGGCGCTAGCGCTGGACATCGCGCTCGGTGTCGGTGGCATACCCAGGGGGCGGGTGGTCGAGGTCTTCGGCCCCGAGGGCTCGGGAAAGACCACCGTCTGCCTCCACATCATCGCCGAGGCACAGCGGCACGGCGGCATCGCGGCCTTCATCGATGCCGAGCACGCGCTTGACCCGACCTACGCGCGGACCCTCGGCGTGAACATAGACGAGCTCCTGGTCTCCCAGCCCGACTCCGGCGAGCAGGCCCTCGAGATCGCCGACATGCTCGTGCGCTCGGCGGCTCTGGACGTCGTCGTCATCGACTCGGTGGCGGCGCTCGTGCCGCGCGCCGAGATCGAGGGGGAGATGGGCGACTCGCACGTCGGGCTGCAGGCGCGCCTCATGTCCCAGGCGATGCGGAAGCTCTCCGGGTCCCTGTCGCGGTTCGAGACCACGGCCATCTTCATAAACCAGCTTCGCGAGAAGATCGGCGTGATGTTCGGCAACCCCGAGACCACACCCGGCGGGCGCGCGCTCAAGTTCTACTCATCGGTTCGCCTCGACGTCCGCAAGATCGAGAACCTGAAGGATGGGACCGAGGTGGTGGGGTCGCGTACGCGCGTGAAGGTCGTGAAGAACAAGGTGGCGCCGCCGTTCCGGCAGTGCGAGTTCGACATCATATACGGCAAGGGCATCTCGAAGGAAGGCTCGCTCCTGGACGTCGGCGTCGATCTGGAGATCATCAAGAAGTCCGGCGCCTGGTTCACCTACGAGGGCGAGCAGCTCGGCCAGGGTAAGGAGAACGCTCGTCAGTTCCTGGCGGAGCACCAGGACATGGCCGACGAGATCGACAGGCGGATCCGGGAAGGTGTGGGTCTCACGGCCTTCGAGGGCGCCGACGAGCCGATCCAGGTCGACCCGGAGGTCGTCGTGCCCGAGGCGTCTCCGGAGCAGGCTGCTAAGTCAAAGCTAAAGGAGCCCGAGCCGCAGGCGGCGAGCTGAGGCGCGATGAGCGTGCGAGCCGGGCGTCGCGGCGGTACCCCGCGAAGCCTGCACGACCGCGCGCTTGGGCTGCTCGCGGTGCGGCCTCGGTCGCGCCGGGAGCTCCGCGATCGCCTGCTTCGCGCGGGGTTCGAAGCCGCCGAGGTTGACGAGGAGCTCGTTGGGCTCGAGGAGGTCGGACTGGTCGACGACGTCCGGTTCGCGAGGGCCGTAGCCGAGCACGAGTCCGGCGTTCGCCGCTCGGGATCCCGAGCTCTGGCGAACGCCCTGCGGGCCAAGGGGGTCGGGCCCGATACGGTCTCCGAGGTGGTGTCCGAGCACGGAGAGGGGGACGAGGCGCGCGCGCTGGCGCTTGCCCGCTCACGAGCGGCCCGGATGGCCCGCGTGGACCCCGCCAAGGCGTTCGGGCGCCTCGTGGGGCTCCTCGCGAGAAGGGGCTACGACCCGGCCCTCTGTCGCACGGCCGCCCGCGCTGCCCTCGAGCTGGAGGTGGCCGAGACCGAGCCCTGACCGTTGCCACTCTAGCCACCCTTGCCTCCGGAGCCGAGCCGCCGTAAATTGTCGGTCAGAGAGGCTTCTTCGGATACCCAAACTGTTCGTCTACCTGAATGAATCGGACCAAGAGCGAAGAGATCCTTCAAGAGGGGCGCGAAGGACCCCCCGGGGACCGCGCACCCTAGGTCCATCTCAGCCTGGCCGAGCAGCGGGCCCCCGACGGGCCTCTGTTCGGCTTTGCTCTAGGCGAGAGAAGGGATCGAACGATGGAGCAGGCGATCGCACTGATCGCGGCCCTGCTCGGCGGCGCGGGGGTCGGCTACCTCGTACGCCAGATGATCGCAACGTCTAGGGCGCAGACCGCCGAGTCGCGGGCCCAGAAGATCCTCCTCGACGCGCAGCGCGAGGCGCGGCAGGTGGTAGAGAGCGCCCTCAAGGAGGTCAAGCAGGAGATCGCCGCGATGCGCCGCGACGCGGAGCAGGACGTCCGCGGACGGCGCGAAGAGCTGAAGCGCCAGGAACAGCGCCTGTCGCAGAAGGAGGAGCACCTCGAGGCCAAGCTAGATGATGTCATTCGCCGCGCGGCGGACCTCGATGACCGCGAGGACAGCCTGATCAGGGTCCGCGAGCAGCTCGAGAAGCAGTTCGAGGTGCACCGCAGGAAGCTCGAGGCTGTCGCGGGGATGACCGCGCTCGAGGCGAGAGAAGCACTGACGGCCGAGATCGTGAACGAGGCCAAGCGCTCGGCGATGTCGACCGTCCGCGAGATCGAACAGCAGGCCCGCGAGGAGGGCGAGGAGCGCGCACGCAAGATCGTGACCGTTGCGATCCAGCGCGTGGCCTCCGAGCAGACGAGCGAGTCGAGCGTGTCGGTCTTCGCGCTGCCCTCCGACGACATGAAGGGCCGCATCATCGGGCGGGAAGGTCGCAACATCAGGGCCTTCGAGGCCCTCACGGGCGTGAACATCATCATCGACGACACGCCCGAGGCGGTGGTCCTCTCGTGCTTCGACCCGGTTCGCCGGGAGACGGCCCGTCTGACCCTGGAGAAGCTCGTGCAAGACGGCCGGATCCACCCCGCGCGGATCGAGGAGATGCACGAGCGATCGGGGAAGGAGATCGAGGAGCGGATCAAGCGCGCCGGGGAGGAGGCCGTCATGGAGGTCGGGATCACCGACATGAGCCCCGAGCTCGTCAAGCTGCTCGGCCGTCTCCAGTACCGGACCTCCTACGGGCAGAACGTGCTGCGCCACCTGGTGGAGTCCGCGCACATCGCCGGCGCCATAGCGTCCGAGCTGGGCGTCGAGCCGGCGGTCCCGGCCCGGGGCGCGCTCCTGCACGACATCGGCAAGGCCGTGACCCACGAGGTCGAGGGCTCCCACGCCATCATCGGTGCCGAGATCGCGCGGCGCCTCAAGGAGTCGCCGGGGGTGGTGCACTGCATCGAGTCGCACCACGGGGAGGTGGAGCAACGCACGATCGAGGCCGTGATCGCCCAGATCGCGGACCACATCTCCGGCGGACGACCCGGCGCTCGCCGCGAGAGCCTCGAGACGTACGTGAAACGCCTCGAGAGGCTGGAGGAGATATGCAACGGCTTCCCGGGGGTAGAGAAGACCTATGCGATGCAGGCCGGACGGGAGGTCCGCGTCCTCGTGAAGCCGGACGAGGTGGACGACCTCCAGGCCCAGGTGATGGCGCGCGACATCGCGAAGCAGGTAGAGGAGGAACTGCAGTACCCCGGCCAGATAAGGATCACGGTGATCCGGGAGAGCCGATCTGTGGAGTTTGCTAGGTGAGTCGGAGCGACAAGTACCTGATCCGCACGTTCGGGTGCCAGATGAACGAGCACGACTCCGAGCGGATCGCGGGTCTGCTGGAGACCGACGGGCTCGTCCCCACCGAGGAGGCGGCGGACGCACGGATCGTCGTGTTCAACACGTGCGCGATCCGCGAGAATGCCGACAACCGTCTCTACGGGAACCTCGGGCACCTTCGAGCCCTGAAGGAACGGAACCCCGGCCTCCGGATCGTGGTAGCGGGGTGTCTGGCGCAGAAGGACGGCCCGGTCATCCAGGAGAGGGCGCCGTGGGTCGACGTCGTGGTCGGGACTCACGCGCTTCCCGGCCTGCTGGAGCTCCTTCGCCGGGCGGAGGAGGAGGGGCCGCAGACAGACGTCCGGGAGTACACCGAGGTCTTCCCGAGCGCGCTCCCGGCCCGCCGGGAGGTCGCCCATCACGCGTGGGTCTCCATCGCAGTCGGGTGCGACAACACGTGCTCCTTCTGCATCGTTCCCTTCGTCCGCGGGCCGCAGCGGTCGCGGACGAAGGGTGACGTCCTCTGCGAGGTGCAGGGTCTCGCTCGCGGGGGGGTGGTGGAGGTCACGCTCCTGGGTCAGAACGTGAACACGTTCGGACGCGACCTGACCGTCCCGGGCTCGAGCCGGCAGCCAATGTTCGCCGACCTCCTGCGAGCGATCTCGTCGGTCGAGGGCATCCGGAGGATCCGGTTCACGAGCCCGCATCCACACGACTTCACCCCCGACGTCATCGACGCGATCGCCGAGTGCGAGCCCGTCTGCGAGCACATACACTTCCCGCTCCAGTCCGGCTCGGACGGCGTCCTGCGCGCGATGCGGCGCTCCTACCGGAGCCAGAGGTACCTCGAGTGGCTGGAGAGGATCCGAGCGTCGGTGCCCGGCATCGCGGTGAGCACCGACATCATCGTGGGATTCCCCGGGGAGAGCGAGGAGGACTTCGAGGCGACCCTGGACGTCGTTCGGGCGGCCCGATTCGACTCGGCCTACACCTTCCAGTACTCGCCGCGTCCGGGTACGAGGGCGGTGTCGATGCCCGGCCGGGTCCCGAAGGATGTCGTCCAGGAGCGGTTCGATCGGCTCGTCGCCCTGCAGGAGGGGATCTCGCTGGAGAAGAACCTAGCGCTGGTGGGTTCGATCGCCGAGATCCTCGTGGAGGGCTCCGGCCGCAAGGGGCGCGTCCAGGGACGGACCCGCACTAACAAGGTCGCTCACGTGGACGTCGATTACCCACCGGGCGCGTTCCTGTCCACCCGCATCGCGTCGGCCGCCCCCCACCATCTCGTCGGCGAAGTCGTGGCGGTCGAAGGAGCGCGGGAGCCCGTCGTCGTCGCCTGATGGCTGCGGGGCCGCTCCTGGCGCTGGTCGGACCGACCGCGGCGGGCAAGTCCGAGGCGGCGCTTGAGATCGCGCAAGGTATCGGAGCCGAGATCGTGTCGGTGGACTCCATGCTCGTGTACCGCGGGATGGACGTCGGGACGGCCAAGCCCTCCCCGGGCGACCGCGCTCGGGTTCCCCACCACCTCCTTGACGTTGCCGATCCGTCCGAGCCCTTCTCGGTCTCGCGCTTCCAATCGCTCGCTCGGAAAGCGCTCGAGGGGATCGCGGAGCGGGGTCGCCGGCCGTTGCTCGTGGGCGGGTCCGGCCTCTACTTCCGCGCCGTCGTCGACGATCTCGAGTTCCCCGGCACCGATCAGGCGACCCGTCTCGCGCTCGAGGCGGAGGCGGCCAAGAGTGGCGCCGAGCGTATACACGCGCGCCTGGCGGCGCTCGACCCCGTAGCAGCGGGCAAGATCCAGGTGGGGAACGTCCGCCGCATCGTGCGGGCGCTCGAGGTTGCGTCGCTCACCGGGCGTCGGTTCTCGTCATTCGCAGTGGCCTGGGACCGGTATCCGCCCGAGCGGGTCCGCGCCGCCGGTGTGGAGGTTGCGCGGGAGGCGCTTCGAGGAAGGATCGAGCGCCGGGTGCACCGCATGATCCAGGGTGGCTTTGCCGAGGAGGTCGGCAGCCTTCTCGCGGGAGGCTTCGGCGGATGGCTCACCTCCACGAAGGCCATCGGGTACGCTGAGGTGGCTCGTCACCTGCGGGGGGACTGCTCCCTGGAGGGGGCGATAGCGGACACCGTGAAAAGGACGGTCTCCCTGGCGAGGCGCCAGATGGCCTGGTTCCGCCGCGACCCCCGGATCCGATGGTTCGTCGCGGGGGAGAAGGGCGCCGCGGGCATCGCGGCGGAGCTGCTGGAGTACCTGCGTGGATGAGCTGCGGTTCTGGAAGTACCACGGGACGGGGAACGACTTCGTCATGGTCGAGGACCTCGACGACGACATGCTCCTTGCGCCCGAGCTCGTCTCGCGTCTGTGCGACCGGCGGTTCGGCGTCGGTGGCGACGGGCTGATCCGCGTCGCGCCCGCTGAGGGCGCCGACTTCTTCATGGACTACCTGAATGCGGACGGCAGCGTCGCCGAGATGTGCGGCAACGGGATCCGCTGCCTCGGGAAGCTCGTGTACGAGCGAGGGCTTACCACCAAGACCGAGCTCGACGTGGACACGCTCACCGGCGTCAGGCATCTGTCCCTCCGCGTCGAGGGGGGCGCCGTCGTCTCGGTCACGGTCGGCATGGGCCCTCCCGCCTTCTCGCGCAAGGAGATCCCGATGTCGGGGCCGCCCGACGAGCCGTTCCTGCGTCGGCCGTTCGCCGTAGACGGACGGACGTTCGAAGCGTCGGCGGTGTCGATGGGGAACCCGCACCTCGTCCTGTTGGTGGGCGAAGAGCCGGACCCCGCGGACGTCCGTCGGATCGGGCCCCTGGTCGAGCGCCACGAGCTGTTCCCCGAGAAGACGAACGTCGAGTTCGTCGCGCCCGACGGCGACGGGATAGCCGTCCGGGTCTGGGAGCGCGGCGTGGGCGAGACGATGGCCTGCGGCACGGGGGCTTGCGCGGCCGTGGTCGCCGCCAACGAGGCCGGGCTGGTGGGCCGAGTCGCGCAGGCCCGATTCCCCGGCGGCGTGCTCCAGGTCGAGCGTCGGGACGACGACGTCCTGCTGACGGGCCCGGCGGAACGCGTGTTCGAGGGGATCGCCGATCCCGCGTGGCTGGAGGCAACCGGTTGAGGGTCGCGAGCCGGATAGAGTCGCTGCCGCCATACCTGTTCGCCGAGCTCGACAAGAAGCTCGCGGCCAAGCGCGCCGAGGGGGTCGACGTGATCTCGCTCGGTGTCGGCGACCCGGATCAACCGACGCCCGACCACGTCGTCCGCGCCATGCAGAGCGCCGTGGCCGAGAGCACGAATCACCGGTATCCCTCGTACTACGGGAGCCGGGAGTTCCGCCAGGCCGTCGTCGACTGGTACATGCGTCGCTTCGGCGTCGCGCTCGACCCCGAGACCGAGGTGCTCGCGCTGATCGGCTCGAAGGAGGGGCTCGGGCACCTGTCGTTCGCGTTCGTGGACCCCGGCGACGAGGCGCTCGTCCCGGATCCCGGCTACCCCGTCTACGCCATCAGCACGCTCCTGGCGGGCGGCATCCCGATGTCGCTGCCGATGCCGGCCGAGCGCGGCTTCCTTCCGGACTTCGAGGACACCGCGGTCACCGCGCGAACGAAGCTGCTCTGGTTGAACTTCCCGAGCAACCCGACGGCCGCCGTCGCCGATCGCTCGACCTTCGAGGAGGCCGTCGCGTTCGCGGTGGAGCACGGGCTCCTGCTCGCGCACGACGCGGCCTACTCGGAGATCACGTTCGACGGCTACGTGGCACCCTCGGTCCTCCAGGTGCCCGGCGCGAAGGACGTGGCCCTCGAGTTCGGTTCGCTCTCGAAGTCGTCGAATATGACGGGTTGGCGGATCGGGTACTGCGTCGGGAGCGCGCACGCGATCAGGGCCCTGTCGATCGTGAAGACGAACCTGGACTCCGGCCAGTTCACCGCCGTACAGCAGGCGGCGATCGCTGCGCTCTCGGGGCCCGACCGGGTCCTGGATGAGCTCCGAGCGACGTATCAGCGTCGGCGGGATCTCGTGATCGGGACCCTGAACGGCCTCGGCTGGGAGCTCACGCCGCCGCTCGGTTCGATCTACGTGTGGCTACCGGCGCTCGAGGGGCAGAGCTCAGCCGGGTTCGCCGATCTCCTGCTGGACGAGGCGGGCGTGTTCGTCGCGCCCGGGACGGGATACGGCCCTGCCGGCGAGGGGTACGTGCGGATATCGCTCACGGTGCCGGAGGACCGGCTCGCCGAAGCGATGGACCGGGTCGCGCGGGTCGTGGGGGGCTGATGGCCGAGCGACCCAGGCGTCGCCCCGCCGACCCGGGCGCCCTCGAGTCACCCCTGTCGGCGACCTGGCGCCCCCGAGTGCGAGAGAAGGCCGTCCTGGTGGGGGTGGGCAGGGGGCTCGATTCCTCGTCGCTCGACGAGTTGGCTGCTCTCGCCGATACCGCTGGAGCGGAGCCGGTGGCGCGGATCCTTCAGGCGCGGACGGATCCTGACCCGGCGACCTTCGTCGGCAAGGGCAAGCTCGAGGAGATCCACCGCGCGCTGCACGGCTCGGGCGCCGATGCTGTGATCCTGGACGACGAGCTCTCGCCCGGGCAGCTCCGCAACCTGGAGGAGCGGCTGGGGGTCAAGGTGGTCGATCGGACGGCCCTGATCCTCGACATCTTCGCTCTCCACGCACGGTCGCGCGAAGGCAAGGCGCAGGTGGAGCTCGCGCAGCTTAACTACCTCCTGCCGCGGTTGCGCGGATGGGGCGAGGCCATGTCCAGGCTGGGCGGCGGGATCGGCACCCGGGGGCCCGGTGAGACGAAGCTTGAGGTCGATCGGCAGCACATCAAGCGGCGGATCTCGAAGCTGGGCCGCGACCTGCGCGACCTCTCGCGCACGCGCGCCGTCAAGCGTTCGCGCCGCCAGAGGTCTGGAGTGCCGCAGGTCGCGATCGCCGGGTACACGAACGCCGGGAAGTCGACCCTCATGAACGCACTGACGAGAGCAGACGTGGTCGTGGCCGATCAGCTGTTCGCGACCCTGGACCCGACGGCCCGGCGCCTGGGTTTGCCCGGGGGTCGCACGGTCGTGGTCTCGGACACCGTCGGGTTCGTACGCAAACTGCCCCATGATCTCGTCGAGGCGTTCCGCTCGACGCTCGAGGAGGTGGGCTTTGCGAGCCTCGTGCTGCACGTGGCCGACGGGTCGTCTCCGGAAGTGGAGGAGCAAGTGAACGCGGTGCGCGAGGTGTTGGCCGAGATCGGGGCCGGCGCGATCCCCGAGGTCCTCTGCATGAACAAGATCGACCGCATGAGCGAGGTGGAGCTTGCCCGCGCGGCGCGCAGATTCCCCGAAGCCGTTTTCGTGTCCGGGCTCCAAGGTGAGGGGCTGGTCGAGCTCGTCGACCGGATCGCCGAGGCGCTCCCACGACCACCGGTCGAGGTCACGGTACTCGTCCCCTACGGCCGAGAGGAACTGACGGCTCGGCTGCATCGCGAGGCCGAGGTGCTGTCCTCCGACGCCACGACCGATGGAACGTTGGTGCACGCCCGGGTGGGGGAGCGCCTGCTCGCGGCGATCAGCGACCTGGTGGTGGCCCCCGACGGTGCCGCGAGGTTCGGGGATCCCTAGGGGCTCCCGATGCTCCAGAGGGCGGGGTCGCCCCAGGCCCCGGTTATCACGCGGTCCGGGTTCTCGCCCTTGTCCTCCGCGAAGCGGAGCGCGAGGAGCTGGAGGCGCGCGGTCAGGGGGATCTGCGCTAGGAGCGGGGGAAGATCGGCGGGCTCCACGACCGTGGTGACGCCGATGCCCTCGGCTTCGGCCGCGCGCGCGACGGCTGAGACGAACCCATCGGGGTCCGGTGGGGAGAGTGCGACCATGTGATCCTCGGCCGTGAGAGGCACGGCAGACCCGTGCAACAGGTACTCGGCGTCGTAGCCCTCGCAGAGCGTCCGCGAGGCCTCGCGCAACTTGAGCGCACCTTCCCGAGCGGTCACCGACGCCGGGCCCGCGCCGTAGAGGAGGAGTAGGCGGCGGGGTCGAGGGACCCGCTGGATGCCCGGGTCGGCGATCGCCGCGCGGACCGCCCCGGGCACCTTGGCGAGCGTGTCCGCCGCCGCCGTGTCGGAGCCCAGCGCCGCAGCGATACGGGCGAGGATGATCAACGCGCCGGAGTAGCTCACCGTGTAGGTTTCGGACTCCTCCTTGGGAACGGTCTCGATGGAGTCGGGCAGCTCGCCGTTCTGGCGGGTGATCGCCACCACCCTTATCCCGGCGTTCACGGCTTGACGGAACCCCGCCGCCACGTACGCGGTCTCGGCGCCGGCGTTGTGGCTGATCAGTATCACTCCGTCCTGCGGGGTGACGAACGGAGGCCAGGTGACGAAATGCATGGAGGGGACGGCGACCGCGCCGCGTCCGGCCTCCTGAAGCATGGCGGCGCCGAGCTCCGCTGCGTGTTGGCTCGTGCCGGTTCCGACGAGCCACAGCCGGCGGCATCGATGCAGCCGCTCGGCGGCCTCGTGGAGGCGGGGTTCGTCGTGGGTCAGGAGCCGTTCGAGCTGTTCGGGTTGGGAGTTGATCGCCCGCTCAAGGGCGGTCGTCGCCCGCTGTTCCTGCAAGCCCCACCTCCCGGCGGATCCGGTTGCGACGGAGCTTAGAGCTTCCTCAGGACCGCCACCACCTTGCCGACGATCCGCCCGTCGGGCATCTCGAGCGGCTCGAGCGACGGGTTCTCGGGGAGGAGAAGGACGCGCCCGTCCTCCCGGTGGAAACGCTTGACGGTGGCCTCGTCCTCCGCCGGCCCGGGGAGGAGCGCGGCGACGATATCGCCTTCGCCTGCCGTGTCCTGGCGGCGCACCAGCACGAGGTCTCCGTCGAGGATCCCGGCGCCGACCATGGAATCGCCGACGACCCGGAGCGCGAAGTGGTCGGCGCCTTCTGCGAAGTCGGCCGGCACCGTCAGGTACTCCTCGATGTTCTCCTCGGCGAGGACAGGGGCGCCGGCGGCGATCCGGCCCACGAGCGGAACGACCGCGCCCTTGGCTCGGCGCCCGGCCAGCTCGATCGCGCGCGGCTTGGTGGGATCGCGGCGGAGGAGCCCCCTGCGCTCGAGGTTCGCGAGTTGGCTGTGAACGCTCGACGACGAGGTCAACCCGACGGCGTGACCGATCTCCCGGACCGTCGGTGGATAACCCCGGTGCCGCACCGTCTTGGAGATGAACTCGAGGATGCGACGCTGCCTGGCTGTGAGATCGTCCATGTGACCCCTCCTGGTGCCGGACCCTAGCACGGGCAGCGCCTGGAATCAAACATACGTTCGGTCTTGACATCGAACACCCGTTCGCTCACGATTGCAGCGTGGCTCGAACACGTGTGCGGTGGCGGCGCCTCTGCTCGGCTGTTCTGGGGATTGGGCTGCTGCTCTGGCTGGCGGGAGCCGTGACTGCCGATGACCGTTCCCAGGACCCGGACACGGTGTACACGGTTCGGGGCGGCGACACGGTGTGGGAGATCGCCTCGCGGGAGGTTGGCTCCGCAGGGGACCCTCGCCCCGTGGTCGATGCCATCGTCGGCTCGAACGCGATCGATCCGGGCGCCCTTGCTCCGGGGAGCGAGCTGTGGATCTCAGCCGGCGGTTGACGGCCCAGATGTTGCCCGGTACCGTCCAGCCGAACCCCATATCTTGTGGCGAGGTGCGCAGTGCGGTGCCCTTGGTGTCATCACGAAGAGGATCGAGTTGTCGATTCCCGGCCTGCGGAGAACGGGTCGGCCATCCGCCGGAGGCGAGAGTGCGTCTCCTGCGCTCGCCGGTACACAACCTTCGAGCGGATCGAGCAGGTGCTCCTCACGATCGTGAAGCGCGACGACTCCCGCGAGCCATACGAGCGGGAGAAGGTGCTGGCCGGCGTCCGCAAGGCTCTCAAGAACCGGCCGGTGAGCGAGGAGGACGTGGTGTCGCTCGCCGAGAGGGTTGAGGGGCGGCTCCGGCGGAAGGGCCCCGAGGTGGCGTCGCAGGACGTGGGGCTGGAGGTGCTGGCTCAGCTAGGGAAGCTGGACCAGGTCGCGTACATGCGGTTCGCTAGCGTCTACAAGGACTTCCAGGAGATAACCGACTTCGAGCGAGAGCTCGGGCTCCTGCTGCAGAAGCGGGAGCCGGCCAAGCGCCGGAGCCGCTGACCGGCCTCGGTCCACGGGCCGGTGAGATACTAGATGTTGTGGTCGACAAAGATTCTCGCCACATCATCTTGACGAACGGCCCCGGTGGAGGCAGAATCACGGGCGCGTGATTACAGGCCTGTAAGAGCCTTCCCCAAGGGCGCGATACAAGGGGGACCGAGAATGAACCAGGGGGACGTCCAGGTCATCCGCGAGGGTCTGACCTTCAAGCGGTACTTCACGAACGAGGGCGTCCATCCCTTCGACGAGGTCGAATGGGAAAGGCGGGACGCGGTCATCCCGAACTACAAGGAGGGCGGGAACGCCTTCGAGCAGCCCGACGTGGAGTTCCCGGCCAGCTGGTCGCAGAACGCCACCAACATAGTCGCGCAGAAGTACTTCAGGGGCACCCTCGGAACACCGGAGCGCGAGTCGAGCGTCCGCCAGCTGATCTCACGGGTGGTCGACACGATCCGCGGATGGGGCGTGAAGGACGCCTACTTCGAGACCGAGCACGACGCGCAGGTCTTCGGCGACGAGCTCACGCATCTGCTCGTCACCCAGAAGGCGTCGTTCAACTCCCCTGTGTGGTTCAACCTCGGGGTCCCCAACGTGCCGGTGCAGGCTTCCGCGTGCTTCATCCTGGCCGTCGACGACACGATGAGCTCGATCCTGAACTGGTACGTCGAGGAGGGAACGATCTTCAAGGGCGGCTCCGGGTCGGGGATCAACCTTTCGGGGCTCCGCTCGAGCAAGGAGCCCCTGGGTGGTGGCGGAACCGCTTCGGGTCCCGTGTCTTTCATGCGCGGCGCCGACGCGAGCGCCGGGACGATCAAGTCGGGGGGAAAGACCCGCCGCGCCGCGAAGATGGTCGTGCTGAACGCCGATCATCCGGACGTTCGCGACTTCATATGGTGCAAGGCCGTCGAGGAGCGAAAGGCGAGGGCCCTGCAGGCCGCCGGGTTCGACATGGATCTCGACGGGAAGGACTCACATTCGGTCCAGTACCAGAACGCGAACAACTCCGTCCGCGTGACCGACGAGTTCATGCAGGCCTACCTCGAGGACCGCGACTGGAAGTTGAAGGCCGTCACGACGGGCGAGACGATCGAGCCGATCCGCGCGCGAGACCTCATGCGGGACATCACGCTCGCGGCGTGGGAATGCGCCGATCCGGGGATGCAGTACGACACCACAACAAACGAATGGCACACGTGCCCGGCGTCGGGTCGCATCAACGCCAGTAACCCCTGTTCGGAGTACGTTCACCTGGACAACTCAGCATGCAACCTGGCCTCGCTCAACCTGCTCAAGTTCCTGGACGAGGAGAGCGCCTTCGACGTCGCGAGCTTCAGGCACGCCGTCGAGGTCGTGTTCACGGCCCAGGAGATCATCGTCGGCAACTCGGATTACCCCACTGACAAGATCGCGCGGAACGCCAAGGCTTTCCGGCAGCTCGGTCTGGGCTACGCGAACCTGGGTGCGCTTCTCATGGCTCGAGGACTGCCGTACGACTCCGACGGCGGGCGTGCCTGGGCGGGTGCGATCACGTCGCTCATGACCGGCCAGGCGTACCGCGCGAGCGCGCGCATAGCCGAGGTCACGGGGCCCTTCGCCGGGTTCCCGCCGAACCGCGACGCGATGCTTCGCGTCATGCGCAAGCACCGAGCGGCGGCCGACGACATCGACCCCGACCACGTGCCCGAAGGCCTCCTCTCCGCGGCGAGGAGCGCCTGGGACGAGGCGATCTCGCTCGGCGAGCTGCACGGCTACCGCAACGCGCAGGTGAGCGTGCTCGCTCCCACCGGCACGATCGGCCTGATGATGGACTGCGACACCACCGGCATCGAGCCGGACCTGGCCCTGGTCAAGAACAAGAAGCTCGTCGGCGGCGGCACGATGCGAATCGTGAACCAGACGGTGGCGCGCGCACTCCGGCGCCTCGGGTACTCCGAAGAGCAGGCAGATGACATCGTCGCCTACATCGCGGAGCACAACTCGGTCGTGGGGGCGCCCCACCTGCGCGAGGAGCACTATCCCGTGTTCGACACCTCGATGGGCGAGCGGGCCATCCACTACATGGGACACGTCCGAATGATGGCGGCCGTCCAGCCGAGCATCAGCGGGGCAATCAGCAAGACCGTGAACATGCCCGAGCAGGCGACGGTCGAGGAGGTGGAGCAGCTGTTCGTGGAGTCGTGGCGGCTGGGACTGAAGGCCGTCGCCATCTACCGCGACAACTGCAAGGTCGCTCAACCGCTCTCCGCCGACAAGAAGGCCAGGGCCGAGGAGCCGGCTCCGGTCGCCCAACCGGTTCGCAGGCGCCTGCCTCAGTCCCGGCCTTCGCGGACGATCTCGTTCGCGGTCGGGGAGGCTGAGGGTTACATCACGGCGGGCGAGTACCCCGACGACGGGATCGGGGAGATCTTCCTCAAGGTCTCCAAGCAGGGGTCCACGCTTTCCGGCGTGATGGACGCGTTCGCGATCGCGGTGTCCCTCGGGCTCCAGTACGGGGTGCCCCTGGAGGCGTTCGCGTCGAAGTTCATCAACATGAAGTTCGAGCCGTCGGGGATCACGAACGACCCCGATGTACGACTAGCGAGCTCGCTGGTGGACTACGTGTTCCGGCGGCTGGCGATTGACTACCTGGCGCCGGAGAAGAGGGAGTCGCTCGGGGTCCGAAGCATCGAGGAGCGCAAGGCGCTGATCGCGAACGGCAACGGTGGGGAGGTCGCTGCAGCGGTCGCAGAACCGGAGACGGCCGAAGCGCCCGAGAAGCAGAGCGCGCAGGCAGCCGATGCCCCGCTCTGCTACTCGTGTGGCTCCAAGATGCAGCCGGCGGGCTCGTGCTACGTCTGCCCGTCCTGCGGCTCGACGAGCGGCTGTTCGTGATCCCTGATCTAGGAGGGCGGGGCTCGAACCCGCCCTCCTCGGAAGGCCCGCCGTGGCGCTTGACTACTGGCTGATCGAGCGCGAGAGCGCGACGGTGGGCATCCCCGTGGGAGGAGAGGAGCGGGCGACGCGGTTCTACGGGGAGGTTCTCGGGATGGAGCCGCTCCCAGGAGAGGGATTCCGCTCACAGGGGCTACAGCTGCGACTCGATATCGAGGTACCGTTCCGCCCCGTGGAGCAGCTCGCCGCGATGGTGGTATCCGACTTAGAGGCGTTGCTGGCTCGGCTCGCCGAGCACGGCGTCAGGGCCGATGGGGAGCAGCTCGAGTTCTTCCAGCGCGTGGTGGTTCACGACCCGTTCGGCAACGGGCTCGAGCTGATCGCTGAGCGGTGACCGAGCTCCCGTTCCGGCGGATCGATCCCGGTGTCCCGCTTCCGTCGCGGGCGCATCCTGGGGACGCCGGGCTCGACCTGCACTCGGCCGTCGACCTCGAGCTCGGTCCTGGGGACCGCACGCTTGTGCCGACGGGACTCGCGGTCGCGATCCCGGAGGGGTTCGCGGGGCTCGTGCTTCCCCGCTCGGGGCTGGCCTCGAGACAGGGGATCACGATGGCCAACTCGCCGGGTCTGATCGATGCCGGCTACCGGGGCGAGGTGATCTGTGCGGTCGTTAACCTGGATCGCGAGCAACCCGTGCGGATCCGGCGCGGGGACCGCATCGCGCAGCTCGTGATCGTGCCGGCGCCGACGCTCGAGCCGGTGACCGTAGATGAGCTGCCCGCCTCGTCCCGTGGGGAGGATGGGTTCGGCTCGACGGGTCCCTAGCCTCGGTTGAAGGAGCTTCGGGGACAACCTAGACTCGATGAGGCGCCTTCCGGCGCGCAGGCGGACGTGGCTCAGCTGGTAGAGCACCACCTTGCCAAGGTGGGGGTCGCGGGTTCGAATCCCGTCGTCCGCTCGGATCCGGCCCGTGGAAGGGATGCAAACCCGGGCCGCGTGTTCGCTCGGCGGGGTGGCCGAGTGGTTAGGCAGGGGTCTGCAAAACCCCGTACACCGGTTCAATTCCGGTCCCCGCCTCTCGTGTAGCATTGCCCCACCCGGGCGGTTAGCTCAGGGGGAGAGCGCTTCCTTGACGCGGAAGAGGCCAGAGGTTCAAATCCTCTACCGCCCACGATCTGAAACCCCTGGTAGAGGCTAGGTTGCCGAGGTCATCAAGAGACGTCCTCCTGGATCAAGAGGACGCACTAGCGGAGGCGGGGTTCAGGTACGTGGGTCTCCAGCCAGTTCTTGGCGTAAGGGTGGTCTCTCTTGTGAAGCCTCTCCGCGTGGAAGAAGATCCGGATGCCTTCTGGTCACGACGTCCTCAAGCTTGCGACTACTGCGCCCCTGCGGTACGTGAAGGCGTAGAGCAGCGGCACATGCAACTCAATCGAGCAGGATGCCCTCGGCAATCCAAGGGTAGGATCCTCGGCATGCGGATCCGAAGAGCGCTAGCTGTGAGCTCCACAGCATCGATCCTCTTGTTGATGCTTGCTCCTGTTTCCAGCGTGAGTGGAACGGTTGCTCAGTGTTTCGGGGAACCGGCGACAATCGTCGGCACCCCTGAAGCTGACCGCATCCGAGGGACCGATCACGCAGACGTGATCGTCGGTCTTGGGGGTCGGGACGTGATCGTCGGGCGGAAGGGGCTTGACCTCATCTGTGGGAACGATGGACCGGACCGATTGGATGCCGGGCGGGCCGGCGACAAGCTCTCGGGAGGCCTCGGCAGCGACGACATCTACGACGGGCGAGGCGACGACATTTCACTCGCGGGCCCAGGGCGGGATCAGCTGACGAGCATCGTGCAGGCGAGCCCCTGCGACGTGTTTTGCCGCACCTACGACCGATGGAACGACCGGGTGGCCGGTGGCCCGGGGACGGACCGCCTCTTCATAGATGGGGGCTACGCCAACCTCTCGACGGGTGTCTATGTCACAGATGCCTCCAACGATCGCATCGCGGGCATTGAAGACGTCAGTGGTGGGTTTCTGAACGAGACGATCATCGGAAACGCTCGTGACAACATGCTGGACGCATACCTTGGCGAGGAAGACATCGTTCGGGGACGAGCGGGTGATGACATCATCGGCATCTCGGGCAGCGATTTCGAGCAGTCCGAGAACGGCCGCATGTACGGTGGCCCGGGAGACGACTGGCTCGACTTTGAGCATGACGCTCAGGTTGATCTACGTGAAGGAACCGCGAGTTCCTCCGGGGGAGAACTTGTGCTTGCGGGTTTTGAGAACGTGCGAGCCAGCGCCAACTCCCTCCTCGCTGGCGACTCGGGACCGAACACGCTCATTGGCGAGTTCGGTGTGGACACGCTGATCGGGCGAGCTGGGCGAGATGTCTTGATCAGTCACCTCCGGGATGACTCTCTTGATGGTGGAAGAGGAACCGATCGCCTTAATGGAGGCAAAGGGACGGATTCGTGTCACCACGGCGAAGTGGTCTCAAATTGTGAGTGAGAGGCCAGGAGGCAGGCCGGGCTAGCAGCTCTGGAGGCAGCTCGACACCCTGAAGGACGAGATGGAGGAGGGCGACCAGTTCGGGTCGTCCCTCGCCTAGCGCCTCGGGAGCAGGAGGGGCCGCCAGGCTCCGTTCGCGCCTGGACTTCGTCGCGAGGTCACGGGATCCGGGGAGGGTGCACCGAGCTGGTTTCGCCGTCCGAGCGCTGGGCGCTTTCCGGCCCCGATTCTTCCCTCCGGTAAGGGGCGGGCAGACGGCCGGTGCCGTACGCCTCGGACACCTGGGAACAGACAGAGCGGTCAACTCCTGGTCAAGGAGCCGACCGAATCTGACGGTACTCGACGTCACTGGTGTGACGATCGAGACGGGCGTTGAGCAGCAGCGGTGCTGGTCAAGGCATTGCCCTTGACTCTTTGACGCGGAAGAGGCCAGAGGTTCAAATCCTTTACCGCCCACCAAGGCCGACGGCGCAATCCCGGATCGCTCAGGACGCCAGATACCGGGCCAGGGCGAACCTCCGGCCACTACCCTCTTCGCGCGATCCTGCCGCGACGATCCTGCCGTCGGCCTGGATGGCGAGAGCGAAAGCCGTGGCGAACCCACCTCCGAACCTGGTGGTTACCTTCCCGTCCGACCCAAACGTGTCATCGAGGATCCCGTCAGTCGCGTACCGAGCTAGGGCGAACCGGCCCTCCGTATCGTTCGAAACTTCACCCGACGCCACGATCCTGCCGTCGGTCTGGATGGACACCGCGTGAAGGCCGGCATCGCCTGTGGCAAAACGGGTCAGGACTTCGCCGTCCCCTCCAAATGTCTCGTCGAGGCTGCCATTCCTCCTGTGGCGGAAGAGGGCGAAACCCGCTCCTCCACTCGACCCCCCCACAACGACCTTGCCGTTGGGCTGGATTGCGAGTGCGGAAGCGCCGCCGTCGGGGTTCAGGACCTTCCCGTCACCCCCGAAGGTGGCATCCAGCGTCCCATCGACGTTGTACCGAGCAAGGGCAAGAGCCGAGCCCGGAAAGGTGAAGAGGCCCCCCGCCACGACGATCCTGCCGTCAGACTGGACAGCCAAGGCGTCCGCTAGGGCCTCCCCGCGAAATCTCGTCCTCACCTTCCCGTCGCCCCCGAACGTAGCGTCCCGCGTGCCATCGGTGTTGTACCGGGCGAGGGCGAATCCGGCTCCCTCGAGGGCGAAGGAGACTCCGGCGGCCACGATCCTGCCGTCGGATTGGATGGATACCGCCGAGGCGGAGGCACCGCCGGCGGCGAGTCTGGTCCGAACTCGTCCGTCACCGCCGAACGTGGCGTCGAGGGTACCGTTGGTCTTGTACCGGGCGAGGGCGAAGCCGCCCGAGAATTCACCCGCTGCAACGATCTTGCCGTCGGTCTGGATGGCGACTGCGGAAGCGGTGCCGCCGGGGGTCAGGACCTTCCCGTCGCCCCCGAAGGTGGCATCCAGCGTGCCGTCGGTGTTGTACCGGGCCAGAGCGAATGCCTCGCCTACACGCGATCCCTCGGCTCGACCCGCCGCAACGATCTTGCCGTCGGCTTGGATGGCGACCCCTGAGGCTAGTGCGGAGACTGTCCGCCGAGGCCAGGTCAAGACCTTCCCATTGCCTCCGAAGCTCGTATCGAGGTCGCCCGCCGCTGCTGCCGCCGAGGGAGCATTGATCGACAACATGAAGATGAGCGTCGCACTTGCCGCGAGGATCCGAGCCTGCATCGTGTCAATCTCTCTCTCGAAGTTGCGTCATTAGACCTTCGCCTTCGACACCGGGTCAAGGGTCGGTCCGAGCTGGAGCTCGCGGGAAACTTTGCGGGAGTGGGAGTAGGAGCCCGCTTCGCCTCTCGCGAACTGGTGGCCGAGTGAATCCGGTGGCTACCGTGGCGAGCTCCACATCAGCCAAGCGATCTACCGTCGTCCGGTGCCACGGCTGCCTCTGCGAGCCGCTGTCTTCTTCGGCCGCCCCTGCGGTTGATCATTGCGGACCGGCCTGGCCTTGAGGGTGGCCAGTTTCCTGCTCTTGATTCTGGTCAACCTCTGGTCAAGGAGCCGACGGAATCAGACGGTACTCATCAGTACTCGTGTGGCGAGCGAGAATGCCCGCGAGCAGCAGAAGTCCTGGTCATGACGCTGTGCGGCACCTCCTTGACGCGGAAGAGGTCGAAGGTTCAAATCCTTCACCGCCCACCAGCGAAGTCCCGCCGGTGTGAGTTGACGACTCATCGACGCCGTCACCGGATGGACGCTCTTCGAGCAGCGGGAGACTGACTCCGTAGAACCAAGTGTCGCACTTCCTCCTGTCAGTGAGGGAGACAGTTGCCCAACATGGCGGGCCGATTTCGGACCGCGAATTTGATCCCCGCAGCCCTCGCTCCGGCCCTTCGGCCTCAAACTCACCCACGGCACCGCCCGCTCACCCCCACCCGTAGGGAGTCGGTCGGAGTCCTCGCCCCGAGCGCCGTCCTGGGGTTACCTCCCAAGAGAAGTGTTTGCCCAGGTAGATGGCGTCTGGGGCAACCCCGACCAATGCTCCCCAGACCCTGCCGCCGGACCTAACCCCCCGGAGAGGAAATCCGTCATTAGGCGGATGCATCGTTAGTCCGTTTGCACTAGGATTCAGGCACCACCCGGCGTAGCCGGGGTGGAGGAGCGTGACCTGCCTGAGGAGGGGGTCGATGAGGAGAGCCACGGTGTCGCTGGCGGCCATAGTCGTGGTGGCGATGTTCGCGACGCCCGCGTTCGCCAACGCGGGGGAGCAGTGCCCGGACGGTACGGACAAGTTCGAGGTGAACGGCGACGCAACCGGTGGGTCGTGGGAGTGGGGCGGCGACGGCATCTCCGTCGACGTGAGCGGCGCCTCTGCGACGATCACCTTGGACGCCGGTGTCGTCATCGACAGCGTCTGCTGGAAGTCCGGGATCAACGAGGGCCCGCTGGGGTACGCGACGGGTCCATGGGTCGGTCCCACGACGTTCACGATCCAGACGAACAGCGGTCAGTATCTTTCGAACATCCACTTCTACCGCGGCGAGTACCCGCCCGATGGGTACGGCCCCAACGCTGCCACCAGCACGAGCGCGCCGAAGGATCAGAGCGCGGTTCGGCTGACGTGGGGGATCGTCCTGGCGGTTGTGGCTACGTGGGCGCTCACGCGGACTCTGGTTCGCCGGAGACTCGAGACGCGCAAGGTCGAGGAGTGATCGGATAGCTATTCGTTCTTGAGCTGCGCATCCCCCCCCGAGTTCCTGACTGGCTCCGGGTGGGGAGCCGGCTCCTGGGAGAGGGGGGATCGATGAGGCGACTGTCGGTAGCGCTGTTGGCGGTGCTTGTCGTTGGGCTGGTGGCCGGGCCGGCCGCCGCCGGGAACAAGGGGACGGTGAAGATAGAGGAGGTTCCTATCGACCTCCTGCCGGATAACTCGCCGCATCCGGGATGCGATTTCCTGATCGAGTTCTTCCATTATCCGGAGGGCTCCGAGGTTAGTTGGGTGTTCACCGTGCACCCGCCGACCTCGGACACCAACGGACCGGGCTCGGTCGTCGGAAGCGACAGCGCGACCCTGGATCCGGAGGACGCCAACAACCACCACCTCAACCTCTCCAGGGTCCAGAACATCGAGGCTGGGTTGATCGCGTCCGGCGTTGAGGCGCACCCGCAGCAGGGGTTCCACGTGAAGCTCTCCGTGACCGGGCCCGAGGGCCCGAAGTACAAGGTGTTCTGGGTCGAGTGCGCAGGCTACCCGCCGCGTGCGGCCCCCGACACGAGCGGCACGAGCGCCGTCACTCCGACGGATGACTCGGCCGCGCGCATCACGTGGGGCATGCTGGGGGCGTTCCTCGCCGCTGGCGTCGTGCTCCGTTCGATCCTCCGGCGCCGCCTCGCGCTCCGGCGGACCGGCGGCTGATCCTACGAGGGCAGTTAGCACCTGGGATCCCGGGCCTCGTGCCCGGGATCCTGGCCTTGTGGGCGGCCCTCGATTAGGCCGGGAATCCCCCTTGCGCGTCGGATTCCCCGGTGCAAGACTGAGAGGTCCGAGCTGCGAGGCTCGGCGACCGACGGCGGCGCGACGCGGGCACGCGCCGCCGTCTCCTATGGGTGACGAGGGGTGATATCTTGCCGCCCACGGGCGCGTAGCTCAGCGGGAGAGCGCTTGCTTCACACGCAAGAGGTCGCAGGTTCAAAACCTGCCGCGCCCACCAGACAGGATCGGAGGCTCACAAGGGATTGGCGAAGAGCTCCCGGCCGTGGGTCCCATCGTTGGCGGCGAAGAAGAGGGTCCCAGCGACGTTCGCAAGGGACTTCGGGTGCGAGCCCCCAGATTCCGGGTAGATGTCGTTGACCTGGACTGTGCCGGCCTCGGTTCCGTCGCTCTTCCAAAGCTCGTAGCCGTCCGTGCCGTCGTCGGCAGCGAAGAACAGGGTCCTCCCGACGTTGGTGAGGAACCTTGGGTACGACCTCGCCGATCCGGTTTCTGTCCCGTGTATTCCGGCGATTCATGGAGCGTGCGCCCGAGTACAGCTTCGAGCCCCACGCATACCTCGCGGACGACGAGCATGGAGTGGAGCTCCAGAAATCCCACTACAGGCGGGGCGACCAGACGCTGGACACAAACGACACGTTCGTCTGCCACTTCCGAGACGGCAAGGTCACAGAGACGTGGCTGTCGACAGACGATCCGTACGGCGTGGACGAATTCCTCGGCTAGCCGCGGGACCATCGAGTTGCTCTACTCTCCGCGGGCGCTGTGCTCGACGATCGACGCGAGATCGACCCTGGCCAGGTAGGAGTCGAAGCTACCGGCGTTCGACTCGCCCGCGAAGGTGCCCGAGGTGTCGCCGATCACGAACAGATCGCCGGCCGCGCCCCATCCCCAGCCCACCGTTTCCTCTTCGTCGGTTCCGAATTCGAGTGTCCATTGAGCGTCGCCCGTCGTCGGCTCGAACGCCCGGGCGAAGACGTCGTCACCGCCGAGGTTCGTTTGGCCATGGAAGGCGCCACCTGTGGTCCCCACGGTCACCACGTCGCCCCGCACCAGCGTCGCGCCCGCGGACGCATCGACGGCCCTCGTGCCGAACTGCCTGGTCCAAAGCCCGACGCCTGCCGGCGAGAATCCGCGGATGAAGGCGTCGGACCTACCCCTTCTCTCGAACCCGCGGAAGGATCCCCAGGTCTGGCCCGACACGTACACGCCGCTCGCATCGGCCGCCAGCCCCGACCCGATGTCGGCCCTGTTGGTACCGAACTGGCGCAGCCACAATCTCCTCCCGTCTCGAGAGAACAGGGCGAGGAACGCGTCCAAGTCGCCGTGAGAGCGCGCCCCGGGAAGGTGACCGTCGGTGAAGCCGTTCACGTAGATGCCCTGTGGGGCGATCATCGCCGCCCACGCTTCCTCATACCCCCGCCCGCCGAACTGCCGCAGCCACTCCATCGCTCCCCGCTTGTCGAAGCGGGCGAGGAACAAGTCGGCGCTGCCATGGTTCACACGGTTCGCGAACGCGCCGAAGGTGTACCCGAACACGAAGACGCCCGACCGGTCCACCACGATGCCCGCCGCGTAGTCGTCCTCGTCCGTTCCGAACTGCGCCATCCACCGCTCGTTCCCCTCGAGGTCGTACCTCGCGACGAACGCATCGGCTCCCCCCGCGCTGGTCTGACCGGGTAACGAACCCGTCGTGGCACCGTCCACGTAGAGGCCAGACGCGTCCGCGCGCGCGGCGCCGACCTCCTCCCACCTCCTCGTGCCGAACTGCACGGTCCAGACCTCCGAGCCCCGCGCGTCGGTGCGCCTGATCCATCCGTCCGCGTCCCCCTCGCTGGCCTGCCCCGGGAGGGCGCCGTAGGTCAGACCCCCCGTGAAGACGTCCCCCCCGAAGGAGTCGACCGCGTAGGTGCCGAGCTCCGGAGCCGGAGAGCCGAACTGATCGACCCAGGCCACGGACCAGGTGATCGCCGCGCTCGGGGGCCCGAGGAGACCAACGAGAACCGCTAGCAACGCAGCGAGCGGGAACGCCGGGCCGCCCCAGCGACCGGGCGCTCCCGCGGCTCGAGACAGCGTCATCGACCTGGTCACGGAATGGTCACGAAGTCGTCCAGGAACGACCGCGCGATCGCGATGTCGTTCCTCCACGCCCAGGATATGCCGTGGCACTGTCCGGTCTCACCGTCGCCTACGGCGACCGCGACGTTGGAGTTCCCGAGGAAGTAGGGCGCGCCCGCATCTCCGCTGCAGACGCCCCCCTGTCCGGTCGCGGTCGAGTTGATCTGCAGCTCGATGGTGCCCGGGTCGATCGCCGCGATCTGGGCCGTCGCCCACCGCCGCGCTCCGTCGAACCAGTAATCGCACGGCCCAGAGCCCGAGCAGTCGGCCTCGACGCCGTAGCCGACCACCGTGAGCGACTGGCTCTTCTTCACCGACTCCAGCTGGTCGAGCGTAGGCAGCCGGGCCGGAGTGATGCCTCGAACGGGCCTGGCGAGGATCGCAACCCCGTAGAGGTTGAAGCCGTTGGTGAAGTTCACCTCCGGGTGCAAGTACCCGGCCTCGACGGTTCGGAGGGTCGACGTCTCTGGATCGAGCACCGGGTCGAACGAGACCACCGCCCGACCGCCGATCGACTGGGCGTATTCCACGCCGCCCGGGCACTCCGGAACCGTGAGGAACGCGGTCGAGGAGATCAACACACCCGAACAGAAGGCGAAGACCTCACCGTCCGGATCCTCCAGCACCATCACCCCGACGTTCGGGTCGCTCTTCCACAACTCGCGGCCAGTGATGCCGTCGTCTGTGGCGCGGAAGAACAGGGTCCCTCCAACGTTGATGAGCGTGCCCGGGTACGAGCCCCCCAATCCTGGGACGATGTCCTTCACTTGCACTGTCCCGGCCTCGGTCCCGTCGCTCTTCCACAGCTCGGGGCCGCTGATGCCGTCGTTGGCGCGCAAGAACAGGGTTCCCCCGACGCTGGTGAGGAGCCTTGGGCGGAACCACGGACCCGACATGGCCGATCGGGGGTTGATGTCCTTCACCAGGGCCGTACCGGTTTCTGTCCCGTCGCTCTTCCACAGCTCGGGGCCGCTGACGCCGTCGTTGGCGCGCAAGAACAGGGTCCCTCCGACGTTGGTGAGGCTGCCGAGGTGCGAGGTCGTCGATCCGGGGTTGATGTCGCGGACCAGGTAAGGACTCCCGGCGGCGCTTGCAGAGGGCGCGGCAGGAAGCGATGCCACGAGACAGACGAGGATCAGCGCCGCCTTTCGTACGGTTCGCATCGCTCGGCTCCTCGTTGGCCACCGGCAGGGGGAAGATTTCGACAAGCGAGACTCTACTGATGTCGGAGGAAGCAGCGCAAGGCTCTGGCTGATTCGCCGATAGATACCTTGGGTTCGCGTCCTCTGTCCCCCCTGACGCGATAACCTTCTCGATTCGCTCGCCTCTGACGTGCATAATGTCCAAGGCGCACAGACCAGGTTCAACGGGTCCTCGCAACACCGGCTGGCTGGACTGAGAGTAGGTGATCGTTCAAAGCTTCGGCGGGCGTGCGCCAGTCGAGAGTCTTGCGCGGCCGAGTGTTCAGCGCCAGGGCGACGGCTTCGAGATCATCGGCGTTGTGTTTGCTCAGGTCGGTTCCTTTGGGGAAGTACTGGCGCAGCAGTCCGTTGGTGTTCTCGTTCGTGCCGCGCTGCCAGGGGCTGTGCGGGTCACAGAAATAAACCGCGAGACCGGAGCCGATCCGCAGTTCGGCGTGTTTGGCCATCTCCTTGCCTCGGTCCCAGGTGAGGGAGCGCCGAAGCTGTGCGGGGAGTGTCGTGATCGTGGACGCGATAGCGTCGCGGACGGCCTCGGCCCCGTACCCGGCGAGCGCCGGCCCGTTCTTGACTCGTGGCTCGGTGCCGTAGCCCTCCAGGCGGGGTAGGTGCAGCAACATTGTGAACCGGGTGGTTCGCTCGACCAGCGTCCCGATCGCGGATCGGTTCAGCCCGATGATCAGGTCCCCTTCCCAGTGCCCGGGCACCGCACGATCCGCGACCTCGGCTGGGCGGGCGCTGATCATGACTTCGGGTGTGATGAAGCCGTCGCGGCGCTGTCGGGAACGAGCTCGAGGCACGCGCAGTGCTCGACCGGTGCGCAGACACGAGACCAGCTCCCGGCGCAGCGCCCCGCGGCCCTGCACGTAGAGCGCCTGGTAGATCGCCTCGTGTGAGATCCGCATGGACCCATCATGAGGGTGCTCGACACGCAGCCGGTTCGAGATCTGCTCCGGGCTCCAGGACTTGGCCCAGCGCCGGTCTTGGCGGCGACCGTGCCGACGACCGATCCAGCGCACCTCGGGTCCGGGCACGAGCTCACCGTCGGGTCGGGTTATCGAACCGGCGAGGCGGTCCTGCACGTACTCGCGCAGCTGCTCGTTCGCGGCGAGCTTGGAGACCTTCGGGCGGCTGGCTCGCCGCTCTGCGTGCCACTGCGCCGTCGACGCCCGGTACTCCAAGCGGTACGTGCGAGTCGAGGCGTTGCGGCGGAGCTCCCGCGAGATCGTTGACGGCGACCGACCCAACCGTCGGGCGATCGCGCGCACCCCGACGAGCTGGGCGTGCAGGAGCGCGATCTCCTCGCGTTCAGCAAAGGACAGGTAGCGACCAGACAAGTGGACTCAGCGAGATGGGTGGCATCCCGCCAGCGTGACGGAACCACCTCGCCCCGACCGCCAGCGACACGCCGGCCTCGCCGGCGGCGTCCTCACTGGATGCGCCACGCGCTATCGCCTCCCAGAACGGCACTCGGTCTTCGCGCCGAGCCGTCGAAGGCCGCCCCGGGGACCACATCTGACCGCGCATCGCACGGATCGCCTGCTGACGCTCGCGAACACCCATCGCGCACCACCTCCGTCTCGAGGTGTTGCGACGACCACTTGATTCCGCCCAGCGCATAGACCCGGGTGCTTCACACGCAAGAGGTCGCAGGTTCAAAACCTGCCGCGCCCACAAGGGTCGCGAACGAGCATGTCAGAGGGTGTGTGTAGCCTCTTCGGGTCGGCGCGGTGCGCGAGCACAGCGTCGGTTGAGCGGCTGATCGAGTTCCTGGAGTCGGGCGGGATGCCCACGGCGATCGAGAACGTCAAACGCGAGCACCTCGAGAGCTCATCGAGCACTTGGTCGAGACGAGGGCGCCGGCGACGGCCTCGAACAGGTTCCGAGCCGTGAAGGGGTTCTTCGCGTGGGCCACGCGCGACGAGGAGGTGATCGCCGAGTTGCCGATGCGGAACATGGCTTCCCCGCGGGTCCCCGAGTCGCCGCCGGACCTGGTCAGCGAGGACGAGGTGCGCGCGCTGCTCGCGACCTGCCGCGGCAACGCGTTCGACTCTCGGCGCGACGAGGCGATCATCCGGCTCCTCTACGACACCGGCGCCCGGCGAAGCGAGGTCGCGAACCTGCGCCTCGACGACGTCGACGCAGCCCTCCCGCAAGGCGCGAGGGCCAAACGGAGGCTCGCCGGATGGCTCGGACCGAGAAGCTCTCGCCGGAGCAGCGATCCCTACGCGCGCGTCTCGCTGCGCACGCGCTTCACTCCTCGCGGGACTCTCGCGAGCTAACAGCCAAGGCTCGCGAGAAGTTCCTCGACCGCTTCGCGCGAGCCGTCGATCCCGACGGCGTCCTCGATCCGGCAGAGCGCGAGAGGCGCGCCGAACACGCGCGGAAACGGTACTTCCTCGAGCTCGCGTACAAGAGCGCGAAGGCTCGACGGCGAAGGCGGCGCGGTGAGCGAGTCCGCGCGCGCTCGGTGGCTGCGCCGGCTGCGGACCGGCGAGGGCCTCGACGGCGGCTGGTCCGGGGTCATGTCCGTGGCGAACGGTCTCGCGGCCGCTGGCCTCCCGGAGTCGTTCACCCGCGACGCGCTGCTCGAGCCCTCGAACGTCGGCGCTCGCTACGTGAACTTCAGCTCGACCGGGAAGGCGAGGCCGACCTCTACGCGCGAGCGTTTGGTCCGCGAGGCGCTTCGGAAGGTGCGAGCGCGGCAGGCTCGAGCTCGGCCGGTTCGCGACCGAGGCGAGGTGATTGGAGGCGCTGGCCGCGATCCGCTCGGCGATCGACGCCGTTCCCGAGCGATGGCGGTGGACCGCCGGCGCGACCGATCGCGCCGTCCTGCTCGCCCTGGTAAGGATCGCGGAGCGGTTCGGACGCCTCGAAGTGGGCGCGTCCGTCCGCCAGGTCGCCGACGAGGCAGGGGTGGGCGCCGGCAGTGCGTCGAGGGCCCTCGGCCGGCTGCACGACTTCGTGCGGGTCGTCGAGCGCGGCGTCGGCACGCGGGCGTCCACGGTTCGTCTCGAGCGGGTCGAAGTGTCACGGCGCCGTGACGCACCCGAGCGGCAAGAAGTGGAACCCTCAGGTTCTGTCCCTTCGTGGACAGTAGAGGGTTCCAGTCTTTGCCGCGACGTGTTCTGGTGGGGCGCGCTGGGCAAGCGGGCCGGACACGCGTTCGAGTTGCTAGGGGTCGAGATGATCCCGACCGAGCGGGTCGCCGGCGTCGCCGGCCGCGGCGATGAGCAGCGGCGCCGTCATGGGAAGCGGGCGCGCGGGCGCCGGGAGTACCTCGAGCGGCGAAGGGTGGAACGCAAGGACGAAGGCCGACGCATCGTGGCGGCCGTGCTGTCAGAGGCGGACGCGATGCTTGCGCCAGGCGCGAGGCGAGGTCGCTGATGGAGGAGCTGTCGAGCGAACGGGACCGGGCGGTGATCGAGCGCGCGGTCGAGCAGTTCGTCCTGGCGGTGGTCGAGGGCCGGTTCGTGAACGCCGACGAGGCTGCCGCCGTCGCCTTCGGGGTCGCTCGCCTTGCCGAGGCCGAGGACCCGAGCACGAGGTCGCGGTGGTGAGGGCGATAGCAGCCCTTGAGCCCCAAGCATCGGCTCTACGGGTGCGGGCGACCGTGCCTGGACGGCGCCTCGGGACGGTCCTGGGGACGCGAAGTTAATCGGGTGTGAGGGGGGAGATCATGCAGAGGACGACGAGCGAGCTGGCCGACCTATCGGACGAGGAGCTCGAGACCCTGCGGGACGGGCTCGCCCACGACGTCAGAACCGGCGACGCCGACGTCCGGGCTCGCCTCGAGAACGCCGAGGACGAGATCGCGCGCCGCCAGCGGGAGAGCGAACGAGAGGCGGCCGCCTCGCAGGAAGGCGAGCGCCGGCTCGAGGACGCCAAGAAGATCGAGACGGCGACGGCTTCGTGGACCGGGGCGCGTTCCTCGACTTCGATAGGTGGGTGTTGAGCGAGATCGAGTGCGTGCTTCGGCTCCGCAGCTCCGACGTCGTTCGGGTCGAGGTCACCGAAGGCACCGGACAGGCGTTCATAGCCTCGTAGGCGGCCGCAGGGCTCGGGCGTGGTACCGCGCGACTCAGGTGGGGGTTTCGACGGTTTCGCCGGGAACGAGAAAAAGCGGGGCCTGGTGGGCCCAGCTAAGAGTGTCGCGGCGCCGCGACACTTCAAAGGCGGCAGCGACGGTCCCGCACCTCGGCCGAGTGGTAGGCGGTGTTGAAGCGCGGGCGCTGGTTACCTAGGTAACCACCCCACACCCGCCAGGCCCGGGCGAGCAGGCGGGCCTCGACGAGGCGACGGTCATTGACTCCGATGTCGACGAGCTTCGTCGAGCCCATTGTCCGGACCTCGGGCAATGGACCGGTCGCCTCCAGCCTTCGCGATCTCAACCGTTCCGCTGACCCTCGTCGACGACCCTCGGCGAGCCTGCCACCGGGGGGGTTGACAGGGCCTTTGTCGTTGTGCTAGGGACCGAGATGGACGTGGTTAAGCGTGCAGGAATCGCTCTTGTGCTCTCGGGCTCCATCGCGTTCGTCGGTACCCTCGTCGGTGCAGCGGCTCCGGGAGGCGTCTCGCCCGGCGCCTATCCGAAAGTCGCTGTCGATCAGGAGACCGGCCTGGTCACTCCGGCCGAAGTTGGGGAGGTAGAGCCTTGCCCAGAGAACGGCCTCGTGCCGGCCGGTAGCACCTGCCAGCTTCTCGCGATTGGTAACGGGGAATACAGCTGGCACGTCCTTGAAGCGGCCGAGGCGGCCCCTCCATGCGAACGAGCTACGGCCCCATCGGGGACAGATCCGTCAAGCTGCACAGTCCTCAGAGTCGAGCCGAGCAGCGTGGGTGATTCGGCGCTGCTGGCTTTCACAGCTTCGAACGGTGATGTGGTGCGGGTTTGGGTCTTCCCGGGGGGAAGACAAATCGTGTTTGACTCATGAGGCCGATTCGAATACTGGTCGTCGGTCTGGCGTTGCTGATCGCCACGCCCGTCGCGCTGGCGACGCACACAGTCTCAAACTCATGCTTCGGCGAAAGCGTTGAGATTCAGGGAACAGACGGCAACGACTCGAACGTACGGGGAGATGGTTCAGCAAACGTGATAGCCATCGGGGCCGGGAGCGACAACATCTACTCGCACGGTTCTGGGGATCGTGTCTGCGCCGACGACGACAACGATTACACCGAGGGCGGAAATGGTGCTGATCGTTTGGCAGGAAATGGCGGAAATGACGGGGTTCTGGGCGAAGACGTCGGCGACACGGAGGTTCAGGGGAATACGGGCACAGATGCTGTAGAGGGGAACGCGGGAAATGACGAGGCCCTTAGAGGCGGGGGCGGATCAGATAACGTCAATGGCGGGAACGGCGACGACACTCTCTACGATGGCTCAGGTGATGATCTGGTCGACGGCGGACCCGATATCGACACCTGGAAGCCCTGTCCCGACGGCATAAATGACACGGATGTCAACATCGAGAACTATTTCGTCGCCCAAGACGAGTTCTGTTGATCCGAACTTCGGACTTCGGGAGAGGTGGGGTTCTATTAGACCACCCTCGATTGTCGCTCCGCGTCGCGACGACGGACCAAGGCATTCCCGGCACCGACGGCTAGCCAGGGCGCCATTCGCCGTCTCGTCGGCGAGACTCAGCGCCTCCTCTCGGCGCCACGCTACGATGGCTCGCCGGTCGCCGCCAGCGCGAGTCCGACCGAGGCGATACTTCCTCGCTTCGCTCGCGCCCGAGGTGCATAATGTCCAAGGCGCACAGCGCATAGACCCGGATGCTTCACACGCAAGAGGTCGCAGGTTCAAGACCTGCCGCGCCCACAAGGTGAGCCGGCCCCCCTGAAAACCTCGCAGAGATGCTTGGAACGCTAGGGCACGCGTGGCACGCTATGCGCCCCGATGCACGGAACCCCCCGATGACGTTCGTGACCGCAACCGTCGGCCTCGCGTTCCTGGTGGGCGTGTTTGCCTGGGGAGCCGGGATCCACGTGGAGCTAAAGGAGCGCGTGGAGGCTCTTCGTCCCCGGAGTCCGTCGCGCGGCCTGAGCACGAGGTAGTCCTCCCGGGGGATCGGCGCGTCGGCCCGACGGGGCATCGGTGAAATGGCCCGTCGGCGTGATGGGAACTGCCCCGGCCGCGTGGCACCGTGTTGGCATGCTTCCCGTGCTGCTTCTGATCGCCCTTGCCCTCCTCGTAGCGGTTTTCGCCTGGGGAGAGGGCATCGACGAGCAGGTCCGGGACCGGGCGCGAGCGCACCGCCGTGCGGCTCGTCGCGTCGCCTGACGCCATCTCCTTGCCGGCCCAGCGGGCGTGCCCGGATATCATGCCGGCATGCCGGAACTCACGTTCCCCGATGGTCGCCGGGTGACGCTCCCCGAAGGCGAGCCCACCGGCGCCGCGCTGGAACCCGGGGCGGTCGCCGCCCGTGTGGACGGACGCCTCGTGGACCTGTCGTTCGTGCCGGAGGCCGACGCGAAGGTGGAGCCGGTCGCGGCGGCGGAGCCCGACGGCCTGCACGTCCTTCGCCACTCGGCGGCGCACGTGATGGCGCAGGCCGTCTGCGACGTGGTCCCCGGTGCACGCTACGCGATCGGGCCGCCGATCGAAGACGGGTTCTATTACGACTTTGACGTGCCGCGGGCGCTTGGCCCCGAGGACCTGCCCCGGATCGAGGCCCGCATGGCCGAGATCGTCGCGGCCGACCAGCCGTTCGTTCGCGAGGAGCTCTCCCGCGACGAGGCGCTCGCCCGCTTCGCGGACCAGCCGTACAAGCGAGAGATCATCGAGGGTCTGGACGAAGCCGAGGGCGCCGGCGCCGAGCGCATGTCGGTGTACCGCAACGGCGGATGGGCCGACCTCTGCGAGGGGCCGCACGTCCCGTCGACCGGCCGCGTCGGCGCCTTCAAGCTCCTGTCGCTCGCCGGCGCGTACTGGCGGGGCGACGAGGCGCGCCCGATGCTCCAGCGGATCTACGGCACGGCCTGGGCGTCGGAGGAGGACCTGGAGGCATACCTGCACCGGGTGGAGGAGGCGGAGCGGCGCGACCACCGGAAGCTCGGGCGCCAGCTCGATCTGTTCTCGTTCCCCGAGGAGCTCGGGCCCGGCCTCGCGGTGTGGCACCCGCGCGGCGGGATCTTCCGCAAGCAGCTGGAGGACTTCGTGCGCGAGATCCACCTCGAGCGCGGGTACGAGATCGTGGCGACGCCCCACCTCGCGCGGCGCGTCCTGTGGGACACCTCCGGGCACACGGAGAAGTACATCGAGAACATGTACCCGGAGATGACGCGGGACGACGCATCGTACTTCGTGAAGCCGATGAACTGCCCCTTCCACGTCCTCATCTACCGGGCGCAGACGCGCTCGTACCGGGACCTGCCGATGCGCCTGTCGGAGCTCGGGACCGTCTACCGCTACGAGAGGGCGGGAGTGCTCCACGGCCTGCTCAGGCTCCGGGGGCTCACCCAGGACGACTCGCACATCATCTGCCGCGAGGACCAGCTAGTGGACGAGATCCTGGGGGTGTTCGATCTCGCGCTCGCGATCCACCGCACGTTCGGATTCGAGGACCCGGTCGTCACGCTGTCGACGCGACCCGGGCAGGCGATCGGCGACGAGCGGATGTGGTCCAGGGCCATAGAGGCGCTGCGGATGGCTCTCGACCGCAGTGGCCTGGGCTACACGGTGGCTGAAGGGGAGGGCGCGTTCTACGGCCCTAAGGTCGACTTCCACTTCCACGACGCGATCGGGCGCCTGTGGCAGCTCGGGACGGTCCAGTGCGACTTCGCGCTGCCCGAGCGGTTCGAGATGGAGTACATGGGGGAGGACAACCGCCGGCACCGTCCGGTGATGGTCCACCGCGCGATCCTCGGGTCGATCGAGCGCTTCAGCGGCGTTCTGATCGAGCACTATGCCGGCGCGTTCCCGCTGTGGCTCGCGCCGGAGCAGGTCCGCGTTGCGCCGGTGGCCGACCGGCACGTCAAGCACGCGCGCATGCTCGGCGACCGGCTTCGTGCCGCGGGGCTCCGTCCGTTGGTTGACGACTCGAAGGAGACCGTGGGCAAGAAGGTGCGGGCGGCTCAGCTGCTCAAGGTTCCCTACACCCTGGTCGTCGGCGACAGGGAGATCGAGTCGGGCGCGCTCACCGTCCGCGACCGCGAGGGGAACGAGACGAAGGGCATCGGGTTCGACGCGTTCGTTCGTTCGCTGGCCGACGAGGCCACCTCCCGCTCCCTGGAACCTTCGCGGTTCTGATGGAACGGCTCTGGACTCCCTGGCGGATGGAGTACATCCGGACGGCCGGGGAGCAGGAGGGATGCATCTTCTGCGAGCTGCCGGCCGAGGGCGACGACGACAGGACCCACGTCCTGACGAGGAGCCAGAGGGGGTTCGTTATCCTCAACGCGTTCCCCTACAACCCCGGGCATCTCATGGTCGCGCCGTTCCGCCACACGGGTGATCCCGAGGGGCTCGACGCCGCCGAGCTGGTCGACCTGGGCAGGCTGATCCAGGCCGCCGTCCGGGCTCTGCGCGAGGAGATGGCCCCTCACGGCTTCAACGTGGGCATGAACCTCGGGCAGGTCGCCGGCGCCGGCATCCCGGATCATCTGCATTGGCACGTCGTTCCGCGGTGGAACGGCGACAGCAACTTCATGCCCGTCGTGGGGCAGACCAAGGTGCTGCCGGAGCTGCTCGACGAGACCTACCGGCGCCTGGCGCCTCGTTTCCGGGAGTCTTGACCGGACTACTTCTTGGCCTCTTCCTTGGCCTTCTGCGCCTCGGCGATGACCTTGTCGGCTACGTGCGACGGAACCTCCTCGTAGTGGGAGAACCTCATCGTGAAGGCTCCGCGCCCACCGGTCATCGATCGCAGGTCGATCGCGTAACGGGCCACCTCGGCCTGTGGCACGAGCGCCTTGATCCGCTGCTTGCCGGGGCCGGCCGACTCCATGCCGCCGATCTTCGCCCGCTTGGAGTTCAGGTCGCCCATGATGTCGCCGGTGTAGTCGTCGGGGACCAGGACCTCGATCTCGACGATCGGCTCGAGGAGGACGACGCCCGCCGCCTGTGCGGCCTCCTTGAGCGCCATGGAACCCGCGATCTGGAACGACATGTCCGAGGAGTCCACGGTGTGCGCCTTGCCGTCGAACAGCCTCACGCGCACGTCGACCATCGGGTAGCCGGACAGAGCGCCCTCGGTCATCGCCCTCACGATCCCCTTCTCCACCGAGGGGATGAACTGATTGGGGATGATGCCGCCCACGATCTTGTCGACGAACTCGAAGCCGCCGCCGCGGGGGAGGGGCTCGATCTCTATCGAGCAGACGCCGTACTGGCCGTGTCCGCCGGTCTGCTTCACGTAGCGGCCGGTCGCCTGAGCCTTGGTCCGGACCGTTTCCTTATACGGGATCCGCGCCGGGCGGGTGTTCACCTCGACTCCGAACTTGTTCTTCATCCGCTCGACCGTTACCTCGAGATGGGACTCGCCCATGCCGTACATCACGGTCTCGTGCGTCTCCTCCGACCGCTCGATCCGGAGGGTCGGATCCTCCTCGCGTAGCCGGGCGAGCGCGGTCGATAGCTTGTCCTCATCGCCCTTGGTCTTCGGCTCGATCGCGAAGGCCAGCAGCGGCTGCGGCATCTCTACGGCAGGGAGGGTCACCGGGTCATCCTTGGCGGAGAAGGTGTCTCCTGTGGTCGTTTGAGAGAGCTTTGCGATCGCGCCGATGTCGCCGGCGGGTACCTCGGCGACCGTTTCGTGTTCCTTGCCGCGCAAGGTGAACAGCTGCCCCACCCGCTCCTCGGTCGCCTTCGTGGCGTTGTAGACAGGCGAGTCGGGGCGGACCTTGCCCGAGAAGACCCGGAAGATCGTGATGTGGCCGACGTAGGGGTCGGAGACGGTCTTGAAGACGAGCGCGGTGGTCGGCAGGGAAGGGTCGCAGGCCCGCTCCTTCTCCTCGCCCGACTTGGCCGTCACCTTGACCGGGGCCCGGTCCGCCGGCGAGGGGAACTCCTGAGCGATGAACGAGAGGAGGCGGTCGACGCCGATCGGCCGGGCGGCGGCGCCCACTAGGACGGGGGCGATGCGGGCGTCGGCGAACCCGGACTTCACGCCGTGGATCACGTCGTCCTCGGAGAGCTCGCCCTGCTCGAGGTACTTCTCGATCAGCGCGTCGTCGGCCTCGGCGACGGCCTCCATCAGCTTCTCCCGGAGCGGCTCCGCCTTGCCGGCTATGTCGTCGGGCCAGGGGGCCTCCTCGGCGCGGGGACCGCCACCGTAGATGTGGGCCTTCTTCGTCAGCAGGTCGGCCACGCCCCTGAAGTCGTGCTCCTCCCCGATCGGGAGCTCGAGGGGCGCGACCTGGGTGCCGAAGGCCGATACGAGCTCGTCGAGCGTGCGTTCGAACGACGCGCGCTCGCGATCCATCTTGTTCACGAGGATCGCCCGTGGGAGACCTGCCTCGGCGGCGAGCTCCCAAGCGACCTCGGTCTGTACCTCGACGCCGTCGACGGCAGAGACCACGAGGATCACGGCGTCCACTGCCCGGATCGCCGACCGGACGTCGCCCACGAAGTCGGCGTAGCCGGGAGAATCAAGGACGTTCAGCTTCACGCCCTCCCACTCGATCGGGGCCATCGCCAGCGAGACGCTTATGCCCTTGCGGATCTCCTCCGGGTCGTGGTCCGAGACCGTGTTGCCGTCCTCGACCCTGCCCATCCGGGTGATGGCGCCCGCAGCGAACAGCATCGCCTCCAGGAGCGTGGTCTTGCCGGCGCCGCCGTGTCCCACGAGCAAGACGTTCCGGATGTCGCGTGCGTCGTAGGTCTTCAAAGGGCCTCCTCGTCGGGAACTCGGGGGATTCTATCGCCGTGGTTGCCGAGTCCCGGAGCCTATAGGTGACGGTGATACCCTGCAGCCGGATCCCCACATGGAGGTTGACGGAGGGTCGGGATCGACCCGTCGACGCGTGTTCCCCCTGCTGTGGCTCGCGAGCGGCTCGGTGCTCGTCGCCGCCAGCGCGGGGGCGGTCCTCCGTGGCCCGGGGACGGCGAGCGGACTCGTCGCCCTGGCGGCCGGGATCGTTCTCGTGCTCGGGCGCCGGGCGGCGACCCGGCGAGGCTCCCCGGAGGATCGCATGGCGTCCTCGTTCCTCGACAGGGCCTTCGATGGCTGCGTCTTGGGAGCCGTCGCCTGGGTGTCGCGTGATGCGGACCCCGCCGTCGCGCTCGGGGCCCTGCTTGCCCTGTCGCTCTCGTTCCTGGCTGCCTACGTCCGGGCTCGTGGGGCGGCGCTCGGATACGGGATCGGGGAGAGCGGGGTGACGGCGGGGCTGCGCTACGCGTTGGTTGTGATCGGCGTCGCGTACGACGCGCTAGCGTGGACGATATGGGGCGTCGCCGGGCTGTCGGCGCTCTCGCTGCTCGTTCGGTCGAGCCAGGTCGTGAAAGAGGAGCGCGCGTGAGGGTGGCCTAGTGAGCGAACGAGAGACCCTTAGCGAGCGTCTCGCGTTCCGCGCGTACGCGACGATCGAGCGCGTCGCTCGGGCGCTACCGGAGCGATCGGGACGATGGATCTTCGCCCTGTGCGCGCGTCTGGCGCACAAGGTGATGCCGCGGGTGCGACAGACCGTCGTGGCCAATCAGGCCCGCGTCCTGGGCCTGCCGGAGGACGATGCTCTCGTTCGCGCCTCGACGCGGGAGGCCTTCGGCCTCTACGCGCGGTTCTGGTTCGATTCCTTCCGGCTCCGCGACCTGGAGCCTGGGGAGGCGGTGGACCGCTTCGGCGGCGAGGGGATGGAGAACCTGGATCGCGCCCTTGCCGCCGGCAAGGGCGCGATCGCCGTCACCCTGCACATGGGAAACTGGGACGCGGCGGGCCACTGGTTCGCCGAGCTCGGCTACCCGATCGTCGCGGTCGCGGAGGCCTTGCGCCCCAAGCGTCTCCAGGAGCTGTTCCTGGAGCAGCGGCGGGCGCTCGGAATGAGGATCGTGCCATTGTCGGGCGACAACGTCGGGAGAAGGCTCGCGGCCGAGCTGAAGGCGGGCGCCGTGGTGGCGCTCGTCGCCGACCGCGATCTGGCCGGCCGCGGGATCGAGGTCGAGATGTTCGGGAAGCCACGTCGACTGCCGGCGGGTCCGGCGATGCTCGCGCTCTCGACGGGCGCTCCGATCCTTCTGTGTCCGAGCTTCACGACAGAGCGTGGATCGATGTGTCGGATCCAGCCACCCATCGAGTTCGAGCCGTCGGGCAAGACGAAGGACGACGTCCGCGCGCTCACCCGTCTGCTGGCGCGGGAGTTCGAGCGGCTGATCTCCGAGCGCCCAGCCGACTGGCACATGTTCCAGCCGGCCTGGACATGAGGATCCTCCTCGCTTGCCCGTACGCCTGGGAGGCGCCGGGCGGTGTTCAAACCCACGTCCGCCAGCTCGCGGGGACGCTGGCGGACCGAGGACACGAGGTCCTGGTGATCGCGCCGGGGCGGCGTGCCCCGGTCGAGCCGTGGGTGCGGATCGTCGGTCGCCCGATTGCCGTTCCTTACGGCGGCACCGTCGCGCCGATCTGCTTCTCCCGTGTCTCCTGGCGCCGGGT
>DATEBA010000013.1:0-22623 GCA_035288045.1 Actinomycetota bacterium
CGGTGTCGCGGCTGCGGCCGCGGGCCGCCGAGATCACGTGGATGGCCGTGCGCGCCGACAGGCGCCGCCGCGGCCGCGGCCGCAAGCTGATCGACGCCCTCGTGGACCGGCTGGTCGAGCAGGGCGTACGGTTGCTCCTGGTCAAGACCCTGGCCGAGAGCGATCCCGACCCGGGATACCGTGAAACGCGCCGGTTCTACGAGGCCCTGGGCTTCGTTCCGGCGATGGGCCTGGACCTGTGGGGCCCCGAGAACCCCGCCCTGCTCATGGTCCGGCCGCTCTGAGGAACTCATGCCGTGGCGCCGTGGCACTTCTTGTACTTCTTCCCCGATCCGCACGGGCACGGCGCGTTCCGGCCGATCTTCTCACCCTTGGTTTGGCCGCCCCCGGCGGCCTGATCTCCGTGGCTCACAACCACTCGTTGAGGCCTCGGCCTCGCGGGCTCGTCCTGGCGGACGAGCTCGACCCGGTAGATGTAGCGGACGAACTCCTCCTTGATCGCCTGTTCCATCTCCCCGAACATCGAGAACGCCTCGCGCCTGTACTCCGTCAGGGGATCGCGCTGGCCGTAGGCGCGGAGGTGGATGCCCTCCTGCAGGTAGTCCATCTCGTAGAGGTGCTCGCGCCACTTGGTGTCGGTGATCGAAAGCAGCACCATCCGCTCGAGCTGCCGCATCACGTCGGCTCCGATCGCGGCTTCCTTCGCCTCGTAGGCCTGAAGAGCCGCTTCGACGAGGCGCTCCTCGACCGCCGCGGCGTCGCCGAGCTCCTCCAGAGCGTTGCGTCGGAGGTCGGTGGGAAACAGCTCCGAGACGAAGGCGAGGAGGCCGTCGAGATCCCACTCCTCGGGGAAGACGTCGGGGTTCACGAACCTTGCCACGACGTCCCTTACCGCCTCCTCGACCCACGCGACTGCCTGCTCGCGGAGGTCGTGTCCCTCGAGGATCTCGCGGCGGCGCTCGTACACGACCTGGCGCTGGGTGTTCATGACGTCGTCGTACTTCAGGACGTTCTTGCGTCGCTCGAAGTTGAGCTCTTCGATCTGTTTCTGCGCGTTCTCGACGGCCCGCGTCACCATCTTGGCGGTGATCGGCTCGTCGTCGGGCCACTTCAGGCGCTCCATGATCGAGGCGATGCGGTCGCTCGCGAACATGCGCATCAGGTCGTCCTGGAGCGATAGGTAGAAGAGCGACTCTCCGGGGTCTCCCTGGCGCCCGGATCGCCCCCGGAGCTGGTTGTCGATGCGGCGGGACTCGTGACGCTCCGTACCGAGGAGGAAGAGGCCTCCTCCCTCCACGACGTGCTCGTGCTCGACGTCGGTCTGCGCCTTGTACTTAACGTAGAGTGGCTCGTACTCCGACTCGTAGGCGGCCCGCTCCTCCTCGCCCATCTCGAACATGAGGTAGCGGTCGTTGTCCCACTCGCGTTGGGCCATCTCCTGGCGCGTCAGGTACTCGGGGTTGCCGCCGAGGAGGATGTCCACCCCTCGCCCGGCCATGTTCGTCGCGACGGTCACTGCGCCGAGCCGGCCGGCCTGGGCGACGATCATCGCTTCCTTCTCGTGGTTCTTGGCGTTGAGTACCTGGTGGGGGATGCCGCGACGGTTCAGGTGGCCCGAGAGCGTTTCCGACTTCTCGATGGACACGGTGCCGACCAGAACCGGCTGGCCTTCCTCGTACCTGCCGGCGATGTCCTCGACCACCGCCTTCCACTTCTGCTCCTCGCTCTTGTAGATCAGGTCTTGCTGGTCCACGCGGATCATCGTCATGTTCGTAGGGATCTCGACCACGTCCAGGCTGTACACGGACTGGAACTCGGTGAGCTGGGTCTTGGCCGTACCGGTCATACCGGCGAGCTTCTCGTACATCTTGAAGTAGTTCTGGATCGTGATCGTAGCCAGGGTCTGGTTCTCCTCCTTGATGTGGACACTCTCCTTGGCCTCGATCGCCTGGTGCAGCCCCTCGGAGTAGCGCCGGCCCTCGAGTACCCGGCCGGTAAACTCGTCGACGATCTTCACCTCGCCGTTCGTGACGATGTAGTCCACGTCGCGCTTGTACAGCTCCTTTGCGCGGATGGCATTGTGGAGGTGGTGGACGAGCGGGGTGTGTACGTGCTCGTAGAGGTTCTCGACGCCGAGGGACTCCTCGACCTTCGCGACTCCGGCCTCCGTCACCGCGACGGTTCGCTTGGACTCGTCGATCTCGTAGTCCTCGTCACGCTTCAGGCGCGGGGCTATGCGTGCGAACGTCTGGTACCACTTCGCGCTGTCGGCGACCCGGCCGCTGATGATGAGCGGGGTCCTCGCCTCGTCGATCAGGATCGAGTCCACCTCGTCCACGATCGCGTAGTGGTGACCCCGCTGGACCATGTCTTCCTTGCGCATCGCCATGTTGTCGCGTAGGTAGTCGAAGCCGAACTCGTTGTTCGTCCCGTAGGTGACGTCGGCCGTGTAGGCCGGCCGTCGCTCCCCGGGGCTCATCTGGCTCTGGATCAGCCCGACGGAGGCGCCGAGCACCCGGTAGATCGGACCCATCCACTCCGAGTCGCGCTTGGCGAGGTAATCGTTCACGGTGACCATGTGGACGCCGCCCCCCGTGAGTGCGTTCAGGTAGGCCGGCATCGTCGACGTCAGGGTCTTGCCCTCACCGGTCTTCATCTCGGCGATGTTGCCCTCGTGTAGCGCGATCGCGCCCATCACCTGAACGTCGAAGTGGCGTTGCCCGATCGTCCGTCGCGCCGCCTCCCGTACGCAGGCGAAGGCCTCCGGCAGGAGTTCGTCGGGGGACTCGCCGCTCTCGACCCGCTGACGGAAGTCGGTCGTCCTGCGAGCCAGGTCCTCGTCGGAGACGTCCTCGACCTCCGGTTCGTAGGTGCCGACGAGGGCGACCAGTTCCTCGAGGCGCTTGCGCTTCCTGCCTTCGCCGATCGCGGTGAGTTTGTCGAGGACCGCCAATGGGCTCCTTCGGGGGCTTCCGGACGGGAATCGATTCTAGCCGAGGGTCGCCGGATCACCCGGGACGGTTTCGGTCACGCTCCACCGCCCGGGCGCCGGCTCGCGTAGCGGCACTCCGAGCACCATCGTCGGAACCACCACCGCGGCCATTCCGAGCGCAAGGATAGGAAACCCGACGAGCTCGGGGACGAAGCGGTCGCCAACCCTCCGAGCGAAGAACCCACCGACCGCGCCTATCGTCCCTGCCGCCAGAACGACCCCGATCGCCTTAGCGCGCCGTTCCGGCGGGTGCCTGTCCGCGACGGAGCCGACCGTGAGGATCGCCGGCGTCACCGCCAGCAGGAGCGCCTGAGCGATCGCGAGCAGCCGGTGTTGCGGCGAACCGAGGCCCGGCGGTCGACGGGGTCCGTCGGCACGCGCTCAGGTGATCTCGAGTAGCTTCTCGCGGACGGCGTAGACGACCGCCTCCATCCGCGAGTGCAGGTGCAGCTTCTCCAGGATGTTGCGGATGTGGTTCTTGACCGTGTTCTCGGAGATGAAGAGCTCCTTGGCGATATCGCGGTTGTTCTTTCCCTGGGCGACCAGCTTCAGCACCTCCATCTCGCGATCGGTGAGCCGCGGGGAGGGCATCGGCGGACGCTCGTCCGCGGCTTTGGAGATCGCCGCGAACTCGGTGAGCAGCTTCGAGGCCATCGAGGGCGAGATCCGCGACTGGCCCTGCCAGACCGAGCGGATCGCGTCGGCGACCTCCTCGATCGGGATCTCCTTGAGGAGGTATCCAGAGGCGCCCGCCTTGATCGCCTCGTACAGGTCGGCCTCCTCGTCGGAGATCGTTAGCATCAGGATCTTTACGTGCGGCATCACGTCCCGGATCTCGCGCGCCGCCTCGATCCCGGAGCGCTTGGGCATCCGAACGTCCATGAGGACGACATCCGGCATGAGCTCCTGTGCCTTCTGGACCGCCTCGGCGCCGTCGGAGGCCTCGCCGACGAGGTCGATGTCCTCCTCGTGCTCGAGAACCATCTCGAGGCCCCGGCGGAATAGGGCGTGGTCGTCGACCACCATCACCCGAAGACGCTCTCCACCCTCCGACCCCCGCTTCGCCGGCACGCGCTCCCCTGTGCTCTTGGCCCTATCCCGGGCCGACGCCTGCGGATTTTAGTCGATTCGGGCTAGCCACTTTGCGCTTTCTCCGCTTCCCGTGGTGATCCCGGATCTGGCGCTCGAGGCGCTCGGCGACCACGTCCAGGGCCACGTCGATGGTCGGACCGTCCCCGCGTGCACGGAACGTCTTCCGCGGAACGTCCAGAGCGGCCTCGATCCTTACGGTGCCGTTCAGGCGCGGGTTGTGCTCGGCGAGGACCTCCACCTCGATCCGAGTCGCCCGGGGCTCCATGCGGGAGAGGCGGGCGAGCTTGTGCTCGGCCAGCCGCCTTGCCTGGTCCGTGAGCCTGGTCCCACGAGCCGTCACGTGCAGATCCATGGGCCCTCCCGTCACTAGGGTGCGCGCGTATGGACGCGCCGCAGAGGATGGAGCGGGCTCCCACCCGGCTGACCTGGTCTTTGACCCCACACTCGCCTGCTGAGGGGATCACCGCCCGTCGGACGGCTTAGCACCTTCTCCCGGCCGGAGCCGAGGCAGGGCTTACACCTAAGCCGCGCCATGCTCAGCAACCAATGGTCACCTTACGTGGGTCGTTTCGCCCGCGGCTGGCATCGACTACCGGGGAACATCCCCGGGCAACCACAGTCCCGAGCGGGAGCCCACCTGAGTATAGCGAGCGGGCATCCATCCGGGAACCGCGCGCGCGACCGTGGCCAGCGCGACGCTGCGCGCGCCGGCTTCGCGCAAGACGCGCGCGCACTCGGCGGCGGTCGCTCCGGTCGTCAGCACGTCGTCCACGAGGATGACACGCTCGGGCACGCGCGGCAGCGCGGCCTCGAACGCCCCGGAGACGGCCGCGGATCGCTGGCCGCCGCCTAGCCTGGCCTGGGGTGGCGTGTCGCGCGTGCGGCGGAGCGTTCGAAGAGCCGGGAGGCCGAGCCGGGGGGCGAGCCGTACGGCGATCGCACGCGCCTGGTCGTAGCCGCGGGAGGCGAGCCTGGTCCGCCCGAGCGGCACCCAGGTCACGGCCTCGGCACCGACGTCCAGGACCTGGGCCAAGGCCCCCGCCAGAGCCCCGGCAACCGATCGCCAGCCGGTGAACTTCAAGCGGTGCACGGCCCGCCGGGCTGGACCCGAGAAGACGAACGCGGCCCGTGCGAGGTCGATCGGCTCCGGGGGGCATCGGGCGCAGCGCGCGACCGGACGAGGAGCGGGTAGTCCGCATCGCTCGCACCACGGTGGGACGAGCGGCTCGAGCTCACCGAGGCACCGGTCGCAGAAGGGCCACGGTCCCGAGCCGCAGCCGGCGCATCGGGGAGGGAAGAGGAGATCGAGCAGCATCGGCGGGACCCTACACCCCGGCGCCGACACTCAGACCAGATCGATCTCCACGGCGTCACGCTTGGTCCGGCCGACGCCAACCTCGATCCGCAGCTTCGAGTGCGAGCGCATGATCGGATAAGCCGTCACCTTTCCCCGGCCGGTGTCCTCGTCGAACTCCACTTCCAGAACCTCGAGCGTCTCGCCGTCCGCAGAAAGCCGCACGGTCGGCGGCGACGGCGGCTCCGTGACTAGGTGGAGCCTGATCGATTCTCCGCCGCACTCCACGTGCTCGATCGACGCCTTCACGTCCTCGAGCGCGAGCGTCTCGTCCAATCGCACCGTTCCGCGCCGGACCGTGGCCCGGGGCCAGGGCACGACGAATCGCTTCCCCCCCGGGAAGATCGCTGCAGTGCCGTCGACGTCCGCGTCGCACTCGAGCCCGTACCACCCCGGCGGAAGATCGCTAACGGGCATCTCGAACGGTACGAAGAGATCGCGGTGGGGAACGACGTCCAGCGTGACCGGCGCCATCTCGATAGGGCGGGCGCCGGAGGCACCCACCGGCAGGGCCCGCGCCGCACGCAGCACGACGAGGTGCGGGTCGGCGTCCTCGCCTCGGATCACGAACGCGCCCTTCACGGTCGCGGGGAAACGCTCGAACCTGGCCTTTACCGAGATCTGCGGCCGGTCGTTCACGCGGTAGCTCCCTCGTGCACGAGCGCTCGAAGGACAGCATCGTAGGGCGGACGGTAGATCCCCTGCTCCGTTACGATCGCGGTGACGAGGCCGGCGGGAGTGACATCGAACGCGGGGTTGGCCGCTGGCGTGCCCTCGGGCGCGACCGCGAACCCAAGAGGTGTCGTCACCTCGCCCGGATCGCGCTCCTCGAGCACGATGTCGGCACCGGACCGGCTCGAGAGGTCTAGCGACGACGTCGGCGCCGCGACGTAGAAGGGCACCCCGTGGTGATCTGCCAGCACGGCCAGGCCGTAGGTACCAACCTTGTTGGCCACGTCACCGTTCGCGGCTATGCGGTCGGCGCCGACGATCACGAGGTCGACGCGCCCCGAGGCCATGAAGGACGCTGCGGCGCTGTCGGGTATCAGGGTCATGGGCACGCCCAGCCTCTGGAGCTCCCAGGCCGTGAGGCGGGCCCCTTGCCACACCGGCCGGGTCTCGTCGACCCACACATGGATGCCCTTGCCCTCGAGATGAGCGCGGAGGATGACCCCCATCGCGGTCCCTATGCCGGCCGTGCAGAGCATCCCCGTGTTGCAGTGGGTGAGGACGCTCGCTCCCTGCGCAACGAGCTCGGCGCCGAACCCGCCGATCGCAGAGCAGGCCGCGGCGTCCTCCGCCTCGATCGAGCGCGCCTCGTCGGTCACCGCCGCCGCGACGTCGGCCGCCGCGACCGCGCGCGCCAGCACCCGATCGACGGCCCACCTGATGTTCACCGCGGTCGGACGCGTCGCGACGAGCATTCTGCCTGCGTCCTCGAGGTCCTTGAGCTCGGCTCCTCGCGCGGCGGCTAGGGCCAGCGCGTAGGCCGCCGCGATCCCCAGAACCGGCGCGCCGCGCACGGCGAGCCGTCGGATCGCGGCGGCCACGTCCTCAACGGACAGAAGCTCGACGTACACCTCCTGGGCCGGAAGCAGCGTCTGGTCAAGGACCCGGAGCCTGTCCCCCTCGAACCGGATCGGCCGTATCCGGGCGCGGGCGGTGGTCACGGTCTCCGCGACCGCCTCGCGAAGGGTCCGACCGAACACGTAGACGCCGTGGGGCTCCCCCTCCTTCCACCCGGCGGGGACGCTCCCCTGCGGGTGCGCGTGCACGATCGCGCCCGGACCCAGCCGCCGGTACGTCGTCACGTGCTCCGCGAGGTCCGAGGAAGCGCCCTCGGGCGGCTCGTCGAGAGCGCCTGCGAGCACGTCCCCCTCACCGAGCTCGGCGAGAGCCGCGCCGGTGCGGCTGATGCGCAGGCGCTCCCCGTCCCACACGGATAGGTTGCCTTCGCTCTGCCTCACGAGGCCGAGCGAGAACAGGGTCTTGCCCGCGTCCCGGAACTCGGTCAGGTCCCTTGCTCCCACGAGCGCAGGTACTCCTCCTGCTCCGCGGTGAGGGCGTCGATCTCGATGCCCATCGCCCGGAGCTTCAGCCTCGCTACCTCGGCGTCGATGTCTGGGGGCACGCCGTGCACGGTGGGTTCCAGTCCCTCGTGGTACTTCACGATCCACTCCGCACAGAGCGCCTGGTTCGCGAACGACATGTCCATCACGGCGGCGGGGTGCCCCTCGGCGGCTGCGAGGTTGACGAGCCGTCCCTCGGCGAGGAGGTTAAGCCTCCGTCCGTCGGCCAGCCTGTACTCGTCCACGAACTCGCGGATCCGCCGCTTCCCAACCGCGAGCTCGTTCAGCGCCGCCTTGTCTATCTCCACGTCGAAGTGGCCGGAGTTCGCGAGTATCGCCCCATCCTTCATGCCCTCCATATGCTCCCGGCGGATCACCGAGGTGTCGCCGGTGACCGTTACGAACACGTCTCCCACACGGGCCGCGTCGCGGAGCGGGCGCACCGCGTATCCATCCATCCCGGCTTCGAGCGCCCGAAGGGGATCGACCTCCGTTACAACGACCTGCGCTCCCATCCCATGCGCACGCGAGGCGACGCCGCGTCCGCACATCCCGTAGCCGCACACGACCACCGTGCGCCCGGCGAGCAGGAGGTTCGTCGCGCGCATGATCGCGTCGATCGTCGACTGGCCCGTGCCGTAGCGGTTGTCGAAGAGGTGCTTCGTGTCCGCGTCGTTCACGGCGACGATCGGGTAAGCGAGCGCGCCGTCGGCCGCCATCGCGCGGAGGCGGATCACCCCGGTCGTAGTCTCCTCGGTGCCGCCCAGGACCTCGGGTAGCTGCTCTCGGCGCTCCTTGTGGAGCACGGACACCAGGTCGGCGCCGTCGTCCATAGTGACCTGCGGCCGGTGGTCGAGCACGGCCTCGATGTGCCGGTAATACGTCTCGTTGTCCTCGCCTCTGACCGCGTACACGTCAACACCGCTCTGCCCACATAGCGCGGCCGCGACGTCGTCCTGCGTGGAGAGCGGGTTCGACGCGCACAGGGCCACGTCCGCGCCGCCGGCCTTCAGCGTCTCGACCAGGTTGGCCGTCTCGGTAGTCACGTGCAGGCAGGCCGCGATGCGGACGCCATCGAAAGGGCGCTCCTTCTCGAAGCGCTCCCGGATCTGCGCGAGGACGGGCATCTCGCCGGCGGCCCACTCGATCCTCTCGCGTCCCCTCTCGGCGCGGGTCAGGTCCCCAACGTCGCAGTCCAAGTCAGCCTCCTTCCATCTCCGGGAGCACCGCCTCGAGCAGTTCCGCTACGGCACCCGCCGCGGCACTCGACGCCCGAACGACGTCCTCGTGGCTCGTGTGCGTCCCGACCGCGTTCGTCACCGCGAACAGCCCAACCACGCGCATGCCAAGCGCGCGAGCGGGAACGGCCTCGGGAACCACCGACATCCCCACCACGGTACCGCCGGCGCGACGGAGGAACTCGGCCTCGGCCGGCGTCTCGTAGCTAGGTCCGCGGACCGAGACGTAGACGCCGGGGTGCACGCGGATCCCCAGCGTCTCCGCCTTGGACCCCGCGAGCTCGGCCATCTGACGATCGTAGACCTCGGAGAGATCGACGAAGGCGGGCGTGCCGTCTGGGAACCTCCAGCCCTCCAGCGGGTTGCCTCCCATGAGGTTCACGTGATCGCGGGCGACGACGACATCTCCGGGGGCCAGCGAGGGATCCAGCGAACCCACGGCCGCCGTGAGGACCAGCGTCCCGGCTCCGAGGCCGCGCGCGACTCGCACCGGCAGCGCGCACACCGGGAAGGAGTGCCCCTCGTACCTGTGGAACCGTCCGTGGAACGCAGCGATCCGGGCGCCGGCGACGGTGCCGAGCGCGAGCCGTCCCCCGTGCCCAGGAACCGTGGGCTCGGGGAACCCGGCGATGTCGCGGTAGGCGAGAGAAACCTCCTCGTCGATCGCGAGCGAGGCGCCGAGACCCGATCCGAGGACGACCGCCACTGCCGGCACGAATCCGGTCCGGGCGCGGATCGAGGAGGCCGCGTCTTCGGCGAGCGTGTCGCCCGGAGCCGGCACCCTCTCCACGATCACCGCCCCGCGAGGGAGCGCTTCAGACGGTCGATCGCCTCCACCGGCGTGGGATCCACGCCTCGCGCGAGCGCGAGGTAGACGCTCATGAAGTCACCGTGGACCACGAGCGAGAGGAGCCGCGACAGGGGCGAGAGCCCCACCGCCCGGACCTCCGAGGTGTTCGCTCCGGCCTCCCCGGCGATCTCAAGGGACAGCCCGAACCTCGCCGCGACGTCGGGGTGCTCGTCCTGATGGCGGAGGGCGACGACGTGGAAGCCATCCCCTGTGCCGGACGTCCAGCCGACCACCTCGTTGTGGTCGAGCTCCGGCATCGACGACCAGAAGGCGGGGGTCTTCGCGTTCTCGTTCAGCTGGGTCTTCCACCGGGCGGCCGCGACCGATCCCAGACCCTCCGCACCCCACACCACGGGCACGCGCCCCTGTATCCGAAGCGCGAGCTCCTTTGCTCCGTTCTGCGGTACGCGTACGTCGGGCCCGAGATGCGACGCGAGCTCCTCGAGCGTCCTGACGCACTCGGCGACCTGTGAGGAGAGCGACGGCAGCAGCCCCGTGCGCTCGAGCGCTCCAAGCATCCCGAACGCGAGGTGTCCGAGCGCCGCGCGGGGAGGCAACTCTCCGGGCACCGCGACGACGGCGAGACCGGCCTCCACTGCCCGCTCCCCGAGCGCACCGCCGGAGGTTATGGGGAGGATCCGACACCCCCGGCTCCGGGCCTCCTCGAAGCACGCCAGCGCCTCGGCCGTGTCGCCAGAATAGGAGGAACAGATCACGAGCGTGTGCGGCCCGCAGTACTCGGGAAGCACCGGGCTTCGGACGACCTCGACGGGGATAGCGAGGCGCTCCCGGAAGAGCGCGCGCATCACGTCCCCAGAGACCGCCGATCCCCCCATGCCGCAGACGGTGACCGAGGTGACGCCGTCGGGGGTGGGAAGCCCGTCGACCTCGATGCCACGAGCGTATCCGGCCGCGCAGTCCTTCGGCAGCTTGGCGACGGCCTCAAGCATGCCGCCCGGGTCCGCGGCCCGGACGGAAGCCGCATCGTCGAGGTCGATCACCCTCGCTTCTTCCCCGACGGAGGTTTCGCGGCCTCGTCGACGAGCATCACGGGGATGCCGTCGCGGATCGGGTAACGGTATCCGCATGCGAGGCACACGATCACGGACTCCGCCTCGCGCTCCTCGACATCTCCCCTGCAGTTCGGGCACGCGAGGATCTCGAGCAGCTCCTTGTCGATCGTCACGCTCCGCCTCCCCGGATCAGCCCGAGCAGCTCCTGGGTCTTCTCGGCGAGCAGCTCGGAGGTTCTCGCCTCGACGTTCAGCCGGAGCAACGGCTCCGTGTTGGACGGCCGCGCGTTGAACCACCAGTCCTCGAACTCTACCGTGAGGCCGTCGAGGAGGTCCCGGTGGCCTCCGGAGAACTCCCGGGCGAGCCGCTCGATGGTGCCGGCCTGGTCGTCGACGCGTGAGTTGATCTCGCCCGACGCGTGGTAGCGACGGAACGGGGCGAGGAGCTCGGACAGGACCGTTCTCGACGCCGAGAGCTCGCCGAGCACCAGGACGGCGGCTATCAGTCCCGAGTCGGCCCCGTAGTTCTCGCGGAAGTAGTAGTGGCCGGAGTGCTCGCCGCCAAACACCGCCCCCGATTCCGCCATCACCTGTTTGATGAACGAATGCCCGACCCGCGTGCGGAGCGGCTCGCCGCCGTTCTCCTCGATCACCTCGCGGACGGCCCACGAGCAGATCAGGTTGTATACGATCTTCGCACCCGGGAAGCGGCGGAGCATCGCGCGGGCGACGAGGGCGGTGACGAGCGACCCGGACACGCCCTCCGCTCGCTCGTCCACACAGAACGCGCGGTCGGCGTCGCCGTCGAAGGCGAGCCCGATGTCGGCGTGGTTGGCCAGAACCTCGCGCTTCAGATCGCGTTGGTTCTCCTCGTCGATCGGGTCGGCAGGGTGGTTGGGGAAGGTCCCGTCGAGCTCCGGGAAGAGATGAACGAGCTTGAGCGGCAGGCGCTCCGCGACGGGCGGAACGACCAGTCCCCCCATGCCGTTCGCGGTGTCGGCGACCACGGTGAGCGGACGCATCGCCGAGCCATCGACGAAGGAGAGCACGTGATCCACGTACCGGTCGAGGAGGTCGCGGCGTTCGACGGTTCCACGCGCGGGCTCGGGAGCCGCGCCGCGCCGCTCGGCGAGGGCCCGGATCTCGGCCAGGCCGGTGTCCTGGCCGACCGGCGCGGCGCCGCCGAGACAGAACTTGATCCCGTTCCATTCGGGCGGATTGTGGCTCGCCGTGAGCATGACGCCCGGGAGATCGAGTGACCCCGACGCGAAGTAGACGAGGTCGGTAGATGCCAGACCCAGATCGACGACGTCAACCCCTCGCCCCGTGGCGCCCTCGGCTATGGCCTCGGCCAGCGCCGGGGAGGAGACGCGACAGTCACGCCCGAGGAGGATCTTTCGCGCGCCCGACCACTCCGCGAAGGCCGCCCCGATGCGGCGTGCCACATCCTCATCGAGATCGTCGGGGACGACGCCGCGGACGTCGTAGGCCTTGAAGATACGATCGAGCGGTGCCATGGAGACACCGCATCCTACTCAAGAAACGACGCGCCTAGCCCCCGCCTGGGCGACCTCACCGATGACCGACGACAGCGAGACTTGCTCGCCTTCGCGGAGCCACCACTTCGCCTCGCACATGTGACACGTCGTGAAGTTGAGGTCGCTCCCGTTCACGCTCATCGAGATCGAGATGAGCTCCCCGGACTCGCACACGGGGCAAGCACCCTCGCTCGGCCGTTTCGACTTCTTGACCATGACTCCATCGATGGTCCGATTTCGTGGGCCGTTCGGCCATAGCTCACGGGGTCCATTTCCATCTGCTCGGCAGGTCGGTGCAAGGGTCGGGCGCGACGCGAAGAGACCTCCCCCGAGCGGGCGGAGGGCGGTCACATCGGGGGACGACGTTCGGCCGCTAGGAGGCCTGAACGCGGGTCCGCAGGTCGCGGACCTCCCACCCGATCGGCGGCGTGAGCCGCTCCACGTGCCCCGGGCAGAGGTCGAGCAGGTTGGGGTCACGCTGGGGGGCGAGGTCGCCCACGATCACCTCACGGGATTCGTACCGCAGGGAGACCGTGGCGGCCGGCGTCCCATCGCAGCGCATCTTGGCACACGTTCGCATCCAAGAGATCGTAAATGACAAGCGTGTGATTTCCAAGCGCCACGGGCGGTCAGATGATCAGCACCGGCGTGCCGATCTCGATGTACTCGTAGAGCTCCTCGGAATCCGCGATCGTCATGCGGATGCAGCCGTGGGACGCCGCGGTACCGATCGAGTTGACGTCGTAGGTCCCGTGGATCCGGATGCCCGGAGCGTCAAGGTACAGCGCCCGGGTACCGAGCGGGCTGCCCGGCCCGCCGGGGATGACCGGCGGCAGGCCGGCGCCCCACCCGTCCGGAGCGGGATTCACCCAGGTGGGGTTCTCCGCCTTGTTGACGATCGTCCAGCTTCCGGCCGGCGTCTCGTACTCCGGCGTCCCCGTCGCGACCCGGTAGGTCTTCTCGAGCTTGAACCCCCGGTACACGAACAGCTGGTTCTCCGCTCGGTCAACGACGAGCGTGTATCCCAGGTCGGAGGCCGCCACTGCGGGCTCGACGGGATGCGTTCGCACCGACACCGCAGAGAGCTGATGGCGAACTGCGCTGCGGATCGCCTCAGTGGCGGGGGTGACCGCGAGCGCGCTCCCCTCCGCCGGACGGCGCATCACGACCTCACCGTCCTTAAGGAACATCTTCGCGTTCCGCGGCTCGATCGCAACGGCGCGGGCGATCCTTCCGGCCAGGTCGCGGATCGGCTCCTCCCGAACAGAGAAACGGACGTCGAGCGAGCGGCCGAGCGGCTTGCACGCGAGGCGGTAGTACGCGCGCTCGACGAACGTCATCCCGTCGTCCGACTCCATCGCGAGCTCCACCGCGTCATCGACGGCGGCCCCGAGACCCAGCTCAGCGGCGGTCGCGCGCCAACGCCTCCCCGCCGCCTCGACGACGATCGAGGCCTCGAGCCTCGGCCCCAGCGCCTCGCCCACCAGGCGCGATGCCTCGTCTCCTGTCAGTCCTCCGACGTCGACGCCCGCGATCGTTACCCCGGGCATGACGCGCTGCGAAGTCGCGAGATCGTAGCGGTACGCGGCGTACGCGGACCCGCCCAAGAGGAGCCCCGTCACCGCGACGACGGCGAGCGGGACCAACCACCTACGCGGCCGCGCCTCGCGGCTCGCGTGCTTGCCTCTCTGGATCGCGTGCTTGCCTCTCTGCATCAACAGGCCCCCGTTGGGCCAAGATGATAACCGCGCCGGGACTCAGCCCGGCAGGTGGCCGGCGGGGATGGGCACCCCCACGGCCACCGCGTAACCCGAAAGCCCGAGGCGGCCGCCCGAGGAAGACGCCGACACCGCGACGAACGTTCCCTCTGAAGCCACCGCCACTACCGCGGCGCGCGGAGCCAGCTCCAGGAAGCCGCGCTTCACGGCAAGGGTCCTCCCGCCAGGGACCCCTACGGTGAGCTCTCCTCCCTCGCCGCCGAGGAGCGTGAGGCGAACCCGGGAGTCCTCCGTCCCCGGGTTCGCGAGGAAGAGTCGAGGAGTGGCTGGGGAATCCCCGACCGCCTGCAGCACGACCCATGCCGGCGCCGGCGCGGCACCGCCCGTCGCGCCATCGTCGTTGCGGAGGCCGGTCGCCCGCCGCGCGACTCCCAGACCGCCGCCGGTTGCCCGGACCTCGATCGCCGCGTCGCCGCTCGTCACCACCGGGTAGGTCCGGCAGGAAAGGGTAGCCAGTCCCTGCCCCTGGACTCCCCCGCCCTCAAGACGGTTGGTGCCGAACAGGCGAGCGCCGAACGTTACCTTCGCGTCCAACGGATTCACTACCACCAAGCTGCTCTGGCCCGCGTCACCGCCACCGGGCAGCAGCGTCACCTCCGGCGGAGGCCCCAGCGATCCTAGGGCACTGCGGGCACCACCGGTCTCGGAGACGCCGAGCGAGGCGACCGTGACCCTTCCGCTCGACGCCGTCACGCTCGCGGCCAGCGTCCGCTCTCCGAACACGACGGGGTTGAGGAAGAACGCCTCGGCCCGCTGGGCGGGGATCACCACGTCGGTGAGCTTCTCGGGAAGGACGGGCTCGGGACGGTCCTCGGCGAAGAGCGTTACGTCCACCACCGCGTCCGCGTCGAACGGGTTGAGAACCACCAGGTAGGCGCGCTCCCCGTCCAGCGTCGTCCCATCGGGAGCGAGCCACCAGGAGCCCGCGCGCGGCGCGCACGGCTCCGCGGCCACGCCGGTCTCGTTGCCCCCGGCGCGCGCCACCCATCCGGCGGCGACCCACCCTCCGAAGTACTCGACGACGGAGCCCGCCGCCCGGGAGGGGGCCGGCACCTCGATCCGCGTCTGCGATCCGGGAGCGACCGACTCGTGCCGTGGCTCCGTGGGTCTGCCTTCGCCGAAGGTCCGGACGCGGACCCGGGCCTCTCGGGGACCCGGGTTCGCGATGAGGAGATCTACCTTCCAACCCTTCCCACCGCCGTGAGGGCAGAACCACACGCCCGAGATGACGCTCGCCTCGGGGAGCGGCGCGTTCTCCCGCGGGCCGAGGTCCTGGAGGTACGAGCCACCCCCCGCTACCGCCGCGACGGCGACTAGGGCAAGCAGCGAGCGACCGCGACCGCTCACGAGGACGCCGGCCTTCTCGTGAGCCACAGCGCCGCCAGCCACAGAACGGCGAGGACCATCATCTGGACCCCCCTGCCGGGGTCCCGCCGGGCGAGGGTTACGGTCCCTGCTGCACGAACCTCGAGCGCCGTGGCCCATCCGAACGCCTCTTGGCCGGGGCCAAGGCCTTTCTCCGGTCCAAGGCTCGGATCGAATTCCAGCGACATGACCGCCAGGCCCGTATCTTCGGCGGACCCGGTCCAACCGTCGCCGACGCGTCTGAGCCGGGCGGGGCGCCCCGGTATCGCAGACGCCACGGCGAGCAGGTCGCCGCGGAGCGCGGCCTCACCGTAGGGCTTCCCGGGGAAAACCGACGCTACCGGCAACGCGCGCGGGTTGTGATAGATGAGGAGTCCCTCTGCTGGCACGAGGTCGAGGTCGACCTGAGCGTCGAGCGCACGGCGCACGCGGGCGGGAAGGTCGCCCTCGCCCGCAACGAGGAACTCCGTGGCGAGCGGCGCAAGCATCGCCCCGCCGTGAACGGTGCCGCCCGCAAGGATCTCGGTGAGCGCGCGCTCGGCGTACGCATACCCCGCGCCGTCCCTCCAGCGGCCCACATCCAGGGCGCTCGCGCCGTCCACGCCGGTGAGCGCGTACCGCACGCTGTCGTCGCCCGCCTCGACCAGTCCCTGAGGGTCGCCACCGGGGGCGGGGAAGCGGTCTCCGGTGTCGCCACCCAGCCAGAGCACGCGAGCGTCCTCCGACGCCGCCGACGCCACGACCGGCCACGCGTCGGGGACGTTGCCCGGTCCCATCGACCAACCACCCGTCATCGCCGCAAGGGACTGCGCAACGAGTCCGACGGCGAGCACGGCGGAGAGCCCCCCGGCGCCTATCTGTCGGAGGCCGAACGCCTCCCTCCCGAGGCCCGCAAGCACCGACACGACACCCAACCCGACGAGCGTCGCCTCCGCCACGGCCGCCACGACCGCGTACACCGGCGCATTCGAAACAGGCGCCGGCAGATATCCGGCCCCCGCACCCCACGACAGGAACGTCCCGAAGAGGGCCGCGGCGAGAGCCCGGTTCGCACGCCCCCGGTCTCGCTCGCCGGCGACCAGGAACCCGAGCAAGGCAGCGATCGGGAGGAACCACGCGACGATCCACGAACCCGGTGAAGGCCCCAGGATCTGACCGACGACGTCACCGAAGTCCGCCGTCCCGATACCCGAGGAGAAAGCGCCCGCCGGATCGAGCAGGAACGCCGGAACCGACGGGAACACCAGCACCCCGGCCACGACCGCCATGCCCAGGCCGATCGCGAGCCCTCGCGCCCTGGCGCGGCCGAAAAGGACCTGCACGAGAAGCAGGAGACCGAACGCCGGGACGATCCCGGGGAAGAACGACACGGCAAGACCCAGCGCAGCACCCGCGCCGGCCACCAGCCGGAGAGTCCGCTCGGGCCGCTCGCGCGCGAACGCCGCCTCCAGGCGCTCACCCACGGCTGGGACCGCGGCGAGCGCGACGAGCAGCCCAACGCGGCCCTCGGAGAACGACCAGAGCATGACCGCCGATAGCGAAAGCGCCGCGGCGGCCACGACCGCGCCCGGTCGGTGCCCGGTCTGGCGCACGACGGCCCGGTACATGCTGACTCCGGCGACGCCGGGCAAGGCGATCAAGAGAACCTTCATCGCGAGGGCCGTGCTACCGACGAAGAGCCAGGAGAGTCCCCCAAGAACCGCGAGGGCCGGCGAGGCCGGCAGATCCCCGCCGAGGCCGGTCGACCTGATAGCCGAGAAGAGCTCGCGGAAGAAAGCCTCCGCGGTGGCAGGGAGGGCGGGAAGCGCGCCGCCCTCGAGGAGCTCCGGTCCTAGGAAGCGCCTGTGCGCGACGAGCCCTACGAACATGGCGAGGATCCACGCGACGAGAACCGGGTGACCGTAGGCGAGCGAGGAGGCGTGGCGCCCCAAGTGGATCTCCTCGTCCTCGTCGATCCCCCGCTGCTCCTCGATGATGCGGCCCGCCGTCTCGAGCCACCTGGGGATCCGTAGACCGGCCGACTCCATGAAGGGGCGGATCCCGCGGTCCGGGATCGACCGAACCGACTGCGCGCGAACGCGGCGGAGGATCGTTCCCGGGAGGTGAAGGAGGTTCCACCCCCACGCAGCGAGGAGCTCGAGAGTGTCCTCGAACCGACGCGTGGCTGCGAGCAGCACGACGCGACCGATCCCGACGGCCCCATAGAGCGGCAACAGCCAGAGCAGCGATCGGATCCCGTAGTTCTTGAGCATCGCGGCGGTCGCGGCGCGTTCCGCGTAGTAGCGGGGGCCACGCAGCCGGTGCTCCTCGACCCGCTCGCCCCGCTCGGTCGCGTCGCGGTGCCGCGCCTGCGCGAGCGGTGTCATGAGGACGCGGAACCCGGCGAGCCTCGCCCGCCAACAGAAGTCGAGATCCTCCCGGTGATCCAGACGCTCGTCGGGTGGGCCGGTGCGCTGCCACGCCGCGCGCGAAACCAGCATCACACACGAGGAAACGAAGAGCACCTCGAGCACCCTGTCGTATTGCCCCTGGTCCATCTCGCCATCCTGTAGCGGCGTATAGGCGTGACCGAAGCGGTCCGTAGTGCGCCCCACCTCGCGGAGGATCCTCGGGTCGTCCCAGTCGACGACCTTCGCTCCGACGACACCGACGTTGTCCAGCCCCGCGATGCCCTCTGCGGCGTCCACGAGGCGCTCGACGGCATCGGGCGCGAGAGCCGTATCGTCGTGGACGATCAGCAGATAGTCGGCTTCCGCGGCGGCCGGCGTCTGTAGTGCCGCTCGCACGGAGGCGGCGACGCCCTCGCGCTGCCCCAGACGGAGCACTCGTCCCGGGCCGAGAGCCTGCTCGAGGAGCTCGTCTGAGCCGTCTGCGGAGGCGTTGTCTACCGCCAGGACGCCTACGCGGGGGTGGGTCTGCGACGACAACGACTCAAGGCAGTCCCGCAACCATGCCGCGCCGTCCCTCACCACGACCACTACAAGGACGCTCGGTCTGGTGGATGGATCCGTTTCGGTCATGGGAGGGTGCGCGCGTGCGCGGCGCGCAGCCTAGCACGGTGGGCCCGCGTGACGACGGAAGGGGGCCTTTCGGCCCCCCTCCGCAGTAGGTGCGGCGTGACTGCGATCAGCGCCGCTTCTTGGCCGCCGACTTCTTCGCCGTCGACTTCCTGCGCGCCGGCTTCCGAGCCGCCGACTTCTTCGCCGTCGACTTCCTGCGCGTTGACTTCCTCGCGGTCGACTTGCGAGCGGTCGACTTCTTGGCGCTAGACTTACGCGCCGCCGACTTCTTCGCTGCCATCCGTCACCCCCTTCCCGGCTTGATCAGGACGCCATCCGCTTGAGGCGCCGCCGTTCCCGTTCGCTCATCCCGCCCCAGACGCCGTACCGCTCGTCGCGGCGGAGAGCGTAGTTGAGGCATTCGATGCGGACGGGACACTCCGCGCAGATCCGCTTGGCCTCCCTCGAGGAGCCTCCCTTCTCGGGGAAGAAGATCTCGGGGTCGTATTCGCGACACCTCGCGCGCTCCTGCCATGGGATGTAGTGGTGCACCGCTCTCCTCCCATGAATCACATGCGTGTGATTTTGGAGGAACCTGCGCCCCCATGGCAAGTCCTAAACCGCGAAACTTTTCCTGCCTCTCCATACGGTTCTAGTGAATCGTTGCGAGCGCATCGAGCGGATGCAAGAGGTTTTCCACAGAAAATCGCTCGTCAATCAGCTTGACCTATTCAGTCAAGGAAGTTGACGGAAAGGGGGAATATCTCACTCCGCTTGGCGCGCAACGGACATCGCGGGGACGCTTTCGAGGCTCCGCGCGGCCCTCTCGACCCGCCCGTAGATCGTCGTCCGCTCAACGGGCATGCGACCGATCGAGCGGATCGCTTCCTCGAGCTCCCGCGGCTCCTTGCGGATCCCCCACTCCGCGCCGGCCATGCGGCTTATCGTCTCCTCCATCAGCGTCCCGCCGAAATCGTTGGCCCCGCCGCACAGGATGAGCTGGCACGCCTCGACGCCCATCTTCACCCACGAGACCTGCACGTTGTGGATAACTCCGTCGAGAAGCACGCGCGCTACCGCGTGCATCCTGCGGTTTTCCACAAACGTTGCGCCCGGGCGCGACTTCCCGGCCAGATAGATAGGCGCGTTCTGATGGATGAAGGTGAGCGGAACGAACTCCGTGAATCCTCCCGTCTCATGCTGGATCCGCGCGATCCTGCGGATGTGGAAGACCCAGTGCGGCGGCGCGTCGACGTGACCGTACATGATCGTCGCGGAGGAGCGGATGCCGAGGTGGTGGGCAGTCTTGACGATATCCTCCCAGGCGTCGGCAGGGAGCTTCCCCCGGGTTAGGACCCATCGGACGTCGTCGTCGAGGATCTCGGCGGCCGTACCGGGGATCGTCCCGAGACCGCGGGCCCTGCACTCCTCGAGGAACTCCCCGTGAGAGATCCCCAGCTTCGCCGCCCCGTTGAAGACCTCCATCGGGCTGAAAGCGTGGATGTGGATGCCGGGCACGCGGTCCTTCACTGCGTCCAAGAGGTCGAAGTAGAAGGTTCCGGGAAGGTCGGGGTGGATGCCACCCTGCATGCAGACCTCGGTCGCCCCCCACTCCCAGGCCTCCTCGGCGCGGTCGGCGACCTCGCTCAACGTGAGGGTGTAGGACTCGGCATCGACCTCGCGCTGCGCGAACGCGCAGAACCGGCAGCCGACGTAGCAGACGTTGGTGAAGTTGATGTTCCGGTTGACCACGTAGGTGACCTCGTCGCCGACGGCCTCCTGCCGTAGGCCGTCGGCGACCCGGCACAGCGACTCCAGGGCTTCCCCCTCGGCGCGGAAGAGCGCCAAGGCCTCCCCGTCGGAGATCGGCCGGTGCGCCTCGGCCTTCCGCAGGGCCGACCTGACCTCGGAGTCGAGCCGCTCGGGCGCCACGCGCTCGTCGAGCCAGCGCCGCGTGGTCTCCGGCAGCTCGTCGAAGGACCCGTACACGTCCGCGGCGTCCTCGCGCAGGCCCGCTCCCGGCCCCTTCGCGAAGGTGAGGGCGACGCCGCGTGGCTTCCACCGGAGGTCGGGGTCCTGCCACCGGATCGGCTCGGGAATTCGCGCCGGCACCGCCAGGCCGTCTTTCCCCACCAGCGCCGCGACCGGCTCACGCATCCTTCCCGCGAGGTAGGGGTCGGGGCGCAGAGCGAACTCGGGGTGGACCGCCAGACGCTCGCGGAGCTCAAGACCCCGCTCGGCCGTTCGTTCCGCCAAGACGGCGAGCTTCGGCCAGGGCTTCTCGGGATTCACGTGATCGGGGGTGAGCGGCGACACGCCGCCCCAGTCGTCGATGCCCGCGTCCAGCAGCCGGAGCTGCATCCCGGGCTCGGAGAGGTTAGGGGGAGCCTGCAGGTGCATCCGGGGGCCGAGCACGACCCGCGCTACCGCGACCGTCGCCAGGAACTCCTCGTCGCCGGGCTCGGGGCGATCGCGCATCGCGGTGCCCGGCTTGGCGCGGAAGTTCTGAACGATCACCTCCTGCACGTGGCGGTAGCGGCGGTGGAGCTCCCGGATCGCTAGGAGCGACTCCGCGCGCTCTCGCGGGGTCTCGCCTATACCGACCAGTATCCCGGTCGTGAACGGGATCGCGAGACGCCCCGCGTCCTCGATCGTGCGCAGGCGAACGGCCGGCAGCTTGTCCGGGGAGCCGAAGTGCGGTCCCCCCCTCTGCGACAGCCGGGCAGAGGAGTTCTCCAGCATGAGCCCCATCGACGCCGAGACGTGCTTCAGGCGCGCGAGGTCCTCATAGGACATGACACCGGGGTTCAGGTGCGGCAGTAGACCTGTCTCCTCGATCACGCGGATCGCCGCGGCCCGTACGTATTCGAGGGTGGAGTGGTACCCGCGCTCCTCGAGCCACGCTCGGGCCCCCGGGTAGCGGTCCTCAGGCCGGTCTCCGAGTGTGAAGAGGGCCTCCTTGCAGCCGAGCCTCCTGCCGGCCTCGGCAACGGTCACGACCTCCTCCGGAGAGAGGAAGGGGGCCTCGAGCCTCGCGGGGGGCTTGGCGAACGTGCAGTAGTGGCAGTGATCCCGGCAGAGCATCGTGAGCGGCACGAAGACTTTGCGCGAGTAGGTGATCGTCCTGCCGTGCCCCAGCTCGCGTAGACGGCCGGCGACGTCCGCCAGCCGTTCTAGGTCCTCGCCGCGCGCCGCGAGCAGCGCCTCGATCTCGTCGAGCGACAGCGCCTTTCCGGCCTCGGCCCGCGCCAGCGATCGGCGCAGCCAGTGGGAGGTCGGATCGGCCATCGGGCGGCAGCCTACTACGCTATCCGGCATGAGGGTGACGGCGATCGCCGGCGGAATCGGCGCCGGGAAGTTCCTTCGTGGACTGGTTCGCGCGGTCCGACCCCTGGACGTGACGGCGATCGTCAACACGGGGGACGACGTGCGCATGCACGGCCTGCATGTGTGCCCCGACCTCGACTCCGTGACCTACTGGCTGGGCGACGCCATGGACCGCGAGCGGGGATGGGGCCGCCTGGACGAGACGTTCCGCGCCACCGGGGAGCTACGATCGTTCGACCCGCAGGCGGCGTGGTTCAACCTGGGCGATCTCGACCTGGCGACGCACCTGTTCCGGACCCGCCTCCTGTCCGAGGGCGTGCCGCTCTCCGGGGTCGCGGCGCGAGTCGCGGCGCGCTTCGGGGTGCGGGCCCAGATCCTGCCCATGACCGACGACCCTGTGACCACGCGGGTGGTCGTGTCCGCTGATGGCGCGGAGCTCGACCTCCATTTCCAGGAGTACTGGGTGAAGCGACGAGCCGAGGACGAGGTGAAGGCGATCCGATACGAGGGGGCGGATCGAGCCCGGCCCGCCCCCGGCGTCCTGGAGGCGATCGCCGGCGCCGACGCGCTCGTGATCTGTCCGTCGAACCCGATCGCCTCGGTCTTCCCGATCCTGGCCGTACCGGGGATCCGCGACGCGCTCGCGGAGCGCCGCGAGCGCGTCGTCGGCGTCTCCCCGATCGTCGGCGGCGCGCCGCTGGCGGGCATGGCGGACAGGCTGATGCCCGTCGCGGGCTTCGAGGTCACGGCGGTCGGGGCCGCTCGGTGCTACGGGGCACTGATCGCCGGTTGGGTGATCGACGAGCGCGACCGGGTGCTCACTCCGCGTACGGAGGCGCTCGGGCTTCGGGTCGCCGTGACGGACACGATCATGACCGACGACGCCGTTTCCGAGGCTCTGGCGCGCGTAGCCCTGGGGCTCGTCGCGTGACGGTCAAGATCTTGCCCGTAGAGGGATTGCCCGAGGTTCGTCTCGGCGACGACCTCGTCGCGCTCCTCGCCCCGGCGC
>DATEBA010000014.1:0-19882 GCA_035288045.1 Actinomycetota bacterium
GACCTCGACGCGATCCGCCACAACGTGCAGATGCTGAAGCCTCCCTCCGCCGAGCTCATGGTCGTGGTGAAGGCCAACGCCTACGGACACGGCGACGTACCGGTAGCGCTCGCGGCCCTCGAGGCAGGCGCGACGTGGCTCGGCGTAGCCTTGGTCGAGGAGGGCCTTGCGCTTCGGGCCGCCGGCATCGCGGCGCCGATACTCCTGCTTTCCGAGATCCCCCCGGGCGCCGAGGCGACCGCGCTCGAGGCGAACCTCACCCCTTCGCTCTACAGCCTCGATGGGCTCGAGCGTCTCGCCTCGGCCGGCGCCGGCTCGGCCGACGTCCACGTGAAGGTGGACACCGGCATGCACCGGGTCGGCTTGCATCCGCCGGACGCCACCGTCGGCTTCCTGAGGCATGTGCTCGACGTGGGCCTCGCCGTCGCCGGGCTATGGACCCACTTCGCGCGTGCCGAGGAGGACGAGCCCACCACCAAGGAGCAGCTCCGGCGGTTCCTGGAGGTCGTCGACGAGGTGCGCGCGGCCGGGATCGATCCCGGGCTCCTCCACGCTGCGAACAGCGCCGCGACGATCCTGTACCCCGAGGCGCACCTCGACGTGGTGCGCGTCGGCATCGCCGGGTACGGCATCCGGCCGGGCCCGGGCGTGGGCGAGGACCTCGACCTCCGCCCGGCGCTCGCGTGGCGCTCGGCCGTCTCGCTGGCCCGACGCCTTCCGGCGCGGGAGGCGATCTCGTACGGTCACAGGTACCGGCTGGAGCGCGACGCGAACGTGGCAACGGTTCCGGTCGGGTACGCCGACGGCTACCCTCGCGCCCTCTCCTCGCGCGCCGACGTGCTGATGGGCGGCAAGCGCCGGCGTGTGGCGGGGAACGTCACGATGGATCAGCTGCTAGTTGACTGCGACGACGACGACGTGGCGCCCGGCGACGAGGTGGTGCTCCTGGGGCGGCAGGGCGACCAGGAGGTCTCCGCCGACGAGCTGGCCGACCTCCTAGGGACGATCGCCTACGAGATCGTCTCGACGATCGGCGCCCGGGTTCCGCGTGTCTACGTGGGCTGACGCGCGCGGACCCGCCGGGCCATAGAATCCGCCGGTGGGAACCGCCGAGGAGGGGTCGTGAGGACGCTCGAGGAATCGGCGCGCGAGGCGTCCGGCTGCACGAAGTGCCGGCTGGCACAGGGCCGCACGCAGGTCGTCTACGGGGTTGGGAACGCGAACGCCGACCTCATGTTCATCGGCGAGGGACCGGGCTTCCACGAGGACAAGCAGGGCGAGCCGTTCGTCGGCGCGGCCGGACAGCTGCTCACGCGGCTGCTGGGAGATGTCGGCTTAAGCCGGGAGGACGTCTACATATGCAATGTCATCAAGTGCAGGCCTCCCGGGAACCGCGATCCCCTCCCCGACGAGATCGAGGCCTGCGCTCCGTGGATCGACGAGCAGATCGAGCTCGTGGAGCCACGGCTGATCGTCACTCTCGGCAACTTCGCGACGAGGTTCATCCTGGAGAAGCAGGTCTCGATCAGCAGGGTCCGCGGGCAGCGGTTCGCGGCGCGCGGGCGGACCGTGATCCCCACCTTCCACCCGGCGGCCGTGCTTCACGGCGGTGGTGAGGCCTCGAGCCAGATGGAGTCGCTCCGGGCCGACTTCGGGAAGATCCGCGATGTGCTGGACGAGCCGGTCGTCCTCCCGGAGGCCGCCGAGGAGCAGTCGACGCTCTTCTGATGCTGATCGAGCTCTCGGTGCCGACCGCCCATGACATGAAGGCGGTGGGGGAGGCCGTCGCATCCGTCCTCGCGCCTGGAGACGTCGTGTCTCTTACGGGTGAGCTGGGGGCGGGCAAGACCACGTTAGTGCAGGGCGCGGCCGCGGCGCTCGGGGTGCACGACCGCGTGATGTCCCCCACGTTCACGCTGGTGCGGGAGTACCGCGACGCACGCATCTCGGTGTTCCACATCGACGTCTACCGGCTGGACAGGATCCAGGACGTGCTCGACCTTGGGTTCGAGGAGATGACCGATGGGGGCGGCGTCGTGTTCGTTGAATGGGGCGACGCGATCGAGACCCTCCTCCCAGATGCCCATCTCCGCGTCGAGCTCGTCTCGGTAGGCGCCGGCGACGAGCGCGGTGCGGTGCTCGAGGGGAGCGGCGCCTCGTGGGCGGATCGCTGGACCCGCCTCGAGCGGGCGCTCGAGGCCTGGAGGCTCCCGGCGTGATCGTCCTCGGCATAGACACCTCGACCACGCAGTCCTCGATCGCGCTCGGCACCGAGCGGGAGCTCCTGGGCGAGATCGCTGTCGCCGGCCGCTCCCACGAGGTAGCCGTCGCGTCGACCCTCCGGCAGCTCCTCTCCTGGACCGGCATCGAGCTCGGCCGGGTCGGCGGGATCGCGATCGGGGTCGGCCCCGGGCTGTTCACGGGGCTGCGGGTGGGCGTCGAGACGGGCAAGACGCTCGCGCAGGTCCTCACCGTCCCGGTCGTGGGCGTCAGCTCGCTCGACGCGCTCGCCCACTCGGTGCGTGCGACCCGGAAGCTCATCGCCGCCGCGATCGACGCTCGTCGCGGCGAGCTCTTCTTCGCCGTGTACCGCGCGGTGCCCGGGGGCGTCGTGCGCGAGACCGAGCCGGCGGTCGGCCCGCCCGACCACCTCGTGGGGGAACTCGAGGCGCTCGGGAGGGAGGTGCTCGCCGTCGGCAACGGTGCCATCCTGTACCGTCGAGAGCTCCAGGAGCTCGGAGGGAAGGTGGAGCTCGCCGCGCCGGCGCACGCGCACCCGCGCGCCTCGGCGATGGTGGAGCTGGCTCTTCCGCGGTTCGTCCGGGAGGAGCACGACCGTCTCTTCGACCTTGTGCCTGTATACCTGAGGAAGTCTGATGCGGAGATCGCTTGGGATCAGCGAGCCCGAGGCGCCTCGGATTGAGGTGACCCGGATGCGGCGCCGCCACCTGCGCGGCGTTATGGACATCGAGCGCCAGGTCTACACGCGGCCCTGGAGCGCCAACCTGTTCGTCTCCGAGATGCAGGAGACCTCGAACCGCTGCTATCTGGTCGCGCGGCTCGAGCGCGAAGTGGTCGGCTACGCGGGCCTCATCTCCTACGGCGAGGAGGCTCACATCACGAACATCGCCGTCGATCCCGAGCACCACCGCCGCAAGATCGGCACGCGACTCTTGCACGACCTGATGCTGAACGCGGTCGACATGGACGCGCAGACCGTCTCCCTGGAGGTCCGCGTGTCGAACTGGGGCGCGCAGCGTCTGTACGGCCGGTTCGGCTTCCGGCCGGTCGGCGTTCGCAAGAACTACTACCAGGAGCTCAACGAGGACGCGCTCATCATGTGGGTTGACGAGATCCGCACCGCCGAATACGCGCGCCGGCTGGAGGCCATCGCCGACTCCCTCCCCGAGGGGATCCGCCCGTGAAGGTCCTGGGGATCGAGACATCCTGCGACGAGACCGGCGTCGCGGTGGTGGAGGATGGCCGGACCGTCCTCTCGAACCTCATATCGAGCCAGATCGACCTTCACGAGCGCTACGGAGGGGTCGTTCCGGAGGTTGCGGCGCGCGCGCACGTCCAGGCCCTGAACCCGCTGCTGGAGGAGGCGCTCGAGCGAGCTGGCTGCCGCATCGCGGACCTCGATGGGGTCGCGGTCACCGTCGGGCCCGGGCTCGTCGGGGCCCTGCTCGTGGGAGTCGCCGCCGCGAAGGCGATCGCGCTAGCCACAGGTGTGGACCTGATCGGCGTGAACCACCTCGAGGGCCACGTCTACGCCAACTTCCTCGAGCACGGCGCCCCGGTCCCACCGTACGTGTGCCTGATCGTCTCGGGGGGCCACACGATGCTGGTCCACATGGCCGAGGAGCACCGCTACGAGGTCCTCGGCCAGACCCTGGACGACGCCGCCGGCGAGGCGTTCGACAAGGTCGCGCGTCTGATCGGTCTCGGGTTCCCAGGGGGCCCCGCCCTCGACCGCCTCGCGCGCGAGGGCGATCCGAACGCGATCCCGTTCCCGCGAGCGATGGCCGACTCCGGCGACTACGATTTCAGCCTCTCCGGGTTGAAGACGGCGGTCATCAGACACGTGAAGGCCGAGCGGGCCGCCGGGCGCGAGGTGGACGCGGCCAACCTGGCCGCATCGTTCCAGGAGGCCGTCGTGGACGTGCAGGTGAAGAAGACGCTCGACGCCGCGAGGGAGCGGGGGGCACCGATCATCCTGCTCGGGGGCGGCGTCGTCGCGAACACGAGGCTGCGCGAGCGGATCGAGGCCGACGCGGCGCTGGCCGGGCTCCGGGTGCTCTTCCCATCCCCGGATCTCTGCACCGACAACGGCGCGATGATCGCGGCCGCGGGGTGGTCGCGCCTGGTCCGCGGCGAGCGATCGGATCTCGAGATCGGTGCAGACGCCAACCTGAGGCTCGCCTCGTGACGACGATCCTGGTGACCGGGGGCGCCGGATTCATCGGGTCCAACCTCTCCGACCGCCTCCTCGCGGAGGGTCACCGGGTGATAGGGATAGACGACCTCTCGACCGGCCGCATCGCGAACCTCTCCGAGGCGCGCGGCTACGGCAAGGAGTTCACCTTCTACAACATGGACGTTCGGGCCGAGGGACTTCCGCCGCTGTTCGAGCGGCACCGACCGGAGGTCGTGATGCACCTGGCCGCGCAGGCCGGCGTGCGCCCGTCCCTCGAGAAGCCCGTCCACGACGCGAGCGTGAACCTGATGGGGCTTCTGAACGTACTCGAGTGCTCCGTGAGGACGGGCGTCGGCAAGGTGGTGTACGCGGCCTCGGGAGGCACGCTCTACGGCGAGCCCAAGAAGGTCCCGGTGAAAGAGGCGGCCTGGCGCGGATCGGCGCCCCTCTCCCCTTACGGGATCAGCAAGAAGGTTGGGATCGACTACCTCGCCCACTACGAGCGGTACCGAAGCGTGGACTTCACGGCGCTCGCTCTTGGCAACGTCTACGGGCCGCGCCAGGACCCCTACGGCGAGGCCGGCGTGGTCGGTATCTTCACGGCGAAGATGCTCTCCGGGGAGGCCCCGACGATCTTCGGCGACGGGAACCAGACCCGCGACTGGGTATTCATCGACGACACCATCCACGCGTTCGTGCTCGCGATCCCCCGAGCGTCGGGCAAGGTCGTGAACGTCGGCACCGGCGTGGAGACCTCGGTCAACAAGCTGTTCGTGATGCTCGCCGAGATCACCGGGTTCGCCGGCGAGCCTCAGCACGGACCGCTTCCCCCGGGGGAGCTCCGGCGCATCTCCCTCGACAACTCGCTCGCCGGGTCGGCCCTCGGCTGGCGCCCATGGACGCACCTGGAGGACGGCCTCCGCGAGACCGTCGCGTACTTGAAGGGCATCTGACCTTCGGCCCCTCGGGGAGGCGCGGCGTTGCCGGAGGCGAGGGTCGCGTTGACTGGCTGGCGGTCTCGGGGCTATCCTGTTAGCACTCAGGTCCAGAGAGTGCTAACGAGGAGGGAAGGCATGGCCAAGGAGTTCAGCCTTAAGCCCCTGGAGGACCGGATCGTGGTGAAGCCCCTCGAGGAGGAGGAGACCACGGTGTCCGGCATCGTGATCCCCGACACGGCCAAGGAGAAGCCCGTCGAGGGCGAGGTCGTTGCGGTCGGCCCGGGCCGCTTCGAGGAGGGCCAGCGCGTTCCCCTCGACGTCGCCGCCGGGGACAAGGTCATCTACTCCAAGTACGGCGGCACCGAGGTCAAGGTCGAGGGCGAGGAGTACCTGATCCTCTCCGCTCGCGACGTGCTCGCAGTCGTCAAGAAGTAAGAAGCCGCACCGTTCCGCGGGGGCCCCTCGTCGGGCTCCCGTCGTCCCTAGGAGGCTATATGGCAGTGAAGCTCCTGAAGTTCAGCGAGGAGGCCCGGCGATCGCTCGAGGCCGGGGTCAACAAGCTCGCCGATACCGTCGCGATCACCCTCGGCCCCAAGGGTCACAACGTCGTCCTCGACAAGAAGTGGGGCCCGCCGACGATCACGAACGACGGCGTCACGATCGCCAAGGAGGTCGACCTCGAGGATCCGTGGGAGAACATGGGCGCTCAGCTCGCCAAGGAGGTCGCGACCAAGACCAACGACGTGGCCGGCGACGGCACCACGACGGCGACCGTCCTCGCGCGGGCGATGGTCCGCCACGGGATGCGAAACGTCGCGGCCGGTGCCAACCCGATGGCGCTCAAGCGCGGCATCGAGAAGGCCGTGGCGGCGGCCGTCGAGGCCATCAAGGGCCAGTCCAAGGACGTCGAGTCCAAGGACGAGATCGCCCAGGTCGCGGCCATCTCGGCCGCCGACACGGGCATCGGCGAGGTGATCGCCGAGGCACTCGACAAGGTGGGCAAGGACGGCGTGGTGACCGTCGAGGAGTCGAACACGTTCGGCATGGAGCTCGAGTTCGTCGAGGGTCTGCAGTTCGACAAGGGATTCATCTCGCCGTACTTCGTGACCGACCCCGAGCGGATGGAGGCCGTCATCGAGGACGTCTACATCGCGCTCGTGCAGAAGAAGGTCTCGAGCGTCCAGGAGCTGCTGCCGCTTCTCGAGAAGCTGCTCCAGGCCGCCAAGCCCCTTCTGATCGTCGCCGAGGAGGTCGAAGGGGAGGCCCTCGCGACGCTCGTCGTGAACAAGCTCCGCGGCACGTTCAACTCGATCGCCGTGAAGGCCCCCGGCTTCGGAGACCGCCGCAAGGCGATGCTCCAAGACCTCGCGATCCTGACCGGCGCCGAGGTGATCTCCGAGGAGGTCGGCCTCAAGCTCGAGGGTGCCGGGCTCGATCTGCTCGGCCGGGCCCGCAAGGTCGTCGTGACCAAGGACAACACGACGATCGTCGAGGGAGCCGGCGACGAGGAGCAGGTCAAGGGCCGGATCAACCAGATCAAGGCCGAGATCGACAAGACCGACTCGGACTGGGACCGCGAGAAGCTCCAGGAGCGCCTGGCTAAGCTCGCCGGCGGCGTGGCCATCATCAAGGTCGGCGCGGCGACCGAGGTGGAGCTCAAGGAGAAGAAGCACCGCATCGAGGACGCACTGTCGGCTACCCGGGCGGCGATCGAGGAAGGCATCGTTCCCGGTGGAGGGGTCACGCTGATCCGGGCTGAGGAGCCGTTGAAGAAGCTCGAGGCCGACCTCTCGGGCGACGAGGCGACCGGCGCCAAGATAGTCCGCGACTCGCTAGCCGAGCCATCGCGGTTGATCGCCCATAACGCGGGCCATGAGGGCGCGGTCGTCGTGGAGCGGATCCGCTCGGAAGGCGATGGTCGCGGCTTCAACGCTGCCGATGGCGAGTGGGTCGACATGGTGAAGGCCGGGATCATCGACCCGGCCAAGGTCACACGCTCGGCGCTCCAGAACGCCGCCTCGATCGCGGCGCTCGTACTCACGACCGAGAGCGCGGTCGTCGAGAAGCCGGAAGAGGAAGAGGAGACTCCGGCCGGCGGCCACGGGCACGCACACTAGTCTGGGCCAGACTATCGGAGGGCGGGGCGAATCGCGCCCCGCCCTCTTCATTTCCGGCAAGGCCTAGACTTCGGCCGATGTTCGAAGAGCTTATCCGGGCCTGGGACGGCGAGGAGGTCGTGATCCGTTACGACCCGCCTACGTCGACCTGGATGTTCGTCGGGGTTCACTCGACCGTGCTCGGGCCGGGCATGGGCGGCACGCGGATGAAGGTGTACGCGGTGCCGGCGGACGGGCTCCGCGACGTCCTCCGGCTGTCCGGCGCGATGACGCTCAAGAACGCGGCGGCCGGACTGCCGTACGGCGGAGGAAAGGCCGTGCTCGCGGTGCCGGGCGTCCCGCTGGGTGACGAGCGGCGGCGGTTGATTCTCCGGTACGCGGATCTCGTGGCGTCGATCGGCGGGAGCTACGTGACCGCCTGCGATATGAACACGACCGAGGTCGACATGGACCTGATCGGGGAGCGCTGTCCGCACGTCCTCGGCAGGAGCCGCGACGCCGGGGGGTCTGGGAGCTCGGGACCAGCGACCGCGGTCGGCGTCTTCCACGGGATTCGCGCGAGCGTCGCCCACGCGTTCGGGTCGAACGATCTCTCGGGCAGGACCGTGGTCGTCCAAGGCACGGGCGCGGTCGGCGCTCGGCTCGCCGAGATGCTCGCCGAGGCAGGAGCGTCGGTCGTGGTGTCCGACGTGGAGAACGAGCGCGCTCTCGAGGTCGCCGACCGCGTCGGAGCCGAGATCGCAGCTCCCGACGTCGCCCCGGAGACCCCCTGCGACGTGCTCTCGCCGTGCGCCGTCGGCGCGACGATGAACGGGGAGACTATCCCTCGGCTCCGCTGCCGCATCGTCGCAGGGGCTGCGAACAACCAGCTCGCGACCCCGAAGGACGCCGACCGGCTCCGGTACGCCGGGATCCTTTACGCGCCGGACTTCGTGATCAACGCCGGGGGTGTGCTCTCGCTCGCAGGCCGCGAAACGCTCGGCTGGAGCGAGGAGCGGCTCCAGGAGAGCCTTCGGGCGATCGGGGACACGCTCGCCGAGGTCTTCCGGGAAGCCGACACGGTCGGCGTCAGCACGGATGAAGCGGCACAGCGCCTCGCGCGGGCCCGGATCGACGCGGCGAGCTGACTCAGGCCTCGGCCCGCTCGGCCCCCGCCTTCGCCATGCCGAGCAGCAGCCCGGCCGCGAACCCGAGTGCGGACGAAGCGAGGAGCCACCAGGGCCAAGCCTCCGAGTGCGCCGGCACGCTGAAGAGCGCGTTGAGCAGCGCAACGGTGCCTACCGCCGCCCCGACCAGCGCAAAGGCCCAGGACCACCACCAGAACTCCTCGACACGCTGGCCGACGAGGATCATGAGGAGGGCGAACCCGACAGATTGGACGCCGACCATCCGGACCCACGCGTAGTCGGCGAGGAATCTCTGGCTGAAGAGGTCGACCAGCAGCAGCCTTGGGACGAGGGCGAGACCGACACCGAAGAGCGTCAGGGCCCCGGCCTCCACGTAGAGGACCCGCCGCAGGACCTTCACGATCCGCATTCTGGCAGGTCTGGAGGGCCGGAAACGACCGAACGACCGAGGAACCGGCCGGGTTCGCTTTGGTACCATGACCAGGACTTTCGGGAGCCAGGCAGGCCTGCCGGCTCCCGTTCCGTGAGGGGCTCCCGAGGAAGCATGACGCAAGGACCCAGGGTCGCGATCATCGGCTTGGACTGCGGCACACCGCAGCTCCTGTTCGAGGATCTCGCGGGCGAGGTCCCCAACATCGCCAAGCTGATGGACGGCGCGATGCACGGGGATCTGGCATCCATCACCCCCCCGATCACGGTGCCGGCTTGGGCGTGCGCGATGACCGGGAAGACCCCCGGCCAGCTCGGGATCTACGGATTCCGCAACCGCAAGGACAACACCTACGACGGCCTATCGATCGCGACGTCGGAGGCCGTGAAGGAGCCCACCGTCTGGGACCTGCTCGGCGAGCGAGGTCTGAAGTCGCTGTTGATCGGCGTACCGCCCGGCTACCCGCCGAAGCCGGTCGAGGGCTGGAGGGTCTCCTGCTTCCTCACTCCACCCTCGGCGAAGACTTGGACGCACCCGGTCGAGCTCGCCGCCGAGGTCGAGGAGGAGCTCGGCGGGGCCGGTCAGTACATCTTCGACATCCCGAACTTCCGCGAGCAGGGCATGGACTTCGTTCTCGACCAGGTCTTCGCGATGACCGAGCGGCGATTCAAGGTCGCACGTCGCCTGATCAAGGAGAAGCCCTGGGATTTCTTCATGCTCGTGGAGATGGGCCTCGACCGCCTCCACCACGTGTTCTGGCAGCACTTCGACCCGATCCATCCGCTGTACCAGGCCGGTAACCCGTTCGAGACGGCGTTCCAGGACTACTACCGCGCGCTCGATCGTGAGGTCGGCTCGCTGCTCGAGCTGATCCCGGACGACGCGGTCACGATCCTGATGAGCGATCACGGGGCCCGACCGATGATGGGCGGGCTCTGCTTCAACGACTGGCTTATCCAGGAAGGCTACCTCACCCTCTCCGAGCAGCTGGAGAGCGTGGTGCCGATCGCGAAGGCGCCGATCGACTGGAGCAAGACGGTGGCCTGGGGAGACGGCGGCTACTACGGGAGGCTCTTCCTCAACGTGAGGGACCGGGAGCCGAGCGGCGTCGTCGACCCGAACCGGTACGAGGAGGTCCGCGACGAGCTGATCGCGAAGCTCGAGGCGGCGCCGGGGCCCGACGGCAGATCGCTCGGTACCAAGGTCCTGAAACCCCAGGACGTCTATCCGGCCGTGCGCGGCGTGGCGCCCGACCTGATCGTCTACTTCGGCGACCTCGAGTGGCGATCGGTGGGCTCGGTCGGAAACCCGAGCATCTACACCTACGAGAACGACACCGGCCCCGACGGGGCGAACCACGATCGCACCGGGGTGTTCGTCATGCGAGGCGCGCCCGATCAACCGGCAGGCAGGGTGGAGGGCCTGAACCTGGTCGACGTCGGTCCGACCATCTTGAAGATGTACGGGATCCAGACGCCTGAGGGCGCGGTCGGAAGGAGCTTCCTGTGACGCAGAAGGGCTTCACGGTCTGGTTCACCGGACTCTCCGGTGCGGGCAAGTCCACGATCGCCGAGATGCTCTACCACGAGCTCCAGGCTCGCGGCATGAAGACCGAGATCCTCGACGGTGACGTCGTTCGCCAGAACCTCTCCAAGGGTCTGGGGTTCTCCAAAGAGGACCGCGACACGAACATCCTGCGGATCGGGTTCGTCGCCGATCTGCTCACCCGGAACGGCGTCGCGACGATCTGCTGCCCGATCTCGCCGTACCGGGAGACTCGCGATCAGGTCCGCGCGATGATCGGAGAGTTCGTCGAGGTCTACGTGCATGCCACGGTCGAGGAGATCGCCGAGCACCGCGACCCGAAGGGCCTGTACAAGAAGGCTCTGGCCGGCGAGATAACCGGGTTCACCGGGGTCGACGACCCCTACGAGCCGCCCCTCGATCCCGAGCTCGTCGTCGACACGATGGTAGAGGAACCGCGGGACTCGCTGCGGCACGTGCTCGAGAGGCTCCGGGAGCTCGGGCACATCTCCGACGCCACGGTGATGGTCGAGAGCGACCGGGTGCACTCCGGCCAGACCGATCTCCGCACGACCGAGACCGGCCACGTCGCCGAGGGACGGTAGCCCGCCCGATCAGCTCCCCCCGGCGCCGACGAGGTGGTCGGCGATCAGGCAGATCTCCTCGAACATGATCCGCATCGCTTTCTGCGCCGGCATCTGGGCCGGACCGTCGCGCGAAGGCATGATCTCGACGACGTCGGCGCCGATCACGTTCAGGCCGCGTAGCCCCTGGATGACGCGAATCGTCTCGAAGCTTACGTAGACGAAGGCCTGGATCTCGCGGATCACCACGTCGTTCACGAGGGGTTCGCCATGGGCGCGTCGCCCAGATCCTTGATCGTGACGGCGCTCCACGGTCGAGCCCCCACTTCAGGTGGATGCGGCGGTAGCCCATGGAGACGTCTCGGATCGCGCGTGGCCCGAGATGCTGATCGCGCCACGTCGTGCCATTCTCCGTGGAGTGCGGAACCCCGACGAGACCGACGTCGCAGCCGGTTGGGTCCGGGTCGTGCGAGCACCGGAACAGCGTGGCGGGTCCCCACCAGTAGAGGTCGCTCGTCACGATCTCCTTGATCGGACGCTTCATCGACGCCTCCCTCGCTCGGAGTCCCGCGACCGCGGCGGGGCCGTGCCGCGAAGGCTGTCGAACCACCGCGGGCGGGGCGCGCCGGTGTTCGACGGCAGCCGTCGCCGCTGGTACCTTCCCTACATGAAGGTTTCGAACGCCTGCCCTTCCCCGAGGGGTGGGCGTTCTGCGTATCTCGTGAGGTAGGAGCCATGGAGATCGAGATCGGCACCGGCAAGACGGCCCGACGAGCGTACGGGTTCGACGAGGTGGCGATCGTGCCGTCGAGGCGGACGCGCGACCCCGATGACGTCGACATCTCCTGGCAGATCGACGCCTACCGGTTCGAGCTCCCGATGATGTCATCGGCGATGGACGCCGGCGTCTCGCCGGCCACCGCGGTCGAGATAGGCAGGCTCGGCGGCCTCGCCTGTCTCAACCTCGAGGGGCTCTGGACCCGCTACGAGGACCCCGACCCCGTCTACGAGGAGATCGCCTCGCTTCCCGACGAGAAGGCCACGCGCCGGATGCAGGAGCTCTACAGGGAACCCGTCAAGGACGAGCTCGTCGGCAAGCGGATCCAGGAGATCAAGGAGGGCGGCGTCACGGCGTGCGCCTCGCTCACGCCACAGCGGGTCGAGCGGTACGCGCGGCCCGTGATCGAGGCCGGCCTCGACGTCCTCGCGATCCAGGGAACCGTGGTTTCCGCCGAGCACGTCTCCACCAAGACCGAGCCGCTCAACCTGAAGGAGTTCATCGCCAGATACGACCTGCCCGTGATCGTGGGCGGGTGCGCTTCCTACCAGACAGCTCTCCATCTCATGAGGACCGGAGCCGTCGGCGTCCTGGTCGGCGTCGGGCCCGGGAATGCCTGCACGACTCGAGGGGTCCTGGGTGTCGGCGTGCCGCAGGCCACGGCGATCGCCGACGCGGCCGCGGCCAGGCGGGAGCACCAGCACGAGACCGGCCGCTACTGCCACGTCATCGCCGACGGCGGGATGCGAACAGGCGGCGACATCGCCAAGGCGATCGCGTGCGGCGCCGATGCGGTGATGATCGGCTCCCCGCTCACGCGCGCCTACGAGGCGCCCGGACGGGGCTATCACTGGGGCATGGCCACGTTCCATCCGACGCTCCCGCGCGGAGCTCGCGTCAGGACCCAGCAGGTCGCCTCCCTCGAGGAGATACTCGTGGGACCGGCGCACGAGAACGATGGCACGCTCAATCTCTTCGGCGCGCTCGCCACCTCGATGGCCACGACCGGCTACGCGACGATCAAGGAGTTCCAGAAGGCCGAGTTGGTGGTGGCCCCCTCGATCAAGACCGAGGGCAAGACCTACCAGCGGGACCAGCGCGTGGGGATGGGCCATTGACGGCTCCGTTTGGGGTCGTGACGAGCGCGCGCTGAGCCTCGGCACGATCAGCTTCGCCATGCCTCACGGGGCTTACTACCAGTCGTACGGTGATCTGAGCTCGGACCCGGGGAGCTGTTCGCCGGTCCCAATACTCATCCCCTGGTCGCCGACCTCGCCGGGGGACTGGACCGGGATCGCCGGCGTCTTGCTGGGGAACATGGCGCCGGGGGCGAGCGGGACGGCGAAGTTCGTCTACCGAACACTGTGAGTCGGCTGGTCGTGGAGGTGACGAGGCTCGGCTGATAACGTTCTGACATGTCGGAACCGCGCCCGATCCTCGTCGTCGACTTCGGAGCGCAGTACGCGCAGCTGATCGCCCGCCGTGTCCGCGAGTGCCACGTCTACTCCGAGATCGTCGCGCACGATGCCCCGCTCGACGAGCTGAAGGGGAGGCGACCGGCCGGGCTGATCCTCTCCGGGGGACCCGCATCGGTCTACGAGGAAGGAGCGCCTGTGGTCGACCCGGCGGTGTTCGACCTCGGCGTGCCGGTGCTCGGCATCTGCTACGGCCACCAGCTGATGGCGCAGGCGCTCGGTGGCGAGGTAGAGGCGACGGGGCAGCGCGAGTACGGCGGGACGAAGTTGGCAGTCGAGCGGCCCGGCGTGCTGCTCCAGGATCTCGGGGCCGAGGAGCAGGTCTGGATGAGCCACGGCGACAGCGTGGTGCGTGCGCCGGAAGGGTTCGCGGTGTCCGCGCGCACGGCTCAGATACCGATAGCAGCGATGGAGGACCGTGAGCGAGGGCTGTACGGTGTGCAGTTCCACCCGGAGGTCGCTCATACGCCCAAGGGCATGGCCGTGATGAAGCGGTTCCTCTACGACGGCTGCGGCCTGCTCCCCGACTGGACGCCCGCGGGGGTGATCGAGCGGAGCGTCGCTCAGGTCCGCTCCCAGGTCGGTGACGCCGAGGTCCTGTGCGCTCTCTCGGGCGGCGTCGACTCCGCGGTCGCCGCGTTGCTGGTGCACAAGTCGGTCGGAGACCGCCTGACCTGCGTCTTCGTCGACACGGGCTTCCTGCGGGAGGGCGAGGCCGAAGAGGTGGAGGAGACCTTCGTCCGGCATTTCGGGATCCCCCTCGTACACGTGAAGGCGGCCGACCGTTTCCTCGCGCGACTGGCGGCAGTTACAGACCCCGAGGAGAAGCGGAAGCGGATAGGCGAGGAGTTCATCCGGGTGTTCGAGGAGGTCGCCCGCGAGCACACGGGCGCGCGGTTCCTCGTGCAGGGCACGCTCTATCCAGACGTGATCGAATCCGGCTCGCGAACCGCGGACACGATCAAGACCCACCACAACGTCGGCGGCCTGCCAGAGGATATGGACCTCGAGCTCGTCGAGCCGCTCCGCGACCTGTTCAAGGACGAGGTTCGCAGGGTGGGAGAGGAGCTCGGGCTACCGGAGGAGATCGTCTGGCGCCAGCCGTTCCCCGGGCCGGGCCTGGCGGTGCGTATCGTGGGCGAGGTGACCGCCGAGCGCCTGGTGGTGCTCCGAGCCGCCGACCACGTGTTGCAGCAGGAGATCCGCCGGGCCGGGCTGCAGCGCCAACTCTGGCAGGCGTTCGCGGTGCTGCTCGCCGACGTGCGAAGCGTCGGCGTGATGGGCGACGGGCGGACCTACCAGCACCCGCTTGTGATCCGGGCGGTGACCAGCGAAGACGCGATGACGGCCGACTGGGCACGGCTTCCCCACGAGCTGATCGATCGGATATCGAGCCGGATCATCCGCGAGGTGCCGGGCGTGAACCGCGTCGCCTACGACGTCTCCTCGAAGCCTCCTGCCACGATCGAGTGGGAGTAGGGCTACCCGGCCGCGGCCTTGACCCGGTCGGCGAAGACGACCAGGCGCTGCTCGGCGGAGAAGCGCGGGTTGCAGGTCGTGAGGACGAGCGTCGGTTTCCTGGTCTGCTCGAGCACCACCCCCGAGCCACTCGAGGGGATCACCTCGGTCTTGGTCACCTCGTAGGTGAAGATCCCGTACTCGGTCTTGAGGACGATCTTGTCGCCGGCTCGGACCTTGTCGAGGTCCCAGAAAGGCGCGCCGTAGGTCGTCCTGTGGCCGGCGATCCCGACCCGGCCGCGGTTCTCCCACGGGTACGCGGTGTCGACGTAGGGGAAGGACCCCTCCGAGTAGTGGCCCGGTCCCTTCTTGAGCTCGTCGGTCCCCGTGCCCTCGACGACGATCATGTCGAGGTCCATCCGCGGGATCACGAGCTCTGCTATCGCGCGGCCCGGGAGCCGCACCTTGTCCGCGCTCGGGTCGCGCGGCGAGAGAGACCCGATGCTGCGCTCGAAGCCCGCCCGGAGGTCCTCCTGAGCGGCCTTCGTCTCGAGGCCCGTGCCCCAGAGCAGCCATGCAAGGTACCCGGCGACGCCGACGGCGCCGACGAGGCAGAGCACGCCGAAGATCCGCAGGCCGGCGCGCCAGCGCTCTCGTCGCGGACGCCGGTGTTTCCCGGCGGATGGAGCCACCGTTTCGGTCTTGCGGAGGTCGGTCGCCATGGCAGGTCTCGATCGAGGGTATCCCGCGACCCCAGTTTCCTCAACGGCCGGAGGACCTCGTCCGTTCGGCGGGTCGCCCCCGGCACCTAGAATCCCTCACGTGAGCGTCGCGTCCCCCCTGCTCGAGGGCCTGAACCCGGTCCAGGCGGAAGCCGTGCTCCATACCGAGGGCCCCGTGCTCATCGTGGCAGGAGCGGGGTCGGGCAAGACCCGCGCTCTCACGCACCGGATCGCCTACCTGATCCGGGAGCGAGAGGTCCGTCCCGGCGAGATCCTCGCGATCACCTTCACGAACAAGGCGTCGCGCGAGATGGCCGACCGGGTGGAGGGGCTCCTCGGACAGGCGATCGCTAGCCACATGTGGATCCTCACCTTCCACTCGGCGTGTGCCCGTATCCTCCGTCGCGAGCACGACCACGTCGGCCTGCCATCCTCCTTCACGATCTACGACGACGCCGACACCGAGCGGCTGATCGGACGGGTCCTGAAAGAACTCGACCTCGACGCCAAGCGCTATCCGCCCAAGGCCATGGCGGCGATGATCGGTCGCGCGAAGGACCACGTGATCGGACCGAAGGAGTTCGCCGAGCAGGCCTCGAACCTCTACGAGGAGGTCGTGTCCAGCGTGTACTCGGCGTACGAGCGGCGCAAGTACGCGGCCGGCGCGCTCGACTTTGACGACCTGATCACCGAGACCGTCCGCCTCTTCCGCCAGCATCCTGAGGTGCTCGAGCACTACCAGGAGCGCTTCCGATACGTTCTGATAGACGAGTACCAGGACACGAACCGGGCGCAGTACGAGCTCGTGAACCTGCTTGCCGCGAAGTACGGGAACCTCTGCGTGGTCGGCGACGCGGACCAGGGCGTGTACTCGTGGCGCGGCGCAACGATCCAGAACCTGCTCGACTTCGAGCGCGACTACCCGGACGCGTCGGTCTTCCTCATGGAGCAGAACTACCGCTCGACCCAGCACATCCTCGCGATCGCGAATGCGCTGATCGAGCACAACGTCCATCGCAAGCCCAAGAGCCTGTGGTCGGATGTGGCGGGAGGCGAGCTCGCGGTCCGCTTCCGCGCGGAGAACGAGCACGAGGAGGCCGCGTTCGTTGCCGCAGAGGTGGAGCGGCTGGTCGGCGACGAGGGCCACTCGTACCGGGACGTGGCGGTCTTCTACAGGACGAACGCGCAGAGCCGGGTCCTGGAGGACGTGTTCATGCGCGCCGGGATCCCCTACAGGGTGGTCGGGGGCGTTCGCTTCTACCAGCGCAAGGAGGTGAAAGACGTCGTCGCGTATCTCAGGCTGCTGGTCAACCCCCAGGACGTGATCTCGGCGAGACGCGTGATCAACACGCCAAAGCGCGGTATCGGCGAGGCGACCGTGGCGGCGATCGAGGGCTTCGCGGTCGTCGCGGACGTGCCCTTCCTCGAGGCTGCGCGACGGGCGGAGGAGATCGCGGCGCTAGGGGCGCGGGCCCGGGGGGCCGTGTTCGGCTTCGTGCAGGTGATGGGCCGGCTCGCCGACGCGCTGGCGGAGGGCGCCGGGCCCGCGCGCATGGTGGACGAGGCGGCGACCCAGTCGGGCTACCTCGCGGAGCTCGAGTCCGAGCGGACGATCGAGGCGGAGGGACGGATCGAGAACATCCGCGAGCTGGTGGGCGTGGCGGGGGAGTTCGCCGAGCGCTTCCCGGAGGGGGACCTCGCGGAGTTCCTGGAGAGCGTCTCCCTCGTGGGGGAGCAGGACGAGTACGACGAGACGGCCTCGACGGTCACGCTCATGACGCTGCACAACGCCAAGGGTCTGGAGTTCCCCGTCGTGTTCATCGTCGGGCTCGAGGACGGCGTGTTCCCTCACTACCGCTCGATGACCGACCAGCACGAGCTGGAAGAGGAGCGGCGGCTCGCCTACGTCGGCATAACCCGCGCGCAGCAGCGGCTGTACCTGTGTCACGCGTGGAGCCGCACCCTGTGGGGGCAGACGCAGTACAACCCGGCGTCGCGGTTCCTCTCGGAGATCCCCGACGACCTGGTGAGCATGCTGGAGGAGGAGCCGCCGGCGAGGCTGGCGTCCGCGGGTGACGGCCGGCCGTCGGTGATCGGCCTTCCCAAGCGTGAGCCACTAGCCGTGGGTCCCGGCGACACCGTCGTCCACGACAAGTGGGGCGAGGGGGTCGTACTCGCCGTGACCGGCTCGGACACCAGCGCGGAGGCGACGATCGCCTTCGCGGAGGCGGGAGAGAAGCGGCTGCTCCTGGCCTACGCGCCGCTCCGCCGGGCCGGCTGAGCGTGGCGCTCCCGCCCGCGCTCGCGACCGCGGACTGCGAGCGGCTCGGCGAGGGGTTGCTCGCGCAGCCGGTCAACGGGCTCTCGAGTCTCGCATTCCTGGTGGCCGCGATCTGGATCCTCGCGCGGCGTCGGCGAGGTGCTCCGGACCTGGTGATGTTCGCCGCCGCCGTGGGAAGCAACTCTGTGGGGGGAGTCCTCCTCCACGGCCTGCAGACCCCTTTCGCCCGCTGGATCCACGATGTCGCGATCGTCTCAGTGCTCGCATTCGTTGCTGTGACAGAGATCTCGCGGCTCCGTGGGCGGGCGTTTCCGTGGTCCCTCTATTGGGGCTCCCTCGGAGCGTTGGGGGCCGTGATCGTCGTTCCGGCAGCCGTGTATCCCGTGTACGCCCTCCTCGGGGTCGCGATCGGTGCCGCAGCGCTTGCTGTCTTTCGGCGGGAGTGGTCCGGCGGTCTCTCGCCGCTTGGCCCGTTCAAGCTGGCGGCCGTGGTCGCGCTAGTGCTTGCAGCCGGCGCATTCTTCGTCGGGAGAACCGGCGGGCCCTTGTGCCGGCCGGAGAGCGCTTTCCAGTGGCACGCAGTCTGGCACGTGCTCGCGGCGGCGACGATGGCACTCTACGCGCGCGGAGCCTTCGACCGGTTCGCCAGGATCGAACGTTTGTCGGATTGACTCAATGGGCACCAGGGGGATAGCGTCAGCGCGCGCTCTTCCCGAGGGGGTTTCAACACGCGCTATCGTATCGTCCTGGTCCTTTTGTCTGCTCTGGCTCTAGCGATCGTCAGCGTCGCCGTCGCCGGCACGCCCAAGACGCGGATGGTGAGCGTGACCGCCTTGGGTGACCCCGGGAACGGGAATAGCTACGCGGCGTCGATCTCGGCGAATGGGCGCTTCATCGCGTTCTCGTCCGACGCGTCCGACCTCGTTCCGGACGATACGCTCGGGCAGATGGACGTCTTCGTCAGAGACATGAGAACCGGCGTAGCGACCAGGGTGAGCGTGCGTTCGAACGGAGCGGAGGCCAACGGTGCAAGTGACTATCCGTCCATCTCGTCCACCGGTCGCTACGTGGCGTTCCAGTCAGGTGCCTCCAATCTAGTTACGGGCGATACGAACGGCGAGACCGACGTGTTCGTGCACGACACCGTGACGGGCAAGACAGAACGCGTCAGCGTCGATTCCGCGGAAGCCCAAGCTCTGGGGGGAATGAGCACTGGCAGCTCCCTCTCTGCCGACGGCTCGCGCGTAGCGTTCGAGTCCGAGGCAACCAACCTCGTCGCGAGTGACGGCAACGCACTCAGCGACGTCTTCGTGCGGGACATCACGGCGGGGACGACGGCAAGGGTGAGCGTCAGGTTCAACGGTGGTGAGGTGAACGGATATAGCCGTGATCCGTGGATCTCTCCCGACGGAGAGTGGGTGGTCTTCCGGTCGGTCGGCAGGTTCGGTGGTACGGACGTCGGAAGCGACAACGACGTGTTCATCCACAGACTGTCATCGGGAAAGACGGCGCGAGTGAGTGTACTTCCCGACGGCACGGAGCCGGACGCTTCCAGTGAGGCGCCCTCCGTCTCCGCGAACGGCGAGTTCGTCGCGTTCGTCTCCGAAGCATCGGATCTCGTCCCCGACGACGGGAGCGGGCAGAGGGACGTGTTCGTCTGGACCCGGGCGACGGGGGAGTTCGAACGGATCAGCGTCGACACGTTGGGCGGAGACATCTCGGATGGAGCCACCGCGAGCGGCGAGCCTCCGACCATCTCTTGGGATGGAAGATACGTCGCGTTCGACTCTGGCGCGGACGACATAGTCGCCGGCGATGGGAACCTATCTCGTGACGCCTTCGTTCGGGATCGCGAGCTGGATACGACGATCCGCGTGAGCCTCACTTCGTCCGGAGCCGAACGGGACGCGACGAACGAGCTGGCGGTGATCTCGGCCGACGGCCGCTTCGTGACGTTCGAGTCCGACGGGAAGTTCACCGCCGGCGACGTCGTGGATGGGTTCGTCGACGTGTTCCGGCGTGGGCCGCTCT
>DATEBA010000015.1:0-6956 GCA_035288045.1 Actinomycetota bacterium
GGGTTCGACGGGGCGTTCGCGGTCTTCCGCCCACCGCTTTCGACCCTCACCCGGGCAAGCGTGGTCATCGTGCTCGGTAGCGTCCTCCTGGGCGGGGTCGTCGGCGAGGCCCTGCACATCGAGGATGGGCTCGAGCGGGCGGGGGAGGCCCTCAAGCGCCGCTTCGCGCGGGGGGAGGCACGCTTCGTGGAGGGGTTCGTCGTGGCCTCGCTCGTCTTCTGCGTGGGACCCCTCACGATCCTCGGATCGATCCGCGACGGTCTCACCGGCGACTATCAGCTGCTCGCGGTGAAGTCGCTGCTCGACGGGTTCGCCGCGCTCGCGTTCGCGTCGGCCCTTGGATGGGGCGTGGGCTTCTCCGTCGTCACGATCCTGGTGTACCAAGGAGGTCTGTCGCTCGGCGCGTCCTCGGTCGCCGGCGCGCTCAGCGACGACATCGTCGCCTCGATCACGGCAGCGGGCGGTCTTCTCATCATCGGGATCGGCCTCCGCTTGCTGGATCTGCGACAGGTTCGTGTCGGCAATATGCTTCCCGCGCTGGCGATCGCGCCGGTCGCGGTGGCCATCGTTCGCGCGCTCTGACGCGGGTCGAGACGTACTCCGGTCGTTGTCACTCTTTCTTCTTGGTGCGTCGGACGTGCGTCACCTGCGCGTCCGCGAGGGACGACGTGCGCCGCAATCCTTCCCGCCGAGTTGACACCGCTCGCTCGCCTGGCTAGATTTCGCTCGGTCCCAAGCGGCCGCAGGGACCGGGGAGCCGAGAGGAGTCTCGGAGCCGAAGCGGATGGACGGGGCGCGAGCCCCGGAGCCCGTGGAAGGCCACCGCGAACCCGACGGCCGACCGGGAGTCCGCGTCGCTTGGGGCCAACGTTTGGCGGGTCGAGGGACCGAGTAGACAACGCTCGCGTATGGGGAAGGCGTGAGCGGCTCCAAAGGGCCCTCGGCCCGTCTTACTTCCCCCGTCGATCCCGGTCACGTCCAGATGGTGACCGGAGCCGCCGGGAATATCACTCCTTGAGCGCAACCCGGGTGGCCACATTGTCACTCGTGACGAACACCAGTCGCGAGCGAGTCGCAAGATACGCGAGTCTGATGTTCACTCCCGGATCCGCGATCTTCCTAGGCCCCGCCCGATCGTGCCGGGTCGGTCCTCGCCGGGGATGTAGAGAACGATCGCATCGTCATCCCCCTCGATCTTGAAGCCTGCGGCCTCCAGGACGTTGCGCGCACGGTCCCCGTCCTCCACGAGGATATGGGCGAGCGCACCCGTGTCCGTTGCCGGGGCGCACCCTCCTCTCCAAGGGCCGCAAGGCTGCCTGGGACGTCCTCGAGCGAAACGGTGAGATCCTTCATCTGCCTGCTCCTTCCCTCCCCCGACCTCCCGGGCGGATACCCCTACGGGCGGCCCTCGTCAATCCTTCGGACCGGCGGCGTTTCGCGAGGGCCTCCGTCAGAGGACGGCGTCGAGGAACCGTCGCGTCTCGGGGAAGCGGGTGTTCTCGAAGATCTCGTCGGGCGTGCCCTCTTCGAGGATCACGCCTTCGTGGAAGAACGCCATCCGGTGGGCCACTTCCCTGGCGAACCCCATCTCGTGGGTGACCACGATCATCGTCATGTGCATGTCGGTGGCGAGCGAGGTCATCACCGCCAGAACCTCGCCGATCAGCTCCGGGTCGAGGGCCGAGGTCGGTTCGTCGAAGAGCATCACCTTCGGCTCCATGGCGAGAGCCCGGGCGATCGCGACCCGCTGCTGCTGGCCGCCCGACAGCCGGATCGGGTACTCCTCGGCCTTGTCGGCCAGCCCGACCTTGTCCAGGATCTCGGCGCCGACCGCTCGGGCCCGCTCCTCTGGCACGCCCTTCACGGTCACCGGACCCTCGATCACGTTCTGGATCGCGGTCATGTGCGGGAAGAGGTTGAACTGCTGAAAGACCATCCCGGTGCGGATCCGGAGCTGACGGACCTGCTCCTTCTTCGCGCTCGTCCGGTGCCCGGGGTCCAGGCGGATGCCGTCCACCTCCACCGTGCCGGAGGTGGGCTCCTCGAGGAAGTTGACGCATCGCAGAAGCGTGCTCTTGCCCGACCCGGATCGTCCGAAGATTACGATCACTTCGGCTTTGTGGACTTCCAGGTCGACGCCCTTCAATACCTTGAGGTGCCCGAAGCTCTTGTGGAGCTCCTCGACCCTGACCACCACCTCGCCGTCGGTCGGCCGCGTCACGATGGATCCTCCTCCGCGCTCTCGACCTCGGTCGCCAAGGGCAGGTCGCCTCCCCACGCGCCGCCGCTGCTTCCCTGGCCACTCGAACTGACGATCTTGGTGGTCCGGACACCGGACCCCACCTCCACAGCCCGGACGTAGCCCTTCGACATCCGCCGCTCGAGGCGGACCTGGAAGAACGTGAAGATGCTCGTGAGCAACCAGTACACGGCGGCCGCCAGCACCAGCGCCTCGATGCTCCTGAAGTCACGTCGGCCCGCGAGGTCGGCGAGACGGAACATCTCGAGGACGCCGATCGTGTAGACGAGAGCCGAGTCCTTGAGCATCGCGATGAACTCATTGCCCGTAGGAGGGATGATGACCCTCGTCGCCTGCGGCAGGACGACGCGGCGCATGAGCTGCCGGTAGTTCATCCCGAGCGCCTCGGCCGCCTCCCGCTGGCCGTGCCCCACAGACTGGATGCCGGCCCTGAAGATCTCTGTCATGTACGCGCCGTAGTTCAGACCGAGGGCGAGGATCCCCGCCGGAACGGCGTCCAGCGTGAATATGTTGCGAAGACTCTCGTAACCGGCGTCGCCGAGTCGCTTGCCGACCTCCGCCCCGGCGAAGTAGATGAGGAAGATCTGCACCAGTAGCGGCGTCCCGCGGAAGAACGACGTGTAGAAACCCGAGAGCGTGTAGAGGATCGCGCTCTTGGAGATCCGTGTAAGGGCACCGAGCAGCGCGAGCAGCGTGGCCAGCGCGATGGCCGACACGGAGATGATCAGGGTCAGGAAGATCCCGTCCAAGAGGTCCGGGCCGCCCCATAGGATCTTGACCCAGTTCTCTCGCATCCAGTCGGTGTCGAAGCCGACCGCGCTGAACGCACCGACCAGAGCGGCGGCGATAGCGACCATGACGCCGATACGCTTGATCGTCCAAGGGATCCTGGCGGTCGCCAGCTCGAAACGCTCGCGGGCCCCGATCTTGGCCGAAGCATGGGGGGCCGGGTCTCCCCGGCCCCCCGCTTGACCCGTGCTCACGAGACCCCGCCTACGAGGTCTTCACCGTGAGGTCGTAGCCGTACCACTTGTTCGAGAGCTCGCTCAGCGTGCCGTCCTGGTGCATCTCCTCGATGATGCCACCCACCTCTTCGACGAGGGATGCCGCATCGAGCGAGGACTCCCTGTCGAACGCCACGGCGAGCGGCTCGTGGTAAAGCGGGTCGCCTACGACCTTGATCGGCTCGCCGGCGTTGATCGCTTCCTGGAGCGTAGGCAGGGCGGAGATCACAGCGTCCAGCCGCACGCCGTCACCCAGGGTGAGATCCCTGATCGCGTCCGTGTCGGTCTCGTAGCCGTTCACGATGTCCGCGTCGTCGATCACGAAGTCGATCGTCTCGCCCACGACGTCCAGATTCTTCTGGAGATAGAAGTCGTAGGTGCAAGAGCCACAGACCCCGATCTTCGCGCCGTCCAGATCGACGGCGACGTCGGCGACGCTGGTGTTGTCGGTGTGCACCGCCACCGCGGCCGGCGTGTAGTAGTACGCCGGGCTGAAGTTCAGGACCTCCTGCCGCTCGGGTGTCACGGTCATCGAACCGACGCTCATGTCCCAGCGGTCTGCCCACCCGCCGGACGTGATCGCGTTCCACTTCGGCGTCTCCCACTCCACGGTCGCACCGAGGCGAACGGCGATCTCCTCGGCGACGTCAATGTCGAAGCCCTCCCACTCGCCGGTGTCCGGGTCGAGGAACGACTGCGGCGCGTACGCTGGATCAGTCGATACTCGGATCACCCCTTCGGCCTGGATCTGCGCGAGGAGATCTTGTCCGGCGGTCGGCTCCGTGCCGTCCGTCGTTGTGGTGTCCTCCTTGCACGCAGCCGCGACGATGGACAGCACGGCGGCTAGCGCGACTGGCACCAGCCATCTCGGTTTCCTCATGTGCATCCTCCTTCTCTCCAGGCGACGCCCCAGGCGCCTTTCCGAACTCTAACCACCCCCCGGAGCGCCAGCAACGCCGCTCCGCCCCGAAACGTATACGCAGGTCAGGCAGCGCGAAGCTCTCGCGGGAATCCGGCTCCGGGGAATGAGCGGGAGAACAACCGGGCGAACCGCGTGCTCGAGAGTACGTCGTCCAAGGCGTCGTCGATCGCGACCGCGAGTGCCGGGTTTCGGAGCGATACTGCCAGGCGGTCGTAGGTCCCGACGTCGACGCTGTCCACGACCCGGAGCGACCGGTTCCGACGCGCGACCGCGTGGGATCGTCCTTCTGGATGGACCACGGCGTCGACCCGCAAGGCAAGCAGCGCGGCGAACGCGTCGGCGGCTCGGGCGTACACGCGCGCCCGGACACCGAGCGGCGCGAGCGCTTCGCGGACCCACCTCAACGCGGCACTGCCCCGGACGGCCGCGACGACGTCGCTGGGGCCGAGCTGCTCGGTGGCGGTTATCGCCACCGATCCGCGCAGGTTCACGGTCAGCGCCTGGTGAACGCTCAGGTAGGGTGGGGACTGGGTCGCGCCCTCCAGCATCGGGACCCGCGAGGTAGCCGCAGCTACGTCGATCGTCCCGGCGGCGAGCGCCGCGGGGATACGGTCGCAGACGAGGACCCGCCAGGCCAGATCCAGGCCGACCCGCCCCGCCACCATGCGCGAGACCGACACGTCGAAGCCGCCTGCCCCGTCGGCCGACCGGACTCCCGAGCGACACGAAGCCACGATTAGGACTCCCTCCCGCCGTAGTGAGAACCCGGGGCCGGCGACCGTTCCGAGGAGGGTCCAGCGCCCCCCGCTCGCCCGGTAGAACCGCACGCCCTCCAGGGTTCGGATCCGGCCGTCGGCCTCGAGTCGGTACCCGCCGCCCAAACCCTCGAAGGCCGAGACCGATCCGAGATTCTCCTTGACGTCCTCGCGCGACGGCGTCGCGGAGAGGGCCCCGGCAAGGACGACTCCCGCGTCCCAGCCCTCGACGGCGTATGCGCTCGGCACGCGCCCCACCTCCGATTGGAACCCGTTCACGAACGCCTGCGCGGCGGGCTCCTTGCTGGTAGCGAACTCGGTGCACGGGCACGCGACGACGGTCCCCTCGGCGGCGCGGCCGGCCGAGGAGACGAACGCGGCGCTCAAGAGCCCGTCGGTCCCGACCACGATCACGTCGCCCAGGCCGGAGCGGACCAGACCCGCTCGGAGCGCGCCGGCCGCCTCCGGTGGCCCTCGCCACTCGATCACGCGGCAGCCCGACTTCGCGACGACCGCGACCGCCCGCCGCGGCCGGCTCGAGATCCTCACGCGGCCGGGCAGCGATCCGACGCGTCCGCGAGCGCAGATGCCGTCGGCGGCCCGCGGTAGCGCCTCCGCGAACTCGCCCAGCGCCCGGGTCTGCCCGCGCGCCAGGCCCGAGAGGTCCAGCAGCGGCAACCCCTCTTCCCGAAGCGCATCTGCCGGCGCCGGACCCACCGGCGAAAGGACGGCGGCCACGACCCCGCCGTCGGAGGCGACCTCGCTCACGACCTCCTCCAACCCGGTCCCGGCGACGTCGAACGCCACGACCTCGACCGGAACCGGGAGGCCGCCCTCCTCGAGCGCCTGGCGGACGGCGAGCCTGACACCGTCGAACGCGGCCGCCGCGCCGGGCAGCGACAGCCGGCCCACGAACGCGATCGTGACCCGCCGCTCGACGGTCCCGTCGACCCCCTGCGTACAGGCGGCTAGGAAAAGCGCCGTGGCCAGCGCCAGCCGCGCGGCTCCGCGGTTAGCGCTCGCCCAGGTACGCCTTGCGAACCTCGTCGTTGCCAAGGAGGCGCTCGGCGGAGTCCTCGAGGACGATGACGCCGGACTCGAGGACGTACCCTCGGTCGGCGAGGTTGAGGGCGAGATGGGCGTTCTGCTCAACGAGCAGGATGGTAGTGCCCTGCTCGTGGATCTCCTCGAGGTGCTCGAAGATCCTGTGCGTGAGCAGCGGCGACAACCCCATCGACGGCTCGTCCAGCATGAGGAGCTGCGGCCGCAGCATGAGCGCCCTGCCTATAGCGAGCATCTGCTGCTCGCCGCCCGAGAGCGTGCCGCCCGGTTGCGACCCCCGCTCCTTGAGTACCGGGAACAGGAGGAACACCCGCTCGAAGTCGGCCTCGACCGCGCCCCGGTCGCGGCGCCCGTAGGCGCCCATCTCGAGGTTCTCCCTCACGCTCATCCGCGGAAAGATCCGTCGCCCCTCCGGCGCCTGGCAGACGCCCAGCTCGACGATCTCGTGCGGATGACGATGGTGGATCTCCTGGCCGCGTATGAGGACTCGCCCCGATGCCGGCCGCTTCACCCCGGAGATCGTCTTCAGCGTGGTCGTCTTGCCCGCGCCGTTGCCGCCGATCAGCGTCACGACCTCACCCTCGTTCACGCTGATCGAGATGCCCTTCACGGCCTCGATCCCGCCATAGCGGACGTGGAGGTCCTCGAGCTCGAGCAGCGCGTCGGTCACGCGCCCTCGCCCCCTTCCACGGCCGCCGTGCCCAGGTACGCCTCGATCACTCGGGGATCCCGCTGCACCTGCGCCGGCGCCCCCTCCGCGATCTTCTTCCCGTAGTCGAGCACCGCCACCCGCTCCGAGATGCCCATCACGACCTTCATGTCGTGCTCGATTATGAGGATCGTCACGCCCTCGTCCCGGATCCTGCCGATGAGCTCCATGAGCCGCCCCTTCTCCGTCGGGTTCATCCCCGCGGCCGGCTCGTCCAGCAGGAGCAGACGTGGCCCCGTCGCGA
>DATEBA010000016.1:0-24388 GCA_035288045.1 Actinomycetota bacterium
TCGCTGGGGTGATCCCGCGCCCCCGCCCCGACGAGATCGGCGGTGCGAGAGGGGGGACTCGAACCCCCACGCCCTTTCGGGCACCGGATCCTAAGTCCGGCGCGTCTGCTCGGTGGAGGACCTCGACGTGAGGGTGCGTCCGAGATGTGAGGCTGGGAGAGCGGAAGAGACGCAACGATGACGACGTCCTCGTTGCGGTTGACTGCTCATGGCTTCGGCCCGATGAACTGGTCGAGCCGCGCAACCGCATCTTTCCGGTAGATGGCGTTTCCTCGGTCGGATGGGCGAGTCCATTGAATGCCCAGACTGTCTAGCGAGTTGCAGAAGAGTCTCTTGATGTCTTGTGATCGATTTGAGAAGTGGTACCGTACGCTCTTCACGCCACGGTCATTCGCGATCACGCGGCATCCGTCACTGTGGATCAGCCCGCGCAGGAACCTCTCTGCCTCTCGGCTCACGACCTGCTCTTGCCAAGAATGGAGACGAATCGGTCGCTCGCGCTTGTGACCAGGGCCGTGCTGGGGAAACAGACATACCCAGTGCTTGGAGTACATTGAGATGACGACGCAACGCGAAGAGCGAAGGAGGCTATGGGGACTGCCCCCACTTCAGTTGACTCGCGGGGTTGAACGTCCTCAGGCCGCATGAGCGACCTCGTGGACTGCCTCGAACTCGATCGGGGTGAGCTTACCGAGGGCCCGTTGGCGGCGCCGGCGATGGTAGGTCCGTTCGATCCAGGTCACGATCGCAAGGCGAAGCTCCTCTCTCGTCTGCCAGCGTTGCCGGTCCAGGACGTTGTTCTGCAACAGCGCGAAGAACGACTCCATGGCGGCGTTGTCGGCACAGGCTCCGACTCGGCCCATCGAGCCGATGAGGCCGTTGTTCCTCAGCAGGCGAACGAACTTCCCCGAACGGAACTGGCTCCCTCTGTCGGAGTGCACCACGGTGCCGGCCGGCGTTCGCAGTCTGATGGCGCCCCCAAGCGCCGCCACCGCGAGCGAGGCCTTCATCCTGGAGTCCACCGCGTACCCGACGATGCGCCCGGAGAACGCATCCTTCACCGCACACAGGTAGAGCTTGCCCTCATCGGTTCCGTGCTCGGTGATGTCGGTGAACCACAGCTCGTTGGGAGCCTTGGCACCGAAGGACCGGCGGACCAGGTCGTCGTGCACCGGCTCCCCAGGCCTCGGCCTGCGGCCCTTCTTGCGGGCGAGGACCGAGAAGATGCTGTGGGCGCTGCACAGACGGTGCACCCGGTTCTCGCTCGCTCGGATCCCCCGCTCGGAGGCGAGCTCGTCGGTGATGAAGCGGTAGCCGAACGCCGGATCGTCTGCGTGGATCTCTCGGGCGGCGTCGACCAGGTGTGCGTCGTCCCACTCCCTTGCGGAGACCGGGTTGTAGCGCCACTTGTAGAACGCCTGAGGGGTGAACCCGAGCACCCGGCAGGTCACCACCACGGGGATCCCGTCTGCGGCAAGCTCTCGGACCAGCGGGTAGCTCATTTTGGGTTGAGGCCCTGCCCGAGGTAGATGGCGGCCCGGCGAAGGACCTCGTTCTCCTGCTCGAGCAGCCGGTTGCGCTTCTTGAGCTCGCGGATCTCGGCCTCTTCGGCGAGGGTCAGGCCCTCGCGCAGGCCGTCTTCGATCTCGGCCCGCTTCACCCACCGGTGCAGACACGACTCGGAGACCCCGAAGTCCTTGGCGATCTGGCTCATTGGAGCTTCCTTGCGACGAGCCACCGCCACGACGTCGCGGCGGAACTCCAGGGGGAACGCCTTCGGCATCTGCTGCCTCCTTCCCGTGAGGATCATCCTCACAGCCTAGGAGTCAACCAAACCTGGGGCAGTCCCATGAGCTCGCTGGCCGACCATGATTGCCTCCATCGCGAGCCGGCATTCCTCGATGATTCCGGGATGTTCGGCATCGGTAGTGATACGGAGCTGCCAAACGCCGCGATGGCATCGGACGAGGTAGCCATCACCGAGATACATGGTTAGCGTCCCGAGACGTGGTGGACTTTCGAGGTGGGATCCGGGGTGGAAATCCCCGTGAGGTAGATGGCCACCGCCCTCCTCAACGACAGGACAGTCGGATGAGGAGGGACGATGGCCACACCCAGGATGGACATCATGTCGTTCGCCAGCAAGCTGCTGGAGGAGAACGACGTGGATGTGCTGCGTGAAGGTGTGCGTGTGCTCGCACAAGCTGTGATGGAGACCGAGGTGAGCTCCCAGATCGGGGCCGCCCCCTACGAGCGGAGCTCCGAGCGAGTTGCCTATCGCAACGGCTACCGGACCAGGCGATGGGACACGCGGTCGGGCACGATCGAACTGAGGATCCCGAAGGTGAGCGCCGGCGCCTACTTCCCCTCGCTCCTGGAGCCTCGCCGGCGAGCTGAGAAGGCGCTTCACGCGGTCGTGGTCGAGGCATACGTGAAGGGCGTGTCCACCCGCAAGGTCGACGACCTCGTTCGGGCTCTCGGCATAGACGGGATCTCCCGCTCGGAGGTCTCGAGGATCTGCAAGGTGCTCGACGAGGAGGTGAAGACGTTCCTTCATCGCCCGATCGAAGGCGAGCACCCCTACGTGTGGCTCGATGCGACCTTCCACAAGGTCCGCCAGGCCGGACGCGTCACCTCGGTCGCGACCGTCGTGGCGATCGGGGTCAACGACCAGGGACAACGAAGGATATTGGGTGCGGCCACCGGCCAGAGCGAGGATCATCAGTTCTGGACCTCGTTCCTTCGGAGCCTCATCAAGCGCGGGCTGAAGGGCGTCCGGCTTGGTGATCTCCGATGCCCATGAGGGCCTGCGTCAGGCGATCGCGAAGATCCTTTCCGGCGCCACCTGGCAGCGGTGTCGGGTCCACTTCATGAGGAACCTGCTCTCGACGGTTCCCAAGGGCGCGCAAGACACCGTGGGCGCGGTCGTTCGCTCGGTGTTCTCCGCGCCCGATCACGCCACGGCCATGACCCAGCTGCACGACGTCGCTCGGATGCTCGAGGAGAGGTTCCCTCAGGCTGCGGAGCTGCTGGAGGATGCGGCAGAGGACGTGCTCGCCCACATGCACTTCCCCCGGGAGCACCGACGCCGGCTGCACTCGACCAACCCGATCGAGCGGCTGCACAAGGAGGTAAAGCGCCGCACCCGGGTCGTCGGCATCTTCCCGACGCTCGACTCGTTGACGCGCATGGTCGGAACGCTGCTCGCCGAGCAGGATGACGAGTGGCAGGTCGCGGACCGCCGTTACTTCAGCATCGGATCGATGGCCAAAGTCGACGAACTCGAGGGAGGTGAGGACCCCAGGGAGCTACTCGCTGCGATCGCGTGAGAGCCGAGGATGGCGGTGACGAATCTCAACCACTTGACGGGACAGGACCGAGCGACGCACTCGGAGGTCTCGTAGAACCGACAGATCGAAGCGGTGTTTGACCGGAGACATCGACAGAGTGCAACGTTCCGCGCCCGACGAAGCCTGTCAAGACGGCGATTTCCCTTGCTTGGTGACAGGTTGCCAATAGCGCGGAGGGTGGGTACTCATATCAGCGGTGTGCGGCGGTCAGCCTTCATCGCGCGCACCCGGATCCAGCAACCGATCCCGAGGTCTCGCGGTGGCCAACTTCCTTGTTGAGTTCGCGAGAGCGGCTTTGGGGCCATGGACAGCCCCACATCAGTGGATGTATACAGGGCTCCTTCGATCTAGAACATGCACGACCGGACAAGGGTGTGGACCTGGCGCGGGGGACTGGAGGGGAAGCATGAACGGCAGGGGTTGGAGCGCAAGGGTTGCACACGTCCCAAGAGGCCGACGACAGGTGCGGGAGTCTCATTTGCGGCTGCTTGTTCCGGTGGCTCTTGCTGTCTTGGCAACTTCGGTGGCTAGTACTCCGGTCTCCGCTCGCAACACATCGGCGCGGCCGAGCGGGCGATCCGAGGTTGTTACTCCAAGTAAGGTCGGCGAAGGCGAGGGACACCTGATTGGAGAGTCCGGCGTTACGGGAACTCAAGCAGACAGGCTGACCCTCCCTACGCCACGCAACGGTCACGCTGCCACCAAACCACCGCCGTCTGAGGGAGGCCACGTCAGTCGCGGGGGTCCTTCCACTGGGTCACCGGACTCGGCCGCTGCCGCATCGACCAAGTTTGCCGGCATGAGCCAGACTGCATCGGGGTACGGCGCCGGCTTCCCACCCGACTCTACGATCGCGCGCGGATCCGACCGGGTGCTGCACCTCGTCAACAGAAGGGCAAAGCTCCTCGACAGCACGGGAGGAGTTTTCGCCGTGACCGATCTGAATCGGTTTTTCGGTGCTACCTCCAACGGCGTGCCCGTGGGTGAGGCCCTTTTCGATCCGAAGGTCATATACGATCGGGGCTCCCAGACGTATTTCGCAGTTGCCCTTCAGGGCCAGACGGCCTCTGCTTCGAACTTCTATCTTGCAGTCTCTCGGCCAGCGTCTCCGACCTCCTTCGCGGCTTCGCAATGGTGTCGTTACGTCTTCGACGCAAGGATACTTTTCGGCGGCGCCTCCACCTGGGCGGACTACCCGGGGCTTGGAGTTGGTCGAAACACCCTGATTCTTACGACCAACCAGTACTCGACGACTTTCGAGGGAGGAGTGATCCGAGCCTGGTCGAAGAACTACTTCGCGAACAACTACTCCAGTTGCCCGGCATGGAAGGCACCGTACCTGTGGACCGGGTATGGGCCGTCACAGGCCACTCGATTGCCCGACACTCTGCAGCCAGCTCTTCACTACACGAATCCGACAGGAGTAACGCCTGCAACGCAACCTGCCTACCTGATCGACACGGTCGGAGGTGGATCAACCCAATATCGCGTCTGGAAGATCGCGAATCTCGCCTCCGGCTCGCCGTCTCTGTTCGGGCCCGCTTCTCTTTCGGGATCATCCAACAACCGCGAACCCGACCGACTGGCACCTGGAAGTCTAAGCAACGTAGGAATCGATACCGGTGACACCCGCATGCTGCAGGTGGCCGGACGAGGAGACGCGCTGCATGCAGTCCACAACGTCAGATGTCAGTTCGGTGGTGGGGAGAACGAGGTATGCGTCCGCTACATCCAGCTATCGGTGGGCAACACTTCCAACGGTGGAATCACCACATCGGTAGCTCAGCAATCCGTACTAGGGGGCGGAGACGGGTGGTACTACACATTTCCGAGCATTGCCGTGAACAACTCTGGGGCAGCCGCGACTGCTTTCAACGCGGTGCAGGTAGGGGGCTACCGAGGTTCGGCCTGGGCGGCCAAAACTCCCACGGCGAGTCAGTTCTCCAGCGTCTCATGGTTGGCGCAGGGAACGTGCCTACTCGACGCAACCTACGACTCTCGGAAGGGATTCTACCGAGCGGGTGACTACTCCGGAGCTGCCGCCGATCCAGACTTGTCTTCCATCTGGGTGACGTCAGAGCGATCGGTCAACATCACCGGCGTCGGATGTGGCTGGCAGACGCACATTGCACGAATCACCGGCATCTAGTCTCGGGCTGAATTCTTATTCTAGAGAGGAAGCACCGCACCTCTCCTGGCGGGACGATATGGGGGATCGGGTCGTTCTGCGGCTGGGGACGCGCTCACCGACGATCTCGGTGCGTTCGAGTTCGACCTCATCCTCATGTTCGCTTGGTCCATCACTTCGACGACGCGACCAACCGGCATCTGGTCGAGAAGTCGGCTCGGGCGCTTCGTCCTGGGGGACTCCTAGTCATCGGTGAACCGTTCCGGCCGGGGAGCCCGAGGAAGAGCGACGTGTGCTGCCCGGGCTTGGTCACTGTGGCGCGTTCGTTCATAGCGACCTCGCGGTCCCGATCGTTTGGCCGTTCCTCGAGCGTCCTTTCCCGTGGCCCAGCGCCTAGCCTCGACGCACCGGCCGGCCGGATCGCTCACTCAGGGTGGCGCCGAACCACGCGGTGAGCTGGTGCGAGAGGGGGGACTCGAACCCCCACGCCCTTTCGGGCACCGGATCCTAAGTCCGGCGCGTCTACCTGGTTCCGCCACTCTCGCGGTAGGGCAAGCGTAGCGGAGGCCAAGGGCGGCTCAGCGGTGCCGGACCGCTCCGCCCGACTGCCGGAGCTCGACGGCGTGGTGGCGGCACAACGGGCGGCCGTCGATTGCCAGATCGGCCCAGCAGTCGTAGCCGTCGACGTCGCAGCGGAAGCGTCCGGAAGCGTGCTCCTCGCAGAAGAGGCCGATTGAGGAGACCACCGTAGCCGTTCGACACCCCTCGACGGAGCACCGGGCACCAGCGTCGTCCCTCGGCATCGACCTCGCCGCAGCGAGTCTCCCAGATAGCTCAGACCACGTCGCAGTTCGCGACGGCCTCGCCGTTCAGGCACATGTTCGTCCCCGCGTTGCCGTCCAGGGTGTCGAAGCCGTCGCCCCCGTCGATCACGTCGTCGCCGTCGCCGCCGGAGACCTCGTCGTCGCCCGTCCAGCCGCGGAGGTCGTTCCCCGACGCGTTCCCGTCGAGCGTGTCATCGCCGGAACCTGCCACCGCCTCCTCAAGGCCGGCGCGTGCGTCGTCGCCCTCGCCCACGAGCCCGTCGCCGGCCGACCCGTCGAGCGAGACCGAGACGGATCCCGTCCGGGCCGAGTAGTCGACCAGGTCGTGAAGGCCCTGACCCCCGGAGATCGCGTCGGCTCCGTCGCTGCGCGAGTAAGGCGTTGCGATCTCGAGGCTCCACCAGTTCAGTGTTCCACGGTCGCCCGCGACCTCGTCGATCACGCGTAGCTTCCAGATTCCTCCGGCTTCGGTCCCCCGGAAGGTTCGGTCCAGGCTCCCCTCGGGGTGGAACCTGCCCGACAGAGGCCGCTTGCCCGCGTTCGTCATCCGCGTGAAGGCCTCGCTGTCGAAGGTGGTGCCGACGAACTGCGTGCCGTTCTCGGAAATCCGGTCGGCCAGCGTGACCGTGCTGCCGGCGGGGGAGCGAAGGATCAGCACGAGGTCGCCGGGCGATGCGTGCTCGATGTCTACCCGCACGTTGATGTCGCGGATCTCGCTGGTTGGAACGGAGATGAACAAATCGTTGCTCGCCCCGTTGTCGCTGATGGACGTCGGTTCCGCGGTCGATCCGTAGGTCGCGAACGGGAACTGGGCGAACGTGTCCTCAGAGCCATCGCCCGACTCGAGATCGTTGCCTTGGCCTCCGACCGAGAGGTCCTCCCCGGGGCCGCCTAGGAGCGTGTCGCTTCCGCTACCACCGAGCAGCGTGTCGTCGCCCTCGCCGCCCTCGAGCACGTCACCGCCGCCGCCCCCGATCAGGGTGTTGGCGTCCCCAGATCCCCAGATCCGGTCCGAGCGCACGCCGCCGACCACCGACTCGATCGAGCGCGCGACGAGGTCGCCCTCGTCCCGCTCGCCGTCGTTCGCCACTCCATCGATCGAGACCCACAGCCGGGCGGTGCGCTCCGAGTAGTCGGCGTTGTCGAAACCCTGACCGCCCGCGTGCACGTCGAGACCATCGCCCCCGACGAGCCGGTCCGAGCCGCCGCCGCCGCGAAGATCGTCGTCCCCGCCGTCTCCGCAGAGCAGGTCGTTCCCGCCGCCGCCGAGGATCGTGTCGTTGCCACCCTGCCCGGAGATGACGTCGTCTCCGGGAGTGCCGACTATCGCCTCGCCGTCAGCGGAGCCTACGATCTTGGCCGGCATGCCGAGGCAGGTGGGGGCATCCGCGTTCGCGGGGGTGCCGACCAGCGCCGCGAGCGCGAAGGACAGCGCTGCCGCGATGGGGCGGGCGAGAACCGTTCCCTTGGAACGCATGGGGGAAACTACCGTACGGGGGAAGGCCCACGGCCGGCATCGGGCGAAAGCCAGGGTCCATCCGGACGAGGGTGTAGGGGCCGGATGGATGGTGTTGAATCCTGTGCCATGCCATTGCATGGGCGAATCACAGCCGGTGCGGGCGCCCTGCTGACGCTCCTCTCCGCCTGCGGGGGCCGGCCTGTACCACAGCCCGAGCCGCCGGAACCGCCGGCCGTCCCGCCCGTGGTGGCCGAGGTCCAGACTCCGCCGCTTCCCATCCTCCAGCCCGGCGCCTGGTACGCGGCCGAGACCCACGACCGCGTCGTGGAGGTCTCGCGCGAGCCCGGCGGCGCGCCGTTCTGGCGATTCGACACGAGGAACGGCTTCGGGCAGCGGATCTCGATGCTCGCCACCGCCGCGCGGGCAGACCTCGACGGCGAGTCGTGGGTTCGCGTGGTCCTGCCTCTCGGGGTGCACGGACGGCCGGGCTGGGTCCCGGCGGACGAGGTCCGACTCGAGGAACGCCACCACCGCATCGTGGTCGACCTGTCCGAGCGGACCCTTCGGTGGACGAAGAACGGTGAGCCGGTCGCGACCTACCGCGTGGCGATCGGCGCGCCGGCGACCCCGACCCCTACCGGCACCTTCTACGTCTGGGCCCGCGTTCCGCAGGACTCCCCGAGTGGTCCTTACGGCGTGTTCGCGCTCGGGCTGTCCGCGTTCTCGCCGGACTATCCGGACGAGCGCATCGCGATCCACGGAACGGCCGACCCCGGGGATACCGGGCTCGCGATCTCCCACGGGTGCATACGGGTCTCCAACGCCCAGATGGAGGAGCTCCGGCGCGTGCCTCTCGGCACCCCGGTTATCGTGCGTGACTGAGCACGAGCACGCCTAGGCCGAAGGGCCGATCAAGGATCCTTCCCCGCACGCCGATGAGGCGGGCATGGAGAGGGGAGAGTTCCCGGCCCGGATCGGCGCGATCCTCTCGATAGGCGGGCTTCTCATGCTCGCCGCGCCCGTACTAGGGGGCGCAGGCGCGTCGGCAGCCGCCCCCGCGGTGGCTCCGGCCGCTCCGGTCGTGCTTGGCGCCGCGGGGGATCCGGGGATCGTCCGGGTGCTTCCGGCTCCGGCCGAGCCCGAGTCCGAGCCGAACGTGATGGTGTACGTCGAGGGCAGCATGCCTGTCACCTCGCGTCCCGGCGGGGGACGCGTCGTCGGCACGATGGCGGCCGGCTCGAAGTACTACCGGGCCCCGCTCGTCGCCTGGGTGCTCGAGACGGCGCGTCACGGCCGCTACGGCCTCGTCACGCTGCCGTACAGCGGATCGCGCGAGACCGGGTGGATCCCGCTCCGCGGGCTCGAGACCGCGACGACCTGGGTGACGGTCGAGGTCGATCTCTCGAGGCACGTCGTCGTCGTCGAGCGCCGGGATCGCGTGATCGCGCGGTTCCCTGCCGCGACCGGCTCGCCGGTCTCGCCGACTCCGCCGGGGAAGTACTTCGTAACGGACCGGGTGCCGTTCGGCGGCGGCTCGTACTACGGGAGCTTCGCCTTCGGGATCTCCGGCATCCAGACAAACCTTCCTCCGGACTGGAGCGGCGGCAACCAGTTGGCGATCCACGGAACGAACGATCCGTCCTCGATCGGGCGGTCGGCGTCCGCCGGGTGCCTGCGAGTCTCGGAGGCGGCGCTCGACCGGTTGAAGCCGTTACTCGACCTCGGCACGCCCGTCGTGATCCGGCCCTAACCCGGGCTACAACTCGAAGCGCGCGAACCGGGACGCCCAGACACCTCCCACGTAGTTGAAGTCGTTGCCACCGACAAGGAGCTCGTCTGAGTACGCGCGGATCGCCCAGATACCGCCCCCGCTGGGGCGCGGGACCCACCCCGTGTCGAGGGCTCCCGTTGCGGGGTCGAGCGCGGCGAGCTTCGGGACCAGCGTCTTGGAGATGTAGTCCCAGTGCCCGCCGGCGATCACGTCGCCGTCGGCGAATCCGATGGCTTGCGCGTCCCCGTCGGCGTAGACGGTCCACCGCGTGTTCCCGTGGATGTCCCAGCTCATGACCCTGCCACCGGGGCCCCCTATCGCCGCATAGACGGTGCGGTCCACGACCGTGACGTCGAACGCGCGATAGCCCGGAGGCTGGGCGAAGCCTCGCAGCTCGCCGGTGAGCCGGTCGACCCGCGCGACGTGCCTCCGCGACCCATCGCCGTTCACCGACGTGAAGTCCCCCGCGACAAGGACGCTCCGCCGATCGACGGCTAGGGAGCGCACGCGTGCGTTGGCGCTCGGGTTCCAGTCGAGCAGCTCTCCCGCGGTCGTCACGGCGGCGAGCCGGCTCCTGAGCTCTCCCTTCATCTGCCAGAAGTCCCCGCCCATGAAGATCGTGGATCCCAAGACCGTGAGCGCATCGATGGAGGAGCTCGCATCGGCCGTCCAGGAACGCAGGTTCCCGTTCGGTCCGATCGCTGCGAAGCGTCCCCGCGGCTGGCCGTTCACCTTGGTGAACGTGCCGCCGACGAAGATCGTTCTCCCGTCGGTCGCGAGCGCGTGAACGGCTCCGGAAACCTGGGGGGCCCATTCGGTCGGCCGGCCGGTGGATAGGTCGATGGCCGCGAAGTTGGCTCGTGGTAGCGACCCTCCTTCGGGATCGAGCACCGCGGAGAAGCTCCCGCCGAGGAACGCCACGTCGCCGATCCGGGTGATCGCGTAGACGGTGCCGTTCGTGCCCCACGTTCCCCGGACGGGGGTCCCTGGAAGCTCGGCGAGGGCGGGTCCGGCCGATAGCGCGACGAGCGCCAGAACCGCGGGTCCGAGCAGCGATGTCCGGACCACCGCATGTCTGGACCCGCGCCGTTGATCGCCCACTGCACCCCTCAGCCAGGTCCCCAACCCGATGCGCAGGAAGCTATACGGTGCGCGGCACGCGCCGCAAGGCGTGGACGTAGTCGTCGGAGGCTGAGGCTAGAGTGGGCGGCATGCTCGAGGGCTTTCACCCGGCGGTCCGCGCCTGGTTCGCGAGGAGGTTCCCGGACGGTCCCACCGAGCCGCAGGCGCTCGGTTGGGCGCGCATCTCCGAGGGACGTCACACCCTGATCGCCGCACCGACCGGCTCGGGCAAGACCCTCGCGAGCTTCCTAGTCTGCATCGACCGCCTCTACCGAACGGCGGAAGCCAGTGTCCCCGTGGAGACGGGGCCTCAGGTGGTCTACGTCTCGCCGCTGAAGGCGCTCGCCGTCGACGTCCACGAGAACCTCGAGCTGCCGCTCCGCGAGATCCGTGCGGTCGCGGAGGAGCTCGGCTCCACGGCACCCGAGCTGCGTGTGAGCCTCCGGACCGGCGACACCGCTGCGTCCGAGCGGGCCGCGATGCTCAGGCGCCCGCCGAACTTCCTCATCACCACACCGGAGTCTCTGTACCTCATGGTGACCGCCGAGCGCAGCAGGCGGATGCTCGGCTGGGTGGAGACCGTGATCGTCGACGAGATCCACGCCGTCGCTGGCAACAAGCGCGGTTCGCACCTCGCATTGACGCTGGAACGGCTGGGAGGACTGTGCGATCGACAGCCCCAGCGGATCGGTCTCTCGGCGACGCAGCGACCGATCGAGACGATCGCGCGACTCCTCGTCGGGGCCGCGGCGGACCGCTCGGAATCCGACGGTTCACCCCGCTGCTCCGTCGTCGACGTGGGGCACCGCCGTCCGCTGCACATGTCCCTGGAGCTTCCCGATCAGGAGCCTGGAGCCGTGACCTCGGCGGAGCAGATGGCCGAGATCCTCGATCGGATCGCTAAGCACGTCGCCGACCATCGCACCACGCTCGTGTTCGTGAACACCAGGCGGATGGCCGAGCGCGTGGCTCACCAGCTCGGCGAGCGGCTCGGCGAGGAGCGGGTCGCTGCCCACCACGGCAGCTTGTCGAGGGAGCGGCGGCAGCGCGTCGAGCGGCGGCTTCGCGCAGGGGAGCTCTCAGCCCTCGTGGCGACCGCCTCGCTCGAGCTCGGCATCGACATCGGCCCGGTCGAGCTCGTCTGCCAGATCGGGTCGCCTCGGAGCTTTGCGACGTTCCTGCAACGGGTTGGGCGTTCCAACCACACGCGGACGGGAACCCCGCGCGGGATCCTGTATCCGACCACCCGGGACGAGCTCGTCGAGTGCGCTGCGCTTCTTCGAGGCGTGCGGGCGGGGAGGCTCGACGCGGTCCACCCGCCGCGCGCTCCGTTAGACATCCTCGCCCAGCAGATCGTCGCCGAGGTCGCCGCCGAGGAGTGGAGCGAGGACGAGGTGTTCGAACTCGTCCGGCGCGCCTCTCCCTTCGCCGAGCTCTCCCGCGAGGACTTCGACGACGTGGTCGAGATGGTCTCCGACGGGATCGTCACCGGACGCGGGCGCCGTGCCGCGTACGTGCATCGAGACCGCGTGAACGGCCGGCTCCGGGGGCGCCGCGGCGCACGGACGGCGGCGCTGACATCGGGCGGCGCGATCCCCGACGTCGGCGACTACCGTGTCGTGGCCGAGCCCGAAGACACGTTCGTCGGCACGGTGAACGAGGACTGGGCGATCGAGAGCATGGCCGGGGACATCTTCCTGCTGGGAACCACCTCCTGGCAGATCAGGCGGATCGAGCCGGGGACCGTTCGCGTCATCGACGCCCGCGGGGCGCCCCCGTCGGTGCCCTTCTGGCTCGGAGAGGCGCCGGCGCGGACCGAGGAGCTCTCGGAGGAGGTCTCGGCGCTTCGCGCGGCCGTCGAGCAACGGCTGCGCGCCGGGGGTCCGGAGGACGCGCGACGATGGCTCGAGGCCGAGTGCGGCATCGACCGGGTCGCCGCCGACACGGTCGTCGGCTATCTGAGCGCGGGACTGGCCGCGCTCGGGGTGCTACCCACGCGCGAGACGCTCGTGATCGAGCGGTTCTTCGACGAGAGCGGAGGGATGCAGCTGGTGGTCCACGCGCCGTTCGGCGGGCGCGTGAACCGCGCGCTGGGGCTCGCGCTCCGCAAGCGGTTCTGCGTGACGTTCGACTTCGAGCTCCAGGCGGCGGCGAGCGACGACGCGGTGCTGCTGTCACTCGGACCCCAGCACAGCTTCCCGCTGGAGCGCGTTCCGAGGTTCCTCGCCTCGAAGTCGGTCGAGGACGTCGTCCGGCAGGCGGTTCTCGTGTCGCCGATGTTCGCGGCGCGCTGGCGGTGGAACCTGAACCGGTCGCTCGCGGTGCTTCGGATGCGCGGGGGACGGAAGAACCCGCCGCCGATCCAGCGGATGGAGGCGGACGACCTGATGGCGGCGGTGTTCCCCCGGCTCGTGAACTGCCAGGAGAACGTGACCGGCCCGGTCGAGATCCCGGACCATCCGCTGGTCCGGCAGACGATGGACGACTGCCTGCACGAGGCCATGGACGCCGATGCGCTCCGTGAGCTCGTCCGCGGGATCGAGTCCGGGGACGTGCGGGTGGTCGTGGTGGATACGACGGAGCCCTCGCTCCTCGCCCACGAGATCCTGAACGGCCGCCCGTTCACGTTCCTCGACGATGCTCCTCTGGAGGAGCGGCGGAGCCGCGCGGTGCAGCTTCGTCGCGGGCTCCCCGTGGAGGCTCGCGAGCTCGGCCGACTCGACCCGGAAGCGATCGCGCGCGTCGTGGACGAGGTTCGACCGGAGCCGCGCGACGCGGACGAGATGCACGACTTCCTGATGACGGTGATCGCGTGCCCGCCCGCCGACCGGTGGCGCGCTTGGCATCGCGAGCTCGTGGAGCAGGGGAGAGCGGTGACCGTCGGCACCGAGGGTGGACAGCGGTGGGCCTCGGTCGAGCGCCGGGAGGCGGTCGAGACTCTGTTCCCTGGCGCGGGGGTGGTTCCAGACCTCCGCCCACCGGTACGTGTCTCGGTAGATCGAGATGCGGCGGCCGCGGAGATGCTTCGCGGCCACCTCGAGTTCCGCGGACCTTCGACCTTAGAGGAGCTCGCCGAGGCCACCGGGCTGCCGCCGGGCGACGTAGGCATCGCGCTGTCTCGCCTCGAGGGGGAGGGCTTCGCGTTCCGAGGCCGCTTCCGCGTCCCCGATGGCCCGGAGGAGTTCTGCGCGCGGCGGCTGCTGACGCGGATCCACGCCTACACCCAGCAGCGCCTCCGGCGCGGGATAGAGCCCGTGAGCGCCCAGGACTTCATGCGCTTCCTCCTCCGTTGGCAGCACGTGGCGCCGGGAACGCATCGCGAGGGACGGCTGGGCGTTCTCGCGGCGATCGAGCAGCTCGAGGGCTTCGAGATCGCGGCGGGCGAGTGGGAGGCATCGATCTTGCCGGCTCGCATCGAGGGGTACCGGTCGGAGTGGCTCGACGATCTCTGTCTGTTGGGGGACGTGACGTGGGGGCGGTTGTCGGTGCGGAACGGCACCGACGATCGTCCGCGGCGAAGCGGCCAAACCCCCTCCAGGAGCACGCCGGTCACGCTCGCTGTCCGCGACGATCTCCCGTGGCTCCTCCAGTCGGCGCGCGGCGACGAGCACCCTCCCGAGCCGGGACCCGGGCGGACCCGAGATGTCCTGGAGGCGCTGCGGTCGAGCGGGGCGCTGTTCCAGACCGACATCGTCACACTCACTAGGCGCCTGCCGATGGAGGTGGAGGAGGCCCTGTGGGACGGCGTAGCGAGGGGACTCGTGACCGCCGACGGATTCCAGGCGGTGCGGTCGCTGCTTTTCCATCGGCAGGCCCGATCCGGGAAACGCAGGCTCCTTCGCGGCGCCCCACGACAGCGCGGGGCGGGGCGGTGGGCGCTCCTGCCACAGGTCCGGGCGACCGACGATCCGGACGAGCTCGCCGAGGCCGTCGCCGAGCAGCTGCTCGCGCGCTGGGGTGTGGTGTTCCGCGAGGTCCTGGTGCGGGAACCCCTGGCCGTCCCGTGGCGGGAGGTCCTGTGGGCGCTGCGGCGGATGGAGGCGCGCGGAACGATCCGGGGCGGCCGCTTCGTGGGCGGATTCGCTGGGGAGCAGTTCGCGCTGCCCGAGGCCGTCGATGACCTCCGGAAGGTGCGGAAGCAGCCGCGAAGCGGCGAGACCGTCCGGCTCTCCGCCGCCGATCCGCTGAACCTCGTCGGGATCGTCGTCCCGGGCGAGCGCGTGCCGGCGCTCCGAACGAACAGCGTGGCCTTCGAGGATGGGCTCCCTCGGGCCGAGCAGGCGGCGGCGGCTCCGGCCTAGGTCCGCGGACGCCAGGCGTAGCGGCCATCGATCGCGGTGTTGGACGTGAGCGCCCTCTCGTGCGAGCCGTCGGGCCGGATCAGGTGGAGGTCGACGTCGCGCGGGTGGCGGGTCTCGCGCGCGAACAGGAGAAGCGCGCCGTCCGGAGACCAGACCGGATCGATGTCTTCGACGCCGTTGCGGGTGAGCCGGGTCTCTCTCCTGCCGTTTGACCTCATCACGTAGATCTCCGCCGCGTCCCCGACCTCCTCCTCGTGCCTACGGCTCGTGAAGGCGATCAACCGCCCGTCGGGAGACCAACTCGGGCAGAAGTCCGCGCCCGGCGCCCGGGTGAGGCGGTGGCGGTCGGTGCCGTCCGCTCGCATCACGTAGATGTCGGCGCGCCTTCCCCACCCGGCGTGGAAGGCGATCCACCGGCCGTCGGGCGACCAGTCGGGACAGCTCTCGTTCCGCGGGTCGAAGGTGAGCCGTCTCATCTTCGCGCCGGTGGCGCGCATCACGTACACGTTGTAGTCGTGCTGCACGCGCTTCTTCACCTGGGGGTTGCTTCCCTTGCGGTCGCTCGCGAAGGCGATCCACCGCCCGTCCGGTGACCACGACGGGCTGGTGTCGCAGAACTCGTTGTTCGTCAGGCGGCGGAGGTCTCGGAGCCGAGCGTCCATCACGTAGATCTCAGCGCACCGGTAGATGTTGAACCTGGACATGACCAGGAGCTGGCCGTCGGGGGACCAGTCGAGGGAGTAGTAGTTCGTCACGCCGCGCGTCGTCCGGCGCTCGATCACTCCGCTGCTCGGCCGGATCACCACGAATGCCGCGTGGCCCTCCGGCGGATCCCGCCGGAACAGGATCCGGCCGTTCTCCGTGGCTGTGGCCGTGGCGGCGGGCAAGAGAGCGGCGACGAGGAGTCCCAAGGCGACTGACCGGCGCATCACAAAGAGCCGACCCTCCGAGGAGGCGAACGGTTCCGGCCGGCCCGGGCAAGCGCCGTTGCGCAGCCGTTCGCGCCGCCCTAGGGTGAGGCGTCGGGCTCCAAGGAGACCTCGCCGTGAGCAGGCAGCAGGCGCCGTCGCGGCCGACCGTGAGTTGGCGGCGCAAACCCCCACCACTCGGAACCGCTACGTGGACCTGCTCCGGGTGCTGTCCATCCTCGTCGTGGTGGTGGGGCACTGGCTGATGGCCGTTCGTACGACCCTTGCAGCTCGAGGACGCGAGGGGACAAGATAACGTCATCCGCCCGTTCGGCTGCCCGCCCGACCCCAGAAGGGGGTAGCCATGCGCACCACGCCCTTGTCCCGCCGGTATCGAGGGAGACACGCCGTATCCGCACGACGGAACCTCCTCCGCCGCCGCGCTGATCGTCGCCGTGCTCGCCCTGGCTCTCACGCTCTCGCCGGCGGGCGCGCACGTCACGTCCGAGTTCGCGCATCTGTGGAACGACCACATCCTTCCCAGGATCCAGAGCCCGGGCACGATCAACGACGACAACAACCCGGTCGTGTGGGCGAAGCTGAAGAACGTGCCCGAGGGCTTCGCCGACGGTGCAGATGCCACGGGCTTGAACGCCGTGAGCCATACCGCCCAGCTGACCGGCGCGGGGCGGCCGACGGACCCATTGGGTGTGAACACCTCAGAGATCCAGCGACGCGCGGCGGAGGTTTGTCCGGCCGGTCAGGCGATCCGGGGGATCGGCGTGACCGGTGCTGTTTCCTGCACGGCCGGGCCGTCTGTCTTCGCGGCATTCCATGACGCCGGGATAGTTGACGAGAACTCCAACCTGTGGACGCTCGTCGCCGACCTCGACCTCCCCGCCGGCTCCTGGGCGATCTTCGGGAAGGTCATCGTGAACGGGAAAGGTCCTACGCACCTCACGTGCCGCTTGCTCGCGGGTAGCGACCTCGACTACGCGACGGTGAAGAACGACATCGACGACGAAGGCTCTCAACATTTCAATGCGTACACGGTGCCACTCCTTGTGGCTCACGCGTCCGGGTCCCCTTTCACTACGACGCTGGATTGCAGGAACAATTTCGATGACGGGTACATCGTTAAGTGGGCGAAGATCACCGCGATCCGTGCGGGCACCTTCTCGAACGTCAGCACGTGAGCGGATCAGCCGGGGCGCCGGCCCGCAGGTAGCCTGCGCGGCGTGATGCGCGGCGACCTGCCCGAGGTGCCCGACCCCGAGCTGCTCGACGTCCACGACCGGGCGGCTTCTCGCCCCCGCTGGAACGCTTCGGCGAGGGTGATCCAGCGACCGTTCGGCGGCGGCGCGCGATCGTTGTTTGCAGATGTTTGCAGTTTGGCCCGTTCGGCGGACGTGGTGTGGCCGGGCCGGGAGAGCGAGGAAGCCTTGACCTGCGGGTTCGTGGTGGGCCCCCAGGGATTCGAACCCTGAACCTGCGGATTAAGAGTCCGTTGCTCTGCCAGATTGAGCTAGAGGCCCAGGGGAATATAGCAACGCGCCCGCGCTGCCCTTCGAGCTGCCTACATCTAGGGTGACCGAGGGGACTTGAACCCCCAACCCCCAGGACCACAACCTGGTGCTCTAACCGGATTGAGCTACGGCCACCACGCCTTCATGCCGATTGTACAGGGCGGTCTTCCTACCTCTGACCTGCGGTCGGGGGCGGATCGATGCCGTATCATAGGGGTTGGTTGAATCACCGTTCAAAGTGCCGGAGGATGACGTCATGTCCGTGCGCGAGTCCGTAGAGATCGACTTCGAGAAGGTCGATCGCCTGATCGAGGAGGAGGAAGCCAAGCTCGAGCCCAAGCACCGCGCCTCGATCGAGTACAAGGAGGTGGCGCGGCGCACCGTCGCCGGCGGCGTCGCGTCGAGCTGGCAGGACACCCCGCCGCACGCGATCTTCGTCGACCGCGGGCAGGGTTCGCGCATCTGGGACATCGACGGCAACGAGTACATCGACTACCACCTCGGGTACGGCGCGATGGTCGTCGGACATGCACACCCGAAGATCGTGCAGGCCGTTGAGAAGCAGGTCCGCCGGGGGACGCACTTCGCTCAACCCACCAAGGACATCGACGCGGTGGGCGAGAGCCTCGCGGAGCGCTTCGGCCTCCCGCTGTGGCGTTTCGCGAACTCGGGCACCGAGACGACGCTAGAAGCCGCCAGGCTGATGCGGGCGGTGACCGGCCGCGACGTGATCGTCAAGATCGAGGGCACCTACCACGGCCACCACGACTCGCTCATGTTCTCGGTCACGCCCGACCCTGATCGGATCGGCCCTCGCGAGCACCCGACGACGCTTCCACAGGTACCCGGCATCCCCGACGTGTTCGCCGGGCTCGTCCGCGTCGTCCCGTTCAACGACCTCGCGGAGGTCGAGCGCGCGCTCGCGGAGCACGAGGGAAACGTCGCCGGCATGATCATCGAGCCGGCGATGATGAACTGCGGGATCGTGATGCCGGAGCCGGGGTACCTCCAGGGCCTGAAGGACCTCGTGCACAAGCACGGCGCGTTCCTGGCCTTCGACGAGGTGAAGACCGGCTGCACCGTGGCCTGGGGCGGCGCGGTCGAGGCGTTCGGCGTGACGCCCGACATCGTCGCCCTTGCCAAGGCGATCGGCGGGGGGCTCCCCTGCGGCGCCATCGGCGCGACCGAGGAGCTGTTCTCGCTAGTCGTCGAGGGCGAGATGGACATGGCCGGGACCTTCAACGGCAACCCGCTCACGATGGCGGCGTCGCGTGTGACGCTGACCGAGATCCTGACCAAGGACGTCTACGCTCACTTCGACGAGATCCACCGGATCCTGGACGAGGGCTGTAGCGCGGTGATAGACAAGTACCGCCTGCCGGCATACGTCACCGGCCTCGGGGCCAAGGGCTCGATCACCTACAGCGCGAAGCCGGTGAGGGAGTACCGCGACACGATCGGGATCGACGAGCGCATCTCGTACCTCGCCTGGCTGATGCAGCTGGACCGCGGCGTCTTCAAGTCGCCGTGGTCCAAGCAGGAGACCTGGACCACATCGATCGCCCACACCGCCGACGACGCGAGGCGCTACGTCGAGAACTTCGAGGAGTTCGGAGCCGCGATCGCCTCGTAAGGTGGGCCGACCGCTCTCAAGGGGGGCCAAGATGCGCGAAGTCGTCGATATCGACCTGGGCCTCGTCGACAGGCTGATCGAGCGCGAGCACGCGGCGCTCGAGGTCAAGCACCGCCGCTCGATCAGGTACCAGAAGGAGGCGAGCCGGTCGCTCCCCGGCGGTGTGTCCTCCAGCTGGCAGACCGCGCCGCCGCACCCGATCTACGTGAGCCACGGGAAGGGATCCAAGGTCTGGGACATCGACGGTAACGAGTACGTCGACTACCACAACGGCTACGGCGTGATGGTCGTCGGACACGCGCACCCCAAGGTAGTCGAGGCGGTCAAGCGCCGCGTCGAGCTCGGCACCCACTTCGCCCAGCCGACCGAGGACGCGCTCGTCGTGGCCGACAACCTGGCGGAGCGCTTCCGGCTGCCGCTCTGGCGGTTCGGGAACTCCGGGACCGAGGCGACTCTCGACGCGAGCCGCCTGATGCGCGCGGCGACCGGCCGCGACATGCTCCTCAAGGTGGAGGGGACCTACCACGGCCACCACGACGCTCTCATGGTGTCGGTGTTCCCGCAGCCGGACAACATGGGTCCTCGAGAGCGGCCCAACTCGGTGCCGCAGACCGCGGGGCTCCCACAGTCCTACGCGGACCTCACGCTCGTGGTGCCGTTCAACGACGCCGAGGCGGTCGAGCGCGCGTTCGCCGAACACGGGGGGAGGATCGCCGGCATGATCGTGGAGCCGGCGATGACCAACGTGGGCCTTGTGCTGCCCGAGCCCGGCTACCTTCAGGCGATCAAGGACACCTGTCACCGCCACGCGGCCTACCTCGCCTTCGACGAGGTGAAGACCGGTTGCGCGCTCGCCTGGGGCGGCGCGGTCGAAGCGTTCGGCGTGGTGCCGGACCTCATCTGCCTCGCCAAGTCGATCGGCGGCGGCCTGCCGTGCGGCGCGATCGGCGGGGTGGAGGAGATCATGCACCTGGTCGAGCGCGGCAAGGTCGACCAGGTTGGGACCTTCAACGGGAACCCGCTCACGATGGCCGCGGCCCGCGCGACGCTCACCGGGGTGCTCACGCCGGACGCCTACGGGCGGTTCGACGAGCTGAACGCGATCCTCGAGAGCGGATGCCGCGAGGTGATCGAGGACCACCACCTGCCGGCCACGATGACGACGCTCGGAGCGAAGGGCTCGATCTCCTACAGCGCCACGCCGATCCGCGAGTACCGCGACGGCCTGGAGATCGACGACCGTCCGAGCTACCTGGCGTGGCTGTTCCAGCTGAACCGCGGCGTGTTCAAGTCGCCGTGGGCGAAGTGGGAGAGCTGGACGACCTCGATCGCGCACTCCGACGAGGACGTGCAGCGCTACGTGGACAACTTCGGCGAGCTCGCCGCGGCACTCACCGCCTGACCGCCCGCTTCCCCCGCCACCTCCCTCGGGCGTAAGCTGAGGAGTCCTCAAGGTCTCCGGAGGGAAGCGATGAGCCAACGCGTCGAGATCGATCCCGGACGGGTGGAGGAGCTGATCCGTCGGGAGGAAGCCGCCCTCGTCGACAAGCAGCCCCGGTCGATCGAGTTCTACAAGAGAGCCAGCCAGTCGCTCGCCGGAGGAGTCGCGTGCGGCTGGCACGACTCGCCGCCGCACGTCGTCTACGCCAATTACGGGAAGGGCTCGAAGCTGTTCGATCTCGACGGCAACGAGTTCGTCGACTACTACCTCGGCTACGGCGTGATGATCGTCGGTCACACGCACCCGAAGGTCGTGGAAGCCGTCCGGCGCCGGATCGGGCTCGGCTCGCACTTCGCCATGCCGACGGAGGACGCGGTGGCCGTGGCCGAGAACCTGGCCGAGCGCTTCGGCCTCCCGCTGTGGCGCTTCAAGAACTCCGGTTCAGAGTCGACGCTGGACGCCGTGCGGATCATGCGGACAGCAACCGGCCGCGACCTCGTCGTCAAGATCGAGGGCTGCTACCACGGCAGCAGCGACTCGCTGGACTTCTCCGTCGCGCCGAGTCCTGAGGACGTCGGGCCTCCCGATCGCCCGGCGGCGGTCCCGCAAACGGCCGGCATCCCGGCGCGGTTCGGAGAGCTCCTCCGGATCGTCCCCTACAACGACCTCGAGGCGATGGAGCGGACGCTCTCGGCCGAGGCCGGGAGGATCGCCGGCGTGATCCTCGAGCCGATCATGCTGAACATCGGCGTGGTGCCGCCCGAGCCCGGGTACCTCCAGGGCCTCCGCGAGCTAACGCGGCGCCACGGAGTCCTCCTCGCGTTCGACGAGGTGAAGACCGGAGCCACGATCGCCTACGGCGGCGCCGTGGAGTGGTCGGGGGTCCTGCCCGACGTCGTCGCCCTCGCGAAGGCGATCGGGGGAGGCGTGCCCTGCGGCGCGGTCGGCGGCACCGAGGAGGTCATGCGCGTCGTCGTGGACGGAGAGTTCGAGCAGGAGGGCACCTTCAACGGGAATCCGCTCACGATGGCGTCGGCCCGGGCGACCCTCACCGAGGTGCTGACCCGCGACGCGTACGCGCACCTGGAGGAGCTGCGCACGTCGCTGGCCGGCGGCGTCGAAGGTGTTCTGGAGCGGTACCGGTTCCCGGCGACCGTGAACGCATTCGGTGCCCGCGGCGGGATCCAGCACAGGGCGGAGCCGGTGCGCAACTATCGCGACCACCTGGGGGTGAACGAGCGACGGATCTACCTGGCGTGGCTCTACCAGGCGAACAGGGGGGTGCTGGAGCCTCCGTGGGGCGACCCGTGGTCGATCTCGGTGCAGCACTCGACCGACGACATCGCTCGCTACGTCGAGAACTTCGAGGGGTTCGTGGCCGAGCTGACCGGCTAGTCGGGGAGCCAGAACTCGATCGCGGTGCCCTCGCCTGGGGCGCTCTGGACCTTTAGCCAGCCGCCGGCCAGCTCGGCGCGCTCGCGCATAGCCAGCATGCCGATGTGGCCGGGTTGCGGTTTGAACGACGCCGCGTCGAACCCGACCCCGTCGTCCTCGATACGAAGGTGCAGGCCACCGTCCCGGCATGCGATGCGGACCTCCACGCCGCTCGCGTGCGCGTGGGTCCGCGCGTTGACGATCGCCTCCTGCGCGATGCGGTAGGCGACCGTGCGGACGGGTAGCTGCGCCTCGCATGTGACCTCGGTATCGCGTACGACGATCGGCAGGTATCCGTCTCGCGAGGTGGACGCGATCAGGTCTCTCAACGCGGAAGCCAGACCGTCGTCGAGGGCCGGCGGACGCAGCTCGACCAGCAGTCCCCGCATCGCCGAGATGGCTTCGCGCACCGTTGACTGGAGCCCGTCCAGCAGCGCGGCGCCCTCGTCGCGGAGGTGGGCTCGCAGCATCTGCATGCGCAGGTCGACGACCGTCATCTTCTGTACCGGATCGTCGTGCACGTCGGCGGCTATGCGGGCGCGTTCCTCCTCCTGCGCCGAGACGAGGTTCGCGAGCAGACGCTGTCGCTCCTGCTCGATCGCCCGGCGCTCCGTGATGTCCGTGGCGACCCCTTGCCAGTACTTTGGGCGTCCGTCGGGATCGCGGATCATCACTGCCTCGTCGTGCAGCCACACGAGCCGCCCGTCGCGGGCGACGACGCGGTACTCGAGCGAGAAGGGCTCGCCGGTCGCCGTGACGTGCTCGTCGGCGGCTCGATACGCGGGCATGTCGTCGGGGTGAACGATGTCCGCCCACAGTCGCGAGTTGGCCACGCGCTCCTCGGCGGGGTAGCCGCTGATCGCCTCGATCTGCGGGCTCACGTACAGCATCCGGCCCTCCTCCAGATCCTCGATGTAAGTGATGGCCGGGATATTCTCGACGAGTGCCTGGAACCTGGCCTCGACCTCGGCGAGGGCGCCTTCGGCCTCCTTGCGCTCGGTAACGTCGATCATGTGGCCGCGCCAGAAGCGGGGGTGGCCGTCCTCCTGGACGAGCACGGCCTCGTCCATGAACCAGCGCACGCGGCCGTCCTTGGTGACGACCCGGTACTCGGCCCGGAATGGCTCGCGGCGCTCGGTGGCCTCTGTGTGCTGCGTGATCACCCGGTCGCGGTCCTCTGGATGCAGCAGCCGCTCCCACAAGTTGGGGTCGTTCAGGCACTCCTGGACCGTGTAGCCGAGGAGGCGCTCGGCCTGGGGGCTTATGTAGAGGGTCACGCCGGGGCCGTCCGGTGCGTCGATGTATGTGATAGCCGGGAGGTCGTCCTCCGACGGACGAACGGTCTCGCGGTAGATCGCGGCTCGTTCCTCGGACCGGACCGCGCGAAGGACCCCGGCCGCCAGTCCCGCGGCGACCTCGACCCCCGCGTGGACGCTCGGGTGCCCGACCCGGCCGCCCCATAGCTCGAGCACGCCGACCACGTCGTCCCCCGCGCGGAGCGGAACTCCCAGCACCGCCCCCGAGCCGTTGCGGGACTCCATCAGCGTCTCGCCCGCGTCCTTGACCCGCATGGCGAACACGGGGTCGGGCTCCCTGCCGGCGCCGGTCGCCGGGAAGCGCCCTGCGGTTTCGAGCGCGCCGTAGCGGTCGGCGACCCAGAGAACCCCACCGATCGCGAAGCTTCGCTCCGCTACCGCCGGCAGGAGCGCGGAGGCGACGGCGTCCACGGACCCGCACCCCGCCAGGGCGCGGTCGAGCAAGGCCAGGAAGGTGAGCTCCCCGGCGGTCGTCGTCGCGCGCTGGTGGGCGGCTTCCATTCCCCCGGGCCGGAGTCGGGTCCGGCTGCCCTGTACCTGTGTCGGTCATCCGCCCTACTCGCTTGAGCGGCCGGGGCGATAGCATCGCGGGACGGTCTCGGAGGGGGGAGCGATGCCAGGAGGGATACTCGAACGCCTGGCCGCCGGTCTGGTGCTCGGCGACGGCGGCTATCTGCTGGAGCTCGAGAAACGCGGCTACGTCCAGGCCGGACCCTTCACGCCCGAGGTGGTGATCGAGCACCCGGACGCGCTTGCGCAGCTCCACCGCGAGTTCCTTCGCGCGGGCGCCGAGGTTCTTCAGACGATGACCTTCTACGCGAGCGACGACAAGCTCGCGACGGTCGGCCTCGAGGGCAAGGTCGACGAGATCAACCGCAACGCCGTTCGGATCGCTCGCGAGGTGGCGTCTGAGGGCGAGGCGCTCGTCGCAGGGAACCTCTCGCTCACCTGGGCCTACGAGCCCGACGACGCCGCTACGCACGATCGGGTGCGCGCGCTCCTCGACCGCCAGCTCCAGGACCAGCTGGACGCCGGACCGCCCGACTTCTGGATCGGCGAGACCTTCTCTCACCTAGGGGAGGCTCTCCTCTTCGTCGAGCGCGCTCGAGAGACGGGGCTGCCCGTCATGGTCACGATGAGCTTCGAACAGCAGGAGCCGCGCTCGTACGAAGGCG
>DATEBA010000017.1:0-8606 GCA_035288045.1 Actinomycetota bacterium
GAGATGGTGATGCCCGGTGACAACGTGGAGATAACCGTCGAGCTGATCGCACCGATCGCCATGGAGGAGGGGCTTCGCTTCGCGATCCGCGAGGGAGGCCGCACCGTTGGCGCCGGTCGGGTAACGAAGGTCGTCAAGTAGGAGACCCATGCCGAAGGCAGACAATCGCCCGAAGATCACGCTTGCCTGCACCGAGTGCAAGCGGCGCAACTACAACACGGTCAAGAACCGCGTGAACGACCGCGACCGCATCGAGCTCAAGAAGTACTGCCGCTGGTGCAGGAAACACACGCTTCACCGCGAGACGCGCTAGGCGTCTATCAGACCACCTCGGGGTTGTCCGCCTCCCGCTCGGGTGCGACCCGGCCGTGGCGGATCGCGGCGACGAGCGCCTCGAGCTTCGAGTGGACTCCGAGCTTCGTCAGGATGTTCTGCACGTGGGTCCGCAGCGTGTGAGGGCTCATCCCTAGCGTCGCCGCGATCCGCTCGCTCGAGCGACCCTCGGCCATGAGCTGGAGGATCTCCGTCTCCCGCGGTGTGAGCCGCTCCAGTCGTCGTTCCATCGACTCCTCCTGCTGCCTGCGATGTCGGAGCCTGCGGAGGGCGGCCTCTACCTCTTGCTCGTCGTGGAGCGACTCGCCACGGTGGACCCGGCGGACGGCGCTCGCGACGTCGACGACGGCCTCGGTCTTCTGAAGGAAGCCGGACGCGCCTGCCTGCACGGCGCGAGCGAAGGTGAGCTCGCCCTCCTGCCCCGATAGCACGACAACGCGCGTGTCCGGCTCGTTGTCGCGGATCTTGCGCGTGGCCTCTATCCCGTCCAGCCCGGGCATCGTGAGATCCATCAGGACGACGTCGGGCCGGTGCTCCGTTACGGCCTCGACCGCCTGGTCGCCGTCGGTCACGACGTCGACTACGACGAGGTCTCGCTCCTTGGAGAGGGCCACCTGCAGCGCCTCCCCGAAGGTGAGGTGGTCGTCGACGATCAAGACCTTGATGGAGTCGTTGCGGGGCATACCGCTGGAATCGTAGGTCGGGCGAGGGGCCGAATCACGTAACCTCGGTCGGTTTGTTGTCGGCCCCTGCGTGCTCGGATACGGTGAGCCGCCGTGAACGAGGCGCTCGAAGGAAAGGTGTACCCGCCTGTTGGTTTCACCGTGACGCAGGCTCACACGGAAAGCTTCGCTCGGGTAGTCGGACAAGCGCAGGACGGCGGCGTGTCCCCCGTATTCCCCACGGCCGCCGAGTTCGCGGCGTTGGGTCGGGTGATCGGAGACCGCGAGCTCGATCTCGACTTCGACCGCGTCGTCCACGGGGAACAGGAATACGTCTACCGCCGACCCCTCGCCGTCGGGGACGAGCTCGTCGTCGTGTCGCGTATAGCCCAGATCAGGAGCAAGGGCGCGCTCGGCTTCTGCACGATCGAAACGGAGCTGCGCGACGGGTCGGGCGAGGTCGTGGTCGTCGCCCGGAACACCCTCGTCGAACGCGGGGGGGCGGGTTGACCCGCCGGTTCCAGGAAGCCGCCGTCGGCGAGGAGCTACCGTCTCTCGCGCGGGTGGTCGCGCGCGAGGATGTCGCGGCGTACGCGGAGGTCTCGGGCGACCGCAACCCCCTCCACCTCGACGACGAGCACGCGAGACGCGTTGGGTTCCCCGGGATCATCGCTCACGGCATGTTCACGATGGGCCACCTTGCGTCGTGCGTCTCATCGTGGGCCGGCGATCCCGGCGCGGTGCGGCGCATCAGTTCGCAGTTCCGAGCGTACGTCCTGATGGGGGAGACGATCGTCGCTGGCGGTCGCGTCCGCGAGCTCGATCCCTCGACGCTGCGCGCGAGGCTCGAGCTCTGGGTGAAGTGCGAACGCGAAGGCCGGACCGAGTGGCCCATCCGGCGTGGCGAGGCCGAGGTGCAGCTCGCTTGAGCAGGCGTAGTCTCGGTTCCGCGGGCGAGTAACCGCCGGAGGGGAGGCGATGTCCAAGTGTCCGACGGCTCGGTTTCCCGCGAGCTCCTCGCCGGCTGCCGCCGGGGAGACCCCCGGGCCTTCGAGGAGCTCGTGGAGTTGACCTACCGGCGTGCGTACGCTCTCGCCTACCGGCTGGTGGGGGACCGGTTCGAGGCCGAGGACGTCGTGCAGGAGGCGTACCTCCGGATGTTCCGGGGGCTCGCCGGCTTCCGCGAGGAGGCGAGGTTCGAGACATGGATGCATCGGATCGTCACGAACACCGCTTTCAACCAGCTGAAGCGCCGAGGTCGGTTCGGCGCGCTGGTGAAGGAGGAGGAGGACCTGGAGGTCGCCGTGCCGGAGAGCGCGGAGCTTCGGGCGACCGTCAGGGACGAGCTGGAGCGGGCGCTCGCGCATCTTCCCGAGGGCCAGCGGACGGCGCTCGTTCTGAAGGACGTGTACGGCCTCTCGTGCAAGGAGATAGGCCACGAGATCGGGATCGAGGAGGGCGCCGTGAAGGTGCGGTTGCACCGGGCGAGGAAGCGGCTCCGCGAGATCCTCTCGGAAGAGGGTGGTGACGATGACGTGTGAGGAGGTCCGAGAGCTGCTGCCCGCCTACGTGGACGGCGAGCTTCACGCTGTGAGCGAGATCGACGTGCACCTGACGACGTGCGAGGCATGCAGCGCGGAGCTCGGGGCCTACCGGCGGATGCTAGGTGAGCTCGCCCGGATGCAGGAGGCGGGGCCTGCGCCGGCGGCCGATCTGCTCGCAAGGGTGGTCGGGTTGATCCCGGCGCCGTCGCTCGCGGGTCGGGCCAGGCTCGTGATGCTCGAGCACCCAGTGCTCTACGCGCTCGCGGCCGCGGGAGGGCTCGCGATGGGCGCCACGGCGCTTCTGTTGTGGCGCCGCGTGCAGCGGATCCCGGTGGCGGCAGCGTAGCCTCCGCCTTCGGGTGGTCGGAGCGCCCGACCGCTACTCGATCTCGATCCGCTCCGACTTCGACATGCTCGCGAGCGCGTGCATCGCGTCGCCCATCCGCTCGATGACGGCCTGCATCTCGCGGTCGGAGCGCTTGCTCACGGCGTCGGTGGCCTTGTCGAGCTTCTCGGTCACGTTCGCGACGTTCTCGGCCATCGCCTGAGTGTCGCGGTGGATCTGCTCCGTGAACGTGCCCAGTCGCTGCTCGATCGCGGCCATGACCTCGGCGGTGAGCGTCGCCTGCAGCTCCTTCACCGCCCGCAGGGTGTTCTTGGCCGGCTCCTGCTCCGCGACCTCTTGCAGCCGCTCGACCATCACGCGATTGTCGCTACGGATCATCCGGGCCAGGGCGCCGATGCGCTCGTCGAGTCGCTTGGCCATCTCCTCCTCGGCAGCCCGTGAGGTCTCCTGGGCCGTGCGCCTGGCCTCGTCGATGTGGGACGACAACCCTTCCTCCATCCGTTCGATGGCGGTGGCGGCGGACTCGAGATGCGTCCTCGCCCCGCCCAGGGTCTCGTCCAGGCGCGCGCCGACCGCCGCATCTGCCGCCTCGGCGGCTCGCTGGCCGGCGGCGTTACCGACGCGTCCGATCTCCGACTCGAGCGTCTCCGACATCCGAACCATGTTCCGGTCGATCGCGCCCGTCACGGTCTCGTTCAACTGGGTCGTGTTCTTGTCGATCGCCAGGCGCACGTCGCCGATCCGCCGTAGCAGCTCCTCGCTCATCCCGGTGGTGGCGGCGTCGAGCGCCAGCGTGACCTGACCGAGCCGCTCGTCGAGCTCGCGCCGGAGAGTCCCGTCGTGGCCCTCAGCCGCGGCCACGAGCGCCCGCCGGAGCGCCTCGGAGTCCGAGCGGAGCAGCTGTGCCAACCCCTGGACCCGGGCGTCGAGAGTTCGATTGAGCTCGTTGGCGAGCAGGATCGACGCGTCGCGTAGCCGCGTCGTCTGGCTCTCCATTCGCTCCTCGACCTGGGTCGCCGTCGCGTCGAGCCGCTCGTCGAACCGCGCGCCCGACGCGTCGAGGGTCCGGAGCATCCAGGTCTCGTGGGCCGAGAGGGCGTTCCCGATGCGCTCGCCTATCTCCGCTACCCGCTCTCCGAGGGTCCGCGTGATGCGCTCGGCGATCGCCTCGTCGTGTCCCTGGACGCCCTGGACGTGCTCCGCGACCTCGGTGACAGCGGAGGCCAGAGTACCCTCGACGCTCTCGACCGCGAGGTTCATCCGATCCTGCGCGCTCTCGACCGCGCGGAGGACCTGTTCCTCCATGCCCGAGACCGCCCTGAAGGCCTCCTGCTGCATGCCGGCGATCGCGGTCCCCGCCTGCTCTCGGATCTCGCTCGCCTGCTCGTCGGTGTGGGTGGCCAGGCGACCCATCGAGTCGACGCCGTCGCTCACATAGCTCTGGAGCGCCTCGACGATGCGCCCGGTCTCCTGGGTGACGAGCTCTCCGCTCTCCCGGACCCGCGTCGTGATCGTCTCGAGCAGCGCCTGGTCGCGCTCGCTGATGTGCTCGTAGGCGGCGGCGATGTGGCGCTCGACCTGCTCGAGCTGCGTTCGGACTGCTTCCACACCGTGCAGGGCCGGCGACGACGCGGCCTCGTGCAGCGCCTGAGAGCCCTTCTGCATGACCTCCTTCAGGGCTCGCGTGGACTCGGCCAGGGCGGTGACGGTGTCCTCGAGCCGGTTCTGGCGGGCGATCAGCGACTGGAACCGCTCGTCGCTGTGAGCGATCAGGCCGCGGATGGCTTGGTCGCGGCTTATGAAGTTGAGGATCCGTGCCTGGGCCTCGGAGGTGTCGGAGCCGGAGGCGCGCCACATCTCCGACGCGATCTCGTGCATCAGCCCGACCGCGGTCTGCTGGAGCTGGCGCATGCCGTCGTCGATCCGCTCTTCCACGGCCCGCCGGTACTCCTCCATGAGCGACTCGAGGGTCGGTGACAGAGGCGTCGCGGGGGGCTTCTGGGAGCCGAACCTCGACAGCAGGCCGCGGCGTTCGGGGGTGCCCCGGCCCTCCGGAGGGGGAGCCGAATACTCTTGCATCGCTCGCTCGCTTCCGGGGCCGGCGCGGAGCGCGTTCGCGCAGAGTCTAGGACACGCACGGCGCCCAGGCACGGAAGTCGACCAGCTAGTTCTGGGCCCCATGTAGGCTTGTGCGCGTGTACCGGCCTTTGGCGAGGTCGGCGGGCGGACCCTATACTTCTTGGGTTCCCCGCCGTCCGGTCCGGGGGTTGGGTCTCGAAGGGGCGTAGCTCAACCTGGTAGAGCACCGGTCTCCAAAACCGGCGGTTGGGGGTTCGAGTCCCTCCGCCCCTGCAAGGGAGCACCATGAACAGACAGATGAAGCGGGCGCAGCGTCGCCAGGAGCGCAGCTCGTTCGAGCGCGCCCAGGCCACCGCGGCCCGCCGGACCCAGCTCCAGGAGAAGCGAAAGCGGACGCCTCCGCTGCAGTTCCTCCGGGAGGTCCGCCAGGAGCTCCGGAAGGTGAACTGGCCGACCAAGCAGGAGCTCGGCGCCTATACGGTGGTCGTTCTAGTGTCGGTGACGGTCCTGACGTCGTTCGTGTTCGGGCTCGACTTCGTGTTCTCCAAGGCGATCCTGAAGCTTCTGGGCAACAGCTGAGGAAGGTACCCCGCCCCTGATGGAAGAGTTCCCCGAGAGCCAGACCCCGATCGAGGACGCCCCTGCTGAGCCTGAGGCACCCGCCGAGGCGCCGGCCCCCGAAGCCGTGGAGGAGCCCGCGGCTTGGGCCGACGAGACGCCGGCCGAGGAGGCCGAGGGCGCCGGGATCGAGCCCTCGGTTGACGAGGAGGCCGAGTCCGACGCCTGGGTGCCCGCCGAGGTCGCTGCCATCCACGAGGTAGCCGAGGAACGCGCCGAAGAGGACGTCGTCGAGGCCGCCGAGGAGCTCGCCGCCGAGGGCGTCGAGGAGGCTCCCGAGGTCGAGGAGGCTCCCGAGGTCGAGGAGACCCCCGAGGTCGAGGAGGCCCCGGTTGTCGTCCCGGAGGCCGAGCCCGTCGAGGAGCCCGAGTACGCGGGCGTGAAGGAACCCTTCAAGGGCCCCGGGGACTGGTACGTCGTTCACACCTACGCCGGTTACGAGAACAAGGTGAAGACCAACCTCGAGTCGCGCATGCACACGATGCAGATGGAGGACAAGATCTTCGACGTCTACATCCCCATGGAAGACGTGATGGAGATCAAGTCCGGAAAGAAGCAGGTCGTCCAGAAGAAGGTGTTTCCCGGCTATCTGCTCGTGAAGATGCTCTACGACAACGACTCCTGGTACGTCGTGCGCAACACGCCGGGCGTTACGGGGTTCGTCTCTGCCGGCACCGGCACAAAGCCGACCCCGCTCTCGCGCCGCGAGGTCGAGAAGATCCTCGTGGTGAAACAGGCGGAGGTTAAGCCCGCGTTCCGCCTGGGGTTCGAGGAGGGCGACGTGGTGCGGATCATCTCCGGGCCCTTCGCCGACTTCAACGGCACGATCAACGAGATCAACCTGGACCAGAGCAAGCTCAAGGTCCTGGTGAACATCTTCGACCGCGAGACGCCGGTCGAGCTCGGGTTCGACCAGGTCGCCAAGGTCTAACGCAAGCGTCAGGACGCGGCGATCGCTATCTGTCCCCTGCTAACCGTCTCGACGGGCAGGTCGTAGTTCCCGTTGCCCGAGACCGTATCCCCCGGGACGCCGTCGAACGCGCCGATGACCGTGAGCTGTATCGTCCCGGACCCAGGCCCTCCCGCCGTCACTTCTACCCGGAACGGCACGCCTCGGTAGGCGACGCCGTTGCCGAGGTTCACGGTCGCGGTCCCCCCGAACGTGGCGCTTCCACCGGCTCCCAGCGTGCCCTGGGTCACCCGGCCGCTCACGCTCATTACCGGGAGCCCAAGGATGTCGGAGTCACCGGCCATGAGGCACAGGAAGTGTCCGCCGGCGGACCCGCCACCCAGTATCGCCACGCCGAGACCGAAGCGGGAGCCGTCGATGTCGCCGTCGCCGTCGAGATCGGTCCCGAAGGTGCCGGCGCCGCCGCCTCGCACCATCGTGGCGGACGAGGCTCCAGCGTGGATCGGCAGGACGGCGGTGGCGATCGTCGCTCCGACCAGAACGGCCAGCCTCTTCATGACTCCCTCCTTCCGAGTTCGCGTCGCGAGACGCGCGCATGAAGCGACCCTAGACCCTTGTTCGCCGAAGGCACAAGTGTGCTGAGTCGTCGCGGGCCGAGCGTGTCGGCCGCCGGAGCCGACCTTCCCCATCGATGCACCGGTGAGTACGATCGATCCGTGGCGATCGGATCCGACGTTCGGATCTCGCGACGGCAGCTCCTTCAGGCTGCGGGCGCCGGCGGTGCTGCGCTGCTGATCCCGGGCGGCGCGCTAGCGCGACCACCAGCCCGGCCGGCCCGCTCGGTCAAGCCGGCCGAGAACGTCATCCTCCGATGGAACAACGCTCTGCTGCAGGGCGTCCGCGACTCGAAGATCGGCCCGCCGATGGTCGCTCGCGCGCTCGGGATCGCGCACACATGCATCTACGATGCCTGGGCGGCCTACGACCGCGTGGCGGTGGGCACCCAGCTCGGCGGCTCCCTGAGGCGGCCCGCGAGCGAACGCCGCTTCGCCAACAAAGCAGAGGCGGTCAGCTTCGCCGCGTACCGGGCGGCGGCCGATCTCTTCCCTGACGGCAGGGCGAGCGTCTTCGACCCGCTGATGGGAAGCCTCGGCTACGACCCAGGCGACCACTCGACCGATCCGACCACGCCGGCCGGGATCGGCAATCTGGCCGCCGATGCAGTGCTGACCTTCCGGCACCACGACGGCGCGAACCAGCTCGGGGACGAGCCCGGCGGTCAGCCTGGGGTGGCGTACTCCGACTACACCGGTTTCGTGCCGGCGAACGATCCGATGGACATCCGGCTTCCATTCGATCCTGAGGCAGTGCACGACCCGAATGCCTGGCAACCGCTCCGCTACCTAGACGGCTCGGGGAACGTGGTCACGCCGCCGTTCGTCGGCGCGCAGTGGCAACACGTCATCCCGTTCGCGATGAACTCGAACAGCGAGCTTCGCTCGAAGACGGGGCCGGCCCGATACGGCTCCGCCGGGTACAGAGCCCAAGCCCGAGCACTGCTCGACATCAGTGCCGTGCTCACCGACGAGCAGAAGGTCATCTCCGAATACTGGGCCGACGGCCCGCGCTCCGAGCTCCCGCCGGGGCATTGGAACCTTCTCGCGCAGCTCGTCGCTCACCGTGATCGTAAGGGCGACAGCGAGCTGGATCTCGATCGCGCTGTGAAGCTCTTCTTCGCGCTCACGAACGCGATCTTCGATGCCGGCATCTGCGCGTGGGACAACAAGTGCGCGTTCTCCTCGGTCCGACCGATCACGGCGATCCGTTACCTGTTCCGGGGCCGGCGGGTGCGGGCATGGGGCGGTCCGGGGCGCGGGACGCAGCTGATCAGTGGCGAAGAGTGGTTCCCGTACCAGCCGACCACGTTCCCGACACCGCCCTTTCCCGAGTACTCCTCAGGGCACAGCAACTTCAGCGCAGCGGGTGCCGAGATCCTGCGGCTGTTCACCGGTATGGACACGTTCGGCGCCTCGGTGAGATTCCCCGCAGGTAGTTCCAGGATCGAGCCGGGGCTGACCCCGGCCAACGACATCACGCTCGCCTGGGCTACCTTC
>DATEBA010000018.1:0-25824 GCA_035288045.1 Actinomycetota bacterium
CCCGTCCCGGCCGTTGCCGGACGCGACGGCCACCGGGTACTCGAGCGGTTCCCGCTCCCCGAGCTGGGCCATGACCTCCTCGATCTCGTCCCCGATCAGCTCCTCGCGCTCGAGGAGGGCGTCGCGCACGCCCTCGACGGCGTGGCGCTTCGTCTCGAGCAGCGCCTTGACGCGGCGTCTGCATTCCTCGAGCAGCTCGTTCACCTCCTTTCTGCGGTCGGGGTCGCCGAGGATCGCCGCGGCGAGGCTCTCACCCGCGAACGGGTTGGCCGCGACGCCGGCGGACACGAGGCTCCTGCCCATCCCGAAGAGCCCGACGTAGGCGGCGGCGTTCCACGTCGCCGCCTCGAGGTCGCTGGACGGCCCGGTCGTGGTCTGGCCGAACCACATCTGCTCGGCGACGAGCCCCGCGAGCGACACCTGGATCCGGGCGATGATCTCCTTCTGGGTGCGCAGGTACCGGTCCTCGATGTCCTGTCCGTGGACCAGCCCGAGCGCGCTCTCGCGCTTCTGGATCGTGATCACCTGGATCTGGCGCTCACCGCGCTCGAGGGAGTAGGAGGCGACGGCGTGCGACGCCTCGTGGACCGCGACCATCTCCTTCTCGCGCAGGGTGTACGAGACCGGCTGCTTGAGGCCGACCTCCTCGGTGAGCTTGGCCTGCCACAGGTCGTCCCACCGGAGCGCGTCGCGTCCGTCCTGAAGCGCGAAGATCAGAGCCTCGTTCACGACGTTCTTGATCATCGCCGGCGTGTAGCTGACGGTCATGCGGGCGAGCTTCTCGAGATCGATAGGTTCGTGGCGAACCTTCGCTAGGTAGTACTTGGCGATGTCGCGCCTGCCCTCGTGGTCGGGTAAACCGACGTGGATCTTGCGGTCGAATCGGCCCGGACGGAGGAGGGCGCGGTCGAGCGTCGCGGCGCGGTTGGTCGCGCCGATGATGAGGAGGTTGTAGAAGGGGACCTTCGGCTTGGCGTGGAAGAGGATCCGGCGGAGGTGGCGCCAGATCCCTCGCGGGACGACGAGACCGTCCATCTGCACGAGCAGCTCGTTCATCCCCATCATCCCGCCGCCGCCCATGCCCATGCCGGCGATGATCCGGTCCGGCTGCCGAGGGGACTCCTCGCCCACCGAGCGCTCGGAGACGGCGCCCCGGCTGCCACCGATCGCGTCGATCTCGTCGATGAAGATGACCGCGCCGCCGTACTTGTCCGACATCGCGCGGGCGCGGCGGAACAGCCGGCGAACCTTCATGTTCCCGACGCCCATGAACATGCTCGCGAACCCCGAACCCGACGTGTAGACGAACGGGACGCCGGTGGCGCCGGCGACCGCCTTAGCCATAAGCGTCTTGCCTGTGCCCGGCGGGCCCTCGAACAGGATGCCGTGTGGCGGATAGCCGCCCATCTGCTTGAAGTCCTTGAAGCCCTGGAAGAGGCGGAGCACCTCCTGCGTCGACTCGACGGCGGCGGGCTGGCCCCGCACGTCGTCGAAGGTGACGTCGTACTCGCCCGGGTAGATCACGTAGTCGTTGCCGCGGGAGACGAACCAGAACATGGCGACGAACTGCACGAGGATGAAGAGCGTCACGAAGATGAGCTGGACGAGGAAGATCCGATACGAGGCCAGGTTCTGTCCCGGATGCAGGAGCGCGTCGCCTGGACTGACTCCGATAAGGAGATAGGCGATCCCGATGTAGAGGCCAACGAAGATCGCGATCCGCTTCAGCCAACGTCCGTAGCGTCGCCAGGGATTCATGAATCACCCTCCAAGGCTCGGTTCGGGCCTGCGTCCCGTACCGGGAAGTCTACGCCTTGCCCGGGTTCCGGTGGCGATGTAGCTTCGGCCCCATGGGGAGGGAGGACGCTCAACAGGAGCTCCGCGCCACGCAGGAGGCGATAGCGACGTTGGCAGGTCGCTTCGCCGATGCCGCCGGCGAAGCCCTCGCGACCGCGCTTCACCGCAGGGTAGAGGAGCTGATCGTCGCTCGCGCGGACTGGTTCAACGCGCTCGACTCCGAGAGCGTGGCGTCGCTACGGCGTAGCGTGGACGACGCGATCACGGGCGGCGCGCGGGATATCGCCGAGCAACTCCGAGATGGGAGCCTCTGGATCGAGCCGGCAACCCTCCGCGAGGTGTTCGTCGAGACGGCGGAGCCGGACCCCGACGCGCCGCGCTACGGCGTCGAGCATAGCGGCACGATCGGCGGGGAGCGTCTCGGCCCAACGTACTTCGAGCGCGAGCTGCGCGTCACCGGGCGCCGCGTGAAGGACCCTCTGCCCTCCGAGGCCCTTGACGATCCGATGAACCGCGTCTGGGTGCGGCTCACCAACGGCGCGGACCGGCTGGACGGCGTCCTGACCGAGTTCGGACTCACGCCGAACGCGCTGCCCGACCCCGGCGGCGGTCACTTCGGTCTTCAGCCGCGGAGCGCGGCCGAGCTGGACCCATCCGGCGGGCTCACGCACCTCTGGAGGGAGTACGTGGAGCTCTACGCCCGCCACCGCAAGCTCTCGACCAAGGTCGAGAGCGAGCGATCCTCGGAGGCCGGCGAAGAGGCGCTCCGGCGTTGGCGCGAGCCGGGCTAGGGTCGGAGAGGTCGGCCCTCAAAGGGCGTAGAGAGCACCACCGTGGTCCGCGTTTGCACACCGGCCTTTTCGCGCAGGTGTCGGATCAGATCCTCGAGGTGCGCGGGCGTCCTCGTCCGGACCTTGAGAACGTAGTTGGCCTCGCCGGCCACGCTGAAACAGTCCTCGACTTCGCGGAACTCGGTGACGCGGTCCGGCAGGTCGTCGGGTTGCGTGGGGTCGAGAGGGAGCACCGAGATGAGCGCCGTTACCAGCAGGCCGATCGCCTCCGGATCGACCTCCGCGCGGTAGGCCCGGATCACCCCACCCTGCTCGAGCTTGCGCACGCGGTCGTGAACCGACGATGCCGACAGCCCGACGCGCTTGGCGATGTCCGTGTAGGTGGCCCTGGCGTCCTCCTGGAGCGCCGCGATGATGTCCAGGTCCCGCTCGTCGAGCATGCTCGCATCATAGGTGAGGCGCAGGCCGGCCGATACGGGCGGGGGAGCGAGGAATCCCCGACCGGCCCATTGTTCACCTTCCCGATGAAGCGGTAGAACCGTTCCGTCGGTTATCGACGGGTCTGCCCCCTCCGGGCCGGAGGGGGTCACTGGTGGGTAGTCCCGGCCTGGCGCCGGCACGCGCGGCGCCGGTGGACAAAGCCGGGCGCGTGCGTGTCCTGGCCGAGCTCGATCCTCGCGACTCCCGCGACTACGCGTCCGCGGTCGCTCGCGTCGTCGCCGAGATCGAGAGATCGCTGCGACCCGAGGTGCGCGCGAACCGGACCCGGGTGGTGGGGCAGGGGCTGGCGCTCGCCCCGTGGGGTCCCGCTTGGCGCCGGTTCTCGAGCTCGACGCTTGCGATGGCCCGGCGTCACCGCGGCACGGCCGTTGTCGCGGACGTGAGCGACTGCTATGCGACCATCGCTCCGACCGCCGTCGACCGCGCTCTGCGCGCCGTCGGGTGCGAGCCGGCCCTCGTTGGACCGGTTCTCCGGCTCCTCGAGCGGTACGGCCGCGACGGTATCCGTGGGCTACCCGTCGGTCCGGATCCGTCGGCGCCCGCCACCTCCGATGGGTCGACGACTTCGTCGTGTTCGTCCCCGAGCGAGGGTCGCCCCTCTCCGTTCTCGATGCGCTCGACTCGGCCCTTGGCGACGCCGGCCTCTCCCTCAACGAAGGGAAGACGCGTGTGATGTACGACCGCGAGGAACTCTGCGCGCAGCGCCGGATGTCCTTGGGCCGCACCTATAATCGCCGCGGATGAGCCGCCCACCGCGATGAAGACCCTCTACCGGGCATCCCGCGTGCACACGCTTTCGCATCCCCCGTCGGGGGAGTGGGTCCTGGTCGACGGCCGCCACATCGAGCGGGTCGGCTCGGGCGCGCCGCCGGCCGCCGACCGGGTCGTCGACCTCCCCGCCACGACGATCGTCCCGGGGTTCATCGACTCCCACGTCCACCTGACGGGCACCGGCGTCCACGACGCCAATCCGGAGATCGGCGTCGCTCGATCGGCGGAGGAGCTCGTCTCCACTCTCGCCGAGATCGCGGCGGAGCGTGAGGGGCCCACGCTCGTCCACGGCTACGACGAGACGAAGTGGGCGAACCCGAGAGTGCCAACGCTTCCGGACCTCGATGCCGCGTCGCGCCTCCCGCTCATCGTGGTACGGGCCGACGGACACGTCTCCCTCGCGAACACGCCGGCGCTGAGCGAGTCCGGTGCGCTCGAGGCGGACGGCGTTGAGCGCGGTCCGGGCGGCGAGCCGACCGGCCGCGTGACGCGGGAGGCGAACCGACGCCTTCGAGCGTGGTGGGCTCATCAGGTCTCCGACCGCCAGGTGGAGGAGCTCCAGCTGCGTGCCGCCGCACTCGCCGCATCGCGAGGTGTGACGTGCGTGCACGAGATGTCGATGCCGGCGGGGCGTGGGATCGACGACCTGCGCGTTCTGCTCGACCACAGGGGCCGACTCCCCGTGGACGTAGTCCCATACCTCGCGACCACCGACATCCCCCAGGCGATAGACCTCGGCCTCGGACGGATCGGCGGGGACCTCACCCTCGACGGCTCGATAGGTGCGCGAACCGCTTCGCTCTCCGAGCCCTACGTCGACCGCGGCGACGTTGGGATCAGGTACCTCGAGGACGACGAGCTCGCCGAGTTCTTCCACGACGCCCACCTCGCCGGACTCCAGGTAGGGGTCCACGCGATCGGCGACCGCGCGATCGAGCAAGCCATCGGGACCTGGGAGCGAGTGTACGGGGCTCTCGACTCCCGCGGGAAGCGTCACTTCCGGGCACGCCGCCACCGGATCGAGCACTTCGAGATGCCGAACCGGTCCCAGCTCGAGCGGGCGGGGATGCTCGGCGTCGCAGTTTCGGTGCAGCCGGCCTTCGACGCACAGTGGGGGGCCCCGGGGCAGCTCTACGACCTCGCCCTTGGGTGGGAACGGGCCGCGACGATGAACCCCTTCCGAGATCTGCTCGGCCGGGGCCTCGTGGTCGGGGTGGGCACGGACGCGCCGATCACAGATCTCGATCCGATCGCGACCCTAGACGCGCTCGAAGGTCACCACGATCCCGGGCAGCGCCTCTCCCGCGAGGAGGCTCTTAGGCTGGCGACCATCGGAAGCGCCCGCCTGTCGAACCAGGAGGACAAGAAGGGATCGCTCGAGCCGGGGATGCATGCCGACTTCGCCGTCTACGAGGCGGATCCGCTCGGCGCCGACCGGCCGCCGGCGCTCCGACCGGTGATGACGGTCTCGCTGGGCCGCGAGGTGTTCGCGGCCTAGGCCCCGAGGTGCGCGGTTGACAGGGGAGGGGGGCGGTCCTAGACTCCGCGGCGCGCCGCCACCCCGGTGGGGGCGCCGAGGACCCAAGAGGCTGAGTAGAGAACGCGGCGCCCCGGCGTCGCGGCCCCAAAGGTCTCTTGGGTCCTCTCTTCTTCCCTCTAGAGATCTCGCCCCGAGCACCCGATTCGGAGGTAGACGCGGGCGACGCGAGTACAATCGTCGCCCGAGTGAGGCGAGGGAGCCCGATGGACGACGCCGAGGATCCGCTGGACGACGAGGAGATCTCGGACGAAGACGAGGACCTCCCAGTCGAGGAAGGCGAGGAGGCGTCCGAGGAGACCCCCACAGCACCCGCCGTCGCGGGTGAGGGGGAGGTCGAGTCGATCGAGGAGATCCTCGTCAAGAAGGAAGCTCGGGTCGTCGAGGAAGACGAGGACGACGACGCGCTGGTTTCTCTTACGAGGGAGGAGCGCCTCGAGCCCCTGGCGGTCAAGGTCGTCCCGCCCCAACCGACCGAGTTCGTCTGCAAGAGATGCTTCCTGGTGAAGCATCGGAGTCAGCTGAAGGACAAGAGTCGGCAACTCTGTCGAGACTGCGCCTGACGGCCGCACAGGTCCCGCTCCCGGCGGGCGTGCTTGCCTCAGCCCTCTGCGGCCTCCTGCTCTCGCTGTCGCTGCCACCCGTGGACGCGTGGCCCGTTGCCTTCGTCGCGCTCGCGCCGGTCTTCTGGCTCCTGCGGGGAAGCCAGCTCCTACGGGGGCTCGCTATCGGCCTGGCACTAGGGGTGGGGTACTTCGGTGCCGTTCTCTACTGGATCCTGCTCTTCGGCGAGCTCGCCTGGGGGGCGCTCGTGATCTGGTCGGCCTCCTACGTGGGGCTCTTCGGGCTGGCCGCAACCACGATCGTGCGGCCCGGTCGGCCGTGGCGGTCGTCGTTGGGTCTGGCCGCTCTCTGGGTCGCGGTCGAATGGGTGCACGGCATGTGGCCGCTCGGCGGGTTCACCTGGGGGCAGCTAGGCTCGACGCAGACCGGTAACCCGCTGCTCCTCCCCCTTGCGTCGGTGGGCGGCGTCTGGGCGCTCTCCTTCGTCGTGGCCCTGGTGAACGCGCTGCTCGTCGTCGCCTGGGAACGGTCGAGCGGGGGAGTGTTGGCGGCATTGCCCCCGATCGGGCTCGGCCTCGTGCTCGCCGTCGTACCGGTGCTGATCCCGCTGCCGGCGCCAGACGGCCCGAGTCTCGACGTCGCCGCGATCCAGGTCGACGTACGTGCCGCCTACGGGCCCGATCGCCTCGCGGAAGACCGAACGGTTGCGGAGATGAACGTCGACCTACACGGGACGCTCGCCGCCGACCCGCCCGACCTGGTCGTCTGGGGCGAGAGCGCCCTCGACCCCGGTGCCTTCGAGCCGGACACGTTCGAGCGGGTTACCGAAGCGATCCGCGAGCTCGGAGTCCCGACGCTCGTCGGCGGGGTTCCCCGCGGCCCGGACGGCAAGCTTCGGAACGAGGGGCTGCTGTTCGACGACGAAGGGAACCTGGTCGACCGCTACGCCAAGACACACCTGGTTCCCTACGGGGAGTACATACCGCTGAAGTGGCTGGTCGGCTGGGTGTCGGCGCTCGACCAGGTCCCTTACGAGCTGACACCGGGGGAGCGGCTCGCCACCCTGGAGGTCGACGGGCTCGTCATCGCGAACGTCATCTGCTTCGAGAACAGCTTCCCGTCGATCGACCGCGAGCTGGTCAACCAGGGCGCCGATCTCCTCGTCGTCACAACGAACAACTCCTCGTACGAGGAGACGGCCGCGTCCCAACAGCAGCTCGTGTTCAGCCGGCTGCGGGCCGTGGAGCTCGGGCGGTGGACCGTACATGCCGCGCTGTCGGGGGTGAGCGCCATGATCGACCCCAGTGGCAGGGTGGTCGAGCGCTCGGAGTTGTTCGAGCCGGCGATACTCCGCCACCAGATACGCCTTTCTCAGGCACGCACCCTGTACTCGCGCCTGGGCGACTGGGTGCCGCTCCTCTGTATGCCGTTTGTCCTCTTCCTTTTCCTCTATCCGCCGCCGCGCCCCCACGAGCGCGCTCCGCTCCGGTTCACACCCGATCCGCGCGTCCTGGTCGTGCTCCCCACCTACGACGAGCGCCAGACGATCGAGTCGGTCCTTCGCGCTCTGCGGTCGCTGCCCGACCCGGTAGACGTCCTCGTTGTCGACGACGGCTCGCCCGACGGCACCGGTGACGTGGTCCGCTCGATGGCGCAGAACGACCCCGGCGTTCGTCTAATCGAGCGGCGAGCCAAGCAGGGACTCGCCAGCGCCTACCTCCTGGGCTTTCGGCAGGCTCTCGAGGACGGCTACGACGTCGTCGCCGAGATGGACGCCGACCTATCCCACGACCCACAGCAGCTCCCCAGCCTCCTCGCGGCGCTTGGCAGGGCCGATCTCGTGATCGGGAGCCGCTACGTCCCCGGCGGCTCGGTCACCAACTGGAGCAGGTCTCGGCTGCTACTGTCCCGGGCCGGCAACGTCTACGCGCGTCTCACCCTGGGTCTCCCGGCCGGGGACCTCACGAGCGGCTTCCGGGTCTACCGGCGCCGAACCCTCGAGCGCATCCTCACCCGCCCCGTCCGGTCCGACGGCTACGCCTTCCAGATCGAGCTAACGCTCCGTACGTGGCTCCTCGGCGCCACGATCGCACAGGTCCCGATCACCTTCCGCGAGCGCCAGCACGGCCGATCCAAGATCTCCCGCGGTGTCGTGGCCGAAGCCCTCTGGCTCACGACCGTCTGGGGGCTAAGACTGCGGCTCGGCGGCTCGCCCTGGCGACCCACGCAACGCCCATAACGGATATTATGGAAACTTACCCCAGCATTCTCCCCCAGCTCGGTGGTACCTATCGCCCCGACAAGAGTCCGCCGCGACGCGGGGGGGCGTGGATCGTGTCGGGACACCGCGACGGAACGGCCTTCGGCACTGAATCTTTCTGGTCCCGGCTGCGGGTTGCGACGGACCGCCTCCCCTCCATACACTGGGCCGCCCACCTTCGGACCTAGGCCCGAAGTGAGGGGCTGGGGAAGGTCCTTCGCCTGATGGCCGGCCTGGGCGTCGGGCGTACCCTTCAGGAAGAACCCGACGTTCGGGGGACAGAAGCGTCGGACGTTCGGACGACGAGCTCCGACCAGAGGAGGCAGACATGCTGCGCGCAGAGGGGATCCTCCGGGGAAGGTCGAAGGTGCCATTCTTCGCCTTCGCCGTATCCATGTTCCTGTTCATGGCCCAGGGATACGTTGCGGCGCTCGCGTCTCCCGGCATCGCCCCGGGAGGCAGCGCGCCGGCGGCCGGAGGAGGCGGTGGCGACGGCGGCTCCTCCCCCGCTCGCGACTCCGCCCCATCCGCGACGACGGCCGCGGCGGCCGGCGGTGATATCAGCCTCGACCTGGTGGCGGCCGGTCCTTTCAGCTACAACCACCAGACCGGAGTCGGCGGCGAGTACGCCGACCGAACGATCGACAAGACGACCGGCGTTGTCGAATCGCTCGAGGGCGGCGACTTCGAGTGCGGTGACAAGGTCGTGTTCTTCACCAAGATCGAAGCCGACGGCGACGTCGACGGCTCGAACGACATAGACCTGACGTTCAAATTCCTGAAGGAACCCACCGGGCAGCCGGGGGTGGGATTCGTCGACCTGGTCTCGGCATCCAAGAATGGCGGGGACTCCGGCAACCAGAACCTCGAGGGCGACGAGAACGCCGCCATCCAGTCCGAGACCTCCGGCACCCTCGGAGGAAAGGACGCGATCGTGGGCGACGTTCGCGTGACGAACATCAACGCGAGCGACGTCTTCATTCTGCGTCTGGTCGTTCTACTCGGGTGCCAAGTGGGCGGCTCCCCGACCGGGAACCTCCACGTCGCGATCACCGACGCGTCCGCCGGCGACGAGACGGTCAGCGTCGGCAACCAGACGATCCCTCTCAAGAAGGTCGAGGACATCGCCGCCCCCGGGATCGACGTTGAGAAGGAATGCACCGGGTCGGCCAAGATCGGGGAGGACATCACCTACTCGATCACGGTCGCCAACACCGGCAACGAACCCCTCACCGACCTCGTCGTGTCTGATCCCCTCCTGGGCGGGACCCTGGGAACCTTCCCGACCAGGCTCGGGGTGGGCGATTCGGTGACGCGACAGTTCACCCACACGGTCACCGCCTCGGACCCCGACCCGCTCACGAACACCGTCACGGCCACCGCCGAGGGCCAGTTCTCCCAGAGCACGGTGTTCGATACGGCTTCCTGCGAGGCCGACATCGAGCACGTGCCGGGGATCGACGTCGACAAGACCTGCCCGCCCTCGGGCGGTGTCGGCGACACGATCACGTACTACGTAACGGTCACCAACACCGGCGACGAGCCGCTCGTCGACCTGGTCGTCTCCGACCCGATGTTCGGCGGCAAGCTCGGCGCCTTCCCGTCCACTCTGGCCGTGGGCAAGTCGGTCACGAGGTCCTTCGATCACACGATCACCGCGCAGGATCCCGACCCACTAACGAACACCGTGACGGCCGAAGCGGTGGGCGAGGATTCGCAGGCCACCGTGAGGGACGCCGCCTCGTGTGGGGCCGACGTGCAGAATCCGGCGATCGAGCTGGTCAAGGACGGGATCGACCTCGCCCACGTCGGTGACACGGCCCCGTACACCTTCACCGCAACCAACGTCGGCGATGTGCCTCTGCACGACGTCGCGCTCGTAGACCCGAACTGCGACGGGGCCGCAACCCTTACCGATGACGGCGACGGCGACGCGATCATGTCGGTGGACGAAGTCTGGACCTACGAGTGCTCGCACCTGATCACGGCCGAGGACCCGGATCCACTACCGAACACGGCGACCGTCTCCGGCATCAGCCCGCTCGGGGAGAACGTGTCCGACCAGGACGATCACGTGGTGGACATCATCCACCCCGCGATCGAGATCGTGAAGGAGGCCGACCCCGTGTCCGGCACCCCGGGCGACGAGATCACCTACTCCTACGTGATCACGAACATCGGCGACACGACTCTTTACGAGGTGATACTCGACGACGACATTCTCGGGCATTTGGCGGACTTCGAGGACCCGCTCGACCCCGGCGAGAGCATCGAGTTCACCGCGACCACGCAGCTCACGGCGGACGAGCCGATCGTCGTCAACGTCGGGTCCACGGCCGGCACGGACGTCCTCGGGCTGACGGTCACTGACGACGACCCGGCCGAGGTGACCGTGGTCCTCGTCAAGGAGCCGCCCGAGAAGAACCTGAAGGAGCCGCCGCAGGTCCGGCCGACCGCCTTCACCGGCACCGACCGGATGTGGCTCGGCTGGGTCGCGGTTCTCCTGGCCGCGCTCGGGACGCTCTCGCTTCTCGCCTCCGGTCGACGTGAGGACGAGATCAGGGTCTAAGGGCCGACCGGAAAGAGGAGAACGACCCGAGCCGAGGGGGCTCGGGTCGCTCCCTCATCCCCGCCCGCGAGGGTCACCCGTAGAAGACGATCGTGACCCAGAGGATGCCCTTCTCCGGGGACTTCACGAAGCCGATGCCGACGTGGTCGAACCCTCGGTTCAGCACGTTGTGCCGGTGGCCGTCGCTGTCCATGAAAGCCTGGTGCAGCCCGCGCACCGTGACGCCGACGCCGACGTTCTCCCCCCAGGTGCTCCAGCTCCGCGGGAGGTACCTGGAGACGCTATCGCTGTGGAAGAGCTTGTTCTTCTTTTCCATGTCCCGGCTGTGCGCCTTCGCGAAGTGGTTGAGCTGCCGGTCGAAGGACAGGCGCCGAATCCCGTGGCTCACGCGTGCACTGTTGATGAGCTCGAGCATCTGCTCGCGCCGTGTTCCCTTCGCCGCCGCCCCCGCTTGGCTCGGTGCGAGCGCGCCGAGGAACAGGACCGTGGTTAGGACGAGTGCCAGAACGGCACCCCACCTGCGAGACCAGCCGCTTCGCATGTCTGCCTCCCTAACCGCCCCCGTGCGCCCCGCCGTTGCTGGCGGTTCGCGCATCTAGGGGCCAACCCGCTTCTTCCCGACCGGGCGCGCCTCACGGCGCGCCACACCCCCCTTCCATCGGCAGGCATCGCGCAAGGCTTGAGTCCGTTCTGGCTCGAACGGGCTACGTGCGCGTAGTCACGAATGCGAGTGTGGGGAGAACGGGGGACGCGCGGACGCGCCTACCAGCGGAGCCTCAGGCTCCGGGCCGCGCGAGCCTCGTCGAGGCGACGCACGGGGGTCGAGGTCGGCGCCTCCCGGAGGAGCGCCGGGTCGGACTCGGCCTCGCCGGCGGCCTGGCGGAGGGCGGCCGCGAATGCCTCCAGCGACTCCTTGGTTTCGGTCTCGGTCGGCTCGACCATCATCGCTTCGTCGACCACGAGCGGGAAATAGACGGTAGGCGGGTGGTATCCGAGATCGATCAGGCGCTTGGCCACATCCATCGCACGGACCCCGTGGCGCTCCTTCAGCGGCCTGGCCGTGGCGACGAACTCGTGCATCGGGGGCTCCGAGTAGGCGAGCGGGTACACGCCGCGAAGGAGCTCCGCGAGGTAGTTCGCGTTCAGGACCGCGTGCTCGGCGACATGCTTGAGCCCGTCGGCCCCGTGCCCGAAGACGTACGCGTAGGCGCGCACGAGCACACCGAAGTTGCCGTTGAAGCCGTGCACGCGGCCGATCGAGCGGGGGCGGTCGTGATCGAGGTAGAACGCGCCCGAGGTCCCGTCTTTCTCGACCGTAGGTGCAGGCAGGAACGGGACGAGCTCCTCGCGCACGCCGACCGGACCGGCTCCCGGGCCACCGCCTCCGTGGGGGGTCGCGAAGGTCTTGTGCGTGTTTATGTGCACGATGTCGAAGCCCATGTCACCGGGTCGGCATCGGCCGAGGATCGCGTTCAGGTTAGCGCCGTCGTAGTACACGAGCCCCCCGGCGTCGTGGACGATGCTCGTGATGTCCTGGATCTCCTCCTCGAAGAGGCCGAGCGTATTGGGGTTGGTGAGCATGAGGCCAGCCACTTCCTCGTCGACGATCTTGCGGAGCTCCCCAACGTCCACCAGACCCCTCGGATCCGACGGTACTGAGACGGCCTCGTAGCCGCCCATCCTCACGCTGGCAGGGTTCGTGCCGTGCGCGGAGTCGGGGATCACGACCCTCCGCCGCGGGCCTCCCCCGCCCGCCTGGTGGTAGGCCCGCATCAGCAGGAGGCCGGTCAGCTCGCCGCACGCACCGGCCGGCGGTTGCAGCGTTGCGCGGGCCATGCCGGTTATCTCGCAGAGAGCGCCCTCCAGGCGCCACAGTAGCTCGAGTGCCCCTTGGACGGTGTTGTCCGGCTGGAGCGGGTGCAGGCGCTGGAAGCCAGGGGCGCCGGCTACCGTCTCGGCGACCTTGGGGTTGTACTTCATCGTGCAGGAGCCGAGTGGGTAGATGCCGGTGTCCACGCCGAAGTTCATCTGGGACAAGCGCGTGTAGTGGCGAACCAGATCTCGCTCCGCGACCTCGGGCAGCCTGGGCGGGGTGGCTCGGATCGCGTCGGAGGGTAGCGTCGCTCCGGGCACGTCCGCCCTCGGAAGGCTCGACGCCCGTCGCTCGGGCCGCGAGATGCCGAGGATCGACCCCTCACCGCGCGGGCCCTGGCGACGCACGGGGGCTCCGATCGTCACCCGAGCACCCCGGCCATGGCCTCGACGAGCCCGTCGATCTGTGAGCGCGTCCGTCGCTCGGTCACCGCCACCACCAGGAGGTCACCGACCGGAACCCCCGCGAGGTATCCGCGATCGGCCAGGGCGCGGCGGACCTCGGCCGCAGGCAGCGGCAGACGCAGAGCGAACTCCTTGAAGAACGGGGCGTCCGGGTAGCGGAGGTCCACGCCGGGAAGGTCCGCGAGCCGCTCCGCGGCGTAGGCGGCCTTGGCCGAGCAGAGCCGGCCTAGCTCTGCGAGCCCTTCGGGACCCAGCCAAGCCAGGTAGACCGCGGCCGCGATGGCCATGAGCGTCTGATTGGTGCAGATGTTCGACACCGCCGTCTCCCGGCGGATGTGCTGCTCCCGCGCCTGGAGGGTGAGCACGTATCCCGTCCGGCCGTCGACGTCGACCGTCTCCCCAACGATCCGGCCGGGCATCCTGCGCACGTCTTCCATCCGTGCGGCGATAACGCCGAGGTAGGGGCCTCCGAAGCTGAGATGGTTTCCGAGCACCTGGCCCTCTGCCACCGCGACGTCGGCGCCGAGATCTCCGGGCGGCGCGAGCACGCCTAGCGAGAGCGGGTCGAACACCTGGATGGCGCGTGCTCCGCCTGCCCTCGCGGTGGCGAACAGCTCCCGGGCCGGCTCGAGGATGCCATATGCGTTGGGGTGCTGGACGATCACGCACCCGACGTCCTCAGCCACCGCGGGAGCGCCCCCGCGGCCCTCGGGGGCTGGGAAGGTCTCGGGCTCGTAGCCGGCGCCGAGGCCGTAGGTCCGAAGCGTCGCCAGGTACCTGGGGTCGACGGTCTCGGACACGAGGACCCGGCCTCGCCCGGTCGCCGCCCGGGCGAGGTTCACTGCCTCGACGAGCGCCGTGGCGCCGTCGTATAGGGACGCGTTCGAGACATCGAGGGCGGTCAGCTCGCAGACCATCGACTGATACTCGAACAGCGCCTGGAGGACACCCTGAGACAGCTCGGGCTGGTAGGGGGTGTAGGACGTGTAGAACTCCGAGCGCCCGGCGAGTGCCCAGACGACCGCAGGAACGTAGTGGTCGTAGGCCCCTCCGCCGGCGAAGCACACGAGGTCATCCGCGCTGCGGTTGCGGGTCGCCAGGGTCCGCAGGTCCTCGACGAGCTCGAGCTCCGAGACGCCGTCGGGGAGCGCGAGGGGCCGTTCGAGACGCACCGACTCCGGGATCTGGTCGAAGAGCCGATCCAGGGACCCGAATCCGAGCCGCGAGAGCATCTGCGCGACGTCGTCGTTGGTGTGGGGCGCGAACCGCATGTCGGGGCCTCAGTCTACGGTTCGAGGCCGATGCCGACCGTCGGTCAGTCCGTCAGTTCCTCGAGCCCGTACTTCGTGACGAGTGAGAGATAGTCGCGCTGGTAGAAGATCTTGCACTTGACCTCCGGGTAGAGCTCCCGCAGTCGTCGGACCTTGCGGTTCTTCTTGGTCACGAGCCGCTGGTTGAGCGTCGTGATCTCGATATACAGGTCGTATTGCGGCAGGTGGAAGTCCGGCGTGAACCGCTGGACGACGCGTCCCTCCTTGTCCCACTCTAGGTCGAAGGAGGTCGGCTCGTACTCCCATTCGATCTGGTAGAAGTCCAACAATCGCGCGAATTGGCGCTCGGAAACGTGTGCGAAGCGGACGGCGTCACTCTTTAGGGCCGGGACGCGCGCCGAGGGACTCGCGCTCACGACCCTCCGGCGCGGGCCACCTTCTTGCCCGCGCCTCTCCCCTTCGTGACGATCCCCTCGAGATCCGTCCATACCTTGTCCACTGCGATGGCGAACACGCCCTGCCCCTGTGCCAGAAGATCCACCACGGCGTCGGGCGACGCTGCCTCGTAGATGCGGGTGCCGTCCGAGAACAGGGTCACGCCGTGGGCCGGTCGCTTCGTCAGCCGTAGGTGGTTCACAGCCTTCCTCACCCGCTGGAGCGATACCCCGGTGTCGATGAGTTTCTTGACCACCCTTAGCGTGACGAGATCCTGGAACGAATACAATCGCTGGGTACCTGATCCCTGAGCGTCCTGTAGCGACGGCCGAACCAGGCCCGTTCGCGCCCAATAGTCGAGCTGCCGATAGCTGATGCCGACGATCCGGCACACGTCGGGGACGCGGTATCCAGGCTGTTCCGCCATCACAGCTCCGTAATTACGAGGGCGTAGCGCACCCTAACCAGCCTACCGGCCGGTGTCAATCACCAGGGGCCTGCTCCTCGAAGTCCTCGGGCTTAACGTGCTCGAGGAACTCCCGGAACCTCTCGACCTCCTCCTCGTCGTCTCCCGCCGGTATCAGGATGGCGGCCTCGGACAGCACGTCTTCGCTCGCGAAGATCGGAGCCTGCAGGCGGACGGCCAGAGCGATCGCGTCGCTCGGCCTGGAGGAGATCTCGAAGGCGGATCCGTTGCGGCGCATGTCGATCTGGGCGTAGAACGTGCCCTCGCGTAGCTCGGTGATGACGATCCGCTGCACCTCGACCGCCATCTCCTCGAGGATGTTCTTCATGAGGTCGTGGGTCATCGGACGCGGGGTGACGACACCCTGTAGGGCCAGCGCGATCGCGGCGGCCTCGGCCGCCCCGATCCAGATCGGGAGGTATCTCTCTCCTTCCAGCTCTTTCAGCAGAACGATCGGCTGATTGCTGGGGAGTTCGACGCGGACGCCGGCCAGCTCCATCTCGATCATCGATTCCCGACTGTAGTCCCGGGCTCCTGCTCCGACAATAGGCCCCCGGGCTAGGTCGACGTTCCGGCGCGCCTACCGTCGAGGAACGGGAGCAGCGCGTCCGGGTCGGCGGAGAGAGCATCGAGGTCGCTCACTGCGAGGATGTCGGGAAGGTTGCGGTAGCGCTCTCGGAAGTCCAGGCCGTAGCCCACCACGAACGCGTCGGGACAGTCGAACCCAACGTATCGGACGTCGATAGGGAGGATGCGCCGAGCGGACTTGTCGAGGAGAGCGCACACCTCGACGGAGAGAGGGCCGCGGGCTCGAAGCGTCGAGAGCAGATACGAGAGGGTGAGGCCTGTGTCGACGATGTCCTCCACCAGGATCACGTCGCGGCCGCCGATGTCCTGGTCGAGGTCCTGCAGGATGCGGACGCGGCCGAGGGACTCCCCTCCCCCGCCGTAGGCGGAGATAGACATGAAGTCGCAGGCAAGGGGCAGGCGAACCTCCCGGATGAGGTCCGCGAGGAACATCGCGCCGCCTCTCAGGACCGAGACCAACACGGGCTCGCGCCCCGCGTAGTCCCCGGTGATCGTGCGGCCGAGCTCTTCGATCCGTCGGCGGATATCCTCGCGGCCGTACAGCACGCTCGCGATCTCGGACACCCGCACGAGATGATAGTCGGGTCAGTCCACGAGCGCGGCGAAGGCGCCGGCGACCGCGTCCCAAACCGCCGAGGCAGCCCGCCCCAGCCAGGACCCTTCGACGGGTTCGGGCGGCGGAACGCTCGACACGACCAGTGGGACACGTCCGAGCACCGCGTCCCCGGCCCGAACGGTAAGCGTGCCCACACGCTCCCCCTCATTGGGGGGGAACAGGGCCCGGGGGGCGGCTCGCTCATCGCGCTCGGCGAGACCGACGTCGGACGCGCGGACGAGGGCGTCCAGACCGGCGCCCGCGGCGACCGGGACCCGGCCGCCCACGATCTCGAGGCGTCCGAGCGTCTCGCCCGGCTCCACGAACGTGTGCCGGTCGAAGGCCGCGAAGCCGTGGTTCAAGATCTCTGCGGCGTCGGAGAAGGCCTCGCTCGGCGACCCTAGGACCACGGCGACGAGGCGCACGCCCTCGCGCTCGGCCGCCGCGACGACGCAGAATCCGGCAGCGGTCGTGAACCCGGTCTTCCCCCCGATCGCGCCTGGGTAGAGCCAGAGCAAGACGTTGCGGTTCTGCACGACGCGAGGCGGACCGTCCGGCGACGGCACCTCGTGGAAGCGGGTTGTCGCGACCGCCTGGAAGGCCGGCTCCGCGTACGCGGCGCGGGTAAGGCGCACGAGGTCTCGCGCGGACGAGTACCCACGGTCGTCGAGGCCGTTCGGCGAGAAGAACTCCGTCTCGCGAAGGCCGAGGCGCATCGCGCGCCTGTTCATGAGCTCCACGAACGCCTCCACACTCCCCGCCACGTGCTCGGCTAGCGCCAGCGCCGCGTCGTTCGCCGACTGCAGTATGAGCGCGTACAGCAGGTCCTCGACGCGCACCCGCTCTCCGGCTTGGAGCCCGAGGTTGGAGATCCCAGTCGTCGGTCCGCCGGAGGCCGCCTCGTCGCTCACGGTCACGACCTCCTCGGGATCGGTGCGCTCCAAGATGAGCAGGGCGGTCATGATCTTCGTGACGCTCGCGATAGGCAGCTGCTGCCCAGGCTCCTTGGTCCACAGGAGTTGCCCGGTGTCCAGATCAGCCAGCACCGCCGAGGGGGCGGCGACCATCGGGTCCGCTGCCGACGGCGCCGGCGTGTGCAGCACACTCACGAACGGCGACGGCGACCCGAACGGAGGCACCGGCGTCGGGGGCGGAGTCTCCACGGGCCCCTGCGTCGCCGACGGGGTCGCGGCGGTGGCGACCCGTGCGGTGAGCAGGACCACGAACATCGTCGCCAACGCGGCGACGCGGATTCGGCCGGAGGCCCGCGCGTTCACCCGCTCAGGGAGCCTGGAGGTGCTGACGGATGTTCGTGCGAAGGAGGGCCTGCTTCAACTTGCGGGACGCCTTCGCGAGCTCGCTCAGGGAGCTTGCCGCAGCCCTTCTTGCGTCGGGGTTCCGCTGTCGCAAAGTGGGCATCACGATCGCCTCGAACAGGGAGGCCTCCCGCTCGGCGAAATGCTTGTACATGGTGAGATGCCGCGGCTCGACTCCGAAGCGGAAGAAATCGCGGACTATCGAAAGCACCACGTAGTCGTCGCCGTCGTAGTACTTGGCGCCCTGCGGGCCGTGCGAGCAAACCATGCCGTAGGTCTCGAGCTCCTCGATCCGCTCGCGTTCCACCCCCGTCGCGGCGGACATCTCCTCGATCGACATCTGCAACCCCGTCGGGGGCTCGGCGAGCTCGTCCCCCGGCTCCTCGGCCTCGGCCGGCGCCTCCGAGGCCTCCCCCCCGTCGCCCGACTCCTGTCGCAGGAGCCGCTCCTTTATCACCTTCAGCGGCAGGTACTCGTCCCGCTGCATCTTGAGGATCGACTTCAGGCGTTCCACGTCCTGTTCGTAGAACTTCCTGTAGCCGGAGGGCGTGCGTTCGGGGGTGATCAGCCCCTCCGCTTCGAGGAACCGGATCTTCGAGATCGTGATGTCGGGGAACTCGGTCTTCACCGAGACCAGCACCTCCCCGATCGACTGGTAATTGCGTGTCGGCATCGCTCACTCCCCCGCGAAGAAGGCCAACCTGAACCTCCCGATCTGGATCTCGTCGCCGGCAGCGAGCTTCGTCTCCTCGACGCGCTCCCGGTTCACGTACGTGCCGTTCAGGCTTCCAACGTCGCGGACGAAGAACTCCTGTCCCCGGCGCACTATCTCCGCGTGCTTGCGCGAGACCGTCACGTCGTCCAAGAACACATCGCTCTCGGGGTTCCGGCCGGCCGTAGTCACGTCGTTCCCGATCAGGAACGTCGACCCCGCGTTGGGGCCACGCTTCACCATCAGGAGAGCCTGGCCCGGCTCCAGCTCATCATGAGGGAAGGGGAACTCGACCACAGGCTCATCCTCCGCCTCGATCGGCGTGAGCGCCGCGGTCGTGTCTTCCTGAAGGGGGGCTCCACACTCGGCACAGAAGCGAGCCTCGTCTGGATTGCGATGTCCACACCTGGTGCAGTACAACCTCGAGCGCCTCCCGGGACGACCGTCGAGCTTAAGGTCCGACTCGATGTCTCGACCTCAACCCTCGACCAGTGGCGCACGTTATCGCAGGCTCGAAAGGGGGTCAACCGACCTCGGGCGCCCGCTCCTGGCTTCCGGCGTCCGCGACGCGTTCGGTCAGTCGGGCTGCGACTCCACGAAGGCACGGTACCCGGAGGCGTCGAGCAGCGAGTGGAGCTCGGCCCGGTGCGTGAGCCGGACAAGGATCAGCCACCCGTCGCCGTAGGGGGCCTCGTTCACGAGCTCCGGACGGTCTTCGAGGAGGGCGTTCCGCTCGACGACGGTTCCCGAGACGGGGCTGTAGACGTCTGAGACCGACTTGGTGGACTCGACCTCGCCGAACGATCGGCCGGCGCGAAGCTCGGTCCCGGATTCGGGAACGTCCACGAACACGACATCGCCGAGGGCGTCCTGCGCGAAGTCCGTGATACCGACGCGAACCAGATCGCCGCCCTCGTCCCTGGCCCACTCGTGCTCCTTCGTGTACCCGAGATCGTCGGGGAACTCCATGTCTCCGCCTCCCGTCGGCATCGCAGGAGTCACAGCCTACCGGGCGAACGCGCGCCGCAGGTCGCCGATGTACAGCGCGGTAGCAGCGTAGTACTCGACGATGCCCACCACGAAGAACGTCCACCCGAGCGCCGTGGCCGCTGCCGGAAGCGCGAGTCCGAAGTGCCCCCAGGCCACCAGCGGCACGCCGACCATCAGCCCGAAGGTCGCCACCTTCCCGATCCAGCGGACGTCGATCCGGCCACGGTGGTGGGTCAGCAGCATTAGTCCCGCAAGGAGGATCAGCAGGTCGCGAACCAGTATCAGTAGCGCCGCCCAAAGCGGGAAGGCTCCACGTATGACGATCGCGACTACCCCCGCATCGATTACGAGACGGTCGGCTGTCGGGTCGAGGACCTTGCCCAGCTCGGAGACCTGGCCTGTCCGACGCGCGATCGCTCCATCGACGAAGTCCGTCGCGCTCACGAATCCCCAGAGCAGGAGCCCGGCCCCCTCGCTTCCCTCCCGCAGCAGTAGGGAGACGATCAGGGGGATCAGCAGGATCCGCCCGAAAGACAGGAGATTAGGGACCGTGAGGACCGCTCGCGTCCTTCGCGGCCCGGGCTCGTCCCTCATCGCGTCGGGCCGGCCGGATTCGAACCGGCGACCTTCTGACCCCCAGTCAGACGCGCTAACCAAGCTGCGCCACGGCCCGCGAGCAGGAATTGTACCGGGCCGGTGCGGTCGATCCCCTAGCCGCGGCGAGCGCCTCCGCCGCCACGTTCGCGCGGGCGGAACTTGAGTCTCAGTGGCACGCCACCCCAATCGAAGGCTTCCCGCAGGTGCCGCTCGAGGAACCGTCGGTAGGCAGGATCTGGAGCCTTTCCCCCGAACAGAACGAACGTGGGGGGGCCCGCCGCGACCTGGGTGGCGTAGCGGTAGCGACCGACACCGCGGGGCGCGGGGCGCTCGTCCTGCGCGGCCGACACCAGGCGGTTCACCTCTGCGGTCGGCACCCGGCTCGTCCAACGCTCCCGGAGAGCGAGGACCGCGGACGGCAGACGCACGAGCCCGGTCCCTCGGAGCGCCGACGTCCGGACGACCTCTGCCGAGGCGAAGGGCCCAACGGCGTGGGCGAGCTCCCCGAACGCGGCGTTCTTCTCGGACACCAGGTCCCACTTGTTCGCGGCGACGAGGAGCGCGCGACCGGCCTCAATCACCCGCGCGGCGATCCGCTTGTCCTCCGAGGTCAGTCCCTCCCTCGCGTCGAGCACCAGGACGGCCACCTCGGCCCGGTCGACGGCGCGAACGGTCCGCACGAAGCTGTAGTACTCGACGCCCTGGACCCTGGACGGTCTGCGGAAGCCGGCGGTGTCGATGAACCGGACCGTCCCGCCGGGCCAATCCACGACTGCGTCTACGGAGTCGCGAGTGGTGCCGGCCTCCGCGAAGACGACCGCGCGCTCCTCCCCGACCAGGCGGTTGAAGAGCGAGGACTTGCCGACGTTCGGCCTGCCAACGAGCGCGAAGCGCGGCTCATGCTCGGAGCCGGTCCCTTCCTCCCGTTCCGGGATCAGTGCCACGAGGCGATCGAGGAGGTCGCCGGAGCCCCGCCCGTGAAGGGCGGACACGGGTACCGGCTCTCCGAGGCCGAGAGAGTAAAATGCCGCGACGTCGCTCTCCTCGCGCTCCCCATCGACCTTATTCGCCGCCACGATCACCGGCACCGAGAGCTTCCGGAGCCGGCGCGCGAGGGCGGCGTCCTCCTCCCCTACCCCGAGCTGCGCGTCCACGACGAAGACGACCAGGTCGGATGACTCCGCGGCGAGCTCGGCCTGCCGGGCGACCTTCGCTTCGACCCCTCTTGCGCGGTGGAGGTACCCGCCCGTGTCGACGAGGATCACCCGTCGGCCGCGCCACGTGGTCTCTAGCTCGAGCCGATCCCGGGTGACGCCAGGCGTCTCGGCGGCGATCGCCTCGCGCCGCCCGAAGAGTCGGTTCACCAGCGTCGACTTCCCGACGTTCTGACGACCCACGACCGCTACTCGGGCGGGACCGGTCAATCCCGCTCCTTCTCAAGTCGTTCCAGCACCGTCCTTAGGACCTCGGCGTAGGCCTCCTCGGGACTCATGCCCGTGGTATCGATGACGATGGCGTCGGGGGCCGGGGAGAGCGGATTGACCCTCGAGTCCTCGCGGTCGCGGTCGCGTAGGGCCTCGGCGACGCCCCGGCCGGCCTCGGGCTCGCCTCGCTCGCGGACGCGCCGCGCCGCCCGCTCGGCCTCGGTAGCTTCGAGGAAGACCTTGACGGGGGCTTCGGGGAAGACGACGGTCCCGATGTCGCGACCCTCCATGACAGCCCCACCCGCTCCCAGACGCCGCTGAGCGTCCCGCAACACCCCCCGGACCTCGGGGTGACGCGCCACGCGGGACACGATCGCTTCCACGGGCTCATCGACCAGGGACTCGTCCGGCGGGGCGCCTTCTATCTCGAGGGAGGGGATGCCGGCCGCATCGCGCAGACCGAACCTCAACATCCGGCTGAGCTCGGCCAGCCTCTGGCCGTCGTCGGGGTCTATCCCTTCTCTGAGCCCCGCCGCGGCCACCGCCCGGTACATCGACCCGGTGTTCACGTAGGGAAGCCTTAGCGCCACCGCAAGCCGTCGAGCCAGCGTGCTCTTGCCGGCTCCGGCCGGTCCGTCGATCGCGATCACGGTGGTCACGTCATCCTCCGAAGCGCGCCCCGAGTCCTGCGAGCACCTCGACGAACCCGGGGTAGGAGACGACCGCAGACTCCATGCCGCCCACCTCGCTCGGCCCGCGCGCGCCCAACGCCGCGACGGTCATCGCCATCGCCATCCGGTGGTCTCCCAGGGCGTCCGCGTTTCCGCCCGCAAGTCCTCCTCCCGCCACGACGAGGTCCTCCCCCTCTACCCTCGCTAGGCCCCCCAGCCCCTGGATCTGCTCTGCCAGCCCCCGCAGCCGGTCGCTCTCCTTCTCCCGGAGCTCCTGCGCCCCAGCGAAGCGTGTCTCGCCGTCGGCGTGCGCCGCCAACGCAGCTAGGACCGGGACCTCGTCGATCACGAGGGGGAGCTCGCCCTCGCCCACCCCTGTGCCCGTGAGGCCGGCGCCCGGGCCGACGCTCAAGTCGCCCACCGGCTCCCCGAGGCGCTCCTCGAGAACCTCTTGCTCGGTTCGGATACCCATGCGGGCCATGACCCCGAGGAACCCCAGTCGGGTCGGGTTCAACCCCACCCCGCGGATGGTCAGGGAGCCGCCCGTCAGGACGGCCGCCGCGGCCAGGAACGCCGCCGAGGAGACGTCTCCGGGGATCTTGCCCTCGAACCCCTGGTGCTGGAAGGCCGACACCTCGACGTCCCGTTCCCCGATCGCGATCGGCGCTCCGAGCGCGAGCAGCGCTCGCTCCGTGTGGTCCCGCGTCCGAGCGGCTTCCTCGACGATCGTTTCGCCGCTAGCCGCAAGGCCGGCGAGCAGCACGCAGCTCTTGACCTGAGCGCTCGGAACCGGCATCTCGCAGCGGATCCCGCGGAGAGCTCCACCCTGGATGACTAGAGGCGGCCGCCCGTCGTCGGTCTCGGCTACCGCGCCCATCCGTCGCAGGGGCTCCGCCACCCGCTCCATCGGACGCCGGGTGAGGCTCGCATCACCGCGCAGCACGGTCCGGAAGGGCGCCCCCGCGACCACCCCCGCCAGCAGCCGCATCGTGGTGCCGGAGTTGCCGCAGTCGAGATCCGAGCCCGGAGCCCTCAGCCCTCCCCTGCCCTCAGCCTCGACCTCAAGTGCCGACCGGTCGTCACCCCCTGTATCGGTGTCCCACGTGAAACCGTGATGCTGGTCTCCGGAACGAGCGTCTACGAGCCAAGCCTCCAGCGAAGGTCGAGCCGCCGGAACGAGGAGGGCAAGGCAGGCGGCCGTAGACCTCACGTCGAGAGAGGTCGGGAGCCCAACGATGCGGCTCGACCCCGAGGCGGTGGCCGCGAGTATCAGCCATCGGTGCGCGATCGACTTGTCCCCGGGAACGTGAACGTCGCCCCGAACGGTTCCCCCCGGCTCGATCCTCGCGCGCACGGCCGACCCTAGGCTAGCCTCGTCGACTCGAACCCGGCGCCCTCCACGGCTTCGGCGGCGAGGGCCGCGTCTTCGGCCGCCACCGTGAGGTGGACGGTCCCCCTGCCCCCCTCAGGCGAGTGCACGATCTGCAGATCCTCGATGTTCACCGAGTGCTCCCCCAGCGTGGCCGCGAGGCTCGCCAGGACACCGGGGCGATCCGGCACCGGAACCTGGATCACGGCCACCCCCGCGCGCACCTTGGGTTTGGCGGCCAGGGTCAGTCTCGCGCGCTTGGCCTCCGCGAACGCCGCCTCGACGTCGCCGACCCTGCCTTGCACAACGAGATCGCGCAGCGCCTCCAGACGCTCGATGTAGAGGTCCACCGACGCCGCCAGGGCCTTGCGGTTGGACACGAGGATGTCGCCCCAGAGGCCGGGGTTGGATGCCGCCAGTCGGGTGAGATCGCGGAACCCGCCCGCGGCGAGCAGGAGGATCTCGGGTTCGTCGGCCTCCTCCGTCGCCGCAAGACCCATGAGTGCGGTCGACGCGACCTGCGGCAGATGGCTGACCATCGCCACCATCCGGTCGTGCCGAGCAGGAGCCATACGCATCGCCTCGGCCCCGACGGTCCCGACCCACCGCTCGAGGGCGACGACCGCCTCGGGGGCTGTGGTCGCCGTGGGCGTGAGCACCCACGCTATGCCGTCGAGGAGAGACGCCGATGCCCCGTCGGGACCCGACAGCTCGGAACCTCCCATCGGATGGCCTCCCACGAACCTCGACGGGTCCCCGACCGCCCCCTCGACCTCGGACACGACGTGCGCCTTCACGCTACCCACGTCGGTCACGATGGCGCCGGGCGCCTCCTCCAGAGCCCGAGCTGCCAGCTCGGGGATCGTGGCGATCGGCGTGCAAACGAACACGAGGTCGGCCTCGGAGACGCAATCCGACAGCCCTCCCGCCTCCTCGAGGCCGCCGCGGCGAGCCGCCCGGGCCAGCACGTCGAGGTCCTCGTCGAAGCCCCTGACCGCGCATTCGTTCCTGCGGGCGGCCATCCCGATCGAGGTTCCGATCAGACCGGTCCCCAGGATCGCCACGCGGCGGGGCTCACTCCAGGTCATCGCGAAGAGACTCCGCCCCGTCCAGGTAGACGTGCACCACATCGTCCAGGCCGAGATCCCCGTGGAAGTGCATCAGGACCCTCACCACCTGCGCCATCGCGCCCTCGACCGCGATCTCGCGCGCGCAGAGCAACGGCACCTTTCCCAAGCCCATCCTCCGCGCGGCCTCAGCGGGAAAAACCGACCGGAGGTCCTCGGTCGCGGTGAAGAGCACGCTGACGAGATCGTCGCGAGCAACGCCGTTGCGCTCGATCATCGCGTCGAGGAGCCGACGGGTTGCGGAAAGGACGGTCTCCGCGTCGTCGCGGTCCACGACGATCGCCCCTCGCGCGGCACGGACCCTCATCGACTCCTCCGTCGGTTGGTCCGGGACGGTCCCGGACGGTGAACGGCCCCAAGGCTACAGGCCGGCGGCCCGAAAGAGACCGCGGACCTCGTCGGCAGAGAGCTCACGCACGTCGCCCGGACGCATCCGTCCGAGCCGCACGGGCCCCACCCGCAGACGGACCAATCTTCGAACCGGCAGGCCGACCCCGGCAAGCAGCCGCCGCACCTCTCTCTTCCTGCCTTCGACCATTACCAGCCGGATCGCCGACGCCCGTCCCGAGCGGGCGACGGCTCGGGCGCTCACCGCCCTCGCCGGTCCGTCGTCGAGCTCCACGCCGGCCTCCAGGCGGGCGAGCAGCTCGCGTGAAGGCCGGCCCTCCACCTCGGCCAGGTACTCCTTCTCGACGGCGTGACGTGGATGCATCAGCCGGTTCGCGAGCTCGCCGTCGTTCGTCAAGATGAGCATCCCTTCGGTGTCACGGTCGAGCCGACCGACCGCGAAGACCCGCGAGCCCTCGGGGAGGAAGCCGCGGAGGTCTACCCTGCCTTGAGGGTCGCGGGCCGTGGTCACGACCCCTGCCGGCTTGTTGAACGCGAAGTAGCGGCTCTCCGGGTCGAGGTTCGCCAGCGAGCCATCCACGAGTACCCGGTCGCGCGCGGGATCGACGCGGTCGCCGAGCATAGCCACGCGGTCGTTCACCGTTACCCTGCGGTGCGAGATCAGCTCCTCGCAGGCGCGACGTGAGCCGAATCCCGCGCGAGCGAGCGCCCGCTGTAGGCGCTCCTCGGCCACGCCCCTATGCCGGCTCGGCTTCCGCGCCGCCCTCGCCGACCGGCTCAGCCCCCGCACCTTCACGGACCTCGTCCAGGATGGGCGCGAGCGACGGCAGAGAGGAGAGCGACGCGAG
>DATEBA010000019.1:0-10796 GCA_035288045.1 Actinomycetota bacterium
CGAGGGGGTCGCGAGCCGCCTGTCGATCCACGAGATCGTCCGGAGCGCGAACGCCCGGGGGCCGGGCCCGTCGAGCTCCCCCCGACGGACCCACAGGCCGTAGGTGAGCGTCGGGCCGAGGGCCGCGACCGCCCCCAGCGCGTGAAGGAACAGGAAGACGCGGAACCAGTCGGCTCGAGTCATCTGCGCGAGTCTAGCCGGGCTGCGATACTTGCCCCCCATGCAGCGGTTCCAGCGTCTGCTGCTCGTCGTGAACCCCGTCGCCCGCACGGTGTCGAAGCCCACCCTGGCCGTCCTGGAGAAGGCCTTGTCCGCCGACTTCAAGCTGGAGGTCGTCGAGACGGCGGAGCGGGGCCACGCGACGGAGCTTGCGCGGCAGGCCGCCGAGGAAGGCGTCGACCTGGTGGTCGTGTTCTCCGGCGACGGCACGATTAACGAAGCGCTGAACGGCCTCGCGGGGACCGAGGTCGCGCTGGGGGTCCTCCCCGGAGGTGCTACGAACATCCTGGCTCGAGCCCTCGGGCTCCCGACCGAGCCGATCGAGGCCGCCGGCGTCCTGATCGATCGGGCGCTCGCCGGCGTCTCCCGGCGCATCCACCTGGGCGTCGCCGACGGAAGGTACTTCGCCGTCAACTGCGGGGCCGGGGTGGACGCCGCAGCGATGGCGCGCCTGGAGCGCAAGTTCCCGAAGACGAAGGGCTCGTTCGACCGGGCGGCTTTCGTCGCGGTCATGCGGTCGGTGCTCGCCAGCTACGCGGGCCGTTCGGCCGACCTGGCCGTGCGCGTGGACGGTGGCGAGGTCGCGCCCTCCATCTCGGTCCTGATCGGCCGAACCGATCCGTACACGTACTTCAAGGGATGGGGTCTGCGGGTGACCCCACAGGCCTCCCTGGAGAAGGGCCTGGACGTGCTCTCCGCCCGGCGCCTGCCGCGCCGGAGCGTCGCGCGGATCGCCTTCCAGGTCTTCGGCTCCGCCAGGCACGTGAGGGGCCGGGACATGGACTACTTCCACGACGCCTCGCACGTCGAGGTGACGTCCGCGAGGCCGTTCCCGGTTCAGGTAGACGGGGACGTCCTGGACAAGCGCTCGAGGCTCGACATCGAGCTTGCCCGAGATGCGCTCTGGGTCGTCGCCTAGGGCCGGGGATCCTCGGGTTGCGAGATCTTCCTCTGGAGCGCGGCCTCGCGCTCGTGGATCCCGCACTCCCACTTGGCGAACCCCGCCCACCGCCCGGCTCGTTCGGGCTCACCGGGGAACTGCGTCCGAGTGCAGGGCGCGCAGCCGATCGAGGAGTAGCCGAGGTCGTAGAGGGGGTTGTGCGGCAGGTCGTGGTAGCGGAGGTACTGCCATACCCGGCGGCGAGTCCACGTTGTTACCGGGTTGACGCGAACGATCATCCGGCCGGGCTCGAGCTCGTACTGGTCCACGATCGGTGCGCTCGCACGCGTCGGGGAAGAGTCCCGCCGGAAGGCGGTCATCCACGCGTCCAGGTCTCGTAGGGCCCGGAACATCGGCTCCACCTTGTTGATCTCGCAGCAGCGCTCGGGGTCGCGCTCGTAGAGCCGCGCGCCGAGCGCTGCGTCCTGTTGCTCGACGGTGTAGTCGCCGACCAGGTCCACGACGTTCAGGCCCAGACGCTCGGTGAGCTGCTGTTTGAACGCGAGCGTCTCGGCGAAGTTGAAGCCGGTATCGAGGAAAAGGATCGGGACGTCGGGGCGGATGCCGGTCGCTATGTGGATCACGACGGTTCCCTCGGCCTGGAAGGACGAGGCGATGGCCACTCGCGGAAGGCCGGACTCCTCGAGCGTCCAGCGGACGATCTCCTCCGGGTGGGCCTTCTCGAAGTGGGCGTTGAGGTCGGCCAGCTCGCCGACCGAAAGGAGAGTCTGCACGAGGCCGCCTCCTTCCTGGCGGCCCGGAGTATAGCCCCGGGCCACAACTCGCGCTGAAGGGCCATCGGGCCCCGGGGGAGGGGCCCGGAGGGGCGGGTATGCTGGGGCGCCGGGCCCGTCCCGGACACCCACGGACACGAAAGGCGAGGCATGACCGACCGCGACCCCATAGCTCCTCACGGCGGCGTCCTGGTGGATCTACTCGTGCCTGAGGCCGAGGGGGGCCGGGTGGCCGGCGAGGCCGTTAACCTTCCCAAGGTGGGGGTCAGCCGACGCGAGCTGTCCGACCTCGAGATGCTCTCTGTGGGCGCCCTCTCGCCGCTCACGGGGTTCCAGGGCGAGGCCGAGTACCGCTCGATCTTGGAGTCGATGCACCTTCCGAACGGGATCCCGTGGACCATCCCGGTGACCCTTTCGCTCACGGACGACGACGTGAAGCGGATCGGCGGGAGCGACGCGGTTGCACTCGTCTCCGACGACGGCGAGGATGCGCTCGCCGTCCTCGAGATCGAGGAGATCTTCAAGCGTGACCGAGAACGGGAGGCCGAGTCAGTGTTCCTGACGACCGACCTCGATCATGCGGGCGTGAAGGCGCTCCACGAGGCCGGCGACTACTGCCTCGCGGGACGGGTTCGGGTGCTCCGGCTTCCTCGCCACGACGACTTCAACGCGTATCGCCTCACTCCCGCCGAGACGAGGGCCGAGTTCCGCGCGCGCGGGTGGCGGAGGGTCGTCGGGTTCCAGACGCGAAACCCGATCCACCGGGCCCACGAGTACATCCAGAAGTGCGCGCTCGAGATCGTGGACGGGCTGCTGGTTCACCCGCTGATGGGTGCCACGAAGGGCGACGACGTCCCGGCCGACGTGCGGATGCGCTGCTACGAGGCCCTCTTCGAGGGCTACTACCCCAAGGATCGGGCGATGATCTCGATCTTCCCGGCCGCGATGCGCTATGCGGGTCCGAAGGAGGCGATCTGGCACGCGATCTGCCGGAAGAACTACGGGTGCACCCACTTCATCGTGGGGCGTGATCACGCAGGCGTTGGCGACTACTACGGGACCTACGACGCCCAGAAGATCTTCGACGAGTTCGAGCCCGAGGAGCTCGGTATCACCCCGCTCATGTTCGAGCACTCTTTCTGGTGCAACCGGTGCGAGGGCATGGGGTCGCCGAAGACTTGTCCCCACGGTGCGGAGGATCGTGTGTCGCTCTCGGGCACCAGGGTTCGCGAGATGCTCCGGAACGGCGAACGGCCCCCTCTCGAGTTCTCCCGCCCCGAGGTCGCCGACGTCCTGATCGAGGCCATGCGGGAGAACGGCTAGGACCGCGTTTGTTCGGCGTTGGGGCGCGGTGGTAGCCTCGCCGCGCTGCCCGTAGGCGGCCGAACGACCCTAGGAGGCACGACGACCGCTCGCAGACCCCTCCGATCCTTCCTCGCCCTGACGCTGGTGGGAGCGCTCGCCGCGGCGCCGGCGCTCGCCGACAGCGAGGAGACGAAGGACAGGATCAACGCGTACGAGGACGACTTGGCCGCGCTGGACGCCCGGCTCGATCAGCTCGCCGCGGAATGGAACGCGACCGAGTCCGAGCTCGCCGGGATACGCGAGGACGAGGACCGGCTGGAGGAACGGATAGCGCGCACGCGGAAGCACCTCGAGGCCATCCAGCGCCGGCTCGAGCGCCGGGCTCGCGAGATCTTCATCGACGGCCCGGGCGGCACCCTCGAGATGCTCCTCTCCTCTACCTCGTTCGCTGAGTTCTCCGACCGGGTGGAGTTCGTGGGTAGCATCGCCGAGTCCGACGAGGACCTCATGATCGAGGCTCGGGTGCTCCGCGAGGAGCTCCGGCGCGACGAGGAGGAGCTGGACGCCGTCGAGCGCCGGAAGGCGGAGCAGGTGCAGCACCTGGCCGACCAGCGCGAGGAGATCGATTTCCGATTCTCGGAGGTCCAGCGCACGATCGCTCGGCTCGAGGACCTCTACGCGGAGCAGCGGAAGGATGAGCGAGCAGCCGCTCAGGTGCCGCCGATCGTGACCGGCGGCAGCGGAGGGGGCTCGCCGCTGCCGGGAAGCATCATCAGGGTTTGCCCGGTCGCCGGGCCCAACTCCTTCGTCGACTCGTTCGGCTACCCGCGCTCCGGCGGACGATCCCACGAGGGGATCGACCTGATCTCGCCGCTCGGCACGCCGGTCGTGGCGGCGCACGACGGCGTCGTGACCCGCAGCTCCAACTCCCTCGGAGGGATCACCGCGAAGGTGCAGGCGTCCAATGGCTACATCACCTACTACGCGCACATGAACGGCTACAGCGACGCGGTCGGCACCGTGAGCGCGGGCACCGTGATCGGCTACGTGGGGAGTACGGGGAACGCCGGCACCACGAACCACCTGCACTTCGGGCTCTACACGCCCGGCTGGGAGGCGATCAACCCCTACCAGGCCCTGGTGGCCGTCTGCTGATCGGCCGACTCCCCAGGGACCTGGTCGGGCGGGTACGATTCGTGGAGCGCCCGTGAGGGGAGTTGACGTGAGCCAGACAGGAGGCAACCGGAGGGTCGATCGGATCCTGCGGCCCGAGTACGTGGGGGGGCTGGCGACGCTCTCCCTCGACGATCTTCGAAGCCGCCGCGACGAGTGCCTGGCCGAGCGGGAGTACCTCTCCCTGCTCCGGCGGCTCGTCCAGGGGCGCGCCGAGATCCTCAAGGCCGAGCTCGAGCGACGGCACGAGGGCGGCGAGGCCGAGCCCCTCATAGACAGGCTCGCGCACATACTCGCGCCGGAGGCCCAGCGTGGGGGCTCTCGCGGAGAGGCGCTTCGGGTGGGGGTACCCGAGGAGGAGATGGCGCAGGCCCGCCGGCGGCTCGAGCGGCTCGTCAGCGACGCCGCGATCTCGGACCCCAGCGCCTTGGACGACGAACAGCTCGCGGAGGCTGTCGACCTGCTCGTGGAGGAGGAACGCGGCGTGTCGAAGACGCGTTCCGAGGTCCTCGCGGTGCTCGATTCCCTCCAGGACGAGCTGAAACGCCGCTACAAGGAGGACGTCTCTCAGGTCCTCTCCTGAGCCGCCACCGGCCGCCGTCGCCCGACCGGGGGATGCTCGCCCTCACCCTTCCCCAGCCCGCGGAGGCGTGCCCGGGCCACCGGGAATTCGTCCGTGGAGCCGATGGCGCTCCCGGTGTCCGGTGCGCGACTCTGCCTGCCACGAGGGGTGCACGGATGCATCCCCCTACAGCCCCGATGAGCGACGCCGAGCGTCCCTTCGCCGAGATCGTGGATCCAAAGGATCCAGAGGTCTCCTCGGTCCACGCTCAGCTGATCGTCTTCGCGAGCGAGCTCGGCCAGCTCCGCTCCCGGGAGCGCCGGCGCGCGCGCGAGCTCGAGGAAGCCCTGGGCAGGCTCCAGGAGACCTACCTCGCGACGATGAAGGCTCTCGCCCAGGTGGTCGAGGCCAAGGACCTCGTCACCCGCGGCCATCTCGACCGGACCCACGCGTACGGGCTCGCGCTCGCACGTCGCATCGAACCGAGCCTCGGCGCGTCCGTCGAGCTCGGATACGGCTTCTTTCTCCACGACATCGGCAAGGTGGGTGTGCCCGAGGGCGTGCTCTGCAAGCGCGGGCCGCTCTCCGAGAAGGAGTGGGAGGTGATGCGCGCCCACCCGGTCATCGGCGCACAGATCGTCGAGCCGATGCGTTTCCTCGGTCCCGCGGTCGACGTCGTTCGCCACCACCACGAGCGTTTCGACGGCGCGGGCTATCCGGAGCGGCTGCGCGGCGAGGAGATCCCTCTGGTAGCCCGGATGTTCGCCCTGGCCGACTCGTTCGACGCCATGACGAGCGACCGTCCCTACCGGCGCGCGATGCCGGCGGAGCAGGCTCTCGAGGAGATCGCGGAGCACGCGGGGACGCAGTTCGACCCCGAGGTCGCCAAGGTGTTCATCCGCCTGGTCGAGGACGACGAGTTGGCGGACGAGCCCGCAGGGGTCAGCGCGCTCCTCTGAACACCCGATAGAGGTCTTCGGCTCTCCGGCGGAGCGCCGCCAGCTCGGGCGAGCGGTACACTGCTTCGAGCCGGGCCTTCATCGCGTCGCGGACGCTCGACGGTCGGCCGACGATCCGTTCGAGCGTTTCGCCGTCCACCTTGCCTCTCCAGAAGCGGTCCATGGCTTCGAAACACGCGCTCTCGTTCGTCGGGGTGTGCTCGAACGGAACGAACGCTGCGCCGAAGAGCGCGTTCACCCGCTCCACGACTTCGCCGAAGTCGGTCGTGACCTGCGGGAAGTCTCCTACGACGAATCCGCCCCGGTAGGGGAGGAGCGGCTCGTAGAAGCGCAGGAACCCCCGGAGCGCCTGTCGAGGCGTGAGGTAGGGCCGCGCGATCACGAACTCGAGCACGGCGTCCTCGGGGTCGCGAGCGAGCACCATCGCCGGCACGCGATCTCGTACGGCGGCGATCACGTGCGCCGGAGCGTGGATGTGGTGCGCGATCCCGACAGGTCCGGGTTGTGCCATCCCGAACGCGGCGACGGCGAACGAGTTCGCGGAGCGCGGGAAGCCCTCGATCAGGATGTCGGTATCGGGACCGAGGAGAACGCCGTGGCCCCGCCACCGCGCGGCCGGCAGAGCGGGGGCGGGATGGCGAGCGACGACCGTCTTCACCTCGTAGAGAAGCCGTTCCATCTCCTGCCGAAGCAATGCCTCGGTCTTCACGCCTCTCCGTTCCTCCGGGGTGAGCTCAGGGAGCTGGATCGTAGCGCCCCGGGGGCGTTCCCGGATAGTCGTTGTTCCGTGCGACGTGAGTACCAACCGATAGGCTGCGCGGGTGGCCGCTGCCGTTTCTCTCGTTCGAGTCGTTCGCTCCGGGCTGGAGGAGTCCGTTCACCTGGGACACGTGGCGGTGTGCGACGCGGGCGGGCGGCTGGTCGCTTGGGCCGGGGATCCCACGCGGACGGTGTTCGCTCGCTCGAGCCTCAAGCCGGTGCAGACCGCCGTGTCCCTGAAGGCGATCGACGAACCCCTCCCCGACGCGGAGGTGGCGGTGATGTGCGCCTCGCACAACGGCGAGCCGGTGCACGTCGGGGTCGTCCGACGGGTGCTCCTGCGGGCCGGACTCTCGCCGGCGGCGCTCCTTTGCCCCCCCGCCCGGCCGCTGGATCCCGAGGCGGCGGGTCGAGTCGCGCACCCCCACCGTGAGCTTCACGACTGCTCGGGCAAGCACGCGGGGATGCTGCTCGCGTGCGTGCGGGCGGGCTACGACGTCGCGACCTACGTGCGGCCGAAGCACCCCCTGCAGAAGCGGATCCACCGCGCGGTACTCCGCGTGAGCGGCCTTGAAGAGGTGGTCGTCGGGGCCGACGGGTGCGGGGTGCCGGTATTCGGCATGCCGCTCGCCTCGCTGGCGACCGTGTTCGCCCGTCTTTCGCGCCCCGAATCGCTAGGCGAGCTGGGCGAGCAGGTGGACCGGTGCGTCGAGGCGATGCTCGCAGAGCCCTACCTCGTCGGAGGCCGGGAAACCACCGACACGGCCGTGATGTCGGCTACCGGCGACGTCGTCTCGAAGGTAGGGGCCGAGGGGCTCGAATGCGCCGCGGTCCTGTCCTCGGGGCTGGGTATAGCCGTGAAGGTGGCCGACGGCGGCGATCGGGCGTCCGGGCCGGCGCTGATCAGGGCTCTGGAGTCGATCGGGGCCCTGGCCGAGGACCACCTGCAGGAGCTGGCCAGGTTCGCACGACCTGCCGTGACCGGCGGCGGGCGGTCGGTGGGAGAGCTCCGGGCGGATTTCGATCTCCGGGGGCGGCCTTCGTCGTTGACGTGAGCCTGACGTAGCATCGGATTCCTGAAGCACAGCCCGACCCACCTCGAGACGAACGGCCGCCGCCCGCGGGTGGCCGTCCTTAGCGTGCACACGTCTCCCGTCGATCAGCCCGGGAGCGGCGACTCCGGAGGCATGAACGTCTACATCCGCGCGGTCGCCGAGCGACTCGCCGAACATGGAGTCGAGGTCGACGTATTCACCAGACCCCGGGAGAGCGCGGAGGTTGGCCCGGAGCCGCTGGGCAAAGGCATCCGGATCGTGGGGGTGAGGGCCGGGCCCCTATCGGCGATCCCCAAGGCCGATCTGCCGCGGTTCCTGCCGGAGTTCCTCGGCGGGCTCCTGCGATTCGAAGCAGGCGAGCGGCGGGGCTACGACGTGGTTCACAGCCACTACTGGCTCTCGGGATGGGTGGGACGGAGCGCCAAGGAGATCTGGGGAGTGCCGCTCGTCGCGTCGTTCCACACGCTCGGGAAGGTGAAGAACTACTCGCTCGCGCGCGGCGAGCCCAAGGAGCCGGCGGAGCGTCTGGCCGGCGAGCAGGAGGTGATCGCCGTCGCGGACCGGATCCTGGCTCCGACGCCGTCGGAGGCGTCGCACCTCGTTGGGCTATACCGCGCCGATCCGGAGGCGATCAGGGTCGTACCTCCCGGGGTGGACCCCAGCCTGTTCTCGCCGCGTCCGAGGGCGGAGGCCAAGGATCGGCTTCACCTGACCGGCGTTCGGCTCGTCCTGTTCGTGGGGCGACTGCAACCGCACAAGGGGCCCGACGTGGCCGTGCGGACCCTGGCGGAGGCGGTGGCCAGGGATCCGGGGGGGACGGCGAACGTCGTGCTGGCGATCGTGGGGGGTCCGAGCGGCGCGGGCCCCGGAGCCGAGGTCGCCCGACTCATGGATCTGGCGGGCGCGCTCGGCGTGAGCGAGCGGGTGATGCTGTTCCCACCGCAGGCGCAGGCAAGGCTCGCGGACTTCTACTCGGCCGCGGACGCGGTTCTCGTGCCCTCGCGCTCCGAGTCCTTCGGGCTCGTCGCTCTCGAGGCGCAGGCCTGCGGGACCCCGGTCGTCGCCGCGGCCGTTGGGGGCCTTCGCTATGTGGTCGCCGACGGGCGGACCGGGTTCCTCGTCAGCGGGCACGATCCTGCGGACCACGCGGAGCGTCTGCTGCACGTGCTCCGAGACCCAGCTGCGGCCGAGCGGATGGGGCTCGCCGGGGTCGAGCAGGCGGCGCGTTTCTCCTGGGACGCGACGGCATCGGAGGTGCTGGAGGTGTACGACCGGTTGTCGAACGGGCACCCGGGTGGGTCTTGATGCCCGGGCTGTGCTCGACCCGGATGCCTCCGCGGCTTCGAAACCTCGATCCTTCTTGTCACTCTTTCTGTCGGGCTCGCTACCTGCGCATTCGGCATCTGACCTGCGGGTTCGTCGACTTGACCGCCCAGTGAGCCGCGGGTACATTTCGCCTCGCTCCGAGCAGCCGGAGCGGTTGAGTCAGGGAACCGAATGGCGGGCCCTGGGAAAGCCGTAAGGTTGACTGGGCGCACCTGGTCGTACGGTCGGGACAGCTAACTGGCTGTGCGGGCGGGGAGGCTCGGGAGGCCCCAAAGCCCAACGAAAGGCGCCGACCATAAGGGAACCGAGACAGCCGCGGTAGGTTGCTCGGGGCACCTGAGCCCGAGGGGCCGACGGTGGCTGGAGGCTTCGGTCTCCGGCGAGCCGGAGGTCCCTCGGGTTCTTTGTCTTGCGCTTGTGCGCGTTCACCGCTCGCCTGTACCGTCCACCCGTGACAGAGGAGCCCGCCACGGGTGAAGAGGCGCGCGGTTACAACGCGAGGCGCGAGCGCATCGTCGAGGCGGCGATGCGCCACTTCGCCGAGCACGGCTACCGAGGCGCCCGGGTCGAAGACATCGCGGCCGAGGTCGGCGTCGCCAAGGGCACGGTCTTCCTCCACTTCGTGAACAAGGAGGGCCTCTTCCTCGCGGCCTACCAGAAGGCGGTCTCGATGATCCCGGCCTGGCTCGACGCGCCCGAGGACATCGTGGTGAGGGGATTCTGGGCCACCCTCGATTGGTGGCTCGAGCGGACCGAGGAGTTCATCCAAGCGGATTGGGTGGCGAACCACGTCGCGTTCATCGGCCGCAACGACACCGGGCTCGGACTCCGCAGGCCCATCGACCGCTTCATGAGGAGCGAGGATCCCTACGGGACGCTCGAGTTCGTCGAGTTCGGCGTTCGACGGGTGGAGATCCGCGACGACATCGACATCGAGATGATCGCATCGATGCTGGATTGGGTCGCCGAGCGCTTCCAGGACGCGCTCGCCGGTGATCTCGATCCGGGGTTGATCCATCGCATGCCGGAGCGGCCGGAGCGTCGTGAACAGCGCATCCGCGAGTTCCTGGAGCTGCTTCGGGACGGCATCGCGAAGCACTGAGGGCCGGCTCCTATACTCCGGCTCGTGGCGCTCCTGGGAAGCCCGCGGTTTCGCTCGGTGATCCTTCACCTAACGGAGCGGCGCCGGTTCCGACACCTCGTGACCGAGGGCCCGCTCGGCCGTCGCGTCGCGTCGCGGTTCATCGCAGGTGAGTCACTGGATGCCGCTCTGGCCGCCGCTCGCGATCTGGATGCCAAGAGGATCGCCACGATGCTCGACGAGCTCGGAGAGCACGTCACGACGGCAGGGCAAGCTGCGGCCGCCGCAGAGGACTGCATCGGTGCCCTAGAGCGGATCGCCGCGGCGCCCACGCTCGACTGCGGGATCTCCGTCAAACTCACGCAGCTCGGTCTGGATCTCTCCTTCGACGCCTGCGTGGAGCACATGTCGCGGATCCTCTCGGTGGCGGAGCGCTCCGGAACCCTCGTGATGATCGACATGGAGAGCCACGAGTACGTCGACCGGACCCTGGAGGTGCACCGCCGGCTCCGCGAGGACCACGGGCGGGTGGGTCTCTGCCTCCAGGCCTACCTCCGCCGCACCGCCGAGGACGTGTTCGCGCTGCCCGAGCGCTCGATCGTCCGGCTCGTGAAGGGCGCGTACCTCGAGCCGGCCAAGGTTGCCTACGCGGACCGGGTACCCGTTGCGCGCCAGGCGGCGCT
>DATEBA010000020.1:0-40957 GCA_035288045.1 Actinomycetota bacterium
CTCTACAACCGGGAGTGGCTCATCGAGCGCCACGGTCATCGCACACCCCGAGAGGCCTACCTGGCGGCGACGGGAGCAGCTGCGGCATGATGAACAAGGTCAACTACGTGTCCAAAGAACTGGGACCGGTGCAGGAGGAACTCGGCCTCGGCGGGACGCCGTTGCGGGTGCTCCGCGGCGGGCGCGAGCCGGCTGCCAAGCTCGCCGACTACGTCGGCTCTTTCCCGCCGGGCGTCGACGTAAACGTAGTCGTTCCCGGGCCAGCCTCCCGCTCCTCCTGGGACCGGCTGCGTCACGGGCCGACAGGCGCGAGATTCACCAAGGCCCTTACCTGCTACGACAACGTCAGGGTGACCCTGGTGCGTGACCACCCCGGCCCCGGGCACCCGGTGGTCTCCGACGAGCGCGGGCACGAGAGGCCCAGGCTATCCCCGAGGGCAAGATCGTGGTTCTCGTCGAGGGCACCGATCGCGCGTCGCTGGCGGCGATCCGGTACGCGGCGAGCCTCGAGTTCAGCGAGGCCCGGGCGGTTCACGCGGCGGACGATCCCGCAGCCGCCGAGGAACTTGGGCGGACCTGGATGGAGCACGACTTCCCCTTCCCACTCGACGTGATCGAGTGCTGGGACCGCAACGTCTCCCGCGCGACCGAGCGGTACGTCGTCGAGCTCGCAACCGGCGGGAGCGAGGTCACCGTCGTGCTCCCGAGGCGCGACTACGCGCAGATCCGCCAACGGCTCCTGCACGATCGGACGAGTCGGGCGATCGCTCGCGCGCTCGGTCGCTACCCGCACGTCGATCTAACAGTGGTGCCGTATTTCCTCCGTCGATCCGCGCCCCGCCCTCCCAACAAGACACCCGTCGCGACGGACGCGGCCCGGGCCCACGACGCGGTCTGAAGTCGGCTACCCTAGTCGGCCGTGCACGTCGTGATCATGGGATGCGGGAGGGTGGGATCACTCCTCACCGTGGAGCTCGCCCAGGCCGGTCACTCGGTCTCGATCATCGACAAGCGGCCCGAGGCGTTCGACCGGCTCCCCCCAGGATTCGACGCCAAGACCTTCGTAGGGCTCGGTTTCGACCGGGACGTCCTCGAGCTCGCCGGGATAAAGGAGGCCGAGGCGTTCGTCGCCGTCTCTAGCGGCGACAACTCGAACATCGTCTCCGCCCGAGTTGCCCGCGAGCACTACCACGTGCCAAAGGTCGTGGCGAGGATCTTCGACCCCCGTCGTGCCGAGATCTACGAGCGCCTGAACATCCCCACGGTGGCCACCACCCGCTGGGGTGTGAAGCAGATCATGCTGATGCTCACCCACCCCCGCGAGGAGATGAAGGAGAGCCTGGCCGGCGGCGACCTCTTCCGGATGCGCCTCGAGGTCCCGCAGCACCTCGTGGGCAAGCCGGTGAGCTCCCTCGAGCTCGCCGGCAAGGTGCTGGTCGGGGGCGTCGATCGGATGGGCTCCGGCTTCATCCCCGTCGCGGGTAGCACCTTCCAGGAGAACGACGTGGCGCAGCTGCTGGTCCACCGCGATGCTCTCGACGAGCTGGACGAGCTCCTGAGCCCACCGCGCGAGGAGTAGGCCGATGCGTGTCGTCATCACCGGAGCCGGGGCAGTTGGGCGACACCTCGCCGCAGACCTCGCCGAGCGCGCCCACGACGTCACGCTGATCGAGCAGGACCCCGCGATCCTGGCGAAGGCACGCGAGGTCTCACCGAAGGTGAAGTTCCTCCTGGGCGACGCGTGCGAGCCGTGGGTGCTCGAGCAGGCGGACCTGAAGACGGTCGACGTGGTCGTGGCGGTAACGGGCGACGACGAGGACAACCTCGTGACGACGCTCCTGGCGAAGCAGGAGTTCGGTGTGCCGCGCTGCCTGGCCCGCGTGAACCACCCCCGCAACGAGTGGCTCTTCAACGAACAGTGGGGGGTGGACGCCGCAGTCTCACCTCCGCACATCCTGACCGCGATGGTCGAGGAAGCCGTGACGGTCGGCGATCTGGTGCGCCTCCTGCGGCTCGAGGGCGGCCGGGTCGGGCTCGTCGAGATGACCCTCCCAGAGGTGTCCCCCAACGCGGGCAAACCGCTCTACGAGCTCCGGCTGCCGCCCGATTCGGCGGTAGTGGCGCTACTTCGCGAGGGCCACGTGGTGATCCCCCAGCCCGAGACCGTCCTCGCCGCCGGCGACGAGGTCGTGGCGCTCTCCGTCCCGCAGGCGGAGGGCGCGCTACGACTGGCGATCGTCGGCGAGGGCGTCCCCGGCTCGACGCCCTCCGACTCGATGGGCGGCGCCGGAACCATCTAGTGCAGCAGCGGCCCCTCGTGCCGGGCCGCGCAAATCCTGTACTCGAACGCGGTGTCGCCGGCCGGCAGCGCCGAGTACCACATCCGGAGCGACCCGTCGCGGAGACGGACCACGCAGGGCGAGTGCGTCGCGAGCCCGTCGGGGCCCTCGGCACCGGGGAGCAGCGCCGGGCCGCGCCGCTCCCATGCGAGCCCGTCGGCCGACGTGGCGCGGACGATCGCGACCCCCTCGCCGTCTTCGCTCGCGAAGAACAGGTGGAACCGGCGCTCGTGCTCGATCACGCAAGGGTGCCCGGCCGCGACCTCTTCGGCGAGTGGCTCCAGCACCGGGCCGATCCTGTCCCACGACGCCCCGTTGCCGGACACGGCCGCGAGGACCCGAGCCCGACGGCCGTTGTCCGATCCGTCGTAGCCGGAATAGAACAGCCACCAGCCCTCGCCGGTCTGCAGCAGCGACGGGTGGCTGGCGCCTGCCTCGTCCTCCTCGCCGCGTTGGAGGAACGTGCCGAGCGGCTCCCACACGTCACCATCGGGAGAGCTCGCCATGTGCAGACGCGTCACCTCGCCGTCGAATCCGGCGTATGCCATGAGGTATCCACCGGGGGTTCGCACCACGCAAGGTGCCTGCACGCCGAAATCGTCCGTGTCGCCGCCGAAGCCCGCGTCGATCACCACGCCGAGGCGCTTCCAAGCTCCCCCGACCTGCACCGCCTCCAGGATCCGCCAGGTCGTGCCGTCGTGTCCCGAGTACCACATCCGAAGGGTCCCCTCGTTCTCTTCTAGGACCCACGGCCGCCACTGGCGCAGGGAGTCGGGCTCGTCCTCCCCGCCGGGTGCGAGCACGATGCCATCGCGCACCCAGGTCATGCGACAAATGTAGCTCGCGGGCAACCCGGCGGTAAGGGCCGTCAGGTCCCGAACTCGAAGCGCGGGTTGACCATCCGGCGCGCGCCTCGCTCTTCCCCGATCACGCCCTCGACGACCACCTTGGTTCCGAGAGAAAGCCCTGGGATCGAGCGGCGCCCCATCCAGCGCACGCGCATCTCGCCGGTTCCGTCCGCGAGCAAGACCTCGAGCGACTCGTGCCCGGAGACGGGCATGTAGGTCATCCGCCGGACGATCCCGGCGATCTTCACGGGCTCGCGCGTGGGCGCCTCGGCGATACGAACGGCACGTGGGACCGCCTCCGCCCACGTGCGGATCTCCTTGGCGAGTCGCTCCTCGTCGGTCTCGGCGAGGCGCCGGAAGAAGCGCTCCAGGAGACCCATGCGCCCGGCTCAGTCCGCCGGGGCCGGCTCCGGCTCCGACCCGGGCGGCAAGAGCAACTCCGACTTCCGGGACTTCGAGACCCAGATCGCCGCCGCGAGGACAAGGGCCGCCGCCACGCCGACGGCGATCCGGATGCCGTCGTCGTCCGCGTAGGAGACGACCAGCGGCGCGATCAGGAGCGCGACGAGGTTCATGACCTTGATCAGGGGGTTAAGCGCAGGGCCTGCGGTGTCCTTGAACGGGTCGCCTACAGTGTCGCCGATCACGGCGGCCTTGTGCCGCTCGCTCCCCTTGCCCCCGTGGTGACCCTCCTCTATGTACTTCTTCGCGTTGTCCCAGGCACCTCCGGCGTTGGAGAACATCACGGCGAGCAGCTGCCCGGTCAGGATCGCCCCCGCGAGGAAGGCACCGAGAGCCTCGGCCTTGAGGAAGAACCCGACGATGACGGGCGACAGTACGGCGAGGAGCCCTGGCGTCATCAGCTCGCGGAGCGAGGTCTTCGTGCAGATGTCGACCACGCGAGCGTACTCCGGCTTCTCGTCGAAGGTCATGATGCCCGGGTGGTCGCGGAACTGGTTCCGGACCTCGATCACGACCTGCGAGGCCGCGCGGCCGACGGCGCGGATGGCGAGCGAGGAGAACAGAAACGCCACCGACCCGCCGATCAGGAGGCCGACCAGCACGTCGGGCCGGTCGATCCGGATGCCGAGGAAGTCAAAGCCCGCGGCGCGCAGGGCCTCCTCGAACGACCCGAACAGCGACGTCGCCGCGATCACCGCCGTCGCGATCGCCATCCCCTTCGTGATCGCCTTCGTCGAGTTCCCGACCGCGTCGAGACCGCGGAGGATCTCCGCCGGCCGCCCCTCGAACTCGCCCGACATCTCCGCGATCCCCTGCGCGTTGTCCGAGATCGGTCCGTAGGTGTCCATCGACACGACGACGCCCACGGTCGTGAGCATCCCCATACCGGTGAGCGAGATGAAGTACAGCCGCTCGGCGGTCGAGTCCCCGAGCAGGAACGCCGCGACCACCGAGCCCGCGATCACGAGCACAGACCACACCGTGGACTCCAGCCCGACCGAGAACCCCGACAGGATCGTCGTGGCCGGACCCGTCTGCGTCGCCTCGGCGATCTCCTCTACGGGCTTGTACTTCGTGTCGGTGAAGTACTGCGTGAGCACCTGGATCACGGAGGCGAGCACCAGACCGAAGAGCACCGCGAACGCCGGCCGAAGATCGCCGCCCATGTAGACGCCTGAGATCACGAAGGCGGCGGCGGCCGAGATCGCCGCCGAGATGAAGAAGCCGCGGTTGATCGCCTTCATCCCGTGCTCGGTCTCGCTACGGGGCGTGACTGCGAGGATACCGACGATCGAGGTGATCACTCCGACCGCGCGGACGAAGAGTGGGAACATGACCCCGGCTATCGCGCCGATCTCGCTGCCGGAGAAGGCCGCCGCTCCAAGGATCAGCGAGGCGACCAGCGTCACCTCGTAGGACTCGAACAGGTCGGCGGCCATCCCTGCGCAATCACCGACGTTGTCGCCGACGTTGTCCGCGATCGTGGCCGCGTTCCGCGGGTCGTCCTCCGGGATGCCCTTCTCTACCTTGCCGACGAGGTCGGCGCCGACGTCGGCTGCCTTCGTGAAGATGCCCCCGCCCACCCGCATGAACATCGCGAGCAATGCGCCGCCGAACCCGAAGCCGACCAGCACGGAGGTGGCGTCCTGTTTGTAGACGAGGAGGATCACGGTGGCGCCGAGGAGGCCGAGGCCCACCGTGAACATCCCGGCGACGCCGCCCGCGCGGAAAGCGAGCTTCAGCGCCCGGCGCAGACCCGACTCGCGTGCGGCGTTCGCCGTCCGGACGTTCGCGCGGACCGCAAGCCACATCCCCGTGAAGCCGGTGAGCGCGGAGAACCCGGCCCCAAGGATGAACGCGAGAGAGCGCCCGACACGGATGAAGGTCTCGCCGTGCGCGGCTTTCTCGGGCACCGGCAGCACGAAGAAGATCGCGATCGTGAGTAGGACGAGGAACACGGCCAGGGTGCTGAACTGCCGACGGAGGTACGCGCTCGCGCCTTCCTGGATCGCGCGGGCGATCTCCTTCATCTTGTCGGTCCCCTCGGAGGCCGCGAGCACCTCGCGGACGAGGTAGTAGGCGAACAAGAGAGCGACCAGGGATACGACGAGAACTACCCACAGGGCGTTGTTCTCGAAGGAGCCGAAGACGGCCTCGATGGGACCGTCTTCGGCAGCGAGGACGTGCATAGAACCTCCTAGATCGGCGGGATGCGCCGGCGCGAGCTCGGGAAACCCGAGGATTATATGTGAACGGTCGAGCGCCCCAACGGACCATCCTCGCCGACCGGCGACCGTGCTAGCGTTTCGTACGCAGAGGCCTGTGGATGGAGATCCCGAGCCTGACCGATCTCCGAGACCTGACCCGGCCGGTCGCCGGCCCGTGCGTCACTCTGCACATGCCCACGCACCGGGCCGGTCCCGCCACCCGCCAGAACCCGCTTCGCCTGAAGAACCTCCTTCGCGCGGCCGAGGATCGCCTCCGCTCCGAGGGCATGCGTCCGAGCGAGCGCGGGAAGCTGCTCGCGCCGGCGGCGCTGCTGCTCGAGGACCCGGTGTTCTGGCAACACCAGAGCGACGGGCTGGCGGTGTTCCTCCGCCCAGGGTGGTCGCGCACCTTCCGCGTCCCGGTCACGCTTCCGGAGCTGGCCGTCGTGGCTGGGACGTTCCACGTGACGCCACTCCTGCCCCTGCTCACTGACGACGGCCGCTTCCTCGTGCTCGCGCTCAGCCAGCGCTCCGTGCGGCTCGTCGAGGGATCTCGTCACCGCGCGCACGAGGTCGCGCTCAAGGGGATGCCGTCCGGTCTCGAGGACGCGCTCAGGTACGACGAGACCGAGAAGGAGCACCTCTTCCACATCGCCGGTCGAGGCGGCGCGCCGGGCGCCCGTCCCGCCTTCCACGGACACGGGATCGGCGAGGAGATCGATAAGCAGCGCATCCGCCGCTACTTCCGCGTGGTCGACCACGGGCTTCACGAGACGCTCCGGGGCCGGCGCGACCCGATGGTGCTCGCCGCCGTCGAGTACGAGCAGGCGATCTACCGCGAGACCAACACCTACCCGCACCTGCTCGAAGGGGCGATCGGCGGGAACCCCGAACCTCTAGGAGCCGGCGAGCTGCGCGATCGGGCCTGGGCGCTCGTGGAGCCGCTCCTCATGCGCCGGCGGGAGGAGGCGATCGGCAGGTACGGGGCGCTGGCCGGCACCGCGCAGGCGACGAACGACCTCGCGGAGATCCTTGCCAGCGCGGAGGCGGGCCGGATAAAGACGCTCTTCGTCCCGACCGACGAGCAGCGGTGGGGATCGTGGGATCCCGCCACCGGGAAGGTCCGCCTCCGCACCGACCCCCGTCCGGGGGACGTGGACCTGCTCGACCTGGCAACGGTGCGCACCCTCCTATCGGGCGGTGCGGTTCACGCCATGCCGGCGAAAGACCTACCCGCCGGGCCACTCCCGCTCGCCGTCCTACGCTTCTGAGACTCGCCTCAGCTCTGGCGCTCGATCCCGGTTACCAGCCACCGCGTCACTCCGCCGGGCGCCCGGACCTCGACGTCCTCGCCGATGCGCCTGCCGAGGAGAGCCGTTCCCATCGGCGCGTTCTCGGAGATCCTCTCGTCATCGACGCGCGCCTCGAGATCTCCGACGATCGTGTAGCGTTCCAACTCGCCGCCCCCGACCGGCCGGATCGTCACCGTGTCGCCCACCTCGACCCTGTCGGGATCGTGCGGAGCGTCCGCCAGGGAAACCGCCGACACGAGCGTGCGGCGCAGCTCCTCCGCCTCCTCTTTGGCAGCGGACAGGGCTACGACGACGGCGGGGTCACCGGCGAACGCATCCGCCTCGAGCGCGGGGATCCGCTCGTGTTCGAGCCGGCGGAGCCGCTCCTCGAGCGAGCGACGGCCGACTTCGGTCAGTCTCGGTTGGTTCATGGCGCAGTCGTTCCAAGGGATGTTCGGGAGCCCTTCTATTATAGGGGGCATCCGCGACTAGGCGAGCACGAAGTAGCGCAGCCAAAGGTAGCCGGCGGACAACGCGACCGTGGTCACCGCAACGACGGCACCGTACTTCAGGAACTCCACGAAGCGGATCCGGTACCCGCTCCGCTCGGCTACTCCCAACGCCACGACGTTCGCGCTCGCCCCGATCGAGGTGGCATTCCCGCCGAGATCGGCGCCCAACGCTAGGGCCCACCACAGAACCGTCGTCTCGCCGGGAAGCGTTCGGGCAAGCTCGTGGACGAGTGGCGCCATCGTTGCGACGTACGGGATGTTGTCGACGACGGCCGAGAGCGGCGCGGAGAGAACGACCAGGAGCATCGTTGAGAGCAGGAGACTCCCGCCGGTGAAGTCCGTCGCCCACTCCGCGAGCTGATGCACGACACCGACCTTCACGAGCGCTCCGACCATGACGAACAGCCCCATGAAGAACAGGAGCGTCGGCCACTCCACCTCTCGCAGGAACGGTGCCGGTTCCTGCCTCGAGATCAACAGCAGGACACCGGCGCCGAGGAGCGCGATGACCGACGGCTCGTAGCCGAGGGCGCGATGGAACAGGAACCCGACAGTCACTACGGCCAGCACCGCGAGCGATCGGAACAGCAAAGGGCCGCGGGTGAGGGCCTCGCGCTCATCGAGCGCCATCACCTCCCGGACGCGCTCCGGATGGTAGGCGAGATCGTTCCGGAAGAGCACCTTCGCGAGAACGAGAAACACGACCAGCAGGAGCAGCACGATCGGCCCGAGGTTCAGCACGAAGTCCGCGTAGGAGAGCCCCGCCTCGCTTCCTATCAGGATGTTCGGCGGGTCTCCGACGAGGGTGGCGGTTCCGCCGATGTTCGAGGCCATCACCTCGGCGATCAGGAGCGGGACCGGTGAGGTGCCGAGGCGCTCAGCGATCAGAACCGTGACGGGTGCCACGAGCAGCACGGTCGTTACGTTGTCGAGCAGGGCCGAAGCGACCGCCGTGATGAGCGACAGCAGCACGAGGATCGTGAAGGGTCGTCCTCGAGCGCGTTTCGCCGACCAGATCGCGAGGTACTCGAATAAGCCCGTCTGCCGGATGACCCCAACGATGATCATCATCCCGAGCAGCAGGAGGATCACGTTCCAGTCAACACCCGTTCGCTCGGAGCTGAACGCGTCCTCCACAGTGATGACTTGCAGCCCGAGCAGGAGCCCGGCACCCGTAAGCGCCACGATGACCCGATGTACCCACTCTGTGGCGATCAGCGTGTAAGCGCCGACGAAGACCACGACGGTGATCGCCGTTCTCATCCGCGCGCCAGCAGATGCGAGAGAAGTCGGTTGATCGTGATGCCGCCGAGCAGGTGGCCGTCGTCGACCACACCGACGAGCGGCGTACGCGCCCGTACCATGACCGACGCAACCTCGATCAGCGTCGCGTCCGCGTCGACACGCACCTCGGTCTCCTGATCCTCCGGGAGGAGATCGGCGGCCGTCCGTCCGCCGAGCCACAGCCACAGCTCGTCGGCGGGCTCCTCCTCGACGACAGCGGCCAGAGCACGGTCCTCCTCGACGTAGGAGGGCAGCAGCTCGCGGAGCAGAGACGAGTCGGACACGACGCCGAGCAACTCACCGGCGGGGCCAAGGACGAAGATCGCGCGAATGTCAACACTGGCGAGCTTCTCAGCGGCCTCAGAGGCCGGCGCATCCGCGCGAACCGACGGCTGCGGCACGGCCAGGTCGCGAGCCCTCACGCGGCCTCCCGAGGGGAAGGCCGGGGCGAGACCGCCGCGGCCGCGAGGAGCAGCAGGCCACCGGTCGCGGTAGCGAGAACGCGCCGGGGGGGCGGACGACCACGCAAGTACAGAAGACGGTCGGACCGCGACCACGAGACCCGGGTGCCGGCCCTCCGGGCGGCTCGTCGTAGGTCGGACACGCACACTCTCCGTGCCGACCAGGCTTCCCGGCGCACCTTTGGAACCGATTCATCATACCGCACCCCTCGGGGCGCCTTCCGGAGGATCGGAAGAAGGTCCCGATGGTCGTTGTGAGGGCACCTCCAGCCCGGTAGCCTCTCGGCGCTTTGGCAGAAGGCCGTCACCGTGCAGAGTCGCGGCGGATCCCCCCCGCACTCATAGTCGTCCCGATCGTCCTGGTGGCGGTCGGTGCGGCCGCGTGGTTCTTCTTCCTCCGTGACGGCGACGGCCTGCCCTTCGTCGGAGACGACACCAAGGAGCGAGTCTTCGAGATCCCGGACTTCGAGTTCCGCGTCGCGCGAACGCTGCTCGTTCCGTCCACGGGGGATCAGACGGAGAAGTTCGCCCAGGTGACGCCGGAGGCCCAGGCCGCGATCGACGAGGTCGCCGGTACGATGTCGGACCTCTACGCCGGGGCCTTCCTGGACCCGAACAACTGGCGGAAGGGCCGCTATCACAGCGTCTTCGACCTGTTCCACGGTACTTCCAAGGCCGCCGCGAAGGAGGACCTCGAGATCCTCACCGCCGGCTCAGGTGCGCGGAAAGCCTTCCGTGGCATCGAGCCGGGCAGTGGGAGCCTCGACGCGAAGGTTCTCACCGACCCCAAGGGCAACCCGGTGTCGGTCGCGGTCCGGGTGAGCTTCGTCGCCCGCGCCAAGGGCCGTGGCCCGGAGCGGGCAAAGCTCATCAGCCGCGGGTCCTTCATCCTGGCTCCGTACGCCGGCGCGTGGCGGATCGTCTCCTACGAGGTCGAGCGCGACGACGTGACCAGTGCGCGCGAGGTGGGGGCCACAGCAGCCCCGACCACGGAGGCGACCCCGTGATCCCTCGTGTTGCCGTGGCCGCGCGCGAGTCGCTCCGGCGCCATCGGGCGTTCGTGGCCGCCGCGCTGGTCGCGTGGACGCTGGGAGCGGCGCTCGGCCTCCCTCCGCGCGACGCGAGCGCCGCCAGGCCACTCTTCCAGATCGGGAAGGCGCACGCTGAGTTCACGCCGGCCATGGACGGCTCCGAACCGATCTTCATCCTGTTCATCGGAAGCGACGCGCGGCCAGGACAGGCGGTGGACCGCCAGCGCGCCGATTCGATCCACCTCGTCGGGATCAACCTCGAGCAGCACCGGGCGGCCATCCTCGGGTTCCCGCGGGACTCTTGGGTCCCGATCCCCGGCTACGGGACCCAGAAGATCAACGCGTCGATGGTCTACGGCGGACCCCCGCTCGTCGTGGAGACCGTCGAGAGCCTGACGGGCATCACTATCGACTACTACGTCCTCACCTCGTTCGAGGGCTTCAAGGCCATGGTGGACTCGATCGGCGGGATGGTCGTCGAAGTCCAGGTGCCGATGTTCGATCGCTACGCCAAGACCCACTTCGATCCGGGGCGATACCGGCTGAACGGGCACGACACGCTCGGGTTCGCACGCGATCGCCACAGCCTCTCCTCCGGCGACTTCGGACGCTCGGAGAACCAGGGCCGGGTGTTCCTGTTCGCGCTCCGGCAGTTCCAGAAGGAGTACGCGAAGGACCCGAGTCGGCTGCTCACGTGGATCGGCGCCGGGCTGCGCAACACCGAGTCGACGCTCTCGATCCGCGAGACGCTCGAGCTCGCGTTCACAGCGGCTTCGATCTCGCCGAAGGACATCGAGAACATGGTGACCCCGGGCAGCACCGGGTCGCAGGGCGGCGCGAGCGTCGTCTACATCTCGAGCTCGGCGCAGGCGATCTACCGGGACATGGCAGACGACGGGCTGGTGGAGAACAAGAACCTCCCGCCGGTCCAGGTCCCCTAGGGGCCTCTGCTAGTCTCGCGCCACCGTTGACCACCCTCAGGGAGGATCTCGGCGACGTCCACCCCGCGAGGCAGGGTCTGTCGATCGCGCTGGCTCTTGCGGTCACCGCCCCCGGGCTGATCCTCCGGATCGGAGGCATAGAGGTCGCCCACCCGCTCGAGGCGCTGGTATTCGGAGCGGCGATCGTCGGGGCAGCGTTCATCCTGTCGTGGGCGGCAGAGGTGGCGCAGCTCGATATCTCGGCGGGTCTCGCGATCGCGGTCCTGGCGCTGATCGCCGTGCTCCCCGAGTACGCGGTCGACCTCGTCTTCGCGCAGAAGGCCGGAAACGCGGTGGAGGTGTTCGGGCCGGTCTGCAAGGCACCCGCAGTGACCACGGAGTCGTCCTGCTCGCTCGCCCTCGCCAACATGACAGGGTCGAACCGGCTGCTCATCGGGGTCGGCTGGTCGATGGTCGTGTTCATCGCGTGGTACCGGTTCCGACGAGCGGGGAGGCCGAGCTCCGGCATCGAGCTCGGCCGTGAGCACTCGATCGAGATCGCGTACCTGGCGCTCGCGACCATCTACTCGCTGTTCCTACCGCTCAAGGAGACCGTGACGCCGGTGGACGCCCTGGTTCTCGTCGGGATCTTCGCGGCGTACACGATCCGCGTGGCCAAGGCGCCGCCGGAGGAGCCGCACCTCGTCGGGCCGGCCCGCTACGTAGGCGGGTTCGGGGTCGCCGGGCGTCGGGCAAGCGTCGTCGCGATGTTCGCGGTGTCGGCGGCCATCATCCTGCTCTGCGCGGAGCGGTTCGCCGAGGCCCTCGTCGGCACCGGGTTGGACCTCGGCATAAGCGAGTTCCTCCTCGTCCAGTGGCTCGCACCCCTTGCTTCGGAGGCGCCCGAGCTCCTTGTCGCCGGCCTATACGCGTGGCGCCTCAACACGAACGCCGGGCTCGGGACGCTCGTGTCATCGAAGGTTAACCAGTGGACGCTGCTCGTGGGAACGCTCCCGATCGTGTTCGCCCTCGCTCTCGGGCAGCTCCACGGACTGCCGATCGAGGCCCGGCAGCGAGAGGAGATCCTCCTGACCGCGGCGCAGTCGTTCTTCGCGCTGGCGATCCTGGCGAACCTCTCGATATCGGTCCGGGAGGCCTGGCTGCTCTTCGGCCTCTTCTGGGCGCAGTTCATCATCGGCGGGGTGGTGCCCGAGTCGGTCCACGGGGTCGAGCGGATCGCGGTCTCGGTGATCTACCTGACGCTCGGCGCAGGCATCCTCCTGCGCGACAGGCGGCGACTGCCGCGGCTCCTGCGAGACGGCTTCCGCGTCCCGCACGACGAGCTCCACGGCTGACGGCGCGTCGGGGGCGACCGCTACGATGCCGTCCGTGGACGCGCAGGCTTTCCTCGGGACCCTCGTGGCCGACGAGGAGGTCGGGCCGTCGCTCGTCCACGTGCGCGAGCTCCCGGGACGAGCACCCGACCCGCAGTCGTTCGACGGCCTGCCGGAGATCGTTGCGGACCGGCTCGGACTCCTCGGCATCGAGGGACTCCACGCGCACCAGGCGGTCGCGCTCGAGACGCTGTCGGCCGGCCGCAGCACCATCATCGCGACGGGGACCGCCTCGGGGAAGACCCTCGCCTACAACCTCGCGTTCTCTCGCGACGTCCTCCTGAACGCGAAGGCGACCGCACTGTACCTGTTCCCGACCAAGGCGTTGGCCCGCGACCAGCTGCGGCAGGCCCGCGAGCTGCGGCTCCCGCAGATCCGGGCGGCCGTCTACGACGGAGACACGCCGAGGGACGAGCGGCCGCTGATCCGGCGGAACGCGAACCTGGTGATGACGAACCCCGACATGCTTCACGCCGGCATCCTTCCGGACCACAAGCGCTGGGCCGACTTCTTCCTCCGGCTCTCGCTCGTCGTGGTCGACGAGGCTCATGTGTGTCGTGGCGTGTTCGGATCACACGTGGCGATGGTGCTCCGGCGGTTGAGGAGGATGGTTGCTCGGTACGGGGGCTCGCCGCGGTTCGCGCTGGCATCCGCCACCGTGGGCAACCCCGCGGAGCTCGCCGAGCGGCTGGTCGGCGTCCCGTTCGAGGCCGTGACCGAAGACTCGTCGCCGGCCGGCGAGAAGCTCTTCGTCCTGTGGAACCCGCCGGTCGTGGACGAGGAGTCGGGCGTGCGCCGAAGCGCGCTCTCCGAGGGCTCGTGGCTCGTGGGGCGCCTCGCCGAGGCCGGCGTGCGCACGATCGGGTTCGCCCGCTCGCGGAAGGCGGCGGAGCTGCTCGCGGAGTTCGCGCGGCGCGAGGTGTCGGCCGGCGTACGGGACCGCATAAAGGCATACCGTGCCGGGTACCTGCCGGAGGAGCGACGGGCGCTCGAGCGTGCCCTCGCCGAGGGCGAGCTCCTGGCGGTGGCCTCGACGAACGCGCTCGAGCTCGGCGTCGACATCGGCTTTCTCGACGCCGCGGTGCTGGTCGGCTACCCCGGCACCCGTGCGTCGCTCTGGCAGCAGGCCGGGCGCGCGGGCCGGCGGGAGGGCGGCTCGCTCGCCGTGCTCGTCGCGCAGGACGACCCCCTCGATCAGTACCTGGTCGCGCACCCCGCGGACCTGTTCGACAAGCCCCCGGAGGACGCGGTCGTGGACCCGACGAACCCGTTCGTCGTGGAACCACACCTGGCGTGCGCGGCGGCCGAGCACCCGCTCTCCGATGAGGAGCTCGCGTTCTTCGGCTCGGCCGCCGCGCCCGCATCCCAACGTCTCGAGGAGCGGGGCGAGCTCGTGAGACGGCGGGGGATGCTATGTCGTCCCGCCGGCCGAGGATCACCGCACCGCGGAGTCGACATCCGGTCAGCCTCCGGATCCGTGTTCTCGATCGTCGCCGAGGACACGGGTGAGCTCCTCGGCACCGTCGACGAGGCACGCGCCTTCTGGCAGGTCTACCCGGGCGCGATCTACCTCCACCAGGGCGAGCAGTTCGAGGTCCGAGAGCTGGATCTCGTGGGACACGCGGCACTGGTGGAGCGCTCCGATGCTGCCTACTACACACAGTCGCGCGACGTCACCGATATCGACGTCGTCGAGGTGCTCGAGGAGTCACGTACGGGCGATGTCGCGACTTTCTTCGGGACCGTTCGTGTGACGAACCAGGTCGTGGGATTCGTACGCAAGCTGGTAGCGACCGGCGAGACGCTCGCCACCGTTCCCCTGGCCCTACCGCCGCAGACCCTCGAGACCAAGGCGGTCTGGTGGGCGGTACCCCCGTCGGTGATAGAGCTTGCTGCGGTGGAGGAGGCCGCGCTGCCCGGAGCGGCGCACGCGGCCGAGCACGCCGCGATCGGGCTCCTCCCGCTCGTCGCGACGTGCGACCGCTGGGACGTCGGCGGCGTCTCCACACCCCTTCACCCCGCGACCGGCGTCTGCACGATCTTCGTCTACGACGGCTACCCGGGCGGCGCCGGGATCACGGAGCGCGGATTCCGCTCGGCCGCAAGGCTTCTGAAGGCTACCCTGGAAACCGTGAAGGCGTGCCCCTGCTCGCACGGCTGTCCATCGTGCGTGCAGTCGCCTAAATGCGGCAACGGCAACGAGCCGCTCGACAAGCAGGGCGCCGTCGCGCTGCTCGCAGCTATGCTCGGGATCACATGGGGATGACGCGGCCCTACGTCGCTGTGTGCGGCCCGGCGAGCGGCACGCGGCAGGAGCTCGCTTGGGCGGAGGAGGTCGGACGCCTCCTCGCGCGCTCTGGCGCCGTCGTCGTGTGCGGCGGGCTCGGTGGCGTCATGCACGCGGCCGCGCAGGGCGCGGAAGCCGAGGACGGCACCTCGATCGGCATCGTCCCCGGCGACGATCGAACTCCCGCCAGCCCCCACCTCTCCGCGGTAGTGGCGACGGGGATGGGCGAAGCCCGGAACGCGATCATCGTGCGCACCGCCGACGTCGTGATCGCCGTCTCGGGCGAGTTCGGCACGCTGTCGGAGATAGCGCTCGCGCTCAAGATGGGCAAACCGGTCATCGGCCTCGGGACGTGGGAGCTCGCGAAGGGTGGTCGCGAGATCGCCGCCATCGTGCCCGCGCGAGCACCGGCCGAGGCGGTCGAGCTGGCGCTCGCGACGGTCGCCCGGTGACCGAGGTCCTCCGCGTGGACGCGGAGACTCCGGACCCGGCGGTCGTCGAACATGCGGCGTCCGTGCTCCGTGCGGGAGGCACGGTCGCCTTCCCGACCGAGACGGTCTATGGGGTCGGAGCCACCGCGCTCGACGCGAGCGCAGTCCGGCGGGTCTTCGAGGCGAAGGGGCGGCCACCGGAGGACCCCCTGATCGTCCACCTCGCTGCCGAGGACGGCGTGCATCTGGTGGCTCGCGACGTGCTAGCGATCGCGCACACGCTGGTCCGCCGCTTCTGGCCGGGTCCCCTCACCCTGGTCCTACCGAGACGTCCGGAGGTCCCGGCGGAAGTGACGGCGGGGCTCGACACGGTCGCGGTGAGGATGCCCGCGCATCACGTGGCGCTCGCGATGATCGAGGCGGCCCGCGCGCCGGTAGCCGCGCCCTCGGCGAACCGGTTCGGGCGCGCGAGCCCGACGACCGCGCAGCATGTCCTCGACGACCTCGAGGGAAGGATCGACCTGGTCCTGGACGCAGGGCCGACGAGCGTAGGTTTGGAGTCGACGGTCCTCGACCTGACGCGCGAGGTCCCCACGATCCTGCGGCCCGGTGGCGTCGCCCGAGAGGAGATCGAACGCGTCGTCGGCATGGTCGAGGTCTCGGGATCCACTGCCGGGCCCGCACCATCGCCGGGGATGCTCGAGTCCCACTACGCGGTCGCCCCCGAGCTCGTCGTCGTCGAATGTCCAGACGCGCGAGCCACGCCGGAGGTGCTCGCGGAGATGACCTCGCTGGCGAGGCGGTACGGGGCCGCCGGCCGGGGGGTGGCGATCGCCGCCGCGTCCGATGACGTCCTTGGCCCCGACGCCGAGGTAAGCCGGCTCGGCTCCTCGAAGGACCTGGACGAGGTGGCCCACAACCTCTTCGCAGTCCTTCGCTCGCTCGAGGCCGGTGGGGCGGAGGTGATCGTTTCCCGTTCCTTCGGCGAGGCCGGCCTCGGGCTCGCGATCGGCGATCGTCTCCGCCGGGCCGCGGCGCAGATCGTCGTCCCGAGCCAGCGCCCGCGCGGACCGGAATCAACTTGACCGGCTCTCGCATCCGGGGCAGGCTGCGTACCGCATGATCGTGCTCGGACTCCTGCTCATAGCGCTCGGTCTCGTCGGCGGGGCGCTCATAGTGGACCTCCTCATCGCCGGCCCGCTATCCGGCCGGGTGGACCTCGATCTCATCGGGATCCCGCTCGAGGCGCCTGCAGGCTCGGTCCTTCTGGCGACCGCAGTCCTCGCGGCCGTCTCGACGCTCCTCGTCGGGTTCGGTATCGCGATCGTGGCGCGGCGCCGCGCTCGCAGGACGCAACCGGCCCCCACGCGCCGGCCGGCGCTCAGCCAAGCGGACGACGAGGAGTTCCACGCAACCGTGCAAGCGCGCTTGTGGCAGGCACGGATCGAGGTCCTCGAGGAGCGCGTCCGCGACCTCGAACGGCGACGAGACGACCTCCTTGCCCAGCGGGGCCTCCTCGAGCACGGCAAGGTGCTCAGCCACGTGACGGCCGAAGACGGCTCCACTGAAGCGATCCTGCTCGTGCCCGAGCTCGAGGAGGAGCGGAGCACCGACTAGGGCCGGCCAACCAGCCTCCTCGCTATCGACAGGACCGCCCGCCGCTCACCCGGCTTCAGCCCGATCGCGACGAGCGCCGCCGCGTAAGCCGCGGCGCCAACGCCACCCGATACCACCAGGTCGACCAGCCACTTAGCGCCGGGTAGCACCGCGTGGGTCGCGATCATCGCGATCGCTCCGATCGCGGCTGGCGGGAGCAACCGCAGGAAGTACCGGTCGAAGGGCCAGATCCCGACGAACCGACGGACGAGCAGGAGCCGCGCGAGCGCCGAGAACCCCAGCGTCACCGCCTGAGCGATCGCGGCGCCGCGGATACCGAGCGACTCGGGCCGCGCCAGCGCCAGCGCCAGCCCGACGTCGATCCCGACAGCGGTGAGGTAGACGACGAGATCCCACCCCGTGCGGCCGACCATGATGAGGATGAACCCGACGGTGCCGACGCAGACCGGCACGACCATGCCGAAGATCAGGATGCGGAGAGCCTCCCGCCCGCCGGTGAACTCCGAGCCGAACACGCGGAGCACCTGCTCGGGAAGGATCGCGAGCGCGAGCAGGACCGGGATCGTCGCGGCGAGCGCCCAGCGCGTCACCGACTTGTAGAGGGCGTCGAGCTTGTCGTGCTCGCCGCGGTGGTGCAGATCGGCGACGAACGGGCTGAACATGAGCGACAGAGAGGTCAGGAACAGGAAGAGCGTCTGCCCGGCCTGGAGGGTCGCGGCGTAGATCCCCGCGGCGCGGTCGGAGACCAAGCTGGATGCCACGTAGAAGTCCGTCCAGAACACGAGGTGAGAGAAGAGCGCAGCAGGGGCGCGGAGCGCGCCGAATCGCACGAGGGCGCCGGTGTGTTCCTCCGGGATGCCGCCGTCGTCGGTCATCTCGGCGAACCCGCGAGACTCGCGCTCCCATGCCCACCATGCGACGAGAGAGGCAAGGGCCCACGAGGCCGCGTACGCTCCCACGGTCATGCCCGCTGTCCTAGCGAGCACCCACCCGCCGAGCGTGAGCGCGATCCAACCGAGGGGCTGCCCGATCCAGAACACGTAAAGGGTGTGGCGCATGATCTTCAGGCCCCTCGTCGCGCCCAGATACGTCTGTGTCATCGCGGCGAACGGGAGCGCCACCGCCGCGGCGGTGAATGCCGGGCGCGCGACATCGGGCAGGCCGGAGAGCCGCTCGGCGAGGACGCCGGCGAGCGCGAAGAGCACGAGCGCTGTTGCAGCACTGACCGAGAGTGCGATCAGCGCAGCCCGCGAGACGAGCCCGCGGACGCGACCCGACTGCCCCCGGCCGATCAGGATCGCGACCAGTCGGATGTTCGCGACGTCCATCCCGAAGCGGGTGGCCGTCGCCCCCACGAACGCGATCTGGACGGCCTTCGTAACGATGCCGTAGCGCTCCGCGCCGAGCGTCTGGCTCATGAGGATCTGGGCCGCGGCGGCGGCGAGCGCGCCGAACACGAGGCCCACGATGTTCTGGGCGGCACCGCCGAGGATGTCCCGCTGATCACCGAAACGCTCGCGGGGCAGGACGTGCTCCAAGGCCGCGCGGATCCCGCGGACCTTGGGCGTGGGCGACACGGTATCGGGTTCGGCGCTCACGGGCTGAGGGTCTTCCTCCATCGGTGACCCCCCAGTATCCCGAACCGATCGGCTCACGCCCGCGAAGCCCTACCGGAGCACCGGTTCGCCCTTTCTGAGGACGCGCTCGATCAGATCCGCGCCTCTCACGCTGCCCGGGCTCGCCTGGACGCGGTCGGAGATCTCGCGCATGCGTCCCCGCAGGGACTCGTCCGCCAGGAGGCGGCCCACCGCGTCGACTAGCTGCTCATCCTCCCAGTCGTAGGAGGCCAGACGCACGCCGAAACCGGTCTCGTCTGCACGCTGAGCGTTGTCGTATTGGTCCCAGAACAGCGGCAGCACGATCATGGGGAGTCCGAAGTGGAACGCCTCCCCGAGGGTGTTGTTGCCGCCGTGGGTGATGAGGAGGTCGCACTGCGGCAGGATCGATGGCTGGGGCAGGAAGCGCTCCCCGTACATCCGCTCCCCGAGCCGCATCTGGTCTCGAAGCGGTCCCATGCTCACGACGACTCGGTGTTCGGTCTTGTCGAGCGCATCGATCAATCTCTGCATGAGACCGAGGTCCATGCAGCCGAGACTCCCAAGGGAAAGATAGATGACCTTGCCCTCGCCCGGAACCTTGTCCGCGACGTCGAAGGGCTCTTCCCCGGTCCGCACGGTCGTGTCCAGGCGATGCCAGGTCGGGTCCAGAGGCCGCGAGCGCTGGTAGTCGACCTCGGCGGGATACAGGTACATGTTCAGCCACGGCGAGTCGTACTGGAACTCCCCGCTTGGAAGCGGGTCCGCTCCCACGGAGACGTTGAACTCGGAGAGTTCCTCGAGCAAGGGGTCGTGAAGCCTGCGGTACTCGGCGCGGAACTCCTCCCAACCGGTTCGGTCGGCCGACGGGTAGCCGGAGAACACCGGCGGGATCTCTGGGTCCTGCATCTCGAGCGGGTTCGCCGAGACCATCCGGACCCACGGCACACCCGAGAGCGGTATCGCCGGGAACCCGGTGACGTTGTCCGACACGATCAGGTCGGGACGGACCTCCTCCCAGATCCCCATCAGGCGCTCGTGGGCGTACTTAGCCCCGGCCACGAGCTCCGCCCAGATCGGCATGGTCACGGTCTCGAGCTGTACGATCGTTGGCTTCCGGAACTCCGGCGCTGTGACCCGGATGAACTCGGCCCATCCCTCGCCGACGTCCTCTTCGTGCTCCGGTGGCGGGGTCATGCGCATCAGCGCTTCCTCGAAGCCACGCCTATCGAGCTCGCCTTTGAATGACTCCTCGACGATGAAGACGACGCGAACACCCCGCTCCCGGAGATGGGCGGCCATCGCGGCCAGGTTGTTAGTGGGTCCCCAGGCCCCGGGCTCCGGGAAAACGGCCACGGTCGGCGGATCCGGCATCCTTCCCTCCTCCAAGCGGGCGGTTCGACTCACCGAAGGTGCGATTATGCTTCAGCTCACCCAGCGCCGCGCACGCCGAACGCGCGGAGCCCAATCACCCCACATGGAGGTAGCCGTGAACGGAGGGATGCTCGACCCGTTCCGCCACAACGCCTGGGCTACAAGGGAGCTCCTGGCGATCTGCGGCAAGCTCTCGCCCGAGCAACTCGACGCCACCGCGTCCGGCACATACGGGAGCGTCGCTCGGACCCTCCACCACCTGATCTCCTCCGAGGACTACTACCGCTCCTTGCTCACGGGCACGGAGCGGAGATGGAGGTCCTCCGATGCTACCCCGTCGCTCGCCGAGCTCTCACGGCGTGCGGACGACCTGGCGGCCACGTGGGAGGACTTCCTCTCACAACCGTTCGACTCCGAGCGCGTCGTGACCGATGAGGACGAAGATGGTGTCAGCGAGATCCGGGCCGGGATGATCATCGCGCAGATCCTGAACCACGGCACCGACCATAGGACGCAGATCCTCACGATCCTCACCACGCTAGGGGTCGAGCACGCCGATCTCGACGGCTGGGACTACGGCGCGGCGACCGGCCGCGTGGTGACAACAGAGCGGTCCTAGCCCCCCGGCAGTTCGACGCCCAGAGGCTAGGGCGCTAGGAACTCGACCAACTGCACCAGCTCCTTCGGGCCCTTCAGCGAACGCTCGAGGACGACTCCCACACCGGGCGCGTAGTACTTGTGCTCCAGAAACTTCGTGTCGAGCGGCGTCCAGTCCTCCGTGACGAGCACTTCTTCGAACGCGCCGTACGGGACCGTCACGGCCGCGCCGAGCTGCGTGACCTGGCCCATGTCCTCGGCATGCCCCGCGTAGTACTCCTGGCGGTACGGGACACCGATCTCCGGCGTGCCGAACATGAGGATCCCCGGCTGCGCCCCGTCGACTCCGGCCTCCCACGAGCCCTCGGTGGTCTTCACCTTCCCGTTTTCGTACTCCGCGGTCTCCTCGCCGAAGTACCAGACGCTGCCCTCTGCATCCTGCGCGTACCAGTCGAAGGTGAGCTCGGCGAGCTCTCCGCCGATCGTGACGGCGTCGCGAACGACCACGCAGGTCACCCCCATCACCTCCCGGGTGCGGTCGGTCACCGTTACGACGATCCGCTCCTGCTCCCCCTCGGACTCCCCCTCGTACACCCACCGACTTCCCGGAAGCAGCGGCAGGTAGGGGTTGTCGATCACCGAGGTGAACTCCGTCGGGTCGATCGACGGCTCGTACGCCGCGGGCCCGGTGGCCGGCGCGGGAGCGCCGTCCCCCTGCCCGCATGCCGCGCTCGCGACGGCTAGGGCCCCCACGACCACCTTGGCTCCGATCCTTCCGCCCATCCTCTTCACCCCCGTGGTCTCCCTTCGCCGTGATCCTGGAATCCCGACGGTGAGAGGACCATGAGAGAGGCCGCCGCAAGCGACGAGGTCGTCCCCACGTCTCTCATCCTTTTCTCATCCTGGTGGCGTACGGTGGTACCGACGATGCGCGTGCTCGTGGTCGAGGACGAGATCAAGATGGCGGCGCTCCTCCGCCGCGGCCTCCAGGAGGAGGGCTACGCGGTCGACGTCGCCCCGACGGCTGAGGAGGCCCTCTGGCTCGGCCGTGAGAACCCCTACGACGTCATCCTCCTCGACGTGATGCTCCCCGACGGCGACGGCTTCGAGGTGTGCCGCACGCTCCGCGGGAGTGGACAGTGGGCGCCGGTGCTGATGCTCACGGCTCGCGATGCCGTGAGCGACAGGGTGACGGGGCTCGACTCCGGCGCGGACGATTACCTCACCAAGCCGTTCTCCTTCGCCGAGCTCCTCGCCCGGATCCGATCGCTCCTGCGGCGCGGCGAGCTGGCCGAGGGTAGGGCGGCGGTCTTGGAGGTGGGCGACCTCCTCCTGGATCCCGCGACTCGGAAGGTGACGCGGGGCGACCGACCGATCGCCCTCACCGCGAAGGAGTTCGCGCTGCTCGAGTTCCTCATGCGCCATCCCGACGAGGTCCTGACACGGACGCGCCTGATCGAGCACGTTTGGGACTTCGCCTACGAAGGAGATTCCAACGTGGTCGACGTCTACGTCAGATACCTACGCGAGAAGATCGACCGCCCATTCGGCCGGAGATCGATCGAGACGGTGCGCGGAGCCGGCTACCGCCTCCGCGCGGAGTCCTGATGCGCCTGCCGATCCGTCTCCGCCTGACGCTCGTCTCGGCGGTTCTCATGACCGCCGTCCTCGGGGCGGGTGGCGCGATCCTCCACTCGCGGTTCGCGGCCGGGTTGCGCGAGGCCATGGATGCCGCGCTGCTCTCGCGGGCCGAGACTCTGCTGGCGGCGATCGACGCTTCGGGGAACGGCCTCGGCAACGCCGGAGGGATGATCGAATCGGACGAGGCCTTCGCGCAGGTGCTGGACCGGGACGGGACCGTCTTGGACACGAGTGCCGGCCTGCCGGCCGGAGCGCTCCTTACGCCCGCGACCCTCGCCGAACTCTCGGGTCCGGCCACCTCCGAAAGAACGGTCGCGACGGGAGAGGAGCAGACGGAGGCGCGACTCCTGGCCGTCCCCGTGCCGGAAGGGCGGGTCGTCGTGGTGGGGGCCTCGCTCGAGGACCAACACGAAGCACTCTCGCAGCTTGCGGCGCTGCTTTGGATCGGAACCCCCGTAGCGGTCGGGCTCACCACCCTCCTCGGGTGGTGGCTCGCCGGCGCGGCGCTGCGCCCCGTGGAACGGATGCGCTCCGAGGCTGCCGCTATCTCGGTGAGCGAGATGGATCGCCGCTTGTCGGTTCCCGACACGGCCGACGAGGTCGCCCGGCTCGGTGAGACGCTGAACCGGCTCCTCGAGCGCCTCGAGGAGTCGGTCGACCGCGAGCGGAGGTTCGTCGACGACGCGAGTCACGAGCTGCGGACGCCGCTCGCGAACCTCAAGGCGGAGCTCGAGCTCGCACTCCGGGCCTCGCGTTCGAAAGAGGAGCTGGAGGCCGCCCTCCGAAGCGCCGCGGAGGAGTCCGATCTCCTCACTAGGCTGGCGGAGGATCTACTCGTGCTCGCCCGTGCCGAGCGCGGCCGCCTACCGCTCCGACGTAGCCGCGTTGCGGTGGACGAGCTCGCGGACGAGGTCGTCCAGGCCTTCACGGCCAGAGCGGCCGCCGCCGGTATCCGCATCGAGCGCGCGGGGGAGCCCACCACATGCGAGCTCGATCCCGTCCGGATCCGCCAGGTGCTCGCGAACCTCGTGGACAACGCGCTCCGCCACACTCGCGCGGGAGGCACCGTGGAGCTCCGGGTGTCCTCCCAGGACGGCGCGACCCGTGTCGAGGTGCTGGACACCGGAGAGGGATTCCCGACGGAGTTCCTGGAGCACGCGTTCGACGCCTTCGCCACACCCGACCGTGGAAGAAGGAGCGGCGCGGGACTCGGTCTCGCGATCGTGAAGGCAATCGCCGAGGCGCACGGCGGCTCTGTGCAGGCCGGGAATCGGCCCGAGGGCGGCGCGCGGGTGACCGTGACGCTGCCCGGCGCGTGAGCCGTCCCCGGAAGGCCCGGCCCTAGTTCGGGATCCAGAACTCGACCGTGGTTCCCGCACCCGGGGCGGTGTCGAGCCGCAACCACCCCCCGGAGAGCTCCGCTCGCTCCCTCATCGTGAGCAGCCCCAGATGGCCGGGGAGACCATCGCCGCTCTCGGCGGGACTGAACCCGGCACCGTCGTCGCGCACGCGGATGAACGCACCGCCCTCTCGCGACTCCACGAGGACGTCCACCCCCGAGGCTCCGGCATGCTTCCCGACGTTGGTGAGCGCCTCCAGGGCGATCCGGTGGCAGATCGCCCGCGTCTCGGCGGACGGCTCCTCAGACACTCGCTCCTCGAAAGCAACCCGAGCGCCGGAGTTCTCACCGAGCCGGTTCAGGTGCTCTCGCAGCACGGTTCGGAGGCCGCCGGGATGCGCGAGTGCGGGAGGGTGGAGCTCGAAGAGCAGGTGGCGAAGCCGCGCGATGGAATCCGAGATCACTCCCTCGATCTGAGAGAAAGCCTCGCGCGGCTCGCGTTCCTGCGGCAGGTGCCGACGGAACGCCGCCATCCGCATCCCTGCGGCCGTCATCGCCTGGATGGTGTCGTCGTGGATGTCCATGGCGATCTGCTGTCGCTCCTCCTCCTGCGAAGCCACAAGGAGCGCGTGCAATGCTCGTCGCTGCTCGTGGCTCGTCCGTAGCTCGCTAACCAGTTCCTCCAACTCCGCCGCTGAGTCGGAACTGCTCTCGACCTGGGCCTCTTGATCCTGCCTCGCCACGCTCATCTATGCCTCGTCGGGGCATGCCGGCTTCCCCTCCGAGAATCAATTGGCCTTACGACCTCGGACCTTTAGGTCGTGCTCATTCACCCCGGGCCAGGCCGGAAGACCGGTAGCCGATGCTTGCCGGCGCGTGGAGCCGTCTACATCGGGGGCATGAAGCCCAGCTGCATCATCATCCCTGCGACGTCGGGGTGGGAGCTGAACTCGACGATCTTCCCGTCACGAACGCGCGCGATGTAGGAACCGCGCCCCATCACGGTCTTGTTCGTCGGAGGCACCTCGTTCCCGGCCATCATCATCGGGCCGGTGTTCGTCCCGGTGAACTCCACCTCCCCGGCGACGGCATCCTCACCGACCACCCGGTTCGTCTGCTTGACCCGCATGTCCGGGAACGCCGTGGTCCACGTGCCGAGGTACCGGCGCACTCCCTCCTTGTCACGGATGGGCTCGGGGATAGTCCAGTCGTGCAACACGAAGTCGTCCGCGAACAGCCTCGCGAACGCCTCGGCGTCGTGGGCGTCCCAGGCGGCCATCCCCTGGTCGTCGAGCCTCTCCAGCTCCTCCCTATTCATGGCCCTCCCCCTCTCGAACGGTCTTCCCCCTTCGCGCTAGTCCTCGCCGTAGTCAATCCGGGGTCCCGCGCCGCCCCGAGTCAGGGCATCACCAGAACGCACCTGATCTGGGGGAGACCCGACGCGACCTCGCCCCAGCTCGTTCCCTGATCCGTGGATGCGAACACGCGTCCGTCAGAGGTGCCGATCGCGGCCAGATCTCCTCCAGGTAGGGCGTCCAGGCAGTAGCTGTCGATGTTGCCGTCGAACCACTCGGGCAGGCCATCCCGGCAGCGCTCGAGGGTGCCTCCATCCAGGCGCCCCCGGTAGACGGCGCTCTGGTTACCCTCCGAACCCATCGAGGCAGAAAACAGAACCGCGTCGCCGCACACAGCGACCCCCCTGCAGTACTTGGCGTGAATGCCTTCCGTGCGGACCTGCCAGGAGTCGCCCCGATCCTCGCTGACCGCAAGCCCCCATGCACAGGCCGCGAGCACGCGCCCGGGGCTCGTCATCACGCGGTGCACGTCGCTGTGGATGTCGATCGTCGGCTCCCACGTGTCGCCGTGATCCGACGACCGAACGATGCCGCCGACGTGCACGTTCACGTAGACGGTATCGATGTCCTCCGATATCGAGCGCGCGTCGGGCGGGCCGCTCCACGGCGTGTACCACTCGCCGCGCCCTTCCACGTCGTCGAACGCCGCGACCTGCTCGAGCCCCTCGCCCGCCACGCGGAACAGATGTGCCTCCGAGGTCCCGACGATGACGCCGGCGCGCGTATCGGCCAGGCAGTTGCCTCGGAGGCCGTCGAGGGTGCCGACGTGGAACCACCAGTCGACGCCGGCCGTGTGCCAGACCTCCCCGCGGTCGAGCACGGCCCAGAGCTCCGCCCCCTCCGGCGCGAGCGCGGCGACATCGCGACCGGCATGCTGCACCGTTCCCGGCCGGCCGCCGTCGTCGGAGCTGTGCAGCCCGTCCTTCGTTCCGACGAGGATCCGTGGCATCGCCGTGATGCTCTCAGATCCCGGGCTACTCGGTCGGCAGGGGGTATGGGTCGATGAACCAAGCATAACCATCGCAGTCGGGCGTCTTGAGCTCGGCGGTGACATTGGCGTTGGAGAGGCTTTCCCGGACAGCACGGGCTGCGACCAAGTCTTGCGTAGCGACAAGCCACGTCTCCGCGGCCGGCACAACGAGGCCGCCATGGGGAGCCGCACACCATTTGCCGCTGCTTCAAGCTCGACCCCTGTGGCCCCGAACTCTCCTCGATGCTGGCCCTGCGGGAGGCCTGGAGCGACGGGGACGGGCCGCTGCCGGCCTGTACCTGGGCACGGTGCGCCCACGCTCGTCGACGATCCGCTTTGGACGTCCCAGCTCGCCGGGTGGGCCGCGGACCTTCCGAAGCCACGTTCGATCCTGATCGTCTCGGCCCACTGGGAATCGGCGCCGCTCACGCTCGGAGCCACGGAGAAAGACACCCCCCTCACCTACGACTTCTACGGCTTCCCCGAGCGCTACTAGCGGATGACGTATCCGTCGCCGGGAGCCCCGGATCTCGCCTCCCGCGTCAAGGCGCTGATGCCCGACACGGAGCCGGTAACCCAGGAACCGAGCTATCGCCTGGACCACGGCGCGTACGTTCCGCTGATGGTGATGTACCGGAAGGCGGAGATCCCTGTGCTGCAGATGTCGACACCGTCGCTCGATCCGCATCGCCTATTCGCGATCGGCAGGCGACTCGGGCCGCTGGCGTGCTGATCATCGGCTCAGGCTTCCTCACCCACGGACTCCCCTTCCTGCGCGAATGGCGCGCCGACGCACCGCCCCCCGGCTGGTCGAAGGACTTCGACGAGTGCGCCAGAGAAACGCTCGCGCGGGGTGACGTCGACGAGCTGATGGACTTCCGCACCCGCGCGCCGGGAATGCCGTACGCGCACCCAACCGTCGAGCACTTCGCGCCGCTGTTCGTCGCGCTGGGCGCCGCGGCCGACCCTGAGGATGCTCCGGATACGACCAGCGAAGGCTTCTTCCTCGGCCTGGCAAAGCGCTCGTTCCAGGTACGGTAACGGAGTCCCTCTCTCCGCCACGCCCAGGAAGGACGCCTCTCGCTCAGCGCGCCGGTACGCGTGCCGGCAACCGGCCCTTCCGACGCCGGGAGGCGAAGTGCTCGGCGACATACGCCGCGTCCCGCCCGACACCCGGAAGCGTGTCGGACGACAACGCGTACTGGAAGACCAGCCCGACGAACGCGAGCCCGGGCTCCGACGAGACGACGCCGCGCTCGTGCAACGGCAGACCGTCCCCGTCGAAGATGGGGAGATCGATCCAGTGGAACCCGTGCTGGAACCCGGTGCACCAGATCACGTTCTCGACCTTCAGCACGTTGCCGTCCTCAAGTATCGGCAGCCCGTCCCGGACGCCGAGGACCCGGGGAACGCGTTCGACGCCGGCCGCAACGAGCTCTTTCGGACGGACCCGGATCAGCGGAGCCGCCCTGTGCGCGAGCTTCGGGGCGACCCTGCGGCCGATCGCCGTCGACCTCGTGAGCATATGGTGACCGACGAAGCGCACGACGCGGAAGACGGTTCGCGCCATCGTGGGCCCATGTCGCACCGGGATATGGCCCGATTCCTTACCGGCGAGGAGCGTTCGGCGCTCACGCGACAGCTCGAAGGCGATCTCGGCACCGGAGTTGCCGACGCCGACCACGAGCGCTGCACCCTCTCGGAGCTGGGACGGACGCCGATAGTCACTCGAGTGGAGCTGGACGATGCTCGGATCGAGGTCGAACGCGAACGGCGGCACCTTCGGGACCCGGTACGCGCCGGTCGCGACGATAACGCTGTCAGCCTCGAACCGGTGCTCTCCCGAACTGACGACGTACCGATCACCCTCGCGGCTAAGCCTCGTCACCCTGACGCCGGTGCGGATCGGGAGCTCGAACTTCTCGGCATACGCCTCGAGGTAGTCGGCGGTTTCGTCCTTCGTGGGGAAGGTCCACGGCGGAGCCGGGAAGCGCCAGCCCGGCAGGCCGTCGTAGCGCGCCGGCGTGAACAGGCGGAGCGAGTCCCAGCGGGTGCGCCATGCGTCGCCGATCCGGTCGTTGGCGTCCAAGATCACGAACGGCAGACCACGTTTCGCCAGCTGGTGCCCGGTAGAGAGGCCGGCCTGCCCGCCGCCGATCACAATCGTCTCGAATCGCACGCCGCCCATCGCGCACCACCCCTGACCGTCACCGGGGAAAGACGCTAGGCCGTGTCGGGGACTTCCTCATCGACCGAACCAGCCAAACGCGGGGTAGACAACGTGGTGAGAACGCACCACGGCCTCGATCTCAGGCGAGGCCGTGCTTGAAGGCGAACGCGGTCGCGGCGGAGCGGGAGGAAACGTCCAGCTTCGCGTAGATGTTCTGCAGGTGACGCGCCACGGTGTGTTCGCTGATGACGAGCTCGGCGGCGATCGCACGGTTGGACTTGCCGGCCGCGACCAGCCGCAGCACCTCCGCCTCGCGCGTGGTGAGACCGCGCGGCAGAACCCCGCTCTCCATGAGGAGCGCGGCGACTTTCGCCTCGTCCGGGGCGGCCCCCATGCGCTGCAAGGCGGCCAGGGCGACGCGGAGCTCCGCCTGCCCGGCCTCCTCGTCGCCGGCGGCACGCACCGCCACCCCGCACAGCATCCGCGCACGGGCGGTCTCGTAGGGCATCCGAAGCTCCTGCCATATCGCACACGCGCGGCGTAGGCGCTCGAGGGCCTCGGCAGGGCTGCCCTGCGCAAGGAAGACCGTGCCACGCGCCGACGCGGCCGCGGCCTCGAGGGCGGGAGTAGCGAGATCCGCGGCGATCTGCTCGAGCTCGCCGGCCGCGGAGTCGGCCGACGCCAGATCGTCGGCTGCGAGCTCCACCTCGACCTGCGCCGCCAAGAGCCTCGAGCGGCGAAGCGGGTCGCCGGGGTCGCTGGTGATCGCCACTCGGAGCGAATCCCTGGCCGCATTCACCTTCCCCTGCGCAAGCCGAAGGAGCGCCGATCCGGGTTGCGGCTCGAAACCCACCTCCTGCGCCCTGGCGAAGGCCTCCTCGGCACCGGCGACGTTGCCCGACCGGCGGCGTGCCTCTCCCGCCAGGTACAACGCAGCTCCCGAGTCCGCTGGGTCGACCCGGCTCAGTTCCTCCCAGGCGCGCGAGGCCTCCGCCTCGGCCTGGGGCCACTGCCCTCGGAGGATCGCCAGCTCGGCCCGGTTGACCCGGCAAAGGCCCTGGAACGGTGATTCCGACGGGATCGTCTCGCACCATGCGCGGGCTGCCTCGCTCCACTCCCCGGCCCGCCGAACGTCGCCGAGCCGAAGACACGACTCGATCACGTCGCAGTACACGATCCCCGTGAAGAACGGGCTGAGCTCTCCGGCCACGACGGAAGTCATCGACTCGTCCAGAAGAGCCGTTCCCTCGGAGACCCGCCCAGACGCTATGAGCGCGAGCCCCTCGGCGTGGATCGCCATCGCGATCAAGTCCTTGTGGCCGAGGCGCTGTCCGATCTGCGTGGCCTTCCGAGCGAGCGCGACCGCCCGCTCGAGCTCGCCGCTGAATCGCGCGATCGTCGCCTCGACCATCGCGAGGAACCCGTGTTCGACAGACTCGGGCTGCTCGCGGAGATGTCGCTGCGCCCGCATCAGCCAGCCACCCCCGACCGCCGGCTCGCGTCGCTGGAAGTGCTCGACGCACAACCGGACGGCCATGAACGCGGCAGCTAGATCCTCCGACGCGGCCGCATACGCCGCGTACGCCTTCTGCCGGGCTGCGATGGACTCGTCCGGCAGCGACACCCACCACGCGGCGTCGGCCAAGCCCTCGAGGTCGCGGGCGGTCAGCTTCGACGGATCGAGCAAGCGGAGCCTCTCGTACGCCTCGGTCCACGCGTTCCGCTCGAGCGCCTCGCGTGCGCGCACGAGGTCCGGCGACGGCTCGGCCACGTCCCCCTCCGTTCGTGGCGTCTGTTCGGGCGAACAAGGGTAGCTCGGACCACGGGGTCCCGGCGCGGTGGACGACCGCGATCACCTCCTCCCGGGGTAGGTTGTCGTGCTGTGTTGCGGATCGGGGTCGAGGAACGGCGCGCGAGACTCGGGCTGCGTCATCGCCTCGCCCGACCCGGCGCGACGTCCGAGGAGGTCGAGCTGGACGAAGGCGCGGGTTACGTGCTGCCGGACGACCTCGAGCCGGCGGCCGAGGTCGAGCCCTGGGTCGCCTTGCTCCCGGCTCTCGACCCGACGGTCATGGGATCGAAGAACCGCGCCTGGTACCTGGGCGAGCATGGCGCCGAGCTGTTCGACCGGAACGGGAACGCCGAACCCACGGTCTGGGCGAACCGCCGCGTGGTCGGTGGCTGGATCCAGACCGCCCACGGGGACGTCGTGATCGAGCTCATCGACCGGATCGACACCGCGACCCGACGAATGATCCACGCCGAGCGCGACCGGCTCCAGGCTTGGCTCGGCAACGTCCGGATCAAGGCCCGGTTCCCAACCCCGGTGGAACGAAGGCTGGCGAACGGGTAGGCGCGCCGGTCCCGGCAGACAATCCCTTTCCCGAAGCCGCCGTGTCTCGGACTCAGACCTGCATGGCCTGGCCCGTCTCGAGCAGCGACTTCAGATCGCTGAGCACCCAGCTCCAGTCCCCGCCGGCGCCCGCGTCTTCCATCTCGCCGGCGAGCAGTGCCGCGAGCTTCGGCGCGCCCTCGAGGTCATGGATCACCGTCAGCTTCGTGACGCCGCCATCGCCCTCTGCGATCTCGTAGGTCAGGCGCGTGAATCCTTCCGCAGCCATGTCGGGGTCCATGACCATGCGCCAGGTCAGCACGGAGCTTGCGAGGGGGGTCGATCTCGATGACCTCGCCGTCGACGGCCACGTCGGGGACGTCCATCCCGCGTGCGGCACCTACTGCCTTCATCGCCTCGCTGGCGAACCCGCGGTAAGCGCCGCCGAAGCGCAGATCGTACACGCCGCGGCCGCCGTAGCCGTAACGCCCCGTCCACTCCGGCTTCGTGATCGCGTCCCAGATCGCCTGCGGCGCAGCCTTGACGTAGACGCGATAGACCTGTGTGGTGACCATCGTGTCGGTCGTCATGCTGTCTCCTCCCCCTCAAGCTCGCGCTTGAGATCCGCGAGCGCCGACACGTGGCGCTCCGTGTACTTGTCGATCCACCGGTCGTGGATCAGCCGGATCGGCACCGGGTTGAGGAAGTGAAGCTTCTGCCGACCCGACCGGCGTGTGACCACGAGGCTCGCCGCCTCGAGGACCCGAAGGTGCTTCATGACCCCGAAGCGCGTCATCTCCAGCTCGGACTCGGATAGGTGACCAAACAGTCACCTGTCAACAACTCTTCGTCCGTCGTGGTTGCCAGCTCCTCGAGGCGCCAGACCTCCCGCGCGAGGGCGGGCTTCGGGATCCTCTCCCAGAGATCGAGCGAGACCTCGTGCCCATCCAGCGACCACGTCCCACAACTCGGCCTAGCTTGCACGACGGCCGCGGCGATCCACCCGTTGCCCTTGCGGAAGACTAGATCCCGGTGGGCGGCCGGAACCAGGTGCTGGATGTCTCTCGCGGCCGCCAGCACGTACTGCTCGAACGCCGGTACCAGGCGTACCTCGGTGTTCGATACGTGAGCCTTTCCATGGCAGACCCTTACATAAGGGAACGGCGTTTCCCTTATCTAGCAGAAGGGCCAAGATAAGGATGACGAGCACGAGGGCAGGACGCTACGAACCGCAACCGCAAGGACACAGGGCCTTCATCCCCGCCCCGTTCCCTCCACGGGACCTCGCCCTGAACTCCCGGCTCCAGGCCCTGCTCTCCGCGGCCGATCTGGCCCTCGGCCGTCTCGACGGGGCAACGGCGCTCGTTCCAGACCCCGATCTGTTCGTCTTCATGTACGTCCGTCGCGAAGCGGTCCTCTCGAGCCAGATCGAGGGAACGCAGGCTTCCCTGATGGATGTGCTCGAGTTCGAGGCGGAGATGGAGCGGGCCGAGCGCCGCGTGGACGTCGTCGAGGTCAGCCACTACGTGGCGGCGATGAACCACGGCCTCGCCCGGCTCGCCAACCTGCCGCTGTCCCGCCGCCTGATCTGCGAGGTCCACGGCGTGCTGATGCGGGACGTCCGCGGCGGGGAGCCGAAGAGGACCCCGGGAGAGTTCCGGAGGTCGCAGAACTGGATCGGCGGGGCTTCACCCGCCACGGCACGGTTCGTTCCGCCCCCTTGGGAGGAGGTGGTACGGGCCTTCGCCGACCTCGAGCGGTTTCTTCACGACCTCAGACCCATGCCCGTTCTCATCAAAGCCGGTCTGGCACACGCACAGTTCCAGACGATCCACCCCTTCCTCGACGGCAACGGGCGGATCGGAAGGCTCCTCATCACGTTCTGGCTCGTGGAGCAGGGCGTAATCGCCCGGCCGATCCTCCATCCCTCGCTGTTCTTCAAGGAGAACCGCGAGGAGTACATCGACCGGTTGCAGGCGATCCGGGATGAGGGGGCCTGGGAGGACTGGCTTGCCTTCTTCGTGGACGGAATCGGACAAGTCGCGACCGAGGCCACCACCCGAGCTCTGGAGATCGTAGGGCTGCGCGAACAACACCAGGGCCTGATCTCCTCGCGCCTCGGCAAACGGTCTCCCAACGCGCTCGCCCTCCTCGATCACCTCTTCCGTCAGCCCATCCTCGGTGCCAAGGGGATCGAAGAGGCGCTCGGCGTCTCGCAGCCGACGGCCTCCGCGCTGGTGCAAGACCTCGAGTCGATCGGCCTGCTGCGCGAGTTCACCGGCAGGCAGCGGAACCGGTTGTTCTCGTACGACCGGTACCTGGATCTGTTCCCCGGCGCTGCCTCGCGCGCCTAACACCGTCGCGCGCCTAGCTACTCGAGGTAGCCGAGGCCGCGAAGGTGCTCCTCCATCTCATCGGCCTCGGTGTCGGTAACGGTCGGCTCCTCGGAAGCAGCCGCGACGGCCGCCGTCTCTCCGGCCTTTACGCTCGCCTGTGTTCCGACGATCTCGTGGAGCACCCGCCCCGTGTGCTTGACGGAGGCGGGCGCGTCCAGCGCCGCCAGGATCGTCGGCGCCAGGTCGACCAGGAGCGGCGGCTCGGCGAACGGCTGCACGGACGGTCCCGTCGCCACGATCACCCCCTCGGGCCGGTGGTCGCCGCTCACCCAATCCGCGTCCTCGATCGCCGACTTCGCGTGCGTAAGCGAGTACCCCTCGGCCGGCTCCATCAGGATGTCCGGGGCGGTCTCCGCGTGCTTGCCCTTGAAGATCTCCTCCCGACGGTAGATCGCCTTCACGGGCTTGCGCCCCGTCTTCGGGTCGACGAACGAGGAGAGACGCTCCATGACCTCGTCGCGCACGCGTTCGTAGTTCCCAGGGTCCACGATGCCGTCGGGGTCGCGGCCGGCGAGGTTGATGGACACACCCTCTCCCGTCGAGCGAATCGAGGTGTAGGCCTTCGTCTTCTGCCAGTTCACCGCCTGAGGTAGCGAGACCTTCCCGTGAAGCCCGAAGAGGTCGTAGACCTTGCGGGCGACCTTGCGGACCGGGCCCCATTGCATCGGTCCGAAGATGACGTTCGAGGCGGAGAACTCGAGGTAGCCGAGCCTCCGGAGGAGGTGGTCCATGTGGATCGCGCGGTCGCACGACTGAAAGCCGTGATCGGACATGAAGATCACGATGTCGTCGCGCCTCGTGCGGGAGACGAACGAGCCGATCGCGTCGTCGAGCTGCTTGTAGACGTCGCGCACCTTGCCGGCGAGCGGGGAGTTCACGTTCTTCGGGTAGTCGGGGTGGTCGGGCCCGACGTAGTTCGACAGCGCGTGCTGTGTGCGGTCCACGGAGACCCACACCGACATGAGGAAGTCCCAGTCGGCGTTGTCCATCAGCCACTCGGTCGCCCGGATGCGCCGCCCGGTGATATCGAGCGCCTCGGCCAGGTACGGCTCCGGGCGATGACGGTAGGTCGTCCACGACATCCCGTTGATCTGCCATGGGACGCCTGCCGCGGTGAGCTCGTCGGCGAGCGACGCCGGGTGGGTGTACTGGCGGCCCTTCGGAAGGACGCCCCCGGCGATCACCTTTCCGTCGATCTCGGGCGGCGGGAACATGAGTGGGACGTCCGCGTATACGCCCTTCTTGCCGGCCGCGGACAGGTCCTCGACGAAGGTCCGCGACCGGATCGACTTGTAGGTGACCGGGTACTGCTTGTGGGTGCCGGGGACGTTCTCGAGGATGTCGTAGACGCCGTGGTCCGCAGGGTCGACGCCGGTGAGGAACGACGGCCAGGCCGACCAGGAGTGCGTGGGTATCGTCGAGCGCAGGACCGCTCGCTGGCCCCTGTCTATCAGAGCCTGGAGATTGGGCAGGTCACCCCGCTCCAGCAGCGGGTCCAGGATGCGCCAGTCGGCGCCATCCCATCCGGTCAAGAGCACTCGCGGCATACGCGCACCTCAGGGGGGTTGCAGAACCGCCGTAGTCTAGCCGCAGCTCCACGGACGCGACCACGTGCACAACCGGATGATCGAGTCGGGTCGACATACTCCCGTCGCGATCGAAGGCCGCGCGAAGGGCGTCCCGACATCCGGCTGCCGCGGGCTCTCCGCGAAGCGGTCGCGGGGGCCCGACGAGCCCGTGAGCGCGCAGCCGAGTCACAGAGCGCCGCACAAATGGAGCTCGCCTCGACGAGCCAGCGTTACGAGGATCCCGCCGCGGTCTTGATGGTGCGGATCGACCCCGTCCGGACAGACGGCTGATCGGGGACCGCCCCTTCAGGACACCGCGATGAGCGCCACAGCGACCGCTGCCAGCGCAAGCCCCATCCCCTGCACCCGGCCGATCGTCTCCCGCAGCGCGAACCGTGCGAGGACCACCGTCGTAGCCGGGTACAGAGAGGCGATCACCGACACGAGCACGAGCGATCCACGCTGCAGCGCGACCAGGAACAGCGCCGTCGCGACCACGTCGACAACGCCCGCGGACAACGACAGGCCGAGCCCGCGTCGAGCGTTCGCATCCGTGCCGCCCCTCGAAGCGAGGATCGCCACTGCCAGGAGCAACGCCGCCGAGAGCTTGGCGGCGAACGCTGGCCAGATCCCCGCGCTCTCGGACGTCTGTGCGAAGGCCACACCCGTGAGTCCGAGCCCGACGCCGGCGAGGGCAGCCATCGGCACGACTCTCCATCCCTGGACCTCCTCCGACAGTCCGGTGGGCGAGGAGCCGATCATGCCCACCGCCGCGATCGCGAGCACCACGCCAAGAAGCGCGAGCCCCCCAGGTCGCTCGCCGAGAGCCAGGCCGGCCGCGACCGGCACGGCGGCGCCGACGACGGCGGTCGTCGGCGCCGCCACGTTCATAGGACCGGTCGCGAGCGCACGGTAGAGGAGCGTGATGCCCAATGCGCCGCCCACGCCTGCGCCGGCGCCCCAGCCGATATCCGCCGCCGTGAGCCGGTCGGTCTCCAGGAAGGGCAACACGGGGAGCAGCACCGCGACGCCCACCGCCTGAGCCACGGCCCCGGCCCGCATCGCGCGCCAAGAGGCTGCCGAGAGACCACCGAGGAAATCGGCGGCTCCCCAGAGCGCTGCGGTGACCCCGGCGAGCAGGAGCGGCATGGCCGCTGGAGTCTCCCATGCGCGCGAGCTGCGCTGTCTCTGCCCGAGGACACGGACGTCGGATCGCGCAAAGGCTCGGGGCCGATATCCTGCGCTCATGGGGCTGTTAAGGCTCGAGGGGGACGTTGGGCCTCTCGTCGCGCCTGCGCTGGTCGCCGCCTTCGACGGCTGGATCGACGCGGCCGGGGCCTCGACGGCGGCGACCGGGCTGATAGCGTCGGGCGGCGAGACCCTCGCGACCTTCGATTCCGACGCCATCTACGACTATCGCTCCCGCCGCCCGGTACTGGACATAGTCGACGGGACGCTCACCGAGCTCGCCTGGCCGGACCTCACTATCACCCACAGGAGCATCGGGGGTCGCGACCTCCTTCTCCTGACCGGGCCGGAGCCCGACCTGCGCTGGCAGGAACTCGGCCGGGACCTCCTCGAGCTCGGGCTCCGCCTCGGAGTCGTCGAGTGGGTCTCACTCGGCTCGATCCCCGCGGCCGTGCCGCACACGCGCCCGGTACCGATCCTCGCGACGGCTTCCAAGCCTGGTCTCCTTCGCGCCGACGAGCAACAGGGCCCGCCAGGGCTCCTCCGAGTCCCGGCCGCGGCGCTCTCCACCGTGGAGCTCGAGGTGACAGGCGCCGGCGTCCCGACGGTCGGGTTCTACGCGCAGGTCCCGCACTACGTGGGGAGCCCGTTCCATGCTGCGACGATCGCCATCCTCGAGCACGCGGGCCGTCACCTGGGAGTCGAGTTCCCGCTCGGATCGCTTCCGGACGACGCCGCCGCGCAGCGGCAGCGCCTCGACGCGGCCATCGCACAGGACGAGGACCTTCGTGCCTACGTCGACCGCCTGGAGACCGCGATGGGTGAGGAAGGCATACCTTCGGGGGACGAGCTCGCCCAGGAGATAGAGCGTTACCTGCGCGGCCAAGGCGGCGACGGACCGAGTCGGATCGGCGACTGAACGCCCTGCTAGACTGTTTGGAACGGGCGTCTGCCCGCGTTCCGCGTCGAGCGACCGACCGATGACGCTCCCGTCACCGCTCCCTCACTCCTCACGGAGAGAGCGTCTAGAAAGAGGTGCGTTCGTGGCGAATCCATCGGAAGCGGTGATCGCCTATGTCTGCCCCGTGTGCGGGATCGAGCTCTCGCGGTCCGACTTCGACACCCCCGCGGCGGACTACTACTGCCCGTACTGCAGCTCGCAGCAGACACCGCAGCAGGTTCCGGGAAAGGTAGGATGGTGAGCTCCCGCCGCCGCGCGCCGAGGCCGGGCGCATGAGCGAGTACATCTACGGCACCGGAACGAAGAGAAGCAAGGTAGCTCGGTACCCGTCGCAGCGCAGGTGCTCGGAGCCGGCGTGCGCGACGATCCTCTCGATCTACAACGCGTCGTCCTACTGCTCGCTCCACGCCTCGCTCGTGCCGCGCACCCGAAACGCCCCGACCTGGAGGCGGGATCGATAACCCCGTCCCCCCGACCAGACCCGAGCTGCAGGTTCGTGGACTCCTCCGAGGCTGGTTGACGTTCCCCTCCGATCGTCGTATATATCGGTTCGATATATACTGCCGATATATCGGCCCGGAATACGAAGGGACCCCAGCAGATGCTCGAGCTCGCGATCCTGGGACTGCTGAAGGAGCGGTCCATGCACGGATACCAGCTCTCGAAGCGGCTCACCGAGACGCTTGGCGGACTCTGGCGGGTCTCTTACGGCTCCCTCTATCCTTCTCTCCGGCGCCTCGAGCGCGGCGGGTCGGTCGAGAAGGTATTCGACGAGCTCGAGGTCGGGCGCCGGAAGAACGTCTACCGCATCACCGAGAACGGCGAGAAGCTCTTCTTCGAGTTGCTCCAGGAGGCCGGCCACGAGTCCTCCTCCGAGGACAACCGGTTCCGTGTTCGCCTGGCCTTCTTCCGATACCTCGCGCCGGAGACGCGCATCCGGTTGCTCGAGCGCCGGCGGGCGTTCCTGGAGGAGCGGCTCGCCGCCATCAAGACTTCGCTGCAGACCAACGGGGGCGGCTCGGCGGACACCTACACGATGTCGCTGATGCTCCACGGTCGCGACGCGACCGAGCAGGACATCGATTGGCTAGACGGGCTGATCCAGGCCGAACGCGCCCAGACTACCCACCCGAGGAAAAGAGCACCGAGGCGCCGCGGCGCGCGCGCGCTTCGCAGAAAGGAGCGCACGGCATGAGCAAGGTCAGGCTCGCGATCGTCGGCGTGGGGAACTGCGCCTCTTCGCTTGTCCAGGGCCTCGAATACTACAAGGACGCTTCCGCCAAGGACAGTGTCCCCGGGCTTATGCACGTGAAGCTCGGGCCCTACCACGTCTCCGACGTGGAGGTCGTGGCCGCGTTCGACGTCGACGCGAAGAAGGTCGGCGCGGACGTCGCCGAGGCCATACTCTCCGAGCCGAACAACACGGTCCGGTTCGCCGAGGTGCCTCCGACGGGAGTCACGGTCAAGCGCGGCCCCACGCTCGACGGCCTCGGCACCTACTACCACCAGGTGATCGACGAGGCGGACGGGGATCCGGTCAACGTGGCCCGCGCCCTCCGAGAGGCTGAGGCCGACGTCGTCGTCTGCTACCTGCCGGTCGGGAGCGAGAAGGCCGCGCGCCACTACGCTCAGGCTGCGATAGTGGCCCGCGCCGCCTTCGTGAACTGCCTGCCCGTGTTCATCGCGTCGGACCCGAGCTGGGCCAAGCGCTTCGCGGACGCCGGCGTCCCGATCGTCGGCGACGACATCAAGAGCCAGGTCGGCGCGACGATCGTCCACCGCGTGCTCGCCAAGCTCTTCGAGGACCGAGGCGTGAAGCTCAACCGGACCTACCAGCTGAACTTCGGCGGCAACATGGATTTCATGAACATGCTCGAGCGCGAGCGCCTGGTCTCCAAGAAGGTCTCGAAGACCCAGTCGGTCCAGAGCCAGCTGCGCAAGAACCTCGAGAAGAAGGACATCCACATCGGGCCTTCGGATCACGTCCCGTGGCTCGAGGATCGCAAATGGGCGCAGATCCGGCTCGAGGGTCAGGCCTTCGGCGACGTGCCGCTCACGGTCGAGCTGAAGCTGGAGGTCTGGGACAGCCCGAACTCCGCCGGGGTTGCGATCGACGCGATCCGCAGCGCGAAGCTGGCGCTCGACCGCGGGATCGGTGGGCCGCTGATAGGGCCCAGCGCTTACCTCATGAAGTCGCCGCCGGGGCAGTTCACCGACGAGGCCGCCCGTGAGATGGTCGAGGAGTTCATCCTAGGGAACGGGCAGTCGAGGGACGCCGACTGGACCGCGTTCTTCGACGTCCGCACCTGAGAACGGCGTTCAGCGCCCGTTCGCCTACGATCGCCCCATGAAGGGCGCCCTCGCTCGCGCACGGGAAGCGTTACGGAGCCCCGACTTCCGACGGCTGTTCCTCATCCGGATGCTCAGCCAGTCGGCGGACGGGATGTTCCAGTCCACGCTCGTCGCATCGGTGGTCTTCTCGCCAGCGCAGCAGAACACGGCGGCCGGGTTCGCGAAGGCGACGCTGCTGCTCGTCCTGCCGTACTCGCTGATCGGGCCGTTCACGGGAGTGTTCATCGACCGGTGGCCGAGGCGAGCGATCCTCGCGGTCGTCCCCTGGCTTCGCGCGGCCCTAGTCTGGCTGGTGCTGTTCGACCCCGACGGTGGGGGGGTGCCGTTCTACGCCGGGGCGCTCTGGATCCTCTCGATTAACCGGTTCTTCCTCGCGACGGCCGCGGCGGTGGTCCCGCGGCTCGTTCCCGGCGAGGACCTGCTGATCGCGAACTCCGCGGCGACGGTCGGCGGCACGGTCGCACTCCTAGCAGGAGTCACGGTCGGGGGGCAGATCGCCGACGCATTCGGCAGCGGACCCGTCGTCACCGCCGCAGGTGTCATGTGGATCTTCGCGTCCTTCGTCGCACGAAGGATCGAGAGCGATCTGCGCGCGCTGCACGCACACACGGCCCCGCTGGGGCACGAGCTCGTGCGTGCGGCGCGCGAGTACGCCCGAGAGTTCGCGGACGGCGCGCGCCACCTGGTTCGATCGCCGCGCGCGCTAGGTCCCATAACCTCGATCACCTTGGACCAGCTCGGGCAGGGGATCATGCTCGTGCTGTCGCTCGCGGTGTTCCGAGATCGATTCGATGAGGGCATCGGCGCTTTCGCGCGCCTCGTCGGCGTAGGTGGAGTTGGGGTGTTCGCAGGGCTGCTGACCGTCGGAAAGCTCGAGGAGCGGCTCGCGAAGGAGCGGATCGTCGCGATCGGCTTCGCCGCCGGGGCGATAGCGATCGTCGGCGTCGCGCTCGGTGTCACGCGATTCACGGTGCTCCTCGCGAGTTTCGCCGTCGGGCTCACGTTCGCTTGGAAGAAGGTCTCGGTCGACACGATGGTGCAGGAGGCGGTCCCCGACGGCTACCGCGGACGGGTGTTCGCTGTGTACGACGTCGCGTACAACGTGGCGAGGGTGGTCTCCGCCGGGATCGTGATCCCGATGATCGACGCGATCGGGATCGAGTGGTCGGCCGCCGTCGTTGGCATCGCGTTCCTGCTCTGGGCGCCGGTGCTTCCACGCTGGACCGGCCGCGTCCCGGAGCTCGTCGTCCGCTTCTACGCGGGCGCAACCGCCGACGAGGCCCCACGCGCGATCGTGTGGGGCGGGGCCGAGGAACCCGTGGAGGTCCTCAGGTCCTGGCGCGAGGAGCGAGCCGGAGCACGCCTCCGCTGCTTCCGCCTGCGTCTGCTGGACGACACGACGATCGACGTCTCGTGCCCCGACGGCGGAGACGCCTGGCGCCTGGATCGAGAGCTGTCCCGAGACTGACCTGCCGATTTCCCTTCCCGGGCAAGGCGGCGTAGGGTCGGAGCCGACCTCGAGCCAAGGAGGGGGAGATGCGCAAGAGGCTCGGTATCCTCGCCGTGCTGGCCACGGCCGCGCTCGTAGCGACGTCGGCCTGGGTGATCGCGGGGAGGCAGATCTCGCGGCCGGTGCGACTCAAGGTAGTGGAGCACGCTACGACCGACGCCGTCGTCGACCTCAAGCCGGCCGGCGACTCGTCGGGTGACCTGCTCACGTTCCACAACAAGCTCTACAACGAGACCAACTCCAAGGTGATTGGCCGCGATCAGGGGTCGTGCATCCGGATCGACACGAAGCCCGGATCGTGGGAGTGCTCGTGGACCAACATCCTGCCGGACGGACACATCGCGGTTCAGGGCCCGTTCTTCGACAAGCACGACGGGCTCCTCGCGGTTACCGGTGGAACCGGGATGTACCGGAACGCGCGCGGGGTGATGGAGCTCCGCTCGCGCGCGGGCGGCACCGAGTTCGCTTTCATCTTCAGGCTCGTTCCCTGAGACGGCCTGCACTAGGTACGGGAAGCGCCTCCG
>DATEBA010000021.1:0-15894 GCA_035288045.1 Actinomycetota bacterium
AAGCCGTAGGCCCGCCGAACGTCACGAGGCGCATCGACCGGCGGTACCGTGGGCAACTCCCCCGCATGGTGGAGGTGCGACAACCCGAGCCGGCCGCCGGTGACCTCGAGGATTCCGTAGATGCCCAGGAAGCCGCCCGAGCCGCGGGGGTCGTTCAGGTTCTGCAGGATCAGCAGGTACCGGCGTGGCTCATCGCCACCCAGAAGCGTCGGTAGCAGCCTCGCAAGGTTCGCCGCCGACCTCGTGAGCCCTTCGCTGGAGGCGATGCGGTCCTTCGTGCTGGCGAGGGCCTCGGCGATCGACTCCCTGATACCGGCCGTGGCGACGGGCTCGAGGATCAGTCTCGCCTCCCCCAGCACATCGGCCGCTCGCTCGATGAGCGGCGCGGCCTCGGCGATCGGCCCCAGGCGGACCCTGCCGCCCGGCTCCAGCACGGCCGCCCGGTCTCCGTTCCAGTCGGTGATCTCCGCTGCTCGGGCCAGCTCCGAGCCGGCTTCGGCGGTCTTCTCGGCCGCCTGTGCCAGCGCACGGACCGCGGAGGTGTCGTCGGACAGGCCCGGGAGCACACGGGCCAGAACCCCGGCAGGGTGATCGAGCGCGCCAAGCGTGCCGTCGGCGGCTCGTCGCGCGAGGAGGAAGGCGGTCTCCGCGCTGTCGACGTCGCCCTCGAGGAGCGCTTGGGCTCCGCGCTCGATGTCGGCCCGCGCCGCCTGCATCGATCGCTCGATCTCCGTGACCACCCAGATGGAATCCAGGGCGAGGCCCACGCCCAGCAGCCCGACGATCAGGCCGAGCCTTCGCAGCCATCGTCGTCGCCGAAACGTGCGCCGCTTGCGGACCCGGATGCGCACCCGCACGCGCTCCTTGACGGCGGTTCGCGATCCGTTGCCGGACCTGGGCGTCATAGGCGGAACTTACCGCCTCAGAGCTAGCCTTGGACAGGGGCCTGACCTCGCGCCTTGCGTTCCGGGAGATTGCATCCGTATGCTATGGCTTCCAGCCGAGCCCGACGCCCGCGCGGAGTCCGTTCCGGGTACCGGACAACCGCGGACCCAGGGGAAGGGGGTCGTCCATGAAAGGCTCGAGGATCCGCCGCGCGCTCGCTAGCCTCGCTCTGGCTCTGGTCGTAGCGCTCGCTCTAGTAGGGACCGCGCTCGCGCACGACGTGACGTTCGACACTGACCTATCGCTGCACCGGTCTCCGGGGGGAACGGTCGCGTCGGGGACGCAGATAACGTTCTCCGGTGCACTCAGCTCCTCCAAGGCGGCTTGCGAGCGGAACTCCCGGATCGACCTGATCAAGGTCGGCTCGGGCGTGGTCGAGAGGACCCGAACAGGGGCTCAGGGCGGCTACAGCTTCCAGCGCAAGGTCTACCAGACCCAGAACTGGCGCACGCGGTTCAGGGGCAAAGTGCTTAGCGCCGTCCACCCGCATAACCACGTTTGCGGAGCCTCGGTGTCTCGGACGATCCAGGTCCCGGTCGGGTAGCGGCCGGCCCCGCCCTCGCAGCGCCATGCCTGGGGGGATGTCGGCTTCAGAGAAGATGCGCGTCCCGGCGGGCTGGGCCTTCGATAGGTCTTGACCTTCCGTCTCGGGAGGAGTACCGTCCCGGGTGCTTCTCCGCCGGGCGCGGCGGAGGGGTTGACTGTGCCCTTATGACCCCCTAGACTGTCTGTTTGCCGTGCCGTCCGCCTCGCGCCTGTCCACGCACGTCCACGTCCCTAGGGGGGGTACTTCTTGCCTGACTCGCTCGTCCCTGTGCGCGACCGTGTCAGTTTCGCCAAGATCGATGAGGTCCTTCCCATCCCGGATCTCGTCGGCATCCAGAGGGAGTCATTCGACTGGCTCCTCAGGGACGGGATAAGGGAGGTCCTGGAAGAGGTCTCTCCAATCCAAGACTTCACCGAGCAGTTCCAACTCTCCTTCAAGACCCATCAGTTCAGGGAGATCAAGCACTCCGAGGAGGACTGCCGGGACAAGGACGTCACCTTCTCGGCACCCCTGTTCGTTCAGGCCGAGTTCATCAACAAGGCCACCGGCGAGATCAAGGAGCAGGAGGTCTTCATGGGGGACTTCCCCATGATGACCGAGCGGGGCACCTTCATCATCAACGGCACCGAGCGGGTGGTCGTCTCCCAGCTCGTCCGCTCGCCGGGCGTGTACTTCTCCCGCGAGCTCGACAAGACCTCCGACAAGGACGTCTTCGTAGCCAAGGTGATCCCCTCCCGGGGTGCCTGGCTCGAGTTCGACGTCGACAAGAAGGACACCGTCGGGGTCCGGATCGACCGCAAGCGCCGCCAGAACGTGACGGTGCTCCTGAAGGCCCTCGGCTTTTCCGAGCAGAAGATCCTAGACGCCTTCGACGGCGCCGAGGCGGTGAAGCTCACCTTGGAGAAGGACCACGTCCAGACCCCCGAGGAGGCCCTGGAGGACATCTATCGCAAGCTCCGGCCCGGCGAGCCGCCCACTGCCGAGTCGGCCAGGACCCTCATCGAGAACCTGTTCTTCAACCCCAAGCGCTACGACCTGGCCAGGGTCGGCCGCCACAAAGTGAGCAAGAAGCTGGGCGGCGCACCGGCGCCGCTGCCTGCGATGCTGCGGGCCGCACACAAGGCCCTGGCGGAGCTCGACGTCCCCGACCGGCTGAACTCCGAGCAGCCGCGTTTCCGGGTCTGGGGCGATCTGCAGAGGGGCGAGAACGACGGCGGGCACAAGTACAAGCCGATCCTCACCTACGAGGACATACTCAAGGCCGTCCGCTACCTGGTCAAGCTCCACGCCGGCGAGGAGGGCTACGACCCCGACGACATCGACCACTTCGGCAACCGGCGCCTGCGCAGCGTCGGCGAGCTGATCCAGAACCAGATCCGGATCGGCCTCTCGCGCATGGAGCGCGTGGTCCGCGAGCGGATGACCACCCAGGACGTCGAGGCGATCACCCCTCAGACGCTCATCAACATCCGCCCGGTGGTCGCCTCGATCAAGGAGTTCTTCGGGACCTCCCAGCTCTCCCAGTTCATGGACCAGACGAACCCGCTCGCGGGCCTGACGCACAAGCGTCGCCTTTCCGCGCTCGGACCCGGCGGCCTCTCGCGAGAGCGCGCCGGGTTCGAGGTCCGCGACGTGCACCCCTCGCACTACGGCCGCATGTGCCCGATCGAGACCCCCGAGGGCCCCAACATCGGCCTGATCGGCTCGCTCTCGACCTACGCTCGGATAAACGCCTACGGGTTCGTCGAGACGCCCTACCGGCGCGTTGAGGCGGGCCGGGTCACCGACAAGATCGACTACCTCTCGGCAGACGAGGAGGACAAGCACGTCATCGCCCAGGCGAACGCGCTGCTCCGTCCCGACGGCCGTTTCACCGAGTCCTCGGTCCTGGTGCGCCGCAAGGGCGGCGAGGTCGACTCGGTGCCGCCCGAAGAGGTCGACTACATGGACGTTTCTCCCAAGCAGATCATCTCGGTTGCCGCGGCGCTCATCCCGTTCCTCGAGCACGACGACGCGAACCGGGCCCTCATGGGCGCGAACATGCAGCGCCAGGCGGTGCCGCTCCTCAAGTCCGAGGCGCCGCTGATCGGCACCGGGATGGAGTTCCGGGCGGCCGTGGACGCCGGCGACGTGGTGCTCGCCGACGAGGCCGGCACCGTCGACGACGTCGCGGCCGACGAGATCGTCCTCAGGACCGCAAAGGGCGAGCTCAAGTCCTACCGCCTTGAGAAGTTCCGCCGTTCCAACCAGGGCACCTGCATGAACCAGGCCCCCGTGGTGAAGGTGGGCGACAACGTCGTGAAGGGCCAGGTGATCGCCGACGGGCCCTCGACCGAAGCCGGTGAGCTCGCGCTCGGGCGCAACCTGGTCGTGGCCTACATGCCGTGGGAGGGCCACAACTACGAGGACGCGATCATCATCAGCGAGCGCCTCGTGAAGGAGGACATGCTCACCTCGATCCACATCGAGGAGCACGAGGTCGACGCCCGGGACACCAAGCTCGGCGCCGAGGAGATCACACGCGACATCCCCAACGTCTCCGAGGAGATCCTGAAGGACCTCGACGAGCGCGGGATCGTGCGGATCGGCGCGGAGGTCAACCCCGGCGACTACCTGGTCGGAAAGGTGACGCCCAAGGGCGAGACCGAGCTCACGCCCGAGGAGCGACTGCTCCGGGCGATCTTCGGCGAGAAGGCGCGCGAGGTCCGCGACACCTCCCTGAAGGTCCCTCACGGCGAGTCGGGCAAGGTGATAGGCGTCCGCGTGTTCACCCGCGACGAGGGCGACGAGCTGCCGCCGGGCGTGAACCAGCTCGTGCGGGTCTACGTGGCCCAGAAGCGGAAGATCTCCGACGGCGACAAGCTCGCCGGCCGCCACGGGAACAAGGGCGTCATCTCCACGATCCTCTCCGAGGAGGACATGCCGTTCCTGGCCGACGGCACGGCGGTCGACATCATCCTTAACCCGCTCGGCGTGCCCTCGCGGATGAACCTCGGCCAGATCCTCGAGGCGCACCTGGGCTGGGCGGCGCTGAACGGTTTCAAGGTGAACGGGCAGGACCATCCCGGCCCGGTGTGGGTCTCCTCGCCGGTGTTCGACGGCGCGCGCGAGACCGAGATCCTCCAGGCCCTTGCGAACACCCACCCCGGCCGCGAGGGGACCAAGATGGTGGACGACGTCGGCAAGGCGGTGCTCTTCGACGGGCGTTCCGGCGAGCCCTACGAGGAGCCGGTCACGGTCGGCGTGGCCTACATCATGAAGCTGCTCCACTTGGTGGACGACAAGATCCACGCGCGGAGCACCGGCCCCTACTCGATGATCACGCAGCAGCCGCTCGGCGGGAAGGCGCAGTTCGGCGGCCAGCGGTTCGGCGAGATGGAGGTGTGGGCGCTGGAGGCCTACGGGGCGGCGTACGCGCTCCAGGAGCTGCTCACGATCAAGTCCGACGACGTGCTCGGCCGCGTGAAGGTCTACGAGGCGATCGTGAAGGGCGAGAACATCCCTGAGCCGGGCATCCCGGAGTCCTTCAAGGTCCTCATAAAGGAGATGCAGTCCCTCTGCCTGAACGTCGAGGTCCGCTCGAGCTCGGGCGAGGAGATCGAGCTCCGCGAGACCGACGAGGACGTGTTCCGGGCCGCGGAGGAACTAGGTATCGACCTGTCCCGGCGAGAGCCGGCCGGGGCCGATTTCGACTGAGGGGAGCGCGTGAGTGCTTGACGTCAACTTCTTCGACGAGCTTCGGATCGGCCTGGCTACCGCGGACCAGATCCGCGCGTGGTCCAACGGCGAGGTGAAGAAGCCGGAGACGATCAACTACCGGACCTTGAAGCCGGAGAAGGACGGCCTGTTCTGCGAGCGGATCTTCGGTCCGACCAGGGACTGGGAGTGCCACTGTGGCAAGTACAAGCGCGTCCGGTTCAAGGGGATCATCTGTGAGCGCTGCGGGGTGGAGATCACGCGTTCGAAGGTCCGCCGCGACCGGATGGGCCACGTCGAGCTGGCGGCCCCGGTCACCCACATCTGGTACTTCAAGGGCGTTCCCTCGCGCCTGGGGTACCTGCTCGACCTCGCGCCCAAGGACCTCGAGCGCATCATCTACTTCGCTGCCTACGTGATCACGCGGATCGACGTGGAGCGCCGGCACAAGGACCTCCCCCAGATCGAGAAGAACATCGAGGAGGAGAAGGCCGAGATCGACGCCGATCGCGACGAGACGATCAAGCGTCGGCTGAAGGAGCTCGAGGAGCGCCTCTCCGAGCTGCAGGGCGAGGGCGCCAAGGGCGCGCAGCTCTCCGCCGCCCGCCGTGAGGCGCAGCGCGACGTCGAGCGCCTGACCGAGGCCTCCAAACGCGAGACCGACCACCTTGACGAGGTGCTCTCGGCGTTCAAGAGCCTCTCCGTGAAGCAGCTCGTGGCCGACGACACGGTCTACCGGTCGCTCCGGGAGCGCTTCGGTGACTACTTCGAGGGCGGGATGGGCGCCGAGGCGATCAAGCGGCTGCTCCAGGACCTCGATCTAGAGGCGGAGGGCGAGTACCTCCGCGACCAGATCGAGAACGGCAAGGGCACCCGGCGACTGAAGGCGATCAAGCGACTGAAGGTCGTCCATAACTTCGCGGGCGGGAAGAACACCCCGCTCGGCATGGTGCTCGACGCCGTGCCGGTGATCCCGCCGGATCTCCGCCCGATGGTTCAGCTCGACGGCGGCCGGTTCGCCACCAGCGACCTGAACGACCTGTACCGCCGAGTGATCAACCGGAACAACCGGCTGAAGCGCCTCCTCGACCTGCAGGCCCCCGAGATCATCGTGAACAACGAGAAGCGGATGCTCCAGGAGGCCGTCGACGCGCTGTTCGACAACGGCCGCCGTGGACGCCCCGTCACCGGGCCCGGCAACCGTCCGCTGAAGTCGCTCTCGGACATGCTGAAGGGCAAGCAGGGCCGCTTCCGTCAGAACCTGCTGGGCAAGCGCGTGGACTACTCGGGCCGGTCGGTCATCGTCGTCGGCCCGCAGCTGCGGCTGCACCAGTGCGGGCTGCCCAAGCAGATGGCCCTCGAGCTGTTCAAGCCGTTCGTGATGAAGCGGCTGGTGGACCTCGCTCTCGCGCAGAACATAAAGAGCGCCAAGCGCATGGTCGAGCGCGCCCGCCCGCAGGTGTGGGACGTGCTCGAGGAGGTCATCCGGGAGCACCCGGTGCTGCTGAACCGCGCGCCGACGCTCCACCGCCTGGGCATCCAGGCGTTCGAGCCCGTGCTCGTGGAGGGCAAGGCGATCCAGATCCACCCGCTCGTCTGCGCCGCGTTCAACGCGGACTTCGACGGTGACCAGATGGCCGTGCATGTGCCGCTGTCGTCCGAGGCGCAGGCCGAGGCGCGGGTGCTCATGCTTTCCACAAACAATATCCTGTCGCCGGCGCACGGGCGGCCGATCGCGCAGCCGACCCAGGACATGGTGCTAGGGCTCTACTACCTGACGCTCGACGGCGCTCGTCCGGAGAAGGACGAGGACATCCCCCGGTTCATGTCGCTAGACGAGGTCATGATGGCATGGGACTCGCGCCTGATCGGGCTCCACGACGTGATCAAGGTCAGGCTGCCGGGCAAGGCGCTTCCTCCGGAGATGGCTCCTCCCGGCGCGGCCGACGGCCGCGTGCCGCTGGTCGAGACGACGCTCGGGCGGCTCCTTTTCAACGGCGCCTTCCCCGACGATTTCGAGTACCGCAACCACCACGTCCTGAAGGGCGACATCGGCAAGTTCATCGACGAGTGCGTCCACCGCTACGACCGTTTGAAGACCGAGGAGATCCTCGACAACCTGAAGAACCTCGGCTTCCACTACGCGACGCGCGCGGGCGTGACGCTCGGCGTCGAGGACGTGACGACCCCGACCGCCAAGCAGAAGATCCTGGACGAGCACGAGAAGCGCGCTCAGAAGGTCGAGGCGCAGTACCGACGCGGGATCATCACCGACGACGAGCGGCGCCAGGAGCTGATCGAGATCTGGACCCAGGCGACCGACGAGGTGAAGGACGCCATGGAGGCCCAGTTCACCCTGACGAACCCGATCTACATGATGGCCAACTCGGGCGCTCGCGGGAACATCATGCAGATCCGTCAGATCGCCGGGATGCGCGGGCTCGTCGCGAACCCCAAGGGCGAGATCATCCCGCGGCCGATCAAGTCGAACTTCCGCGAGGGGCTGTCGGTGCTCGAGTACTTCATCTCGACGCACGGTGCCAGGAAGGGACTGGCCGACACGGCGCTGCGGACGGCGGACTCGGGCTACCTGACGCGCCGGCTCGTGGACGTGGCGCAGGAGCTGATCGTGCGCGAGGAGGACTGCGGCACCGACCGTGGCATCCCGGCGCCGGTGACCTACGACAGGCCGGATGGGACGCGCACACGCGGGGCCCACATCGAGACCTCGGTTTTCGGACGGGTGCTGGCCGAGGACGTGAAGGTCGGCAGGACCAAGGTCGCCTCGCGGGGCGACGAGGTCGACGACGAGCTCCTGGAGGTCGTGGCCGAGGCCGGAGCGGACACCGTGCTGGTGCGGTCGGTGACGACCTGCGAGGCCGAGGTCGGGGTGTGCCAGCTGTGCTACGGGCGGTCGCTCGCGTCCGGTCGGCTGGTGGACATCGGCGAGTCGGTGGGGATCATCGCGGCCCAGTCGATCGGCGAGCCGGGCACGCAGCTCACGATGCGGACGTTCCACACGGGCGGTGTGGCCGGCGAGGACATCACGCACGGCCTGCCGCGCGTCGTTGAGCTCTTCGAGGCGCGCAAGCCCAAGGGCGAGGCGCAGATCACGGAGCTGCCGGGCAAGGTCACCCTCGAGGACGACGAGGAGAAGAAGGTCCGGCGGATCACGGTGACGTCCGAGGACGGCGACCAGGTGCAGTACGCGGTGTCGTTCCGGGCGCGGCTGCTGGTCTCCGACGGAGACGCGGTCGGCGTCGGGCAGCAGCTGACGGAGGGGTCGGTGAACCCCCACGAGAAGCTGCGCGTCGAGGGGGTGCAGGCGCTGATGATGCACCTGGTCGACGAGGTCCAGCAGGTCTACCGGTCGCAGGGCGTCACGATCCACGACAAACACATCGAGCTGATAGTTCGGCAGATGCTGCGGAAGGTGCACATCATCGAGCCCGGCGACACCGACTTCCTTCCCGGCGACATGCTGGCGCGGAAGAGGTTCGAGGAGGTGAACCTCGAGGTCGTGGAGAACGGGGGAACGCCGGCCTCGGCGCGCCCGATCCTGCTCGGGATCACGAAGGCGTCGCTGGCGACGGACTCGTGGCTCGCGGCGGCGTCGTTCCAGGAGACGACGCGGGTGCTCACCGACGCGGCGATCTCGGCCAAGAGCGACCCGCTGCTCGGCCTGAAGGAGAACGTGATCATCGGCAAGCTGATCCCCGCGGGCACGGGGATGGGTCGCTACCGGAACATCCAGGTGCGGATCAAACCCGAGTTCATCCCCGAGCACTGGCTCGCGCGGCAGCGTGAGCTGGCGGAGTTCGGCGAGCGCGCGGAGGAGCCGGCGATGGCGGGTTCGCTCACGCGCGAGGAGGCCGAGCGGATGCTCGGGGGGACGTTCGCGCCGGAGGAGTAAGGGCGGACCGGACCCGGTCCTCCGGCCGATTGCGGCTCGCAACGCTCCGGGTGTAGGTTCGAGTTTCCGGCGCCGAGGGGCGCCCCCCGACCCTTCGGAGGTTCGCATGAGGCGACGAGGCATCGTTGCGTCTGGGCTGGCGTCCGCGCTCGTAGCCGGGCTCCTGGCAGGGTCCCCGGCCGGTGTGGCCGGTACCCGCACGAGGGCAGTAAGCGGTAGGTCGTTCCAGGTCGAGTACCGGGGAACGCGTCTCCCGCTCCTCCGCCTAGCGGCCACATCCGATCGGCAGGGGCGCGAGACGATGGACGACGTTCGGGCCGAGGCGCCCTTCCTCGGGCGCGAGAAGCACGGCGTCTCCTCGCCGGCCGAGCCCACCGAGCTCTTCCCGGTTGAGGGCTGGGACATCCCGACGGCCGACAGCATCCCGGTCACCGGTCGCACCAAGGGGCTCGTACGCTCGTGGGAGGGCTCCAACCACTTCCAGAACCGGTACTCGAACGGAGGCAATCAGTTCTCGCTAGAGCCTCCGGACCAGGGTCTCTGCGCGGGCAACGGCTACGTGATGGAGACCGTGAACGACGTCGTCCAGGTCTACGACACGACCGGAACGCCTCTCATCGAAGGCAATCCGGCCTTCGCCGATGCGGGGTCCGTCGGCCTTGCGATGAACGAGTTCTACGGCTATCCGCCGTCCTTCGACCGGACCCTCTTCAAGTTCGGTCCGTTCCTGTTCGACCCGGCCTGCCTGTTCGACCCCGCGTCGAACCGGTGGTTCCACTTGATCGCAGACCTCCGGCAGAACCGGGCGACCGGAGCATTCACGGGGGCCGGCAGCGTCGACCTCGCGGTAAGCAGGACAGGCAACCCCCTGCGGGGATGGAGGGTGTACCGCATCAACACCGTTAACGACGGAACCGGCGGGACCCCCGACCACGACTGCGCCGGCGGGCCGTGCTTCGCCGACTTCCCGCACCTGGGGATCGATCAGGACGGCGTCTACATAACTACCAACGAGTACTCCTTCTTCGCCGACGGGTACACGGGGGCGCAGCTCTACGCGCTTTCCAAGGCCGACCTGGTGGCCGGCTCGAACACCCCGACGGCGGTCTACTTCGAGAGTCTCCAGGTTCCCGAGCTGGGTCAGCCCTCGTTCACGGTTCGCGCCACGATCGGGCGGCCCGGTGCGTTCTCGGGAGCCAAGGGCGGGACCCAGTACTTCCTCAGCTCAACCGCGGGCGACGGGTACGAGACCGGCAACACGACCGGGGGGTCCGACCAGATGGTCGTGTGGGCGCTGACGAACTCGTCGAGCCTCGGTGGGGATTCGCCCGACCCGAAGCTGCGGCACGTCGTCGTCGAGACGCTCCCGTACGTATTCCCGCCGCTTGCCCTGCAACGCGACGAGGGGCCCCTTCCCCTGCTCGATTGCATCAACCAGGGTGTGGACTGCGTGGGCGACCCCGCGCCGTTCGTCCAGGAAGGTCCCTATCCGCTCGACGGGAGCGACACGCGAGTGCTGAGCGCCTTCGTCCAGGACGGAGTTCTTTGGGGGACCCTGGGCACGGCGATCGACGGGCCCGGTGGCTCCGACTATCGGGCGGAGACCAACTTCGCCCCCGAGCCGATCGATCAGAAGGTCGGGGTCTTCTACTTCGCGATCCGCCCGCAGTGGCACGACGGCCTGGACGGGAGCGTCGTCCAGCAGGGGTACGTGGCGGTGGACGACGCCAACCTCATCTATCCGTCGATCGCGTTCGCCAACGACGACGTGGGGTTCATCGGCGTGACCCTCGTCGGTCCGGACATGCACCCCAGCGCGGCCTACATGAAGGTGGGGCCGGGGTTCGAGCCGTCGAAGGTGAGGGTGGCGGCCGAGGGCGTCGGGCCCGACGACGGGTTCACGGGAACTTTCGAGGGCGATTTCCGCCCCCGGTGGGGCGACTACGGATACGCGGTGCCCGGAGCAGGGGGCACAGTGTGGCTCGCGAGCGAGTACATCGCCCAGCGCTGTGACTCGGATACGTTCCTGGCTGACCCCACTTGCGGCTACACGCGGAGCTTCTTCGCGAACTGGAGCACGCGGGTGACGCAGCTACAACCGTGACGTGAGGCGGCCCGGGCATCGGTCCCACCACCCGGCGCTCGTAGCGTGACCGTTCCCCGTGTCAGTGCCGGGTGCTACAGTCCGAACCGGATGGAAACGGCGCAGTGGACGGCGCTCGGAGCGCTGGCCGCGATCCTGGCGGGCAGCGTCTTCTGGCTCGGGTCCAAGATAGACAACCGTGTCGGGGCACTGGGCGCCCACATGGACTCACGCTTCGCCTCGCTGACAGACGAGATGAACGCCCGCTTCGCCCAAGTGGACGCCCGCTTCGCTCAAGTGGACGCCCGCTTCGCCCGGGTCGACGCCCGCTTCGCCCGGGTCGACGCCCGTTTCGACCGGGTCGACGAGCGCTTCGATCGGGTCGACGAGCGCTTCGATCGGGTCGACGCTCGACTCGACACCACTGCCGCGCGCATCGACGCTCTCTCGGCGCGCATCGACGCTCACGTCGAGCGTCACGCCGGCTAACGTACCGCCTCCAACAAGCCCTCGTGCACCTCCGGCGATCCCGCCAGGATGTCCCCGCCGAGCCACCCGTCCCCGCCGCCCCAGTCGCTCACGACCCCGCCGGCCTCCTCCACGAGCAGTCCCCCCGCCGCCACGTCCCACGGCGACAGCCCGAGCTCGAAGAACCCCTCGAACACGCCCTCCGCCACCCACGCCAGATCCAGCGAAGCGGCGCCGGGTCTCCGTAGATCCTCGAACGTCTCGAGGCACCGCCGCATCGCTTCCAGGTACCGTGGTAGCACCTCCTTCTTCCGGAATGGGAACCCCGTCGCCACGACCGCCCTCTCCGCGGGCGATCCAGACACCGAGAGCCGCGAGCCGTCTTCGCCCCACGCTCCCAGGCCGCGTCCCCCGATCCACATCGAGCCGAGGAACGGCGCGTGGACCGCTGCCGCAACCGGCCGGCCCTCCTCGACCAGCGCCACCGACACGCCAACCGCCCAGAACCCGTGCACGAAGTTCGTCGTGCCGTCGAGGGGGTCGACAACCCAGTAGCGGGGCCCGGCCTCTCCGCCGCCCTCCTCCCCGAGGACCGGGACCCCGGGCGTTTCCGTGGCCAGCAACTCCGCGATCGCCCGCTCGCTCTCCAGATCCACAGACGTCACGTAGTCCCCGGTGCCCTTGGCTACCGGCTCCGACACCGTGCGCGAGCGCACGACCTCCCCGCCGGCCAGGCACGCCGATCGAGCAACGTCCACCAGCCGCGACAGGTGCGACACGTCCACCGCCGGCCACGCTATCATTCACGGCCACCTGCGGGTTCGCGCCTCGGGGACGTTGACACCCCGGGCACCCGGCAAGTAGCCTTACCGATTGCGCCTCGGCCCGGCGGGCGGGCCGGGCCGTCGACCTTGACAGGGAACCGAAAGGGGCCTTGCTTGCCTTTCCGGCATGCGTCCCTGGAAGCCGGGCCCGCGCCCGGCTTTTTCGCGGCCCCTGCGGAGCGAGAGAGCGTGACGACGAGAGACCTATGCCTACGATCCAGCAGTTGGTCAGGAGCGGGCGTGAGCGCCCGCGGCACAAGGCGAAGAGCCCTGCGCTCAGGGGCTCTCCGCAGCGCCGTGGCGTCTGTACGCGCGTCTACACGACGACCCCGAAGAAGCCCAACTCGGCTCTGCGCAAGGTCGCCCGCGTCCGCCTGACCAGCGGGGTCGAGGTCACCGCGTACATCCCCGGCGTCGGTCACAACCTCCAGGAGCACTCGATCGTGCTCGTTCGCGCCGGCCGCGTGCGCGACCTCCCGGGCGTCCGCTACAAGGTGATCCGCGGGACGCTCGACACCGCCGGCGTTCGCGACCGAAAGAAGGCGCGCTCGCGCTACGGCGCCAAGAAGGGCGGCGAGTAGCGATGCCGCGCAAGGGCCCTGCCGTACGCCGCGAGATCCACCCGGACCCCGTCTACCAGAACCCGCTCGTCACTCAGCTCATAAACAAGGTGCTGCTGAACGGCAAGAAGACGCTCGCCGAGCGCACCGTCTACAAGGCGCTCGAGAGCATCAGCGAGCAGACATCGAACGATCCGGTGCTCACGCTTAAGAAGGCGGTCGAGAACGTCCGGCCACTGCTCGAGGTGCGCTCTCGGCGGGTCGGCGGCGCGACATACCAGGTCCCGGTTGAGGTCCGGCCGAACCGCGGCACGACGCTGGCGCTTCGCTGGATCGTCAACTTCTCGCGGCAGCGGCGCGAGCACACGATGGCGGCGCGCCTCGTCGGCGAGCTGATGGACGCCTCGCAAGGGCAGGGGACGTCGGTGAAGCGCCGAGAGGACATGCACAAGATGGCGGAGGCGAACAAGGCGTTCGCGCACTACCGGTGGTGATCGAGACGCACGTTCGTGCCGGGCTCTTTGGCCCGGCGTTCCATGTGAGGGGGGTTCGGTGATGGCCGAGCCCGCGGAGAAGATGGTGATGGCCGAGGCGGTCGAGGAAGTCAAGGGACGCCAATCCGGCACCAAGAACCTGGTGATCCGGGAGTTCCCGCTCGCCCGCACGCGGAACATCGGCATCATGGCCCACATCGACGCCGGCAAGACCACGACGACCGAGCGGATCCTCTACTACACCGGCAAGTCCTACAAGGTGGGCGAGGTTCACGAGGGCACCGCCCAGATGGACTGGATGGTCCAGGAGCGCGAGCGTGGCATCACGATCACGAGCGCCGCCACCACCACGCGCTGGAAGGAACATTGGATCAACATCATCGATACTCCCGGGCACGTCGACTTCACGGTCGAGGTCGAGCGCTCGCTCCGTGTCCTGGACGGCGCGATTGCGGTCTTCGACGCCGTCGCCGGGGTCGAGCCGCAGACGGAGACAGTCTGGCGCCAGGCCGACCGTTACCGCGTCCCGCGCATCTGCTTCGTGAACAAGATGGACCGAACCGGCGCCGACTTCGACCGCACGGTCCAGATGATCCGCGAGCGCCTTCACGCCACGCCGCTGGTCATCCAGCTCCCGTGGGGCAAGGAGGGCGACTTCTCCGGTGTGATCGACCTCGTCGAGATGAAGGCGCTCCGCTGGAGCTCGGAGATGGGCGAGGAGTGGGAGACGGTCGACGTGCCCGCCGAGCTTGTGCCCACCGCCGAGCAGGCGCGGCATGACCTCTTCGAGCTGCTCGCAGACCACGACGAAGCCGTGATGGACAAGTACGTGCACGGCGCGGAGCCCTCCGTCGACGAGCTCCACCGCGCGCTCCGGGCCGCGACGCTGGACGGTCTGGGAACACCGCTCCTCTGCGGCTCCGCCTTCAAGAACAAGGCGATCCAGCCGCTCCTGGATGCGGTCGTCCACTACCTCCCTTCGCCTCAGGACATCCCGCCCGTCGCCGGTCACTCGCCGGCCGGCGTCGCCGAGGAGCGCAAGGCCGACGACCTGGAGCCCTTCTCCGCTCTCGTGTTCAAGATCATGTCCGACCCCTACGTGGGCCGGCTCACCTATGCGCGTGTGTACTCCGGGACCCTCCGCTCCGGCGCGCACGTGCAGAACTCCACGAAGGACCGCAAGGAGCGGATCGGGCGCATCCTCCAGATGCACGCGAACCACAGGGAGGACATGCAGGCCGCGTTCACGGGCGACATCGTCGCAGTGGTCGGCCTCAAGCACTCCACCACCGGTGACACGCTCTGCGACCCGGCGAACCCGATCGTCCTCGAGGCGATCAGCTTCCCGACGCCCGTCATCTCCGTTGCGGTAGAGCCGAAGACGAAGGCTGACCAGGACAAGCTGGGCAACGCGCTCGCCAAGCTCGCCGACGAGGACCCCACCTTCGTCGTCCGTTTCGACGACGAGACCGGCCAGACGATCATCTCCGGCATGGGCGAGCTCCACCTCGAGATCCTGGTGGACCGCCTGGTCCGCGAGTGGAGCGTCGGCGCCAACGTCGGCAAGCCCCAGGTCGCCTACCGCGAGACGATCCGCAAGCCCGTCCACAAGGTGGAGGGTCGCCACGTGAAGCAGACCGGCGGCCGCGGCCAGTACGGCCACGTCTACATCGACCTCGACCCGACGGGTGCCGGCGGCGGGTACGAGTTCGTGAACAAGATCACGGGCGGCGACGTGCCGCGGGAGTACACTCCCGCGGTCGACCAGGGCATCCAGGAGGCCTGCGAGAGCGGCGTGCTCGCCGGCTACCCGCTCGTCGACGTCCGGGCGACCCTCGTCGACGGGTCCTACCACGACGTCGACTCGTCCGAGATCGCCTTCAAGATCGCCGGTTCCATCGCGCTGAAGGAGGCCGCCAAGAGGGCCGACCCCGTGCTCCTCGAACCCGTGATGGAGTTCGAGGTCGTCACTCCCGAGGATTTCATGGGCGACGTCATGGGCGACGTCACCTCGCGCCGCGGGAGGATCGAGCGGATCGACGAGCGCACCGGCATGAAGGCGATCCGAGTCCTCGTGCCGCTCGCGGAGCTGTTCGGCTACGCGACCGAGCTCCGCTCGCGCACGCAGGGTCGGGCGTCCCACACACCCATGCAGCTGAAGGAGTACGCGGAGGTTCCCGCGCAGATCTCCAAGGAGATCGTCGCCCGGGTACGCGGGGAGTAAGGAGAAGGAGCGATGGCGAAGAAGAAGTTCGAGCGGACCAAGCCGCACGTGAACATCGGAACGATCGGCCACATCGACCACGGCAAGACCACCCTTACCGCGGCGATCACCAAGGTCCTCGCCGAGCAGGGACTGGCCGA
>DATEBA010000022.1:0-42696 GCA_035288045.1 Actinomycetota bacterium
GGCGTCGTGGCCGGGCTGCGTGAGGTCCGGCAGCGGCGGGCAGCAGCTTTCGGGATCCTCTCCTTCTGGCTGGTCCGCGCCGAAGCGTTCGGCTTCGTCGGCCTCACGTTTGCCCTTACAGCGCGGACGATCTTCGGCGGCGAAGGGAGCAAGACGCCGGTCTACGTGGCCGGCGGGACCGGAGCGCTCGGTGCCGCGATCGGCCTCCTCGCGGCGCAGCGGATGAAGGACCGGGTGGCTCCGGGCCGCATCGTGATCGCGGCGATGGCGGCGACCGGCGCCGGGGTCGCGGTGTTCGGGTGGTTCGAAAGTCTCGCCGGCTACGCGGCGCTCACCTTCTTCGCCGGCCTCGGCTTCTTCCTCACGAAGGTTGCGGCGGACACGATCACGCAGCAGGCGCTGCCCGACAGCTTCCGTGGGCGCGGGTTCAGCCTCTTCGACATCGCGTACTCGCTTTCATACGCGGTCCCGGCGCTCATCCTTTTCGTGTTCAGCCTGTCCATGGACGAGGAATCGCTCTCGCTGGTGATGGTCGGCTCCGGAGCGGCGTTGCTGGCCACGACGCTCGCGATGGCAGCCTGGGCCAAGCGCCTGGGGGTGGCGAAGCGCGTCTCCGACGACCTCACCCCCCAGCAGGTCGCCACCGGCATCGGGGAGTAGCCGCTAGCTACCTGCACGTGGTCGCCGGCCACGATCGATTCCAACCTGCGCCAGGCGCGCGAGACGCCTGAACGCGTCGCGACCGTCAGCCCGTGATCTCGCGTTCGAACTCGGGGAAGTAGCGCGAGATCACCGAAACGTCGAACGAGCGGAGGATCGATTCCTTCGGCTCGCGGGCGAGCAGGAACTCGAAGCACGCGCGGACGAACGCGTCCGGTGACGGGTAGCCGGCTCCCAATCGCCCGAGGTCTTGGGTCGACACCGTGACGTCGTGGGTCGTCTCCGAGCCGCCCTCCGACACACGCGCCCGGAAGCGACCGCCGCCCTGAGGCCTTATCTCGATCTTTGCCACGCCGGGTAAGGTACCCGACCGGTGGTACCGATGACCGAGGTCGTGACATCCGACGGCGTTCGCCTCCACGTCGATGCGGACGGCGAGGGCGAGCCCACGACCGTTCTTGCCCACGGCCTCTCGAACAACTGCCGGGAGCTCGCGGCCTTCACGCCGCTCGTGCCCGGAACCAAGGTGCGCTTCTGCTTCCGTGGGCACGGCCACTCCGACGCGCCCGCGTCCGGCTACCACTTCGAGGACTTCGCGCGTGACGTCGACACCGTGGCGACCGCCTTCGGCGCAACGCGCGCGATCGGCACCTCCCTCGGCGCGGGCGCGATCGCGAACCTCCTCACACGCGAGCCCGATCGGTTCGAACGTCTCGTGTTCCTGCTCCCCGCCAGCCTCGACGGACCGTTCGCGCACAAGGAGCGGTTCCTCCACGCGGCCGGGCTCCTCGAAGGCCGCACGCCGCAGGAGGCGATCGAGGAGATTCTCGCCGACCCCGAGCGCGCGAAGCGCTACCTCCAGGCGCCGTGGCTCCGCGACTTCGACCGCACGATGTGGGAGCACGGTCACCCGGAAGGGGTCGCCCGTGCGATCCGCGAGGTGATGGAGGACTACCCCGTCACCGATCGCGAGTTGCTGCGGAGGGTCGAGACGCCAGTGCTCCTCATGTGCCTGGAGAACGACCCGGTCCACCCCCTCGAGCTCGGGCGGATCCTTCACGAGCTGTTGCCGAACTCCGAGCTGCTCGCGTTCGCAAACGAGGCCGCGCTCGTGCATGCGATCCCGTCGCTCGTGGCCAAGGTGTCCGCGTTGCTGCTCTAGAGGGAATGGGCGCATGCCGGCGCGTGTTCTCCGCTCAGGGATGAGCGAGCTCACCGACTTCCGCAGGGGCAAGGACGACTTCTTCGCGACCGACCCGCGCTCCCCCCTCACGCCCGAGCAACACGCGGACTTCACAGGGCTCGTCTACTACGAGGAGGATCCGGCGCTCCGGGTGGCGGCCGTGCTCGACACCGACGTCTACCGCGACGAGGAGATCCCGATGGCCACGACAACCGGCGGGGTGCAGGTGTACCGCCGAGCCGGCGTCGTGCGGTTCGAGGTCGAAGGGCAAAAGGCACGGGTTACGCTCTTCTCCTCGCCGGAGATGCACGAGCTGTTCCTGCCCTTCCGCGACGCGACCTCCGGCAACGAGACCTACGGCGCGGGCAGGTACCTCGAGGTCCAGCCTCCGGATCCAGAGGGCCGCGTGGTCGTCGACCTCAACTACGCCTACAACCCGAACTGCTGCTACGACGAGAGCTGGTCGTGCCCGCTCCCGCCGCGCGAGAACTGGCTCGACGTGCCGATCCGCGCCGGGGAGCGCAACTTCGGGCGCGCGTAGCGGAATCGCCCGCCCGCTCGGAGGGTTCATCTCTTTGTGAGGGGGAACCGCGCAGTCGTGGCAGTCGGCGGCCTCGTGCTGGCCGGTGGGCTCGCCGTCGCGGGTCTCGCGAGCAGGCCCGACCGGGCGGTGGAGCCCGAGCGGACGGAGTCTGAGACGCCGATCGCGGATGAACCCTCGGCCACCGCGGAAGAGGCCACGACCGCCGAGCGAGCGGACCCGTCGCCGATCATCGACCCGTCGGAGTTCACGCAGGTGCTTCCGCCGGACGCGATCCCCGCGATCGACGAGCCGGTTTTCGCGCACGTCGAGGCAACCACCGAGCTCGCTCTCCAGGAGCCGGTCCTCGCGATTGCCCGCGGAGGCGGCGCCAAGGCCTACCCGCTGCGCATCATGATGTGGCACGAGGTCGTGAACGACGAGATCGGTGGGGTGCCGGTGGCGGTCACCTACTGCCCCCTCTGCAACACGGGCATAGCGTTCCGGCGCCCGGTGGTGGACGGCGAGCTCCTCGACTTCGGCACGTCGGGGAGCCTGTACCACTCGAACCTCGTGATGTACGACCGGCAGACGGAGTCCTACTGGCCACAGGCGACCGGCCAGGCCGTCGCCGGCCCGCTCACCGGCACCCGGCTCGAGTTCCTGCCGATCCAGATCGTTGCCTTCGCCGACTTCGCGGCCGCCCACCCCGATGGGCTCGTGCTCACCGAGGACACGGGCTTCGCCCGCTCCTACGGGACGAACCCGTACGTGAACTACGACGGCGGGGCCGGGCCGACCTTCGACAACGGGAAGGTGGATCCGCGGCTGCCCGCCAGGGAGCGGGTCCTCGGCGTGGCGGTGGGCGACGAGCGCTTGGCGTTCCCCTACTCGGAGCTGCGGGACCGGGCCGTCGGCGACTGGTCTGCCGTCGGGGAACGGATCGGGGGTGAGTCCGTGGTGGTGCTCTGGAAGCAGGGGACGGTGTCGGCGCTGGACGCGCCGCTCATCGCCGATTCACGGGCCGTCGGGGCGGTCGGCGCCTTCTCGCCGGAGGTGGAAGATCGGAAGTTGACGCTCGAGGCGCGAGCAGATGGAGTGTTCGACGTTCAGACCGGCAGCAGGTGGGACGTGCTCGGGCGGGCGGTCGAGGGTCCGCTGGCCGGGGCCGAGCTGGCAAGGGTGATCGCCACCGACAGCTACTGGTTCGACTGGGCCGCCTTCTTCCCGTCCACGGGCGTGTTCGGCTTGAAGTAGCCTGCGGTACCTTCCTCGCCGTGACCGACGAGCCAAGGGTCGGCCCCACCCCCGCCGGCGCCCGCCGGCGGGGCGGCGAGGGGCTGGGCGCCGCTCTCGTGGCAGTCTCGGCCGTGCTGTTCGGGACCGTCGTCCTCTTCGCCAAGTACGCCCTTCGGACGGGGATGCCGGTGTACTGGCTCCTCGCGGCCCGGTTCGCCGCGGCCGCGCTCCTGCTCTTTGCGGTGCTGGGGCTGCTGGGCCGGCCTCTGCGTCCGGAGGCCGGCGAGCGCATGGGGATCGTGTTCCTCGGCATGGTCGGGTACGCGGTGGAGGCGGCCTTCTTCTTCGCGTCGCTTCGTCACGGAACGGCGGCGGCGATGACGCTCCTGTTCTTCACCTACCCGGTGTTCGTGACCCTCGCATCGTGGGCGATCGGTCGCGGACGGCCCAACGGGCTCACCGCCGCCTCGCTCCTCGCGGCGGTCTCGGGAGGGGGGCTGATCGTGGGGACCGCCGGCGACGTCGCCGCCCGAACCGCCGGCATCGTGCTGGCTCTCATGTCGGCCGTCACCTACACGGGCTATATGCTCGGAGCAGCCCAAGTTGTGAGGCGAACGAACGCGCTCACAGCTGCGGCCTGGCAGGCGGGAGCCGCATCGATCGGGCTCGCGATCTTGGCCGTGGCGTCGGGCAACCTGGAGTCGCCGTCCGGCTGGAACCAGTGGTGGCCGATTCTAGGGATGGCGCTCGCGACGTCCGGGGCTTTCGCGTTCCTGCTCGAGGGCCTCCAGCGCATCGGGGCTGTCCGAACGGCGATCGTCTCCGCTCTCGAGCCGTTCTTCGCTGCTGTCTTCGGGACCGTGTTCCTGGCGGAGCCGCTCGGTTGGGGCGTAGCCGTCGGCGGCCTACTCATAGTCGCCGGCGCGATCGCCGCCGCGCTGGCCCGCGCTACCCCGGTCACCGAGTCGCCCCTGCCCTAGCCGGCCGCACCCACCGAGCCCGCTGCCGCGGGAGTCCTCGGTCCCTTCGGAGGGGAGCCAGGGGTCCCTATCGAGAGGGCGGGTCTCGCGGGGAGGCTGGACGGGAGGAAGGCCGCCCGAGGGAGGAGCGATGCCAGGCGCGCGCGGGTCGACCCGGTTGGCAAGACGCGAGTTCCTGGGGATGGCCCTCGGGTCCGCTGCCGCTCTCGCGACGCAGGGACGGCTCGCCAGGGCGATGGAGGCGCTCGCCCGCGACGTGGCGCCGGTTCGCCACCCACTCTACCTCCCACCGACGCTCGGCCCCTCGGCCCTCTCACTGGCCGCCAGCCCCGCGATCGTCGACGTTGGGGGAGGCCAGTTGTCTCCGGTGTTGGCCTACAACGGGCTCTTCCCCGGTCCTACGATCCGGGCCCGGAAGGGCGACGGGGTGAGCATCCGTCTCACGAACGGACTTTCGGACGTGACGACCGTTCACTGGCACGGCATGGTCGTTCCGACGTCTGCGGATGGGCACCCTCGCGACGCAGTGGCTCCGGGGAACTCCTACACGTACGAGTTCCCCGTCGTACAGCGCGCGTGCATGAACTGGTACCACCCTCATCCGCATATGCTGACCTCGGAGCAGGTCGCCTACGGGCTCGCGGGAGCGTTCGTCGTGACCGACGACGTGGAGGCCGCTCTCGGTCTCCCCTCCGGTTCCCACGAGGTGCCGCTCGTCATCCGCGACGCCGATTTCGACTCGCGGGGCGATCTCGTCTACAAGCCGAGATCTTCGGGCTACCTGGGCAAGGTGCCGCTCGTGAACGGCACCCGAGACCCGAAGCTCGAGGTCGACACCGCTCTTTACCGGCTCCGGATCCTGAACGGCGCGAACGGAAGGGTGTTCCGGCTCGTTCTCGCGAGCGGGGCGCCCTTCACGCTGGTCGGCAACGACGGCGGACTCCTCGCCTCGAGCGCTCAGGTCCCGGGGATCATGCTCGGGTCGGGCGAGCGTCTCGATCTGCTCGTCGACTTCCGCGGGGCAACAGTCGGTGACCGCGTGATGCTGCGCTGCGCGAAGGCGCGCTGGAACCTGCTCGAGTTCGTGGTCGCGCGGCGAGTCGATGTCCCGGGCTCGATCCCAACCACTTTGTCGACGATCCGTAAGTTGTCGAACCCGGTCGTGACTCGCGAGTTCAGCTTCGACGGCATGAGCAGGATCAATGGGAGGGAGTACGACATCGACCGGATAGACTTCCATGTCCCCTTCGGGCAAACGGAGCTGTGGCGCTTCACGACGGGCGGGAACGCGCCGCACCCGGTCCACGTGCACGGGGCGTCCTTCCAGGTGAAGTCCCGGAGCGGCGGGAGAGGCAGGGTGTTCCCCTGGGAGCGCGGGTGGAAGGACACCGTGCTCCTCCTGGACGGGGAGACCGTCGACGTACTGATCCGCTTCGACCGGTATCGGGGCCTGTACCTGATGCACTGCCACAAGCTCGAGCACGAAGACATGGGGATGATGACGAACTTCGAGGTCGTCTGATCGCCTAGCCCGTCCCGACCAGGACTCCGATGCCAGCGAAGAGCAGGTAGGCTACGAGCCCGCCGGCGACCAGCGTCACCCTGACCGAGCGTTGGATCGGCGAGCCCCCGAACGCGAGATAGCCGACCGGGCCGGCGAGCGGGACAAGCAGCACGCCCAGCATCCAGCCGATGCGGGCGCCCGTCGCGAGGCCCTCGCGCCGGACGAGGTCCCACAGCGCTACCGATACCCAGGCCGTGTAGAGGACCAGGGGGAGCACGTAGCCGTAGAGGCCGACGAGCAGCCCCCACCAGCTCGTGGCGAGCGAGAAGCCGAGCACGGTCACCTCCTGGTTGACGTCGGTCGTGGCGGCGAGCTCCAGCGTCCGGGCGTCGCGGACCCGGAAGAACTCCGGCACCGCGGTCTCGGGGATCGCGGGGTCAGGCGGCGCATCTCCCGCACCTGCCATGGACGTCTGCGGCGGCGGTTCCGGCGCGGTCCGCCAGTCGCCGTGGGGAAAGTCGCCCGTCGCCTCGAGGAACCGAACGAGCGGCCCGAGCGTGACTCCGAGCTCGCCCCCGCCTCCCGGGAACGGAGTCGTCTCGCACCCGTAGAGCCACTCGACAGCCGCCGGCGCGCTCGTCCCGAAGTCGTTGCCGGAGAAGCAGTCTCCGCCCGCCGAGGGCGCGCCGATCGCGAGGTCGGCCGCCCCCGAGCTCCGCACCTCATTCTGTCGAACCTGGTTCCCAGAGGTCGCCCAGAGGTTCTCGTCCAGCATCGGGATGACAACGATCCCGAACGCCTCGTGTCCCTCGATCAGGTTGCGGGTGACGATGTTGTCGAGGCCTCCGGTCACGACGATGCCGGTGCCGAAGCTCGGGTACTGGAGCGCCTTGGCCGGCGCCTCGAGGTTGTTGTTGTCGTGGATCCAGTTGCCGGCGACGGTCGCGCCCCGCTGCGGCGGGTCTTCCTCCGAGTCGAGGGTGTTGAGGACGATCCCGGACATGTTGTCGCGCCACTCCGAGTTCACGACGTAGAGGTTCCCGCCGGCGTTGGTCCCGGAGAACCCCAACGCGTTGTCCTCGGCGAGCACGTCGATCACGACCGCGTCGCAGGGGTGGCACTGCCCGATGTAGAAGCCGGAGTCCGGATGCCCGCTCGCGTAGGACCTGTCGAACTGCCCGTAGCGCGAGTCGTAGGCGAACAGACCGTAGTCGCCGTTGTCGTAGGCGGTCAGGTAGGAACCGCGGTAGCCGAACACGCCGGTCCAGAGGAACCCGTTCAGGAGGTAGTGGCGGGCGGTCATGTTCTCGATCGCGACGCCATCTGCCTCGATCACCTGGATCCCGTTGGCGAGCTCGAACCCCCCATCGAGGATCACCTCGTTCCGGTCGAGGCCCCGGATCGTCAGGAATGGGGTCGTCACGACCACCGCTTCGCGGTAGAGGCCCGCAGAGACGAGCACGAGCCCACCGGGCTCGGCGGCATCGACGCCCTCTTGGATCGTGGCGAAGTCCTTCGGGACCCGGACGGTGGCGGCCGGGAACGCCGGCGGCTCCTCACGACCGGGCCCGGTCCCCTCGACGCCGGGGAGCGCAGCCTCGCCGGCCAGCACGACCCCGGCCATGCCTGTGCCGGGGCTTCCGTGGTAGGTGCAGAAGTACGGGTAGGCGCCCTCTGCTTCGAACGTCTGAGAGAAGCTCTGACCCGGGTCCAGGTTCCCCGAGTCGAAGGAGCCGTCGTCGGCCGTGACGGTGTGCGGGCTTCTGCCGTCCCTCGCCCACGTCACCGTCGTGCCGACGGGGACGCGGATCACCTCGGGCGCGAAGGCGTTGTCGATCGCCTCGACGTGCTCTTCCGACGGGACGTTCTGGGCTGAGGCCGGCGTCGGGGCGAGCAGCAGGACGACGAAGGCGAGCGCGACCCGGGGACGCATCCGCGCGGACGATAGCACCCGCTCAGGCGTCTGGTGAGACCAGGGCGAAGTCCTCGAGGAACGACTCGACAGCCGCCAGCCAGCGACCGGGCGCCTCGATGTATGGGATGTGGCCGAGGTCTGGGAAGAGGCGCAGGCGCCACCGGGGGTGATCGGACACGACCGCCGACGCGTAGGCGGGCGGCACGAGCCGGTCGCGGCGTCCGTGGAGGATCAGCACGGGGCACTCGATCCTGCGCATCGCCCGGCGCATGCGATCGCGTTTCGCGAGCAGTCTGACGAGGGTTCGCGCCGCGAGCGTGAACGTCTTCACCGACTCGGGGTCGCCGACGTGCTCGCGTACCGCCTCGATCGTCGCCTCCCGTATCTCGCGCGGAACCTTCCTGTGATCGCCCGCCATGACTCGGAACGCGATGTCGACCTGTCTCTCGGGGCTCAGCCTGTTCAGGCGCTGGCGGACGACGAACTCGCCGACGCCCGGGACTCGGTAGAGCGAGAACGCGGCGACGACGAGCGGCGACGGTGGCTTGCTGATGCTGTATGGCAGCGCGGGAGAGCTAAGAGCCAGCGCTTCCACCGATCCGGGTTCGAACGCCGCTTGCAGCAGCGAGATCGTGCCTCCCATCGAGGCGCCGCCGAGGACGATGCGGCCGCTCCCGACCTCTCGCAGGAACCTTGAGAGCAGCCGGCGGTTGTCCTCGATCGCGGGGCTCCTTCCGGCGAGCGGGCTCCGGCCGAAGCCGGGCAGGTCGACCGCCACGACGCGGCCGTGCGCCGAGAGCCCGGGCGCCACACCCATCCAGGAGATCGCCGACCCACCGAGGCCGTGGACGAGCGCGAAGGTCCTCTCCTCGGGCCCCGGCCACTCCAGGAAGTGGAGCGGCCCGCCCAGGTCCACGATCTGCGACTTGGCGCCCTCGGGAACTTCGCCCACGCTCCCAGCCTACTCCCGCCCAGGCGTTCGGCCGTCCCGCAGTTGACCCCAAGTCATCCGCGCCTTCACAGAACCTTCACAGAGGGGAGCCCTTTACAGAGCCAACCGGTCCAGCTACCATAAGTAGAGAACGGCCCGTGTGGCCGGATTTGGTGTGCAACCACGCCGTTCGTCATAGGGTCCCGAAGACCTCACAGGCCTTGGTCTCGCGCGACCGGGGGGCTTCGAGGAGGAGAGCGAGAGGGAAGGATGCCGGAACCTGCACGCCCCCTGGGCACCGACGACGCGGACGATCTGCGCCTCTATCTCGAGGCCGCCGCTCGCGAGCCACTCCTCACCAAGGAGGAGGAGGTCGAGCTCGCCATAATCATCGAGCGCGGCAAGGAGGCTGAGGAGCGTCTGCGCGCCGGCCGTCTGCGCTCGGAGAAGTCGATCGCGAAGGCCCGCCAGGACGTGCGGAAGGCCGAGGCCGCGCGACAGCGCTTCATCATGGCCAACCTCCGGCTCGTGGTGTCGGTCGCCCGCAAGTACCAGGGGCAGGGCCTCCCGCTCCTAGACCTGATCCAGGAGGGCAACATCGGTCTGATGCGCGCCGTAGAGCTATTCGACTGGCGCCGCGGGTTCAAGTTCTCGACGTACGCCACGTGGTGGATCCGCCAGGGGATCACCCGGGCGATCGCCGATCGCTCGCGATCGATCCGGCTTCCGGTCCATATCCACGACCGGCTGCGGAAGCTGAACCGCACGCGGTTCCAGTTCGCCCAGACGATGGGCCGGGAGCCGTCGCGCGAGGAGCTAGCCAAGGCGCTCGATACCACCGTGGACGAGGTCGACGACCTCTCCGAGATGGGCCGGCGTGAGCCGCTTTCGCTGCAGTCGCCCGTGGGCGAGGACACCGAGCTCGGCGACCTGATCGAGGAGGTCGACTCCGACGCCGCGTTCAACGAGGTCGAGGACGCGCTGCTCCGCGAGGAGATCGGCGACGCCGTCGATCGCGTGCTCGACGAGCGCGAGCGGCACGTCGTCGCGCTCCGCTACGGCCTCGAGAACGGCCAGCCGCTGTCACTGCGCGAGACCGGCAAGGTGCTCGGGCTCTCCGGGGAGCGCGTGCGCCTGATCGAGCGCGAGGCTCTGCGGAAGCTACGGGACTCGAACCTGATCACAGCCGTCGGCGTGCTGTAGGACCGCTTGCGACGGAAGGCGGGAGGGCCGCGGCCCGGTCTTCTCAGACGTGGAACCGAACGAGTGGGCGCGGCAGCAGCGCGGCCGCGCCCACGGCGAGGAGTGCATACCCCGCGAGCACAGGTCCGAGGGCCTCCGCCGGCAGATCGATCACCGCCGCCCACGTGTTGATCGACAGGTGGAGCACCATGCACGCCAGCACGCTTCCCGTGCGTGCGAGTAGCAGCATCCACAGGACGCTCCATGTCAGCGCGCTCGCGAGCAGGAACCAGAACGGAACGGGGAGCGCTCGCCCGAGGATGAGGTAGAGGGGCACGTGCCATAGGGCGTGCTGTGCGCCGATCGCAAGCGCGGCGCCGAGTGAGCCCAACCGTTCGCGCGCCCGCGCGAGCGCGAGGCCGCGCCAGCCGAGCTCCTCGCCGACGAGGATCTGCGCCTGCCGTAGGGCGAATGGCCCGAGTCCCTGCGACGGGGCGCCGAGCTCAACACCGCCTGCGACGGCACCGGCGACTAGGTAGACGGCACCGATCGCGAGCGCCGCGACCACGTACCAGCGGGGCGCGAACCGCCACCGGAGCCCTGAGCGGAGGAGCGCTCCGATCCCGACCCGCCCCTCGCCGACCCCCACGACGATGATCGCCGCCGCGAGAGGGGTCATCACCGCCAACGTGAAGAGACCATACGCCCGCTCCTCGCCGATCCCTCGTGTGATCGCGGCCAGCGAGATCGTCAGCGCCCAGACCACGACGAGGAACGCCGCGAGCGGGTCGCGACGGACCCGCTTCTCGAGGCTCACGCGCGGCTCTCCACGTCCGAGCGGGCCTCGACTACCGCTCGTTCCAGGCCCCCCATCACGAGATCGCGGAACGACTCGAGGTCTGCGCGGGAATCCGGGTCGCCCTTGGGTTGGATCGGCTCGCCGAAAGCGACCGTCGCGGCCGGACGCCACGGGCGCCGGAAGTGGATTCCGCCTCGGGGCCACCGGGACTGCGTTCCCCATATGCCGACAGGGAGCACGGGTACGCCGGCAGTCAGAGCCACGCGCGCGATGCCGGTGCGTCCCTCTTGGATCGGGCCCCACGGGTCGTCGTTCACGCGCCCCTCGGGAAACACGCCGGCGAGCGCGCCTGCTCGAAGCGTGGCGATCGCGACGTCGAGGGCGCCGGCGTCCCTCTCGCCCCGGCGGATCGGGATCTGGTCGACCAGTCTGAGCCCGATACCCGGGAGTCCCCGGAAGAACTCCGCCGCTACGAGGAATCGTGTCTCTCGGTCGCGGAGCGCGACCGCGTGCGCGAGGACGAGCCCGTCGAGCATGCTCACATGGTTCGGGGCCACGACGGCGGCCCCTCGGCGGGGCACCCGGTCGGCGTGCAGGTGGCGAAGCCGCAGGCCGGCGCGGAGGGCCGTCCCGAAGACGACCAGCCCGATCCGCCACCAGATGTTGAGCTCGCCACGGCGCACCGGCGGATGCTAGCGTGCGATGGGCCCCTACGGCGCGGGGGCGAGTCCCCGGCAGTCGTTGCAGAGCTCGGTCATCGCCGCGAGGAGCTTCTCGGGTTCGTCGGGAAGGAGCGCTCGGACCCGCTCGAGCATCGCGGCCGGCGCTATCGGACGCCCGCACCTGCGGCACCGCACGACGGGTCCGGCTTTCAGGCTGCGTCGGCCCTCATGCAATACCGCGATGTTCGTGCCCCGGTCCACCGTGACGACGTGCTCCGGGCAGGTCTCCGCGCAGTGACCGCAGGCGACGCATCGCCACGGATCCAACGACAGCGTCGCGATGACTGGTCCCTGTTCGAACGCGATCGCAGTTGTCGGGCAGGCTGCCGCGCAGCTCCCACAGAGGGTGCACCCGCGGATCTCTACGCTCACCACGCCGAGTGGTCCCCCCGAGATCGTGCGGGCCCCATCCGTCACACCGGCGATCCGGAGGAGTCCATCGGCGGTCGCCCCCGGCTCGACCAGCGCCAGTCGCTCACCTCCGATCGCCGGTAGCGGATCGGGGAGCGGGGCGGCGAACACCTCGTGGGGATCGTCGGCCTCCGGAACGTGCAGGCGCACCCGAGTCGCGGCGTCCGGGACGCCGAGGGAAGCGAGCGCCTCCCGGCAATAGGCGACGTGCTCGCGGATCCCCGCCGTGCTTCCGGCGCTACACGCGTCGCCGCAGCCGGCGAGCACGACGGCCGGCGCACCGGTCGCCAGGGCCTGGAGGATCCACCCCGGCGTGATGATCGAGAGGCAGGGGACCGCAAGCGGCAGCAGCTCTGGGGCTTCGCCGTCGACCTCGGGAACCCACCCACCGCAGCTCACGAGCAGCCCGGCAACTCCGTCGCGGCAGAGCGCGGCGACCTCCGCTTCGAACCGGGCGAGATCCGACCCCGGCAGCGCGATCGCGTCGACCGGACAGCCGCTCACGCAGGCGGCGCATGCAGTACATGCATCCTTCACGACGGTCGGTTGGGGACGGGCAGGCTCGATCGCGTCGAACGGGCACAGGGCGACGCACAGCCCGCATCGTCCCGTTCCCACGCACGTGGCGGGGTCGATAGCGGCGACGGGCTGGTACGTGACTGCGCCGAGCGACAGGAGCGATCGACGGCTCAACTGGCCTTCCGGGAGCCGCATCCGAAGCGAGTCGGGCGCGCTGGGCCGCAGAGCTGTGAGACCCCCCGCGCGGGCCGTCAGGGACGCGGCTGCGCGCTCGAGCCGACGCGCGGGATGCCCGAGCGCGGACGAGCGGACCAGATCGAGCTGCTCGACCCCGAACGGGTCGAGGCCCGCACGGCGCGCGGCCCCCTGGACGTCCGCACGCGAGGGGCCGTCGGGGCAGGTACCCAGCACGGCGCGTTCGGTTCCCCCTGGGAGTGCTCTGAGGCCGCAGAGGTCCCTCACGACGACGGCCGTCGTGCCCGCGGCCTCGACCCGCTCGCGGACGCCTTCCGGATCGAGGTCGTGGTCCCCAAGGCGGTCGCACACGGCGGCGACCACACGCTCCTCAACCAAAGGATCCCCCGATATCAGCCCGCTGTGCGCCCCTCGGCGAGGGCGTCGATCAGGAGGATGTCATGCTCGGCGAACTCCTGCGCGGCCCGGGCGACGTCGAGGTAGAAGCTCGCGGGGACTGCGCGGGCGACGCCGGCCGCGAAGGAAGGTAGCCAGCGGAGCAGATGCTCGTCGAGGAAGCTCCGTTGCCTGGCACGCCACTCGAGCTCCTCGGACGGAGCCGCTGCTTCGGTTTCCTTCCCGCAGAGCCACGACATGAAATCGAGCTCTACGGCGACGTGATCGGGCAGCTCTCCCTTGGCGGCGCCTCCGACTGCGAGTCCGGCTTCGGCGTATACGATCTCGACTGCCGCGCCGATCGCTCCCGCGTCAAGGGGGCCGGACGCGATGTGGGCCGATTCGTACGGGGGACTCGACCGGTTCCTCGCACCGGACAGGAAGAGCGCCGTGTACTCCTCGGCCAGGGAGACCGCCTCGTCGTCGGCTAGCCCCGCGATCCGCTCCAGCAGGCGGTCCCACGCCGCGAAGCCGGGGAGCTCCCGCAGAGCCGCGCCGTCGTCACGCAGCGCGGGCGCGGCGTCGCGAAGCGCCTCGATCCGCTCCTCGTCCGGGTACAGGTGCAGGCTCGACAGCACACGGTAGACGGTGCGGCGCACCTCTGCGGCGTGCGTGGGGGCACTGGTCTCCGTCATCGGCTCTCGCGACGTCCGTTTTCGGGGAGCACCTCGTAGACCACCGCCGCGAGGAACACGAGGACGACGCCGAGGATGAACAGCGCCGGCGCGAACGGAACCCTCGGGTTGCTGAAGCTGTCGTCGGTCGGCTTCCCGATCGGTGTCGCAAGGAAGAGGTACGTGACCGCCTGGAGCCCGAATCCGGCCACGACCATCAGCAGGACCACGATGCGGCGTCTCATGACTCACTCCCCTCGACAGGCATGATCGGGAACAGCTTCGCGAACACTGCGAGCAGCAGCGCGCCGAACGCGATCAGGCCCGCCATCTCGGCCCACTCGACCCAGGTCGGGGTGTACGAACCGGGCTGGTAGGGGAGCAGGGTCCCGTGGGTCTGGGACGGCACGACTATCAGGAACCGCTTGGCCATCGCGGAGAGGTTCACCATCACCCCGCTCGCGACGAGCGTAGTCAGCCCCGCGCCCCGGCGGAAGTACCGCATGATGAGGAACGCGAGCGGGATCACGAGGAGCGCGACTGCGGCCCAGTAGATCGGCGCGTACCGCCCGCTTAGGAGTGCTTCCGTGACCTCTCGTTCCCGTTCGGCCCCTGTGTAGATGCTCGTCAATAGCTCAACGACCATGAAGTACAGGTAGGCGAGCAGCAGGATCATGAGGGCGTTCCCGAGCCACCGGAACACCCCGTCGTCCAATCGGTCCGTTCCGGCGACGGTTCGTCGCACGACCGCGGCGATCACGATCAGCATCCCGACGCCTGAAACGCCCGCCAGGAGCACGAACGAGGGCGCCTGCAGCGCGCTGTACCAGCCGGGCCGCCCGACCTGGAGCCCGAAGACGAACCCCAGCGTCGAGTGGGCGACGACGAGCAGCGGGACGATTGCGATGGCGAGCCAGAAGCTCGCCCGGCTGCGCCGCTCCTGCTCCTCGCGTGTGTCGCCATACCCTGCCGCCCACAGCTGGTAGAAGCGCTGGAGCCGGCCGGGCACCTCGGCGCATCTCGCTGCGTCGCGCCGGCCGCCCAGGTACAGGTACACGAGGCTCGCGAAGAGGTAGCCGGAGATCACGAGCGTGAAGGTTCCGAAGAACGGGGACTGCGGCCGCGCATACCGGAAGAGGTTCACGATCCCGCGGAGTGGCTGCCCCAGGTCGTACATGATCGCGAACACGGTGAGTACGAGCGACACGACGGTGAGCGCCTCGGCCATGCGCGCGATGGGGCGGAGCGCCTTCACGTCCGCGAGCCGCACGAGCGCCGCCACCGTGATACCGGCGAAGGACACGCCTACGAAGTAGACGATGAAGGCGACGTCCATGCCCCATGTGGCGCCGCCCATCGGCCCGATGTTCCGGAGACCGGTCACGATCATCCCCCTGCTGAGCTCGAGGTACCAGCCGTACCACCCCAGGATCGCGATGGCCGCAAGGACGGCCATCCAGAGCTTCCAACGGCCGGACGTGTGCCCGACCCCGAACGGCAGTCGTTCCAATCGTGCTGCCATGGCTCACACCCTCGCTTCCACGGCGTCGATCTGCTTGGAGTTCTCGCTCGGCGGACCGCCGCCGACGTAGTGCACACGCGGCTCGGTGCCGACCTCCTCGAGGAGCCGGAATGCCTCCTTCTTCCGCAGGAGGCGGGAGGGAGGGCTTTCGGGATCGTCTAGGTCCCCGAAGACCAAGGCCTTGAGCGGGCAGCCGTGCACGCAGGCGGGGTCCAGTCCCTGTTCCACGCGCTGGACGCAGAACGTGCACTTCTCGATCACGCCCTCGTCCCGCCCACCCCCGGCGATCCGTCGCCGCTCGTCACCGTAGGGCTCGTTCAGGTCGGGGTTCGCCCACGGCGGGGCACCGTCCTCCCAGCCGAGGTAGTACTGCTCCTCCGGGTGCGTCCAGTTGAAGGTGTTGACCCCGTACGGGCAGGCGACCTCGCAGTACCGGCACCCGATGCAGCGCTCCCAGTCGGTCGCGACGAGGCCGTCCTCTCGCTTGTAGCGGGCGCCGACCGGACACACCTTCACGCACGGGGCGTTGTCGCAGTGCATGCAGGGTCGGGGCATGAACCGGACCCTCGTATCCGGGTACTCTCCCTCCTCGAAGCGGAAGACGTACATCCAGAACGTCGCTTCGGGGGTGTTGTTCTCGACCTTGCACGATTCCATGCAGGCGCGGCACCCGGTGCACCGGTCGAGGTCGATGACCATCCCGTAGCGCGGCACGTCACTCACCCCCTGCCGGGTAGACGCGCACTTTGACGTGGAACGACTGATCGGCCGTGTTCGCCACGTATCCCTCCCCGGTGAAGAACAGCTCGTTCGGTGTCGGACCCCGGTTCTTCGACCAGGGATGTGTCCACATGCCGAAGTGGTGCGGCATGCCGACGACGTCGGGGCGGATCGCCTCCGTCACCCGCACTGGGACCTGCACCTTCCGCGTCTCGCCGGTGACCGCGTTCTGGGACTCGACCCAAGCCATCTGGCCGTCCGCGATAGCCCTTGCGGCCGCCGTGCGCGGATTCATCTCCAAACGTTGGGCGCCGGCCAGCTCGGCGAGCAGCGGAACGAAGCTCGACCGGGACTGCTTGTGCTCGATCAGCTTGTAGCTGATGAGGTACAGGTCGTACTCGGAGGGCGACTCCTCCATCGTCGGAGGTCGCCAGATCGGGAGCGGCGTGTAGTCACGCCAGTAGATCTCGTCGGCCCCCTTGTCTTTCATGACCTGCTGGTACCGGAGAAGGGACTCGCCGTAGAAGCGGTGGACGACGCCGCCGAAGACGGGATCGGTCGCGAAGCCGTAGATCGTGCTCGGGGCCTGGGGCCCGGAGACGTAGACTCCCTCCTTCTCGAAGACCTCGATGCCCTCGTGGATCCCCTGTGCCTTCGCCCAGCGGTCCAGGATGTCCCTGGGGGTCGGCTTCTCCTCGACGTCGAGCTTCAGTTTCTCGGGGAGCTCCAGGTAGATGTTCATCTCGTCGATGAATCCTGCCTCGCCGTAAAGGACGCCCACCTTCTCGGTGAGGTCGAGGTAGATGTCGATCTCGCCGCGCGACTCCCAGAGCGGGTCCATCGGGGGAACCCGCGCGGTCTTCGCCGAGGTGTAGAGGTCGCTCGCGGAGATCGGTCCCTCGTATTTCTCGAGCGTGGCCGCGGGCAGAACGACGTCGGCGTAGAGGTCGGCCGTCTCCGAGAGCCACGGGCTGATCACGGCGACGAACTTGAGCTTCTCGTAGGCAGCGCGCTGAACGTGGACGTTGGGGAACGACACGACCGGGTTCGCCATGTGGAGGATCAGCACCTCGGGTGTCGTGTCGACCCCGTACTTCTCCGGGTCGAGCATCGTGAGCGCCATCATCGACGGGCTCCCGCTGTTGATGGGGAAGTACTTGCTGTACTTGAGCGTGAATCCGTAGGGCGGATCCTCGATTGTGGCAGCGTCGAGCGCCGCGTAGTTGTCGTTGATCTCCCACTTCGTGTCCATCATGGTGCCCCCGACCGCACCCACGGCCCCGATCAACATGAGCACCGTGAGGATCGCCCGCGTCGCCTGGAAGCCGAGCTCCTGCTGGGCCGCGTGGTAGAACATCACGCCAACCGGCCGGTGGGGGAGCGAAACGCCGTCCACGACTATCGTGCTCCCGATCTGCGCGATCCGCCCGATCTCTTGCGCGAGTGCGCGGATCCGGTCGGCCGGCACCCCGCAGGCGCCGGCTGCCCACTCGGGCGTGTTCTGCGCTACGTGCTCCTTGAGTAGATGGAAGGCCGGCTTCGCCTTCTGTCCCTCGATGTCGAACTCGCCCTCGAGGGCGGGCTCGGCGCCCTTCGATCCGACGGGAACCGGCTTGGCGGTGCGCTCGTCCCAGATGAGCGGTTCGTCTCCCTTGCGGACGAAGAGACCGTCCTCGCCTACGAGGTAAGGCGCGTTGGTGTAGGTCTTCAGATAGCCGGCGTCGACGTATCCCTCCTCGATCAAGACGTTCGCGAGCGCGAGCGCGAGCGCGAGGTCGCTGCCCGGCTTGATGGGGAGCCACTCGTCGGAGGCAGGCCCTCCGCCACGGATCCGGGGGTCGATCGTCACCATCTTCAGGCCGCGCTCCTTCGCGGCCGCAAGCTCTCTGTTCCACACGATCCAGCAGAACTTGTTCCCGCCGGCGTTCATCGCGTTCCAGCCCCACGACAGCAGGAGCTGGGTGTAGCGGAAGTCAGGGTGGAGCACGCCGGTCGGTCCGATCGTGTACTCGCACGCTCGGTAGCCAGCATCGGAGCAGTAGGTACCGTGGCCGAGCTTGGTGCACCCGAGGGCATACGTGAGCGCGGAGTCGTAGATCTCCTTCGACTTGCTCCTACCCTTCTGCCAGACGACGAGGGACGGGTCGCGCTCGCGAACCTCCTTGATCCTCTCGGCGGTGAGCTCCAGAGCCTCGTCCCAGGTCGCGCGGCGCCAGGTGCCGGACACCCCCTTCTCATTGGTGCGAACGAGCGGCGTCTTCACGCGGTTCGGGTCGTAGAGCGACACGATCTGTGAGACGCCCTTGGGACAGAGGGTCCCTAGGTTGCGGGGGTTGCCCGGGTGACCCTCGAGCTTGATGACCCGGCCGTTGATCCGGCGCGCGAGGATCCCGCAGTCCTGCTTGCCGATCCAGCATGTCGTCGGGACGACATCCTCCACGAGCGCGGAGGGCGTTTCCTGAGCCAGCAAGGTTTCGGGGCCGCCGAGGACGAGGCGTGTCGTCGCCGCAGCTACGCCGCCCGCGCCCACGCCCCTCAGGAACGTCCTTCGGGTGATTGCCATCGGATTCGTCTCCTTCCGACGTGTTTGGGGAACTTTGGGCGGTTTCGGTCGGGCACGCTAAGGCTGACGGTCCCGCGCCTGCCGGGACGTTGGGCCCGGGTGGCCCGGACTCTGCCCACGTGCTCGCGCTAGAGGACCAGCCAGGCAACCTTGTAGGCGGTGGAGGCCACCATCAGCACGCCGAACCCCCGGCGAAGGCGTTGGGCGGGGACCCAGGGCTCTTGTCGTCATCGTCCCTCATCTCTAGAGCGCGGCGTTGAACATGACCTCCGCCGAGCAGGACCGCGGGGCAGCCGCGGGCGCGCTCGTATACTCCCGCGTCGTGGAGGTCCACGAGCTCGCCCGCATCGCCGAGGGTCGCTTCGGGGAATACGTCGAGGCCCTCCGGGACATGGTCAGTGTGGACTGCGGCTCCTACACGCCCGTCGGCGTGAACCGGATCGCCGACATGTGCAGCGCCCGCTTCGAGGCCGGCGGCTGGGCGGTCGAGCGCACCCCGCACAGACCGTCCGACGGGAAGCCGCAGCTGGGCGACCTCGTGGTCGGCAGGCTCGAGGGCGCCGGCGGTCCCAGGATCCTCATGATCGGGCACACCGACACGGTCTTCGACCCGGGAACGACGGCCGAGCGGCCGTTCCGGGTCGACGGCGCTCGTGCGCACGGTCCGGGGGTCTCCGACATGAAGGGCGGGCTCCTGGGCGCTTTCTTCGCGGTCGAGGTCCTGCAGGCCGCGGGTTTCGACGGCTTCGGCTCGATCACCTACGTCTGCAACCCCGACGAGGAGATCGGCTCGCCGGTCTCGGGGCCGGTCATCCGGGAGCTCGTGAAGCAGGCGGACCACGCGCTCGTCTTCGAGAGCGCACGTGAGAACGGGGATATCGTCTCGGCTCGCAAGGGCGTGACCGACTACCGGGTCGAGATCGTGGGACGGGCCGCGCACGCGGGCGTCGAGCCGGAGAAGGGCCGATCCGCCGTCCTCGAGGCTGCGCACAAGTCGATCGCGCTTCACGAGTTGAACGGACGCTGGCCCGGCGTAACGGTGAACGTCGGTCTCGTCTACGGCGGCACCAGGACCAACGTGGTCCCTGAGCGATGCGTGCTCGAGATCGACCTGCGTTCGCCAGCGGAGGAGACGCTCGTCGCGGCCGAGGAGGAGATCGGCCGGATCCTCACCGACCCGGTCGTTCCCGACGTCCAGATCATGGTCCACCGGAACGGGTGGCATCGCCCGATGGAGAAGACGCAGGCGACGGCCCGGCTCGCGGCGGTCGCCGTCGATATTGCATCCGAGTTGGGCTTCGAGCTCCGCGACGCCGCCACCGGCGGCGCCTCGGACGCGAACACCACGTCTGCTGCGGGGGTGCCGACCCTCGACGGCCTGGGACCGGTCGGGGGCGACGACCACGCCCCCGGTGAGTGGATAGACCTGACCAGCGTGGTTCCGCGCATCGCCCTCGTCGCCGGGATAGTCTCAAGGCTCCGCTAGACACAAGGAGCTGTGATGGGGTCCGTGGCGGGACGCGAAGGACCCGCCCAGTCGGTCTCGTCCGATCGCGCCTCGGCGGAGCCGCCCCGGAGCCTCGGCGAACCCGAGCTCACGTATCGCACGCTGGTAGAAGGCGTCCCCTCGACGATCCTCTACATCGACGCGACCGACGACGCGAGCACCAACCTGTACACGAGTCCCCAGGTAGAGGAGATCCTCGGCGTGCCCGCTCACGAGTGGATGGCCGACCCGACCCTTTGGGCTCGCCTCATCCACCCCGATGACCTCGACCGCGTGATGGCCGAGAACCGCGAGAGCAACGTCACGGGCCGGCCCTTCGTCGCGCAGTACCGGATCCGGGCACCCGACGGGCGCGAGGTGTGGATCCACGACGAAGCCGTGCTGGTCCGCGACGACAAGGGCCGGCCGCAGTTCTGGCGGGGCGTGATGCTCGAGATCACGCAGCAGAAGCGGATCGAGGAGAAGCTTCGGCAGAGCCTCGACATCCTGCGCCGCACGATGCAGGAAAGGCGTCGGCTTCTCACGCGCCTGGAGGAAGCAGAGGAGAAGGAGCGCCGCCGGATCGCCGCGGACATCCACGACGACTCGATCCAGGTGATGAGCTCGGTCGACGTGCGCCTTCAGATGCTGCTCACCGAGCTCGAGAACGCCGATCAGCGAGCGATGCTCGAGGGCATCCACGACACCGTCCAGCTCGCGATAGAGCGGCTCCGGAACCTCCTCTTCGAGCTGCGGCCTCCGGCGCTCGACCGCGAGGGTCTGGTGGCCGCCCTCCGTACCTACCTCGATGAGAACGCACGTGAGCTAGGGTTCGCTTGCGAGGTCGACGACCGCCTCGAGGACGAGCCTCCCGACGACGTCCGCGCGACGATATACCGCGTCATGCAGGAGGCAGTGACAAACGTGCGGAAGCACGCGGACGCCGGCCGGGTGACGCTGGAGGTGGGCCCGAGCGACGGCGGGATCGGGGCGCGGCTCGTCGACGACGGCTGCGGTTTCGATCCGGAGGCGACCCAGCCCGAGCCGGGGCACCTCGGACTTGCCACGATGGCGGAGCGCGCGGAGGTCGCCGGCGGCTGGTGCAGGGTCGAGAGCAGCCCCGGTTCCGGCACGACCGTGGAGTGCTGGATCCCCCTCGAGATGGTTCCCTAGGGCTTTCGAGTGGTCAGCGCCCTGAGCGAACCCGCGCTCGATGCGACGGCGCCGGGAGCGCCGGCTTTCGACCCGCTCGGAGATCGTGGTCGACCGACGAGACCTGGGCCAGCGTGGTTCTGCCCAAGCTCGTCCGGATCGACTCAGATGCCTTGACCCAGGTGGGGTGCAAGGCGCAGACGTCATCCCAGCGACAGGGCCCACCGGTGAGCGCGCAGTGCTCGGACGCGAGGTAACCCTCGGCCGCCTCGATGACCTCGAGGATCGAGATCTTGTTCGGAGGCCGCGTTAGCCGGTATCCGCCCTCCCGCCCGGCCTTGGCCTCGGCGAGCCCGGCCTTCTGGAGGGTCCCCAGGATCTGGGGGGTGTAGCTGCGTGGGAGCTCCATGTCCTCGGCCACCTTGCGGATCTTCAGGTAGCGGCCCTTGCCGTCCCACGCCGAGGCTAGGGCCAGCGCCGCCCTGATCACGTAATCCCCGAGCCTGCTGAGCGTGAGGTTCATGGTCCGGAGGTCATTGTACGGCGGGTTGCGCTCAACGTGAACCTGGTCGATACACTTTTCCCGCCCGGGTCCACCGCTTGACAACGTGGCACCCGAGCTTCCACGTGTAGTAGACTCCTGAAGGAAGAAAAGAAGGAGATCGTGTCCGCGCCTCCTTGAGGCGGTCGCCCTCCCCCTCAGACCGGCTCAGGGGCCGAGCCCTCCGAGAGCGCATGCCGGCGGGACACGATCGCCGCCGGGGCCACCGGTCTCGGCACCAGACGAGCGCGCGGCCGGCAGACTGCCTGCGTCACCCGGCCGCGCGCTCGATCGTTCCCGAGCGCTCGGCCATGAACCGCAGGAGATCCTCGTCCAGCCCCGCGTCGATCGCGGGCTCCTCGTAGGCGTCGAGCATGAGCTTCCAGTCGTTAGATGCGATCGGTCGCGGCGTTGAGGTCTTCAGCGAGCGGAGGGTGTGTGCGGCGCCCAGGAACGTCCCCCCGGGCCCGACCTCGCGGAACGCGTCGAGAGCGAACGCATCCTCGTCGAGAGGGAGGTGCATCGACAGGATCTCCTCGAATGCGTCGAGGACGTCGAGGTCCTGGGCGAACTTGTCGAGCGAGACCGCGAGCGAGCCTTCAAGCCATCCGGCCGCGTGCAGCATGAAGCTCGGGCCGGAGAGCATCGACGGCCAGAGCGACATGAGCGATTCCTGCACTCCGCGCTCGTCGGTCGCCCGGCTGTTCGTGAAGGCGCCTCCGCTCCGGAACGGCAGTCCGTAGCGTCGCGCCATCTGGGCGAGCGTGAGCGTCGCGAGTCCCGAGCCGCCCGTGCCGAAGATCGGGCCGCCCCCGTGGAGGTCGATCTCGGAGACGAAGGCTCCGAACACCGTACCCGTGCCGGGGCGGACGGTCTGGACGAGCGCGACGCCTGCAAGCGACTCGGCGGTCGCCTGCGCGACGGCGCCGGCGAGCGTGAGCGGGGCGGTGGCCCCGGCGAGCAGGAACGGCATGAGGATGACGGGCTGGCCCGCCGACGAATACTCCATAAGGGAGCCGCCCATCCGCTCGTCGAACTGTAGGGGGCTCACCGGGTTCACGATCGCGAGCATCACGGGCGACCGTTCGATCTCGTCGCGTCCATCGAAGGCGACCGCTGCCAAGTCGACGCAGTCCCTCGCGGCCTCCGCGGTCGCGCCGACCGGCGTGTAGGGCTTGTCTGCCAGGCGGATCGCCCAGTAGTCCATGTCCATGTGACGGCTCGCGACGGGCAGGTCGTCCGGCTCGACGATCCCGCTCGAGGTGACGTGCATGTGATCGGCCGCCTGAGTGAGGCGGATCAGCGTCCGGTAGTCCTCGAGCGTGGCCGGCTTCCGCACGCCGTCGGGGTGGAGCACGAAGGGTTGCCCGCCCGTCGGGGAGAGCACGACGTTGCTGCCGCCTATCGTCACGCTCCGGTCGGGACTCCGACCCCGGACCTCGAAGTTGGCGGGCGCCAGAGCGACCTTCTCGGTCACGAAGCCGCGGTCGAGCCGAACCAGGTCTCCTTCGGCGTCCAGCCCTTCGTCCAAGAGGAGACGGAGAAGGGGCGTGTAGGAGACTCGGTATCCGATCTCCTCCAGGAGGCGAAGCGCATGCTCGTGGACGGCATCCGCCTGCTCGTCGGAGAGAACGTCGAATCGAGCGAGTCCGTAGCGCCACCCGCTTCCGGCCTTCGACGGCTCGGCCATCTGCTCACTCCACTCCGCTGGGAACTCCGGTCAAGAGCTCGAGCGCGACCCTCACGGCCTCCGGGGCGCTTGGTGCGAAGCCGTCGGCTCCGATCTCGCTCGCCCACTCCTGGGTGACGGGCGCCCCCCCAACCATGACCTTCACCTTGCCGCGCAGCCCGGCCTCCTCCAGGGCGACGATCACGCCCCGCTGCTCGGGCACGGTCGTCGTGAGGAGCGCGGAGAGCCCGACGATGGCCGGCTGCCTCTCCCTGACGGCCTCCACGATCGCTGCCGTTGGGATGTCCTTGCCGAGGTCGTGCACCTCGAACCCGGCCGTCTTCATCATCGCTCCGACCATGTTCTTGCCCAGGTCGTGCAGGTCGCCCTTCACGGTCGCCATAACGACGCGATGCCCCTCCTGCTTCTGGCCGGACGCCAGCAGCGCGGGCTCAACGAGCTCGCTGCACTTCTTGAAGAGCTCGGCGGCGGCGACGACCTCGGGCAGGAAGACCTCTCCCCGGTTCCAGCGCGCTCCCAGCTCGAGCATGGCCGCGGCCATCCCCTCCTGCAGGATCCGCGTCGGATCCTCGCCCCTGTCGAGCAGCTCGCGCGTCGCGCCGAGCGCCCCGTCGCGATCGGCCCCCATCAACTTGTCCCGAAGCCGCTTGATCAGCTCATCCATCGATCGCTCCTTCCAGCGTGTGGTGGTCGATGATCCTCCGAAGCTCCTCCTCGACGGCGTCGGACAGGGGCGTCGGCGTGTGCTCCTCGAGGATCTTGACCGCCCGCTCCCGGGCGCGGTGCTTCGGCTCCGGGCGTCCCGCCGCCTCCCAGTCCTCCCAGCTGTCGCGGCCGAAGAACCGCGGCTGCCAGAGCCCGCGCATGTGACGCAGCGTGTGGTCGGCGGCGAGGAAGTGCCCGCCGGGCCCGACCTCCTCTATCACGTCGATCGCGAGCTCGTCGTCGCCGTCGGGGAAGCCTTGGAGGACGCGCACGGCGATCCCGAGCAGCTCGGAGTCCAGCAGCATGTTCTCGAACGAGAAGACCCGGCCTCCGTAGATCGTGCCGCTCGCGCAGAGCATGTCTCCGCCGGCGAGGTAGCTCGTGAACCCCGAGAGCGCGTGCTGTGCCCCTGCCTGCCAGTCCTGGGTCTTCGCGCCGGTTCCGAAAGTCCCGATCTGCGAGGGGATCCGGTACCTCCGCGCGAGCTGCGCCGAGGCGAACGAGAAGAGCTGCTCCTCCGGGCCCCACCCGAGGGATAGCGAGCCGCTGTTCAGGTCCATCGTGCTCGTGCAGACCCCGTAGAAGGTAGGCGTCCCGGGCGCGAGGAACTCCAGGCAGGTGATGGCGCCGAGGAGCTCGGCGTTCTGGAGCACGAGGGTGCCGGCGACGGTCATCGGCGCCGTCGCGCCGGTGAGCGGCATCACGACGATCCCGCAGGGGATCCCGGCCTTGCCGTAGATGACCGCGGATTCGAGCGGCCCGCCGTCCAAGGTGAGCGGCGAGAGCGTGCACTGGAACGCCGACAGGATCGGCCGTCGCCGCAGCTCCTCCTCGCCGCCGGCCACGACCGCCGCCATCTCGACCGCCGCCCCTGCGTGATGCGGCTCGATCACCGTCATCTGCTGGATGTTCTTGCTCGTCGAGAGCAACTGCGCGTGGAGCTCGTGGAGCGGCTGCACGTGAGTCGGCACGTCGCGCGCCGCGCAGGGTTGCCAGGCGATCGAGATCTCCGGGATCGCGTCGGCGACCCGCGTCGTATCCATGAGGTCCTGCTTCGTGGACGGGCGCATGCGGCCGGTTCGGAGATCGACCACCTCCGAGGCACAGCCGTCGCAGGTGAGGTAGCAGTTCAAGCCGTCCAGCACGACGTCGGCGGCGGGATCGCGGGCGTACATCGTGTACGACGAGGGCGCGCGCTCGATCGCCTCCTCGACCATGTCGCGGGGGAAGCGAACGCGGAGCGCTTCGAGGTCGGCGTCGCCGCCTTCGGCTTCGAGAGCCTTCACGAGGGTCTCCGAGCGGATCTGCATACCGGTTCGCGCGAGGACCTGGATGGACGCCTCGTGGATCCGCTCGATCGTCTCCTCAGGGACGAGGTCGAGAGTGCGGACGAGGGGGAGAGGTCGGATGCGGGAGTCACTCATGTGCCCGGATCACCCTCCTGATCGCCTCGTCGGCGCCGTCGGGGAGCGGGTAGGGCTCGTGCTCTGCGAGGATCGCCCTCGCGTGCTCACGGGCGCGGTCGCGGGGCTCGGGTTTGCCGGCCGCGTCCCAGGCCTCCCATGTCTCGCGAGACAGGTAATGGGAGCGCCAGAGCTCGCGCATGTGCCGCAGGGTGTGGTCGGCTGCGAGGAAGTGCCCGCCGGGGCCGACGGCGTCGATCACCTCGACGGCCAGCTCGTCGTCGCTCGCTGTGAAGCCCTCGGCGACCCCGGTGATCGCCGAGAAGAGCTCGGCGTCGAGTAGGAGCTGCGTGGGCGAGTAGACCCTCGCGCCGTAGAGGAGTCCTGCGCCGCAGAGCATGTCGGCGCCGGCGAGCCAGCTCGCCAGACCGGAGAGCCCGTTCTCGGTCCCCGCCTGCCAGTCGGAGATCTTCGCTCCGGTCGCGAACGTGCCGATCGAGGAGGCGAGGCCGTAGCTGCGCGCGAGCTGCGTCGATGCCATCTGGAAGAGAAGGTCCTCGGGACCGCCGCACGCCGCTGCACCCGATCGGAGGTCCATGACGGTCGCGCACGAGCCGCAGAAGGTGGCGGCGCCTGGGGAGAGGAGCTGGAGCGCCACCACTCCGGCGAGGATCTCCGCGTTGGAGACGACGAGCGTGCCTGCAAGGGTCGCCGGCGACGTCGCGCACGCGATCGGCATAACCATGAAGCCGCACGGGACGCCGGCCCCGGCAAGGACGACCGCCGCCTCCAGCGGCCCGCCGTCGTATGTGAGCGGGCTGATGCTGCACTGGAACGCCGAGACGATCGGACGTTCGCGAAGCTCGTTCCCGCCCGCGATCGACGCGATCTCGACGCAGGCCTCCGCCTGCTCGGGAGTAATCGCGGTCATCAGCTGGATGTGCTTGCCTGTGTTCGCGAGCTGCGCGTGCAGGTCGTGGAGCGGCTCCACGTGCGGAGGCACGTCGCGAGAGGCCACGGGCTGCCAGAGGAACGATATCTGCGGGATCGCATCGGCCAGGCGTGAGATCGAGGCGAGGTCCTCCTTGGTGGACGGGCGTCGCTCACCGGTCTCGAGGTCGGCGATCTCGGCGGCGCATCCATCGACGGTGAGGAACCCGCTCGAGCCGTCGAGCTCGAGGTCAAGTCCGGTCTCGCGCGAGGCGAGCCTCAGCCCACGCGGGACGAGGGCGAGCGCCTCTCGGACGACGTCGCGGGGGAATCGGATCCGGGCCACGTCGTGGTCGACCACCGCGCCGCCCAGCTCGAGCTCCTTGAGCAGGTGCTCCGAGCGCACCTCGACGCCCGTTCGCTCCAGGACGACCAAGCTTCCCTCGCGGATCGCGTTGAGCTGATCGGGGGCGAGGATGTCGACGGTCCTCGGGTGTGGGACGGGCTTGAGCTGACGCTCGGTCACGTTGGCTCGTTCACTCAGAGGCTACAGGTTTAGTAGCGTAGCCAACGTGCTTGCCCGGGACAAGCGGACGAACGTGACTCCGGGTCACGGCGCGCACGGGGCAGACGCTACCCGCGCGGTCTCACCCAGGGGAACGTCTTCCACGGAGATCTGGGGATCGAGCAGCTGTTCTTCATGCGACCGGCGCCGGGATGGCCGGGGACCGCACGCCGGTCGACGGGCTGTACCTGTGCGACGCCGGTGCTCATCCGGGCGGCGGTGTCACGGGAGCCCCCGGCTACAACGGGGCGCACCGCGTGATCGGCGATCTTCGAAAGCGCTGACGGCCTGCACCTCCCGACCGGCGGTACCGTGATGGGGCCTTCGGCCGTTGGCGCTGTGCTGACCTCGCGAGAGGCTCGACTCGAGAGGAGGACGCTACATGAGGGTTCTCTACGCTACCGACGGGTTCCAGCCCGCGCTCGACGCAGGCCGGGTGCTGGAGGCGATCGCCGACCGCGACCGCACGCGCATCGAGGTGCTCGCGGTCGCGGAGTACACACCGATCCCCGCATCCAAGGAGGACGAGCGAGACCGTGTGCAAGCGATCGTGCACCGGGCTGCCGTCGAGCTGAGCGACGCGGGGTTCAAGGCGGAGGGGCGGACGGTGGAGGGCGCCGCCCACGAGGAGATAGCGCGCCGTGCGGAGGAGGGGTTCGACCTCGTCGTGATCGGCGCCGGGAAGAACTCATGGCTCGGCCACCTCCTGCTCGGAAGCGTGAGCACGCGGGTGCTCCATCACGCCCCTTCGTCAGTTCTCATCGCCCACGGCGCGCCGGAGGGCGTGGCGTCTCACGGCGTCGTCGTCGCGGTCGACGGTTCCGAGGACGCTGCTTTCGCGGTCGAGACGCTGATCGACTTGGCGGACCCGCAGCGGTGCACCGTCGACGTTGTGTCGGTGGCAGAGCCCGCGGCCACCCCGGTCGTCGGGCCCGGAGGGGCCTACGTGGATGCCGGGGCCTACGAGGAGACGACGGCGCGCATCGTGGAGGCCCACGAGGGGTACCTCCGCACAGCGATCGACCGTCTCCGCCACGCTGGGTTCGGTACCGAGGGTGACGTGCTGGTCGGTCACCCGGTCACCCAGATCCTCACGCAAGCGACGGACAAGGCCACGGCGCTCGTTGTCGTCGGCTCGCGGGGGCGCGGCGCGCTCGGCCGCCTGCTGCTCGGCTCGGTGAGCGACCGAGTCGCGCGCCACGCGCCGGCGACGATGGTCGCGCGTCGGCGCCAGACGGCGTAGCTCGGTTCAGGCTTCCCCGTCGCCCACGGCGTGCACGGGACTCCCGCTCTCGACGGGAAGGGTGACCGGTGTGTCCTCGACGTCGTGGACGAGGCTGCCATCCTTGACGGGCAGCGTCATGCTCGGTTGCTCGCCCGCGGCGTTGGTCAGGGTGAAGCCGAAGCCCATCGATGCGGCGGCGGCCACCGTGATGGCGGCCGCGAGAGTCGCCTGCGCATTCTTCCTCCTTCCTGGATGTGGCCTGGACGGCGCGCGGCCGAACTGAGTTTCCCCGGATCTGCAGCAGGGTCGTCCAAGGCCAACTATCCGTCCGCGACCGCGCGCTCGCCGCCGAGGTGCTGTCGCGCGAACAAGACGACAGGGTAGCCGACCCCGAAGGGACCTTCGTAGGAGAGCACCTCCCCGGAGACGCCGTCGCCCAGCGCGCCCGCCAGCACACAGAGCGGCCGGAGCCCGCAGTTCCCGGCTTCCTCAGCTAGATCGGTCGGGATCCGCTCGAGGTCCGACAGCTTCCCCGACCGAAGGACATCGAGGACGAGCGCGTCGAACTCGGCGGCCCGCGGGGTGTACCCGTAGGGCGCGTCGGGGGTCAGGCGGTGGGACAGGTCACCCGAACAGATGAACGCCGCGTGGGTGCCGGCGGCCGCGCGAGAGATGACTCGGCCGAGCTCGACGTGCCGGTCGAGAGAAGCCCAAGAGGCGCCTGCGGCGGCAACCGCGGGCGGCTCGTCCCACGTCGGTCCGGGCGGCCCGAGGAGGAACCACAGCGGGACCAGCGTTCCGTGATCGATCACGCCACGGGTCGGCGAGACGCGGAGACCTGCTCCCTCAGCTTCCTCGATTAGGCGGTTCACGGAATCGGGTGCGCCTTGCACCATCAGGCGCGCCTCGCGCGCGCCGAACTCGGCGAACGTTCCGACGAGCTGCTGGCCCTCATAGACGCAGAACGTCTCACCGAACGCCGGCGCGTGTGGCCCGGCGAGGAAGACCACATCCGGTGCGGCTTCGCGCAGCGCAGCCGCCGCGCGGGCCATCGCCTCCCGCGTCCGGACGACGACCCCCGCGTCGGCCCCACCGACCTCCGGGAGCAGGACCGGCGGGTGGGGCAGGACGAGCGCAAACTCGAACGACGCCACGTTCGCATCTTGCACCCGGGGCCGCGTCAGTGGGTACCGGCGGAGGCTGCGTCCGGCACCATACGATCCTCGCGGAACCTGGAGAGGCCGAACGGAGCGACGAGGTCGGGTACGCGGCCGGTCGCGATCAGCTCGGCGAGGCAGAGGCCGAAGATCGGCGCCCCCTTGAATCCCCAAGTCCCCATCCCGGCGGCGAGGAAGAAGCCCTCCACCTCGGTTCCCCCGATGATAGGAGAGGAGTCCGGGGTCATGTCGCAGAGCCCGGCCCATTGCCGCATCGCGTGAGCCTTCGCCATGAACGGCAGGATCTGGATCGAGCGCTTGGCGGCTTCCGCGAGGAAGTCGAACGTCGCGCGCGTGGAGTAGGTGTTGTATGGCAGGATCTCCGCGCCGACGAGGAGCTCGCCGCGCTGCGTCTGGGATACGTAGACGTAGAGGTCCATGGACGACACGAGGCCAGTCAGCACCTTGGCGTACGGCTCAGTGACGAACGCCTGGAGCGGGTGGGTCACGATCGGCAATCGAAGGCCGGCCATGCGCGCGACGATCGAGGTGTAGCCGGCGACCGCCGACACGACCGCTCCGGCCGCGACCGGGCCGCGATCGGTCTGCACCCCGACGCACCGGCCGTCGCGGACGTCGACCCCCGTCACCTCGACGCCTTCGTGCACGTGCACGCCGAGGCGTTGCGCCGCCACCGCATACGCCCACACGACCGAGTCGTGACGTGCGAACGATCCCGGTGGGTGGTACGAGGCCCCAACGACCGGCAGCTCGCCGCCACCCGAGAGGTCGACGAGCGGGCACTTCTGGTGAACCTGCTCGGGAGTGAGGATCAGCGTCTCGACGCCGTAGGCCGCGTTCAGCAGCGACTTGTCGCGCTCGACCTCGAGCGAGTCGCGAGTGTGGCAGAGGTCGAGCTCGCCCTGGTTGCTGAACATGATGTTGAAGTCCAGCTCCTGCGAGAGCGTCCGGTATCTCGCGAGGCTGGCTTTGTAGAGCGGCACGGTCTCCGGCGTGTTGTAGTTGGAGCGCACCACCTGCGTGTTCCTGCCGGAGGCGCCCGAGCCGATGTAGGCGCGCTCGAAGACCGCGACGTCGCGGACGCCGAACCGCGACGCGAGGTAGTAGGCGGTCGCGAGGCCGTTCACGCCGCCCCCGATGATCGCGACGTCGTACCGCGGCCTCGGGTCGGTGCGTTTGAGAAGCTCACGCCTCCGGAAGAGCCCGCTCACGGCGACCAATCCTCCGGCTCTTCGCGCTCGGTCACGCTCGGGCAGCGCGCGAGTATCCGCTCGTGCAGGTACGCGCCCCACACCGCGGGGACGAGCAGATGGAGGCCGCCGGGGCGCGCGACCACCTTGACGGGAACGTGGGCAACGTCCCCCTGTACGAACCCCTCCTCGGGAAGGTCGAGCTCGGAGAGGTAGCCGAACGCGTCTCGTGCACCGTCGCCGTCGAGCGTCCAAGTCGCCCACCCGTCCGAGACGTCGAGCACGACGGCGTCCGCGTCGGCCCCCGAGATACGCCGGCTCACGTCGAGCGCGGTCATCTCGGCCGAGTCGGGCGGGCCGAGGACCAGGAGCTCGTCGGGTGCGACCCGGAGGGCACCGTCGGAGACCGTGTCAAGTGCCTCGGGCGTCGCCAGGCACACCACAACCGAGGCCCGCGCGGCCACCAGCTCAGGCACGGAGCTTCGCCCCCTCCGGGTCGTAGAACGGCGTCGGCGTCACCGTCGCGCGAACCTCTCCGGCCCGAAGCTCCGTGGGGAACACGCCGTCGATCGCGCGGATCCAACCGAGCCCGATCGCGCGCCCCAAGACGCGGGACGAGCCGTATGAGGTGACGCGCCCGACGATGCGGTTTCCCACGTGCAGGGGAACGCCCCGAAGCGATGCGTCGCGCTCGAACATGAGGCCGACGAGCTTGCGCTCAAGCGGGATCTCCCTCATACGCTCGAGCGCGACGCGCCCGATGAAATACGGCTTGTCCATCGCGACGGCCCAGTCGAGACCGAGCTTGCCGGGATGATCGTCGGGGAGCGTGTCCTGTGCGAGGTAGATGTGTCCCTTCTCCATCCTCAGCACCTCGAGCGCGTCGAGACCGTGCGGGCGGATGCCGAGATCCGCGCCGGCCCCCATGAGGGCGTCCCACAGCTCGACGCTCCGCGACCGCGGGTGGTGGAGCTCGAACCCCAGCTCGCCGACGAACCCAACCCGCAGCGCACGGCTCGGCACGCCGGCGACGACGATCTCGCGGTGTGACATGTAGGGGAACGTGTCTCCGTCGAGCGCGTCGCCGCTCAGGCTTGACAGCAGCTGGCGTGAGCGAGGGCCGGCCACGAGGATCGCGCCGAGCATCGGCGTCTGGTTCACGAGATGAACGTGGAGGTCCCATCGGTCGGCCCAGTTGCGCAGCCAGGCCTCCATCGTATCGGCGCCGCCGGACGTCGAGGTCACGTAGTAGCGCCCGCCCTCGAGCGCGCAGACGAGACCGTCGTCCATCACGTACCCGGCCTCGTCCAGCGCGAGCATGTACCGGGACCGTCCCGGCGCCAGGTCCTCGATCCGGCATGGGAACACTTGATCGACGAGGCTCCGGGCGTCGCGGCCGGCGACCAGGAACTTGCCTAGCGTCGAGACGTCCATCAGGGAGACGCGCTCGCGGACGGCCACGTACTCGTCCTCGGCGTCTCCGTAGTTGAAGGGGCGCTTCCAGCTGCCCGACCAGTCGAGCTTCGCCCCGAGCGCGAGGTGCCGGTCGTGAAGCGCGGTCCGCTTCTCGATCACCTCGTCGACGCCGGCGGCGAGATCTTCCAGGCGAACCGGCCTTGCCGGTGGGCGTGCGGTCGTGAGCGTGCCGTCCGGCGTCGGTCCCGATCGTTCCGACACGAACCGCGCGAGGTGGCGCCCACACATGGCGCCCTGGCACGGTCCCATCGTGGCCGTCGTGTAGCGCTTGAGGATCTCCGAGGACCGCCACCCCTCGGCCCACGCTCTCTGGAGGTCGCCGACCGAGACGTCCTCGCAGAGGCAGACGTAGCCGGATGAGCCGATCGGTGCGGGTTCCACATCTCGACCGTTAGGCGTTCCGCCCCGCCCCGCGCGACGGCCGCTCTCGATGGCCTCCTCGAGCGTGCATCCGGGTGCGATCACGTCGCCCGCTCCCACGACCGGCAGGTCGTGCGCCATCCGAAGGAGTCCGTCCCGTGGTGAGAGCCCCATCGACAGCACCAGCGCGTCGCATGGGATCCGCTCGCCCGAATCGAGCGCGACTGCCGTCAGGCACTTCCTCCCCCCGGCCGCGACCACCACCGCGCCGCGGTGGACGCGAGTACCCTCCGGAACCGCGACGCCACCGTCGCTCGCTACGACCGCGACGACGTCAACGCCCGCGTACCGGAGCGTCCGCAGGTGCTCGATCGCCTCTGCGGTCTCTGCGACGACGACGGCTCTGTTGCCCGGCTTCACCCCGTGGACCCCGGCCAGGCGCGCGGCGCCCCTGCCGAGGAACACCCGCGGGAGGTCGTTCCCGCGGAAGACGGCGTGGCGCTCGGCGGCTCCTGTGGCCACGACAATGCGGCCGGGATGGACCTGCACGAGAGCACCGTCCCCGACCAGTGGCACGAGCGGGCCCTCGTAGACGCCGACGGCGGCGTGCCGTTCCAGGATCGTGACCGTCCCCGGCATCCCTTCTTGCAGGGAGCGGATCGCGTCGAGGGTTGGTCCCGGCGCGACCTTGTCCCCGATCACGCCCTCGTCGCAGAGGGCGACGGTCTCCCCGCGTTCGGCGGCGGCGATCGCGGCCGAGAGGCCCGCGACGCCGCCGCCTACCACCAGCACGTCGGTATGCAGATGGCGAGCCGTCCCCAGCTCCGGCGCTCGGTCGACCGGCAGCTTCCCCAGCCCGGTCGCCCACCGGATCACGCGCTCGGCCATCTGCCAGGCGAGCCGAGGCCGGACGAACGCCTTGTGGTAGAAGCCCACCGGCAGCAGCCAGTGCACCCGATCGGTGACGGAGAGGAGGTCGCGTTCGGTCGAAGGACGCCCGCCCTCCCGTTCCACCTTCATGCCGTCGGTCGCCGGCGCGCAGCAGGAGCGGACACCCGGCTCTTCGTCGACCGTCACCAGGCAGTTCGGGCAGTCCCCGGTCAGGCAGTAGAGCCCGCGCCGGCGGTGGTGCTTGACCGAGCGCGTGAACGTGCGGACCCCGGCCCTGTACAGCGCCGACGCGACGGTGTCGCCGTCCTCGAAGGGGACCCGGCGCCCCTCGAAGTCGATCGAGCCTACCGATCTACCCATCGACCCGGTTCGTCACGGTGTCTCGGGAAACCGTCAGCCACCGTCGACACCCGAACGCGTGGAACCACCTCTCGGCTTGCGGTCCGGGCGCGTTGGCGGGCAGGTATACGCGGCGGAAGTCCTGCTCTGGGTCCGCCGCCTCGATCTGGCGCAGCTCTCCTCCGAACGTGAACTCCGTGTACGGACGCGGCCCGCAGTGCGGACAGGGGATCTTCAAGCCCACGGCCCACCCCTTTCAGGACGTTCGGAAACGCCCCGCCCAGCCGGCGGATCGCGCCACGATACCCTCGCGCCCGGACCGCCGGCACGGGCCGAAGTGACCGCGGGTCGCGCTTCTAGTTCAGCACGAAGTAGCCGACCTTCGTGTCCTTGCCCACCGCAGTGTTCAGCAGGATCTTGAAGCAGCCCGCGCACGGCTGGTTGAGGACGAGGCCCTGACCCACACGCCGGCGCGGTTCTGCTGCAAGAGCGCCAGAACCAACGTCTGCTCTCCGATCGTCTCGCTCGTAACCGTGGCCGAAGAGGCGCCATCGGGGATCGTGACCTCGCCGGAAGAGGAGAAGAACGACCTGCCGTTCACCTGGAGCGGGGATCAAGCACCCACTGGGCCTGTGGGAGGGGACCACGGAGAACGAGGCGGCCTGTCGGGCGCTTCTTGGAAACCTCATCGACCGAGGGCTCGACACCTCTCGTGCCGTGCTGTTCGTGATCGACGGCGGCAAAGAGATCCGCTCGGCGATCAAGGAGGTCTACGGCGAGGGAGCCCTCGTACAGCGCTGCCGCAAGCACAAGGAGCGCAACGTCAGCGAGCACCTGCCCAAGGCCGAGCGCACCTTCGTCGCCCGCAAGCTTCGGGCGGCGTGGTCCAGGACCGATGCCGGCGAGGCCGAGCGGGAGCTGCGTCAGCTCGCCCGGCATCTGGACGCCAAGCACCCCGGCGCGGCGGGGTCGATCCTCGAGGGCCTGGAGGAGACGCTGACCGTGACCAGGCTCGGGCTCACCCCATCGCTGCTGCGCACGTTCAAGTCGACCAACCCCATCGAGTCGATGATCTCGATCGCGCGCGACACCCACCGAAACGTCAAGCGGTGGCGCGACGGGCGGATGGCGCTCCGTTGGATTGCCGCCGGGATGCTGGAGGCCGAGCGCCAGTTCCGCAGGGTCAACGGCTACCGGGACCTGCACATCCTCAAGCGAGCGCTCGAACGTCACAGGGAGGTGGTAGAAGGAGTGACGCAGGTTGCGTAGGGAACGTCAGGTGGACGGCCCGAAGTTCCACGGCGATCGGGACATGCTCCCGAACCGCTCTGCCCAGCGCACAAGCTCCAGGTGGGCCTCGGTCGTGGTCGCCAGGGTCGTCTTGGAGCCGAGCTCGCGTCCGGCCTGGTCGATCCCCACCACCGTGTGGGTGCGCTTGTGCGCGTCTATCCCAAGTATCACCATCCCCTCGTACCTTTCTCCTCGAAGGGACAACGGGACCGGTCGGTGGGCACACCTCAGTGGGGGCGGTGCCACGCTCCTATCAAGCCACGCCGGCCGGTCCCCTACGTCCGAGGGGCGGCAAGAGGCATGGTGCCCACGAAGGGCAGGCAGCCTAAGAGCCAACCCCTCGGACGCCGACCAGCATGACACTGACCCCAGCCTACCGCCCCCGTCGCGGAGAGCTCGGGCCGGTGATCACCGCCGCGGCCCCGGCGGTCGCGAGTTCCGAAAGCGGCACCACGGTCACGCGCCGCTCGAGGTCGTAACGCTGACCCCCCGGATACAGCACGGTGAGATGCTCGAGCCGCAGGTCATCCAGTGCGTGACGCATCGAGAGGGTGAGCCGCGGCGCGTCCTGGAACTTGACCTCGACCCCGTAGCGCCGCCCTCGGACGAACAGGAGGAGATCCAGCTCCGCGCCCGTGTGCGTCGCCCAGAAATGGACCGCTTCGGGATGAACCGCCCGAAGGCTTTCTTCGATGGCGTAACCCTCCCATGAGGCGCCCACCTTCGGATGGGACAGGAGCTCGCGTTCCGACGCGAGACCCAGCAGCGCGTGCAGCAGGCCGCTGTCGCGAACGTACACCTTGGGAGCCTTGACCTGTCGCTTCTTGAGGTTCTCGTGCCAAGGCTGGAGCTGCCGGGCGAGGAACAGCCCGGTCATGAGGTCCAAGTACCGGCGGGCGGTCGGTTCCGAGACGCCGAGGGAGCGGGCGGCTTCGGCCGCGTTCCAGACACCGCCGTGATAGTGGGCCAGCATCGTCCAGAACCGCAGGAGCGTGACGGCCGGAATCGTGACGCCCAGTTGCGGCAGGTCGCGCTCGAGATAGGTCTGGATGAATTGGCGGCGCCAGACGAGACTCGCCTCGTCGGAGTGCGCGAGATAGGCAGGCGGGAATCCCCCTCGCCGCCAGTGCCGCATCAGCGCCTCGGCGCCGAGCTCTTCGACCCCAAGTCCGGTCAGCGTGACCGTCTCCAGCCGGCCCGCGAGCGTCTCCGAGGACTGGCGCAGGAGTTCGGGTGTGGCACTGCCGAGGATCAGGAAACGGGCCGGCAGCGGCCGCCGGTCGGCGAGCACCCGTAGGACCCGGAAGAGGTCCGGCCGGCGCTGGATCTCGTCGATCACGACCACGCCCTTGAGCGACGCGAGTGCCGTCATCGGTTCGGAAAGGCGGGCGAGGCTCGTGGGGTCTTCGAGGTCGAAATACCCCGGCGAGTCCGACGGCACGATCTGCCGCGCGAGTGTGGTCTTGCCCGCCTGCCTCGGGCCGATGAGGGCCACGACCCGGCTCCGTTTGAGGGCAGCTCGGATGGCGACCAGCCAGCGACGGCGCTCGATCATGTGGCAACCCTACTATGACAATCGAACAGCAGTAGTTCGATGTTGATGGTAGTTGGGGCAGCTCCTGGTCAGCGGGTGTGGGTGGACGCTCGCGAGTGGGGTCGGGCCGCGTGAGCCTCGACAAGACCGGGTGGGTTTATTCACCCATAGACCCTGGCCTGCGGCCGCACCCACTTGGGTCAACGGCCAGGGAGGAATCGTGGAGACCCTCCCCGATTCTCCACGCCGCCTGCCGGAGGCCGGCCGGAGCTCTCGCTCCTCGCGAGGATGGATTCCCGCTTCCGCCCGTAAACGGAACCCGCCATGCTGCGCGTACATGGTACCGATGGACGAGGTCGCGACGGTGTCTCGAAGGCGTGACACGGAACCAGCGCGTCCCGACCGCCGGTGACACACCGGCCTTGACCCCGGCATCCTCGCTCGACGCGCCTCGAGCGATCGCCTCCCAGAACGCCTGTCGATGCTCCCGCCGCGCGACCGGCGGCCCGGCCTGGCGATCGCATCGGTGGCCTCCCCGTCGCCGCCGCTGCCCAACCCGGTGGTCGTCCCATTCACCCACCTCCAGCTCGAGGTGTTGCGACGACCACTTGATTCCGCCCTGCTCCCTTCGATCTCGCGTTTCCGCAGGTCAGACATAGCGGAGGCGAAGGGAACACTGTAAGAACCCGAACGCCGCAGGTCAGAGCGTGTGGGTGAGCGCTCGTGGCTGGGGTCGGGTGGCGTAAGGGCCGCAAGCCGCGTGCTGCCGCCCGTCTCTTCACCGCCGTCCTCTGGAGGGGGACGAGATCGGGGAGCCTTGCTCTTCACTCCACAGTTCCTCCACCCTCGAAGCCCGGTGGGCCTCCCCCTTGGCGCTCACATCGAGCGACGGCCGTGGCGCGCCACGTGCGACCGACTCCACCACAAGGGTTGAGCGCACGCCTCGCTCGAAGCGTGATAGGGACTTGAGCCCGATCGACGCCGCTGCTCGGCGGCTTGGTGCCGACCGGTCGGTTCGGCCGCCGACCGCGGGAGCGGGCCGCGCGGGTCAGCGCGACAGCCACTCCCCATCGCCCGTCCCCGCGACGACGAGGCGGGCGTCGGAGCCGTCGACCCCGACGCTCCACAGCGAGACCGGGCCCGCTCCGCCGTGCTCGGTGCTGTCGAACAGGACGCGGTCGCCCTCCGGTGAGAACCCGATGACGCCGATTACCGTTCGCCGCTCGCTTTCGAACAGCAGGGTCGCCGACCCGGTCGCCGGATCCACGACGCTCAGTTGGGTCGCGACCCCTGGGCCGCCGGGGGCGTCCGCGGTGACCGCGATCAGCTCGCCGGTCGGAGACCACGCCATCTCCGCGGGTCCGAACAACACCTCACGGGGTTCGGACCCGTCGGGTCGCGCGACCATCAGCGCGATGCGCGTGAGCCAGCGCGTGACGTACGCGACCTGGGATCCGTCAGGCGAGTAGGCCACCTCGAACCACGGGAACGGGAGCTCCCGTGGGGTACCGCCGTCGAGCGGCACCTCGAGTTCGTTCACGATCAGCGAGGCGCCGTCCGGCGTCCAGACCGGGTCGCGCTCAGCGCCCGGCTCCCAGCCGGGCGGCATCGCGATCTGTGTCTCGCGAGTGCCATCAATCCCGTAGATCCCGATCACGTACGGGCCCGTGACGGGCTCGGCCCAGAAGTACTCGTCCCACACCGCAACGCGAGTGGAATCGGGCGACCACGCGATCCTACCCCGCCCCTGCGCCGGGAACGTCGCAACGACGCCGCCCTGCGGGTCGGTGATCACGACGCCCGCCGAACAACGAAGCGCGAGGTACCGCCCGTCCGGCGACCACGACGAGAGCCCGTACCCGTCGCCGCCCGGGCAATCGTCGCCGAGGTCGCTGCCATCGGCGATCATGACCGCGTTCGTCCCGTCCGGGTCGGCGACGTAGATGTCGCCGTCGAGTTGGTACGCGAGGGAGCCCGACGCCGCCGGGGCCGGCCGGTGCTCGACGGGCTGATCCGCCGGGATGCCTTCCAACCTCAGCGACTTGATGAAGACGATCCCCATCGCGAGCGCCACGATGATGCCGACGGCGCCCGCACGGATCCGCGCGTTGCGTTGCTTGCGCTCGCGTCGGCCGAGCAGCCGCTCGAAGTCGCCCTGCTCGAGGTCGATGGTGCGGCTCTCTCGTTCGAGGACCTCCGAGATCCTAGGCATCGTCCACCTCCATCACCGTGCGGAACGCGTCGCGCCCGTGGCGCGTCAGCGAGCGGATCGTCGAGTCCGTGACCCCGAGCGCATCTCCCGCCTCCTTCGACGTGAACCCGAGCATCTCGGTCAGCACGAGCGCCGCTCGTTGCCGCGGCGGGAGCATCGCGAGGACGTGGCGGACGACCTGCCGGTCCTCGGCGTCGGAGAAGTCGTCGTTCGACGGCGCGAGCCCGACGGTCCGGCGGACCGCGAGCATGGCCCGCCGGTACCGCTTGCGGAACAGGTTCATCGCGGTTCGGTAGAGGTACGCGAGGGGGTCGTCCATCCCGCCGACGCGGTCCCACCGCTCCCACACCTTCAGGAACGCGTCCTGCATCAGCTCCTCCGCCTCGGCACGGTTCCCGGTCACGAGCCACAGCCGCCGGAACAGGATCCGAGCCTCGGCCTCGTAGAAGGCTTCGAAGCTGCGGGACGCCTCGAGTTCGTCGAGGGCCGCGTCCGGAACGATGATCCGTTCGGTCATGTCGGTGTATGAACCCTCGAAACGCCCCGACCGTGCAAGTGGACGTGGGCCGCCGCGCGGGACCGTACCGCTAACCGGAAGAAGAACAGACCCCTGCCCGCCGAGGAGAGAGACGAGGAGTCTGACGGACTCCACGATCCCTCCCCATTCTCTCCAAGCGGAGGCGGAGGGAACACTGAAAGAACCACAACGTTCCCGGTCAGGGCGTGTGGGTGAATGCTCGAGACTGGGGGCGCGCCTTCTGACGGCGCTGGCGTGCTGACCCCACGCACGAGCCTGGGATCCGCAAGGGGGCAACCAGGAGCGACAAGGACGACTACAGGGTTCCCCGGCGGGGGACCCCACGAGGCGGCAAGACGCCGAACTCGGCTCGGGCATAATCAACTTCCGTCGTCCAGGGGTTCATGTAACGAAGATGGACGAGCCGCTCCGCCTCGTGTCCGATCTCGCCCCTCCGGAATTCGAGGCCGCCCAGCGCTCGAGGGACTTCGAGAACCTGGTCCACGCCCAGCACGAGGGTTTGTACGGCGCCCTCTGCCTGCTCACCAGAGATCGCGGCGAGGCCGAGGACCTGATGCAGGAAGCCTTCCTGAAGGTGTGGGAGCGCTGGGATCGAGTGCAGGACATGGACGATCCGACGGGCTACCTCTATAGAACGGCGTTGAACCTGTATCGCAAGCGGATCCGTCGCGCCTCGGTCGCGATCCGGCGCGCGATCGGTCTCGGTGCAAGCCGGGACTCTCTCGCCGAGGCCGAGGCGCGCGACGCCGTGGTCCGAGCGCTCAGCGCTCTCACGCCACGACAGCGGGAGAGCATCGTGCTGGTCGATCTCCTCGGCTACAGCTCCACGGAGGCAGGGAAAGTGATGGGCATCAAGGCGGCCACGGTGCGGGTCCTCGCTTCGCAGGGCCGAGCGGCACTCAAGCGGAACGCGGGTGAGACGGATGAGTGACACGAAGGAGCTGCTGCAGCGCGCTCGGAGGCAGTTCTCGCCTCCCGAGGACGTCATGGGATCGCTGATCCGCCGCCGCGAACGCAAGCAGCGGAACCGGAGGCTCGGGACCGCGGCGCTCGCCCTCGTTCTGGCGGCCGCAGCGATTGGCGCCCTGGTCCGCGCGTTTCCCCGAGTCGATTCCGCCCGGCCGGCGGACCTCCCCGACACACCCGGAGCGTGGTCGCGGATCCGGTTCGGTCCGCCGGGGTCGTTTGGGCAACTGGGGATCTCCGCGATCACGCCCTGGGGTTCGGGTCTCGTCGCCGTCGGGTTCGACGACGGGCCGGCCGTGTGGACATCCCCAGATGGTCGCGGCTGGAGCCGCGTCCCGGCGGACCTCGGGGTCTTCGGCGAGGTGATGTCGGACGTTACCCCCGGAGGCCCGGGCCTGGTGGCGGTGGGGCACAGGGTTGCCCCGACCCCCGGGGATACGCCCCCGCTCGTTTGGACGTCCGCAGACGCGATCACGTGGAACCGGGCTCCACCCGACCCCGTCTTCCGAACTGCCGACTTGTCATCCGTGATCGCCGGTGGGCCTGGGCTGGTGGCGGTGGGAAGCACGCCGAACGGACCGCGCGCATGGTTCTCAACCGACGGGATGCACTGGCAGAGAGCGGAGGTGCCTCCGGTGCCTGCGAACGCGGCACGAGGCGAGTCCGAACTGCGTGACGTGGCCGTGGCCGGAGGTCGTCTCGTCGCCACCGGCTCCCTCGAATTGCAGTCGGGTACCGATGCATTACGCACGGAGATGATCCTCTGGACCTCCACCGACGGCATGACGTGGACCGAGGTGGCCCTCGACCCGGAGGTTTTCGCGCCCCTCAGCGAAATCCGCAGCCTCGCGAGCAGTCCGGAAGGGCTGGTCGCGGTGGGGTGGCACACCGAGGTGGTCGAGGTGCCGGGTGGCGATCATGCCGTCACCGAGCCGGCGGCGTGGGCCTCGCCCGACGGTTTGCGCTGGCATCGAGCCCCAGCCGATCAGGAGGCGTTCGTTTCGCGCTACCGAGCTGATGCCCCTGCTTCCCCTCAACCGCCCGATGGTCGGACGGGCTTTTCGGCTGAGGGCGGCCTCGTCTCGGTCGCCGCCGGGAGCGGTGGATATGTCGCGGTTGGTGGGGACGGCGCCGCCAGCGACTCGGGCTGCTGTCCGGCAGCCGAGGCGGCCGTGTGGACGTCGATCGACGGAGTCAGCTGGGTCCGGGTCCCCACGGGGCCTGTGTTCCAGATCAGCCCCGAGGAGATGGCACGGGACCGGGGAGTCCGTGCTTGGGTCGTCGTCGCGTGGGGATCAAGGTTCATCGCGGCCGGCCAATACGGCGACGATTTCGCGATCTGGATCTCCGAACCCGCACCGTGACAGAGGTGGCAGAACGATGTCGGAACGCCTGACCCGCCCGAAGCTCACCCCCATGCTGATCGTCTTGTTGATCACGGCTGCGGCGTGCGTATCAGAGCAGCCTCCCGCCCCGCGCGCGCCTGCCTCCCCGTCCTCGGCGGCGGAGCTCACTCCGGATCTTTGTCAGCCGTCGGAGCCCGATTGCATCGGCCCGCTCGCGCCGGGCATCCATTCGTCGGCCAACCTCATCACGCCGTTCACGTTCGAGGTTCCCGATGGTTGGACCAAGAACCTCGACGTGCCGGGCTCGTTCAACCTCACGTCGAGCGCGTTCCCGGCCGGGGCCATCGCCGTCATCCCCGACTGGGCGATCGTCTCGCAGCGGCGCTGCACGCTGGCTCCGGAGCCGGGCCTGGGCCGTTCGGTCGACGATCTCGTGACCTGGCTGACCGAGCACCCTGGCTTGATCACCTCGAAGCCCGTGCCGGTCGCCCTCGGTGGGCTGGAAGGACAGATGTTGGACGTCAGGAAGGACCCGGACTGGAGGGACACCCGGGGCAAGGGTGAGCTGGGCCCCAACCATCCTTGCTCCGGTCGCGTGGGCCTCTTCACGCACCAGGGCACGATCGACGACCCAGGCTACTGGGACATCGACGACTCCATGCGGATGCGGCTCCTGTTCCTGGATGCCGGTGACCACCATGTCGTGACCGTCCACGTCGAGACCAGCGACCGTTCGAGCTTCGAGTCGTTCGTGGAAGCCGCCACCCCGATTGTGGAGAGTCTTGACTTCGGCGCGACGCCCTAGAGCTCGCGCTCATGGCTAGCTGCTGGGAGGTCCCTCCGGTGTCGAGCTCGCGGGCGCACGTTCGAGCTCGGTCCAGATGGTCCGCCCACCGGCCCATGTCGCCTCGTCTAGGGGCGGCCCGCGTCGAGCGAGAACTTGTGGGGAGAAGGCACGGAGTCGAAAAGTACACCGCGTTTCCTCCCCGATCTCTCCACGCGGAGGCGGACGGGAATCGAACCCGCCTGGGAGCTCTCGCCCCCACACCGGTTTTGAAGACCGGG
>DATEBA010000023.1:0-70690 GCA_035288045.1 Actinomycetota bacterium
ACTGGCGGCCGTAGGCGCCCGGTTATGCTTGGCGTCGTGCGCCTCTACAACTCCCTCACGCGGCGCGTCGAGGAGATCGTCCCGGTCGAGGACCGGCACGTGCGCATGTACTCGTGCGGCCCGACGGTGTACCGGTTCGCGCACCTCGGCAACCTCCGCACGTTCATGCTGGCCGACATGATCCGGCGCGCCCTCGAGTTCGAAGGCCTGGCGGTCACGCAGGTGATGAACATCACGGACGTCGGGCACATGACCGACGAGTCCTCCCCCGAGGCCGTCGACAAGATGCTCCTCGCGGCCGAGGACGAGGGCCTTCGTCCGCTGGAGATCGCCGAGAAGTACACGAAGGCGTTCATGGAGGACGCCGCGGCGGTCGGCATCCGCCCTGCCGACCGCTACCCGAAGGCGACAGAGCACATCGCCCAGATGCTCGAGCTGACGGAGCGGCTCGTCGAGAAGGGTCACGCGTACGTCGTCGACGACGGGACGGTCTACTACGAGGTCTCGAGCTTCCCCGATTACGGGAAGCTCTCCGGGAACACGCTGGAGAAGCTGAAGCCCGGCCACCGCGACCTCGAGACCGACCCCAACAAGCGCCACCACGCCGACTTCTCGCTCTGGAAGGCCGCGGGGCCCGGCCGGCTCATGAAGTGGCCGAGCGCATGGGGCGACGGCTTCCCCGGCTGGCACATAGAGTGCTCGGCGATGTCGATGAGGTACCTCGGCGAGCGGTTCGACATCCACACCGGTGGCAACGACCTCAGGTTCCCTCACCACGAGGACGAGATCGCGCAATCCGAGGGCGCGGTCGGGCACCAGGTCATCTCGCTATGGGTCCACGGCGGGCACCTGCGGCTGGCCGGCCAGAAGATCGCGAAGTCGGCAGGGAACGTAGTGCGCGTTCCCGAGGTCGTGGAGCGGGGCTTCGACCCGCTCTCGTTCCGCTGGCTCACATTCCAGACGCGCTACCGGAGCGAGATGGACTTCTCCTGGGAGGCGATGGAGACGGCCGACCAGCGCGTCAAGCAGCTCCGCCGCCGCATGGTCGATTGGGGAGCGCCACCGGATGACCTATCCGAGGCGGCCGCCGACCAGGACCGTCGGTTCCGCGAGGCGATCTCGGAGGACCTAGACATGCCGGCCGCCGTCGTCGTGGTGAACGAGACCGTCTCCTCGCGCATCAGGGACCGGGAGAAGTACTCGCTCCTCGCCTCCTGGGACGCGGTCCTAGGCCTGGACCTCGAGCGGGACGTCCGCGAGGCGTGGGAGCCCGACGAGGACGTGAAGACCATGGTCGTCGAACGGGACACAGCGCGGGCAGCCAAGGACTACGCGACGAGCGACGCGATCCGCGATCGCCTGGCGGCGATGGGCCTCGAGGTCATGGACACGCCCGAGGGGACCAAGGTTCGCCCCCGCCGGTAGGCGGTAGACTTCCGGCGCCCGCCGACCCAGGAGGCCCGGATGCCCGCAGCTCCCCGCACGGCCGTCTTCGCTTTCGCAGTGCTGGCGCTGCTGGGCGCCGCCTGCACGAAGGAGGAGGCGCCGACCACCGGAGCGCCGCCGGCCACCGAGGAAGCGACCGCGCCGCCGGCCGGGGAGAGCCCGGACACGGAACCCACCGCTGGTGGGGAGGTAGGAACGGCGTCGCTCCCGTCGGGCTTCCCGTCCAGTTTCCCGCTCCCCGACGGCTCGGCGCCCGTGTACTCCTTCGGCGACGCGTCGGGCCTGTATGTGTGGTTCTCGTCCCCTGAGAGCATCGAGGACCTCAAGGCCTTCTTCGAGGGCGAGCTTCCAGGCGCGGGATGGACGGTCGAGTCTGCGGGCGAGTACAGCGGGCCCGAGGGCACGGTCGTTACCCTGACGGTGTCCGGCGAGGGTTGGACCGGCCTGGTCATGCTGGGCACGGGAGACGCGGCCTCCACCTTCGAGGGCGACTTCGCCTTCTACGTGGCTCTGAACCCGGTCGCGTAGGTCGCCGCGGGATCCTGGGACTTGGTCGGGCCGCGCTTTGGCGTCTACAGCTTCACCTGGATCGCCTGCGGGAACACCTCGAAGCCGGCGGGCGTCGTCCCGAGCATGCGACCGTCTACCTCGACGACGAGGGGGCGCTCGGCCTCCACCGACACGTGCCTCTTGGCCCGCAGCTCGACGACGCTCGGGCTCGGCAGGTGCTCCCCGCGCGCGATCCTCCAGATGAGCGAGTAGGCCTCCGACAGGGGCCCCCGGAAGACCTGCACGTCCAGCACGCCGTCGCCCGGGTACGAGCGTGGGGATAGCTTCATGCCGTCCACGAACTGGCAGTTGCCGAGGACGATGTCGTGCACCCGCGCCTCTACGACCCTCCGATCGGCGGCGATGCGCGCGTGGGTCGGCCGGAACCCCGCAACCGTGCGCCAGAAGGCGAGGAGGCGCCCAACCCGTCCGAGCCTCGTCCGGGCGCCGCGCGCGTCGGCGGCTGCCCAGAGACCGATCCTCGCTAGATTCACGAACCATCGTGTGACGGGCTCGCCGCCCCGACCGATCGCGCTGGCTCTAACGACGTCGGTGGAGTATGTCGAGCGGCGTGTGAGGTGGGCGCAGGCCCGCGAAGTTTCCTCGGGGAGCCCAAACGTCTTCGACACGTCGATCCGCCTCCCGGCAGGGATGATGCCGAGGACCGGACGCTGCACGATCGTGCTGTCGCCCTCGAACATCCCGTTCACGACCTCGTTCACCAGCTCATCGCCGCCGACCGCAACCAGGAACCGGTGGCCCGCCCGCAGCGCCTGGCTTGCCATCCCCTCGGCCTCGCCGCCGGGGTTCGCGTGAGCGAGCCGGTATGGCAGCCCGCGGCGCCCGAGCTCCTCCTCGAGGCCCGCCACCGTGCCCAACCCTCCGTCGGCGATGACGAAGAGCTCGCCGAAAGCGCTTCCCGTCGGTACCGCTTCCTCCATCGCCTTCAGACCCCGGTGTAGGCGACGACGCCGCGTTCGATCGCTTCACGGGCGCGCCGCATCAGACCGCCGGTCGGCTCCGAGGCCACGTCCTGGATCTGGCGGAGCACGTCTAGCAGCTGCTTGCTATTCCGGACGAAGTCCCCTGCCGCCATCTCGGTCTCGCGCAGGACGTCCTCGAGGGGCTTGCCCTCGGCCCAGTGGAACACGGGCGTCGCGAACCCCGCCTCGAGGTCTCGACAGAGCTCGACGTGATTGCGCTCCTCGGCCGCTCTGACGCGCCGCCTGAGCCCGCTCAACGCCGCGAAACGGTCCGCCGAAGCCTCCGTGGGCATCGAGCCCGGCTTCGGCGCCCTTTCCCTCGGCTCGTACACCAGGGACGAGACGAGGGCCGCCACCTCGCCCGCGGAGAGGGCGTCCAGGAGCCCGGCGTGTATCGCCTCGACGACGAGGATGTCGCCCTCGCCGTAGATCCGCGAGAGGACCTCGCCCTTGGGAAGGATCGAGAATCCTCGCACGTACCCGAGTTCCTCGAGCACCGCGAGCACCCGCTCGAACTGCCGAGCGAGCGTCTCGGTCCGCGTGCGGATCCGCCGTTCGAGGCCGCGGATCTCCTTGTCGAGCAGCGAGGCCCTCCTCGCCCAGCGCTCGTGGTCGTCACGGTCGGGGCAGGCGTGGCACGGATGCTCGGCCGCCCTGCGCTCGAGCTTGGACGCATCGCGCTCGGCCCTCGCATCGACCGCCGGACCGCCCGGCTTCTGGGGACGGACGTCGAGTGCCACGAGACGCGCCGCGACATCGCGACGGAACCGGGCGCTCCGCGCGTTCCCGCTGCGCGGCAACGAAACCCGCGTGATCGGAGCCGGAGGGTCCTCGAAGTCCTTGGCCGAGACGCGGAAGAAGCGCCGGTCCTGCGTGAGGATGGTGGGCCTGCCTTCGCGGACCGAGAGGACGACCGCGAGCCCTCGGCGCCTTGCGCGCGGGACCCAGATTACGTCGCCGGGGTGGAGAGCGGCGAGCGCGGCTCGTACCCCCTCGAGCCTCGCCCGCTCGTGGCCCTTGCGGGCCTCGTCGCGGATCTCCTCGGCGCGCTCGCGGAGCCGCCAGTACTGCCCGAACTCGCCGAGATCGCAGGCCATCTGCTCCCGGTACCCCACGAGGTAGGCCCTGTCGCGCTCCAGCTCGCCTTCGAGCGCCACGACGCTCCGGTCCGCCATGAACTGGGCGAACGATGAGTTCAACAGGTGGTGGGCCCGCTCGCGATCGTAGTTGCGAACGAGATTCACTGCCATGTTGTACGAGGGCCGGAACGAGGACGTCAGCTCGTACGTACGCGTGGCCGCGAGGCTCGCGACTCGCTCGAACGGCACCTGGCGCTGGAACACGACGACCGCGTGGCCGATCTCGTCGATCCCTCTCCTTCCGGCGCGACCGGTGAGTTGCGTGTACTCCCCGGGCGTGAGCAGCTCGTGGCGCTCGCCGGAGAACTTCCAGAGCTCCTCGATCACTACCGTCTTGGCCGGCATGTTTATGCCGAGGGAGAGCGTCTCGGTCGCGAACACGACCTTCACTAGCCCGGCCTCGAACAGCTCCTCGACCGTCTCCTTGAACACCGGCAGCATCCCGGCGTGGTGGGCCGCGATCCCGGCGGACAGGGCGTCGAGGAGCTCGAAGAAGCCGAGGGTGACTAGGTCCTCCTCGTCCATCCACGCGGCCCGCATCTCGGCGAACTCGCGGATCCGCTCGCGCTCCTCATCTGTGGTGAGCTGGATCCCCGACGCCATCAGCCACTCAACGCTGCGGTCGCATCCCGCGCGGCTGAACACGAAGTAGATCGCCGGGAGCATCGCCTGCTCGGCGAGGACCTCGACGACCTCCTCGCGGCGGGGTACGTACACCCGCCGATGCCCCTCGCGCGGGCGCGTCATGCGCTCGACCTGCGGGGTTCCCGAGAACCGGCGCTGGTAGGGTCTGATCCGGAGCTCCCGCTCGTCGAGCGACACGATGTAGGGGTTGGGGACGGCGCGGCCGTCCTGCTCTACGTGCATCGGGTGGAGTCCGTGCCCTATCAGGTAGTGGTGCTCGAGGGGCACGGGGCGGCGCTCCTCGATCACGACGCGGGTCGGGCCACGGAGCGTGCCGATCCACTCGCCGAAGGTCTCCGCGTTCGAGATCGTCGCCGACAGGCACACGACCGACACCGAGAGGGGAAGGTGGATGAGCACCTCCTCCCAGACCGCCCCGCGGTACGGGTCCTGCAGGTAGTGGACCTCGTCCATGACAACCGAGACGAGCCCACCTAGGGTCGTGCTGCGCTCGTAGAGCATGTTGCGGAGGACCTCGGTCGTCATGACGACGATCGGCGCCTCGGAGTTGATCGAGTTGTCCCCGGTGAGGAGCCCAACGCGCGCGGCGCCGTAGCGGGCGACGAAATCGCCGAACTTCTGGTTCGAGAGCGCCTTCAGCGGCGTCGTGTAGAAGGCCTTCCCCCCGAGATCCAGCGCTCGCTCGACCGCGAACTCCGCTGCGACCGTCTTGCCGGACCCCGTCGGCGCGGCGACGAGCACCGACTCGCCGGCCGCGAGGGCCTCGATCGCCTCCAGCTGGAAGTCGTCGAGCGGGAACGGGTATCGCGCAGCGAAGCGCGTCGTGTCGTCCACGGAGGCAAGTCTACGGGCGCGGCCTCGTCCGCCCGCGGTCAGGCGAGACCGCAGCGCTCCACGTGCTCCTCGAGGAGTCCGTTGAACTCCTCGGGCGCCTCCAGGTTCGAGAGATGGCCGGCGCCCTCGATCACCGCGAGCTCGGCGCGGGGGATCCGCTCCGCCATCTCGGAACTCACATGTGGCGGGATCAGCGTGTCGCCCGTAGAGGTGATCACGAGCGTCGGCACGTCGATCCCGGTCAGGTCTTGAGTGGAGTCGGGGCGCTCGGCCATCCCGAGGCAAGCGGCGGCGATCGCGCCCGGCGGCTGGTCGGCGATCAATGCACGAACGCGCTCTCTCAGGTCCTCGGGGGCGGCAGCAGAGAGGAGGGGCGGCGGATCCTCCACGAAGAACGCGCTACCCTCGGCCAGCAGCCGCTCGGCCAACCCGCGGCGGGCCGCCGACCCCTCCGCCGTGTCGGGGATGGCGCGGGTGTTCGCCAGGGCCAGCCCGAGCACGCGCTCCCTGCTCCGGCGCCAGAGCTCGAAGCCGACGTAGCCTCCCATCGAGAGCCCGCACACCACCGCCCGGTCGATCCCGGCCCGGTCCAGCTCCTTCACGCAGCGCTCGGCGGCCGCCCTCATCGTCATTACCTCAACCGCCGGCTCCGAGCCACCGAACCCCGGCAGGTGCGGCGCCGAGAGGGGCAGAGCGTCTGAGAACGCGGAGAGCTGCGGCTCCCACATCCGGGCGTCCAGCGGGAAGGCGTGGACCAGGAGCAGGCCGTCGGTCATGGTGATCCCTCCCTCCGAGTAACGACCCGGAGCGCTCCCGGGACGACCGCGAAGACGGCCGGCAGCCGCCCGACCCGCTCACCGTCCGCGTACACCTTCACATCGCGGTCCGCGTTGAGCTCGACCCGAGCGCCGCGCAGCATCCGAACCTTCGGGTGGTCGACGTGGGTTCCGCGGAAGACCCGCGGGAAGGCGCGCAGGAACGCCCCCGTCGACATCGCCTCGACGACGCAGATCTCGAGCTTCCCGTCGGTGAGCGAGGCGTCGGGGCAGACCTTCATACCGCCCCCGTACATCCGTCCGTTGCCCAGTACCACCAGCATCGCCTCCACGGTGTCGTCGACGCCGTCGACGCTGATCATGAACGTCGCGGGCCGGAACTTCCGCAGGGTCCTCACCACCGACACGATGTAGGTTCCCGTGGGGCCGAGGCGCAAACGCATCGCGTTCGCGGTCTCGGTGACCTCGGAGTCGAAGCCGGCTCCGGCGATGTTGACGAAGTGCCTGTCCACGTCGTCCGTGGAGACCCGAACGATGTCTATAGGCTCGACGTGCGGGTCGGCGAGCATCTCGATCGCCGCGTCGAGATCGCCGGTCGCGACCGTCTTGGCGAAGTCGTCCCCCGTCCCGCCGGGAAGGACCGCGAGGGCGGTGTCCGTCCCGACCAGCCCGTTCGCCACGACGCCCGCCGTGCCGTCCCCGCCGAGCGCCGCCACGATGCGAGCGCCCTCCTCCGCTGCACGGCGGGCGAGCGGCTCCATCCGGTCGGGGCCGTCCGAGACGGCGATCTCGTGCGGGACGCCGAGGGTGGTGAGGGCCTCGGCGACCCTAGGTATCAGCTTCGCGCCCCTCCCCCGCCCCGAGGCGGGGTTCGCGATGACCACGATGGCCTCCCGGGGGCTCATCGGACCCCGGCGCCTCCGCTCATCAGGGCCCGGGGAACGTGGGTGGCTGGGCGAAGGGGGCCGTGGCCAGACCGGCCTTCTGGAGCGCGCGCGTGTAATCGGCGTAGCCGTCCTGGAACACGCGTTGGGCGATCTCCAGGACCGCCCCCGCGTGCTCGAGCAGCAGATCTCTTTCCGCCCCCTCGGCCTCGGCCGCCTGTCGGAGGAGCTCGCCCGCGCGCCCGTAGAGATCGAGTCCTTCGACCAGGGCGTCCTGGGAGTCGAACACGGAGTCTACGAGTTCGAACTCGAACCCCTTGCCGCCGACGAGCGAGGAGACGTCGACATCGGCGATCGCCTTCGAGGCGTCGGACGCCGTCTTCGCGACGTCGACTCCCGTCTCGGTGGCCTCCCTCGGATCACCCTTGCCCTTCTCCAGGTCGTCAAGCGTGGTCCCGAGGTTCACGAACGCGGCGAAGGCACCGGGCGAGAGCACCTGGCCCACCGGCGCCAGGGCCGATTCGATCGTGCTCTGGTACTGGCCCACGGCCTGACGGGCGCGGGCGGCGACCTTCTGCCGCTCCTCCCTGGCGCGTTCCTCGTCCAGGCCGTTCCTGGCCCAAAGGATGACGGCGGCGGTGAGCAGGCCGACGACGAAGGCGAGCGTCACCTGCACCCGCTTGCGGAGGAAGAACGGCGGCCTGACCTCGACCGGCACTGCGCGGGGCGCTCGCGCCACCTGCTTGCTCTTCTTCGGACGGCTCTTGCTCTTGATCGCCATTGCCCTACTTCTTCATGAGACGGGTCACAAGGATAGCGCCCTCGTAGAGCATCACCATCGGACCCATCATCGCGAGCATCGTGTACGGGTCCTGGCTCGGTGTGATCACGGCTGCCACGATCGCGATGATCACGACGACGTAGCGGCGCCAGGACCGCATCTGCCGGCTCGAGACTAGCCCGATCCCAGATAGGAAGATGAGAAGCAAGGGGAACTCGAACGACACCCCGAACGCGAGGATCATGATCATGATGAAGCCGATGAACTCCTTCGCGCCGAGCACCGCTTGGATGTGCTGGCCGCCGAACCCGAGCAGGAACTCGAGTCCCCGCGGGAGCGTCACGTAGGCGATCACGGCACCGAGGGCGAACAGGATCACCGAGGACGCGACGAACGGGATCGCAAGCTTACGCTCGCGCGACGTGAGCCCGGGCACGATGAACGCCCACAACTGGTACAGCACTATCGGGAGCGCGATGAAGAGCCCGATGAACGCGACGACCTTGAGCTTGATCACGAAAGCGTCGATCGCCCCGAGGAAGATGAAGTCGCACCCGGCCGGCGGGCGCTGCGATACCGGCATCGAGTTCACCACGTCGCAGTAGGGCTCGCGGAGCAGCCGGATCACAGGGTCGTACAGGAACCACCCGCCGACGGCACCGACGGCGACTGAACCCATCGAGATGATCAGACGCGAACGAAGCTCCTCGAGGTGCTCGATCAGCGTCATCGACGCCTCGCGGCGCCTGCGTCGCAGCTTCGGGATCAGCGCCACGATGGGATCCCGTTGGCCCTACTCCGACGGGCTCGGGTCGGCGGCCGCGGGCTCCTCGCCGGCGGACTCGCCCTTGGCGGCGGGCTCGTCCACGGTAGCTGTCTCGTCCTCACCGGCGGGCTGCGTCTTGGCCGCGGGGCGAACCGGGGCCCGCCGGGGGCTGGCCTTCGGCTCCTCGTTCAGCTCGAGGGTGAGCGTCTCGCGCACCTCGTCCTGCGCCCTGCGGAGCTCCCGGAGACCCCTGCCGATCGACCGGCCCACCTCGGGCAGCCGCCTGGGGCCCACGACGACGAGCGCCACGAGCAAGATGAGCAGGAGCTCCATCGGGCCGATGTTGAACATGGTCGTTGCAGGCGCAGTGCCCGACCCGATTCTACCCCGCGCCCCGCGGTTGCCCCTGCTCACGGATCTGGAGACCGGCCGCCCGCTCACCGGCCCGCGCCGACTCGGCCGCAAGCTCCTCTGCCAGGGGCTGGACCTCGTCCCGGAAGCGCCCGAGAGCGCGCGCGAGCAGCAGCACGTGCCGCGCGAGACCGATCAGCACGGCCACCAGAGCGGCGAAGGTCACCAGACCGACGGTTAGCCAGACGATGCCTGGGGCAGACACGCTTCAGATCGTAAGCGGAGGCGCTACTGCTTCGCCAGGAAATCTCGGATGAACCGGTCGTCCTGGAGCTGGAAGTGGAACTCGATCAGGTCATCGATCGTCAGGACCGGCCCGTCTCGCAGGTCGCCCCGGGGGTCCTCCGCGGCCTGGTCGAAAAGGCCTGCGGCGTCCCCGTCGACGCTAGACACGTCGACCCCGGCCGAGACCAGCAGCGCCACGATCTTGCGGTCGGCCCGCTTCTCCACGCTGTCCATGCAGGTCGGGCAGGTGAACCGGTACATACCCTCCCGACCGTCCTGGAGCACCGAGAGCAGGATGGCCTCCGGGCCCATGTCCACTTCCCCGCAGCGGGGGCACGTCGTGCGGATGGTAGTCATCTCACCCCGTTTATCGGCGGGGTGCGAGACCACCTTTACCCCCGTTCGCCCTACCCCGGAGGAGCCCCCCGGTACCGCTCCAGAGCCCGACCGGCGAGCTCCGAGACCCTGTCCCGGAGTTCGGGGGGCGCGAGGACCTCGGCGCTCGTGCCGAGCGACAACAGTAGCCTGGCCACCCACTCGAGACGCTTCGTTGGCAGGGCCACCTCCAGCGACCCGTCCGGGCGCTCGCTCTCCTCCGTAACCTCGTAGTACTCGGACACCCACCGGGCCTCTGGAGCGAGCCGCAGGCGGACCTCGACGTCGTCGTGCGAGGCCGTGTAGAGTGGCCGGCCGGCGCCAGCCAGGCCGCGGCGCTCGAACCGCTCCCCCGTCGCCCGCACCGCCTTGATCCGGTCCAACCTGAACAGGCGCTCGTCGTCGACGGACATGTCCCAGGCCGCCACGTACCAGTTCCCCATGCTCGAGAAGACCTCCTCCGCCGCGATCCGCCGGGTTGTCGTCTGTCCCGAGGAGGCCGCGAAGTAGTCGATCTCGAGGCGTTCGCCGGCCGCCGCGGCCGCCCGCACGCGGTCCAGGACCTCGGCGCCCCGGCCGGATATCGTCTCGATGCGCCCCGCCACGTCCTCGAGCGACTCCGGTCCGAGCCCTTCCCGGAGCTTGTCGAGTGCCGAGGAGAGGGCGCGTGACTCGCGCAGGCCGGGCGTCGCGGCCAGCGAGGTGCCCCGGAGATAGAGGGCGATGGCCTCGTTCCGGGTGAGGCGGAGCGGCCTGGCGAAGTAGTCGGCCATCGTTATGGTGATCCGACCGTCTTCGAGATCGACTTCGATCAGGTCGCCGGGGCCGTAAGGGGGCAGCCCCGAGACGAAGAGGAGCTGGAGGTCCTCGACGAGCTCTTCCTCGGAGACGTCGAAGAGCCTCGAAGCCTCCGAGATCTTGGTCCCGGGGTGACGGACGAGGTAGGGCACCATTACCAGGAGGCGCCGGAGACGTTCCGCGGCCTTGGCCGGCCTGCGGCGCTCAGTGGCCGCCAACGAGTTCCTCCAGACGCCGGGTCGCCTCCTCACGAAGCTGCTGGGGACCGAGGACCTCCGCGTCGGGCCCGAATCGCAGCACCCACCCGACGAGCCCGTCCGCCTCCGCGTACGGCACGGTCGCCTCCATCCAGCCGTCGGGACGCGACGGCTTCACCTCGACCCCCGGCACCCCCGCCAGAGCCCACCATGCCGCGTTCGGCGAGAACGCGATGTGGGCGCGCTCCGCGGGCTCGCCCGGCCCCCAGGGGCCTGTCTGGATGTGGTCTGAAGCCCGGAAGCCCTTGGGCGGCTCGCTACCATTGCGGACCTCCTCCACTTCAGAGGCGAGACGCGAGAGACGGAACGAGCGCACCTCGGTCCTGTCGTGGTCGAGGCCCACCACGTACCAGTGGCCGGCCCGCCACACCAGGCCCCAGGGGTCGATGTCTCTGTCGGAGATCGCGCCTCGCGAAGTCCGGTACCGGAAGCGGATCCGCCGCCGCCGTAGCAGGGCCTCGGCCACGGCGGTCAGGCGCCCACCGGCTGCGTCTGGCGCGGCCACCGGCGCGATCGATCGGCCGACGAGCACGCCGCCCTGGGCCCCGTAGAGGAGCTTTCGGACGCCCTGCTCGGCGGTGGTGTCCTCTCCGGGGGACAGCGCCGCCACGAACAGAGCAGAGAGCTCCTCGCCGGTGAAGGCGATCTCCGGGACGTAGTACCTGTCCTTCGGGATGATGTATCCCGACTCCACTTCCCAGGGGTCGGTCGAGACCACCTCGACCGGGATACCGTTGTCGCGGAGGAGGTCCTTGTCCCGCTCGAACATCCGTTTCGCCGAGGCAGGGTCCTCGTGCCCGTACGCGGGGAGCTTCTCGCGGATCTGGTCGAAGGTTAGGGGCCGGCGCGTCTCGAGTAGGAGAGCCACGAGGTTGATGAGGCGCTCGAGCGGCTGCATCGTGCGGCATCATACTCGGGTGCCCTGTGAGGGGATCCGATGATCAGACTGCGGCAAGGCAGGGTCGTCGCCATCACCGCCGCGCGGCCCGGCGTCGTAGAGGTCAACGTCGAGGTGGACGGCGAGCGGGCCGCCGCGCTCGTCTACCCAGACCTCGTCGGCCCCGTCGCCGAGGGCGACGCGGTCGTCCTCAACACGACGGCCGTCGCTCTGGGCCTCGGTACGGGCGGGACCCATCTCGTGGTCGCGGTCGAGGGCGCCGAGGGCACAGACATCGCGCATGGGGGCCGCGTGATGAAGGCGCGCTACACCCCGCTCCAAGCGGTGGTGCGATCCGTCGAGGAGACCCACCGAGACGTGTTGGAGACCTCCTCGGGGCTGGAGGGGACGCCGGTCGTCACCGCTCCTCTTCACTCGATGGTCGCGATGGTCGCCGCCGGTGCCAAGGCGGCCGGCGCCAAGCGGGTCGCCTACGCGATGACCGACGGGTCGGCGCTGCCGGGAGCCTTCTCCCGTCTCGTTCCCCGGCTTCGCGGCGCGGGGCTCCTGGACGGCTGGGTCACATGCGGGCAAGCCTTCGGCGGAGAGCTCGAGGCCGTGACCCTCTGGAGCGGCCTGCTGGCGGCCAAGGAGGTTCTCGCAGCGGATGTCGTGGTCGTGGCCGACGGTCCGGGGAACCTCGGGACGGACACGAAATGGGGCGTATCGGCGCTCGCCGGTGGCCATGCCCTGAACGCGACCGAGACCCTAGGCGGGCGGCCGGTTGCCGCTCTCCGGGTGAGCTTCGCCGATCGCCGCGAGCGCCACTGGGGCTTGTCCCACCACTCCCTCACGATCCTCAAGGAGGTGGCGACGTGCCACGCGAACATTGCCGTTCCTCTGCTCGAGCGTGAGCAGCGGGAGGCGCTCTGGGACTCCCTCAGGGCGGCCAAGCTGGAGGACCGGCACCAGCTCGTGGAGGTGGTCGGCGCGCCGGCGCTCCAGGAGCTGGAGAGCCGCGGCGTCGAGATCGAGTCGATGGGCCGCCGGCCCGCCGACGACCCGGCGTTCTTCCTGGCGGCCGGTGCCGCGGGGGTGCTCGCCGGTCGGATGGCGGTCGGCTCGCGCGCGTACCGTGCGCCGGGTGCCTAGAGGCGTCTGAGAGGATGTGGAGGTGAGCCAGCCCGAGTTCGGCGACCCGACCAGGCGTACCTACCTTGCCGCAGAGCGCACGTTCCTGGCGTGGCTCCGCTCCGGGATGGCAGCCCTTGCGGTGGCCCTGGCCGTCGGCCGCCTGCTCCCGAGCCTGACGGAGGGCTCCCCCACCCCCTTCCTCTTCCTGGGCATCGGCTTCGGCGTCCTGGGAGTCGCCATGGTGGTCTTCGGCTCGCTCCGGCAGCGGGAGGTCCAGCTCTCGGTAAAGAGCGGGAGCTTCCGGTTCCTCTCGCCGGGAGCTGTCCTCGGCTTCACGCTGCTCGGCACCATCCTGGGCGTCGCGACGGTGGTCCTCGTCGCGCTGGAACTCTGACGTGGCAACCTTCGAGGGCTCCGAGGCGACGCTGCACTACGAGCAGTTCGGCGAGGGACCCGACATCGTGTGGGTCTCCGGTGGCGGCGGCCTGGGGAGCGATTGGCACCGCTACCAGATCCCGCATTTCGAACGGAGCTTTCGGAACACGACCTTCGACAACCGAGGGATCGGGAAGACGACGTGCGACGCACCGCTTCCCTGGCCCGTCGAGGCGTTCGCGCGCGACACGGCGGAGCTGATCGAGGCGGTCTGCGACCCGCCGGTCGCGCTCGTCGGCCTCTCGATGGGGGCCCTGATCGCCCAGGAGGTCTGTCTGGACTTCCCCGACCTCGTCCGCTGCGCCGTCGTGACGGGCACGGGCGCGAACAGCGTCGGCTGGGGGTGGGACTACCAGCTGGCCGAGATCGACTTCAGGAAGGCGGGCGCCCGCCTCGATGGCATGATGGGCGTGACGCATTACGCAGCGATGCTGTATCCCGCGCGCGTGCTCGGCAACCCGGAGCTGTGGCCGAGGATCCGGGCGGAGCTCTTGGAGTGGATGGAGTCAGGCGAGAACGAGTCTTCGCTCATCCCCCAGTGGGACATGTGCCTGCGGTTCGACCAGACCGAGCGCCTGCCGCAGTGCCGGGTCCCGATGCACGTGATCGCCGGGGCCGAGGACGTGCAGGCGCCGCCACAGGACGCCAAGCTGGTGGCCGACCTGGTGCCCGGCGCCGAGTACCACCTCTTCGAGGGCATGGGGCACTGCTCGCTCTACGGTCACACGCACGATGTTCTGAACCCGTTCATCGAAGAGCTGATCCGCCGCTACCTTTGACGGCGCGAGATATCTGTTCCGTCACATGTGGGAGATGAGCTGTTCGACTCGTTCGTCGACCGACCTGAACGGGTCCTTGCAGAGCACGGTGCGCTGCGCCTGGTCGTTCAGCTTGAGGTGGACCCAGTCGACCGTGTAGTCGCGCCGCTTCTGCTTGGCCATCTTGATGAAGTCCCCCCGGAGCTTCGCGCGCGTGGTCTGGGGCGGCTCGCGCATCGCGGCCGAGATCTGGGCCTCGGTGCAGACGCGCTCGCTCCTTCCCGCCCTCTCCATCAGGTAGTAGAGGCCGCGACTCCGGTTGACATCGTGGTACGCGAGATCGAGGAGCGCCACCTTGGGGCTCGAGAGCGGGATCGAGTGCTTCGTCCGATACCGCTCGATCATCGCTTGCTTGGTCACCCAGTCGACCTTGCCAACCAGCCGCTCCGGCCTCTCCTCTATCAGCGCGTCCAGCGCCTCCCGCCACTCCTCGAGCAGCTGTTTCGAGGTCGGATCGGTCCCATGATGCTCGAGGAACCGGGAGGTCTTGTCGAAATACTCCTCCTGGACGTCGATCGCTGTGAGCTCGCGTCCGTTCGCGAGCTTCACGCGCTTGCGGCAGGACACGTCGTGGGAGATCTCGCGGATCGCTCGGATTGGGTTCTCCAGGGTCAGATCGCGCATCACCGTGTTCGCCTCGACCATCCGCAGGACGAGGTCGGTGATCCCGACCTTCATGAAGGCGGTCCACTCGTTCATGTTCGAGTCACCCACTATGACGTGGAGGCGGCGGAACCGTTCGGCGTCGGCGTGCGGTTCATCGCGGGTGTTGATGATCGGGCGCGACCGCGTCGTCGCGCTGGAAACACCCTCCCAGATGTGCTCGGCGCGCTGCGCTATGCAGTACTGTGCCCCGCGCGGCCCATGGAGCACCTTTCCCGCCCCGCAGTAGATCTGCCGAGTCACGAAGAACGGGATGAGGACGTCGGCCATCCGAGCGAACTCGCCCTGGCGAGCCACGAGGTAGTTCTCGTGGCAGCCGTAGGAGTTCCCGGCCGAGTCGGTGTTGTTCTTGAACAGGTAGACCTGCCCGGAGATGCCCTCCTCGTGCAGGCGAACCTCCGCCGCCGAAAGGAGCGCCTCGAGGATCCGCTCCCCCGCCTTGTCGTGAGCTACCAGGTCGGCGATCGTGTCGCACTCCGGCGTCGCGTACTCGGGGTGAGAGCCGACGTCGAGGTACAGCCGGGCGCCGTTCTCGAGGAAGACGTTCGAGGAGCGGCCCCAGTGCACCACCCGGCGGAACAGGTACCGCGCGACCTCATCCGGGGAGAGCCGGCGCTGCCCGCGGAAGGTGCAGGTCACGCCGTACTCGTTCTCGAGACCGAAGATGCGCCGGTCCACGCAGGCCAGTCTAGGCCCGTGGCTACCCGTTGGAGAGGATGTTCGCTACCTCGGCGGCGTCGAGGCGGTGAAACTTGCGGCGGCCCTTCGCCGTGCGGTCGAGGATCCCAGCCTCGATCTGCGTAGCCTCGATCTGGCGGCTCTCGACCGTGGAGAGCGCCTTCACGGAGCTACCGACGGCCGTCGGCAGGTCCCATCCGGCCTCCCAGGCGCCCTTGAGCGCGTTGCCGAGATCCTCCGCCTTGCCTCCCATGGCGACGAAGTGGTCCTCGTCCGTGACGCTCCCGTCGAACAGGATGTGGTACATCGCGTTCCCCTCGGGCTCCTCGCCGATCTCGGCCACGAGGAGCTCCACCTCGTAGGGCTTCATCTGTTGCGTGAAGATCGTGGAGAGCGTCTGCGAGTACGCGTTCGCGAGGTCGCGCGCCTTCACGTCCTCGCGACCGTAGGAATAGCCGCGGAGGTCCGCGTGTCGCACGCCGGCGATCCGCAGATCCTCGAACTCGCTGTACTTGCCGACGCCGGCGAACGCGATCCGATCGTAGACCTCGGAGATCTTGTGAAGCGTGACGGAGGGGTTCTCCGCGACGAACAGGATCCCGTCGACGCACTCGACCGCAACGACCGACTTCCCTCGCGCTATGCCCTTGTGCGCGTAGTCGGAGCGGTCCTTCATGAGCTGCTCGGGCGGCACGTACGGCATGAAGGACACTAGGCCCGCCCCCCGAGGACGGCCTCGTAGGCCGTCTTCACCTCGTCCTCCGGCACCCCGCTCACGCCCTCGGAGGCGATCGCCAAGACCGTCGGGTAGATGCCGCGTGCCGCGTCTGGCCCGCCGGTCGCGACGTCCTCCTCGCTCGCGTCTACGAGCGCCTCGACGGCAACGCGGACCGCCTCGTCCGGCGCGAGGCCGGGACGCCAGCGCTTCTTGAGCGAGCTCTTCGCGGGCCGGCCACCCGAGCCGGTCGCGTGGTAGTCCTCCTCCTCCCAGCGACCGCCGGTGGCGTCGTAGTAGAAGAGGCGGCCTTCGGCCCGTCGCTCGTCGAACCCGCCGAAGAGCGGAACAACGACGAGTCCCTGCAGCGCCAGCGGGAAGTTCCCCCGGATCATCTGTGCGAGGCGATTCGCCTTTCCCTCCAAGGACAGGCGATCACCGGTGATCTTCTCGTAGTGCTCGAGCTCGAGCTGGAAGAGCTTGACGATCTCGACGGCCTGGCCGGCCGCCCCCGCTATCGCGATCGCCGAGTACTCGTCGGCCGCGAAGACCTTCTCGATCCGGTCGTCGGCTATCGAGTAGCCCTCGGTCGCGCGCCGGTCCCCAGCCATCACGACGCCGCCGCCGAACTTGAGCCCGAGCACGGTCGTGCCGTGGGCCGCCGGAACCTCCCCCTCCGGCTGGCGCGGTACCGGCGCGGCCTCCGGCCGAACGGACATCACGAGATCGAAGAAGCTGGGGTTGGCACCGATCGGGCGGCCTGGGGGGAGGGGGGGCTCGGGGACGTCGCCCCTCATTCGCCGCCCTTCTGGACGTAGCTCTTCACGAACTCCTCGGCGTTCTCCTCGAGGACCGAATCGATCTCGTCGAGGATCTCGTCCATCTCCTCCTTCAGCTTCTCGCCCTTGGAGGTGGTCTGGACCTCGCCCGCGTCGCTCTCCGCGGCGCCTTCGCCGCCGCCCTTCTTCTGTGTCCGCTTCTGCTCCTGCTCCTGCGGCATCTCGCTCCTCCCGCGGCCCCAGAGGCTCATTCTAGCGAGCCGTCCCCCTCACAGGGGACATCGGCTCGTCCGGCTCACTCCTGGAGCAGCCGGATCAGGTCCGCCGGGTCGCTCGCAGCCTCGAGGAGGCCCTCGACGTGTGCCCGCGTGCCCCGCAGGGGTTCCCGCATCGGCACACGCTGGAGTGCGTCCTCGCCCGTGTCGAATATGAGCGAATCCCAGGACGCCGCCGAGATCGCGTCGTGGAACTTCGCGATGCAGCGGCCGCGGAAGAACGCCCGCGTGTCCTCGGGCGGGCTCATCACGGCCGCCTCGACCTCGTCGTCCGTCACGAGCCGCTCCACCTTCCCAGCAGCCTCGAGACGGTAGTAGAGGCCCTTGTCACGCCGGACGTCGTGGTACTGGAGGTCGACGAGGCGGAGCTTGGGGTCGTTCCACTCGACGCCGTCGCGCTCCCGGTAGCCCTCCAGCAGCCGGTGCTTCGCGACCCAGTCGAGCTCGCGGTGGAGCGAGAGCGGGTCGTCCTCCAGCGCCGCGAGCGTCCGCTCCCATCGCTCGAGGACCATCTGATTGTCCGGTGTGTCGTCCTGCTGCTCCACGTACTTCTTGGCGTGCTCGAGGTACTCCCACTGGACCTGGATCGCCGAAAGGCGTCGCCCGTCGGCGAGTGGCACCTCGACGGTACACGTAACGTCGCGCGAGATCTCGTGGAGCGCCGCGATCGCATTGGCGAGCGACAAGTCGGGCAGGAACTCGTCCTCGATCATCTTGAGGACGAGCGCCGTCGAGCCGAGCTTCAGGTAGGTCGCGACCTCGCACATGTTGGCGTCGCCGATGATCACGTGGAGCCTCCGGTACTTGTCCGGATCGGCGTGCGGCTCGTCGCGGGTGTTGACGATCGGTCGCTTGAGCGTGGTCTCCAGTCCGACCTCGGCCTCGAAGAAGTCCGCTCGCTGCGTGAGCTGGTAGAAGATCCGGCCGCGCTCGTCCCACGGCGCCTCCGCCCCGAGCTTCCCGGCGCCCGTGAACACCTGCCGCGACACGAGGAACGGCGTGAGATCGCGCACTATCTGGCCGAACGGGGTCAGCCGGTCCATCAGGTAGTTCTCGTGCGTGCCGTACGAGTTCCCCTTGCCGTCGGAGTTATTCTTGTAGATCGCCAGGCGCTCCCCCGGTGGAAGGATCCGGTGGAGCTCGTCCAGCGAGCGCTCCAGCACGCGCTCCCCGGCCTTGTCGTGGATCACGAGCTCCCGCGCCGAGGAGCACTCGGGCGTCGAGTACTCCGGGTGCGCGTGGTCGACGTAATAGCGCGCGCCGTTAGGGAGGATCACATTGGCGAGGCCGAGGTCCTCCTCGGATGGTTCGCGAACTTGTACCGGCTCGAAACCGCGGGCGTCCCGCAGCGGCGACTCCTGCTCGTAGTCCCAGCGGATCTTCCGCAGGGCGCCGGCGTACGTGCTGATGAGCAGCGAGGAGGAAAGCACCGGGTTGAACTCAGGCGACCCGACCGCCGCGATGCCGTACTCGGTCTCGGTGCCGATGACCTTCGGGATCCCCATGCCGGAAGGCTACAGGTACTGGCCGGCGTTGACGCGCTCGACCTGCCGCCCCTCCTCCCCGCCGTCGCCGAGGAGCGTCCGAACGTAGACGATTCGCTCGCCCTTCTTCCCGGAGATGCGGGCCCAGTCGTCCGGGTTCGTGGTGTTTGGCAGGTCCTCGTTCTCCTTGAACTCGCGGCGGATCGCCGTCAGGAGATCTTCTTGCTTGATGCCCTTCTCGCCGGTCGAGAGGAAGCGCTTTATCGCGTCCTTCTTGGCACGGCGGACGATGTTCTCGATCATCGCGCCGGAGTTGAAGTCCCTGAAGAACAGGATCTCCTTGTCGCCGGACGCGTACGTCACCTCGAGGAACCGATTCTCCTCGCTCTCCGCGTACATCTTTTCCACCGTGCGCTCGATCATCCTGCGGGTCGTGACGGCAACGTCGCCGCCTGCCCTGTCCACGTCATCCGGATGGATCGGCACCGATGGGTGCAGGTACTTCGACATGATGTCCGCGGCCTGGGGTCCGTCGGGTCGCTCGATCTTGATCTTCACGTCGAGACGGCCCGGCCGCAGGATCGCCGGGTCGATCAGGTCCTCGCGGTTGGAGGCGCCTATCACGATCACGTTCTTCAGCGTCTCGACGCCGTCGAGCTCGGAGAGCAGCTGCGGGACGATCGTGCTCTCGACGTCGGACGAGATGCCGGTCCCGCGCGTGCGGAATATCGAATCCATCTCGTCGAAAAAGACGATCACCGGGAGACCTTCCTCCGACCGCTCCTTCGCGCGCTGGAAGATCTGCCGGATCTGCCGCTCGGTCTCCCCGACGTACTTGTTGAGGAGCTCCGGGCCCTTGATGTTGAGGAAGTACGAGTGCGCGTCCTGCCGTCCGGTCCGCTCCTTCACCTTGTCCGCCAGCGATTTCGCGACGGCCTTCGCGATCAGCGTTTTGCCGCAACCAGGCGGGCCGTACAGGAGCACGCCCTTGGGCGGCTCGAGCTCGTGCTCGTGGAAGAGCTCCGCGTACAGGAACGGCAGCTCGACGGCATCACGTATCTGCTCGATCTGACCCTCGAGGCCGCCGATGTCCTCGTAGGAGATGTCGGGAACCTCCTCCAGGACGAGCTCCTCCATCTCCTCCTTCGGGAGCTTCTCCAGCGCCACTCCCGAGCGCGGGTCGAGCAGGAGCGCGTCCCCGGCGCGAACGCTCTCATCACGCAGTTTCTTGGAGAGGATGGCTACAAGCTCCTCGTCGGCCCGGCCGAACACGATCACGCGATCGTCGCCTAGGCTCTCCTTCACCTTCACGACCTCGCCCTGGCGGTCGGGGTCCAGCGCCTCGACGACGTTCAGGGCCTCGTTCAAGACGACCTCCGTGCCCTTCGCGAGGCGCTCGACGTCGATCTCGGGCGCCACGTTCACGCGCATCTTCCGGCCGGAGGTGAAAACATCTACCGAGTCGTCATCGTTGCGACGGAGGAAGACGCCGAACGACGCCGGCGGCTTGCTCAGCTTCTCGACCTCGTCCTTGAGCGCCTCGATCTTGTCCCGCTCGGACCTGAGCGTCGCGACCAGCTTCTCGTTCTGCGACAGCGCGCGCGAGAGATCGGACTTGGTCTCGAGGAGCTTCTCCTCTAGGAGCTTCACCTGTCGAGGCGCGCTCGTGAGGCGTCGGCGAAGCAGCGCGACCTCGTCCTCGAGGAACTTGACCTGGGTCTGGAGCTCGTGGATCTGTTTCTCGTAAGCCTCACGCCGCTCGGGGTCGAGCTCCGGCATCGTGCACCTCCACCGCGGGGAGCCCAGTATATGCCAGGCCCTCTCGCATCCAAGAACGCGGTTCTTAGATAGATACGTCGGCTGCGCGGGGCTCCGGCTTGCGCCCCGAATACCGTTAGTCAGTTCGGGTCAGCTATCGCCCCGCCGAGCCACCGTCAGGAACCCCGTATGCCCTACCATGCGGTGGTCCGGGCGTACGCTCCGACCGGAGACGTGCCAGCTACGGTGGAGCGTCTCGAACGTTTCGACGTGGCGGAAACCGTTTTCCTCGAGGGCGAGAACGAGGGCCTGGACCTGGACCGTGGTCGGCAGGTAAGTACACAGCACCCCTCCCGGCTCCAGGACTGCCGCGGCGACCTCTAGGAGCCTCCACGGCTCGGGAAGGTCGAGTACGAGCCGGTCGAAGCGCTCGCCGGTGCCGGCGATCTCGTTCACATCGCCCTCGCGGAGGTCGAGCCACGCCGGGAGCTTGCCATGGAACTGCTCGATGTTGGCGATCGCGCGCTCGCGGTGCTCCGGGCGGATCTCGTAGGAGACCACTCGGCCCTCCGGGCCCGTCGCCCGGCAGAGCGCGATCGTGAGCGAGCCGGACCCGGTCCCGGCTTCGAGCACCCGCGCTCCCGGGAAGACGTCGGCCTCCACGAGTATCGCGCCGAGGTCCTTCGGGTAGACGACCTGAGCCCCCCGGGGCATCTTCAGGACGAAGTCGGACAGACGAGGTCGGTAGGCGACGAGCGCCATCCCGCCGCTGGTCTCGACTGTCGTTCCCTCCCCCCGTCCGATGAGCGCGCCGTGCGCAAGCGCGCCCCCGTGGGTGTGGAACGTCCCGCCGGACTGGAGCCGTACGAGGTACGTCCGACCGCGCCCGTCCACGAGGAGCGCGCGTTCACCGGGCTCGAAGGGCGCGCTCACGGCATCGCGCCCCCGTAGATCTCCGCCGGGAGGACCTCCTCCGACAGCTCGACGGCCACCTCGCGGTCGGCGGGAGGCGGGCCCAGCCGCTCGCCGAGGATCTGCGCGCGCGCGCGACAGAACGCGCAGAACCGTCCGGTCGTCGGCTGGCCGCACCGCTCACACTCGCGCAGCTCGGCCCTCTCCTCGCTCCGGAACAAGGGGGCTCCGCGATCCAGGTAGCCCAGGAAGAACTGCGCCTTCGTTCCCGGGGACCCCGCCTCGAGCCCGTTCATGGCCCCCTTGTAGCGCAGCTGCGTGTTGCCCGCCACGAGCGGGCACTCCTCCACGACGTAGTCGATCCGTCGCAGGAACGCGTAGGCGGCCGTCTCGAGCTCCGAGAGACGGTGGAGCGGCTTCACCTTCCTGACCATCCCCTCCGCGGCCGGCAGAACCGGGAACTGCCGCGCGATGTACTCGGTCTGCCAACGGAGGGTGTTGCCGAGCAATGTCGCGGCTTCGTCGTCCAGGTTGTGGCCCGTAGCGACCACGTCGAAGCCGTGCTCGAGCGCCGCGCGGTTGAACACGTACCGCTTGGAGAGCCCGCACACGGCGCACGTCGAGCGCGAGCCCCTCCGCCCCGCCGTCGGCACGTCGAACCCGTAGGCCTGCGCCAGGTCGACCTCGAGCAGGGTCGCGCGCCGGTCCTCGGCGAACCGCCTCGCGACCTCGGCCGACCCGTGTGAGTACTGCCCGATCCCGAGGCCGAGGTAAAGGCCGGTCACCCGGTAGCCGAGGTTGAGCAGCACGTCCCAGAGCCCGAGCGAGTCCTTGCCCCCCGACACGGCGACGAGAACGCGATCCTCCGGCCCGAACATGGCGTAGGCCTTGATCGCCCTCTTCACCTGCTCGCGGACGTGATGCAGGAAGCAGCCACGGCAGAAGGCCGCGTTGTGGCGGCGGATCTCGACCACCGCGGCACCGCCGCACCGCCTGCACTTGATCGCGCCGCCGGAGATCACCGGACGGATCTCGACGAGATCGCCCTCCGTCACGTGGTCCTCGCGCATCAGCAGCTCGCGGTCTCGGATCACCAGCACCGTGTCCGGATCGAGGTCGAGCTCGCGGAGGATGTCGCGGACCTTGCGATTGCCGGAGGTCTCCACCTCGCGGTCGGGGTTGCGCAGCTTGACCTTCACTAGGTCACAGGCTAGCGCACGCGACGGTACGGGGTCGCTAGCGGGTCGGGTCCGGGTTCACTCCGAGGGTCACGCCGACGGTCTTCTCACCGTTCAGACCGTCGACTCGAACCTCGACCTCCTCCCCGGGAGACCGGCTGCGGATCAGGTCCCCGAGCTCCTCCGACGACGCCACATCGTGCCCGTCGAAGCCCAGGACGACATCGCCTTGCTCGATCCCAGCTTCGGCTGCCGGGCCGTCCGGCGCCACGGCCACGACGAAGGCACCCTCGCTCACCGGCAGCCCGTACTGGATCGCGAGAGGCGAGTCCACGGTTCGCGAGATGACCCCCAGGTAGGCGACCGCCGCCTCGGGGTTCTCGATGGCGTGCTCGATCGTGGGCTTGGCGGCGTCGATCGAGATCGCGAAACCGATGTTCTCCGCGAACCCGGCACCGATGCCTGCGGTGTTGATGCCGACGACCTGCCCCGCCAGGTTCACGAGGGGCCCGCCGGAGTTCCCCGGGTTTATCGCGGCGTCGGTCTGGATCACGTGGGAGTACTCGCGCTGGCCCCCGAGGCAGACGTCCTGGGCACAGTTCGGGTCCTGAGCCTTGATCACCCTGTCCATCGACGAGACGATGCCGGTCGTCACGCTGGGGCCACCCTCAAGAGCTAGCGCGTACCCGATCGCAACGACCTGCTGCCCGAGCTCGAGGGCGTCCGAGCTGCCGAGCGACACGGTGGGCAGACCCGCGTCGTCGATCTTCAACACCGCCAGATCGGCCGCCTGATCCCCGCCGATCACCCGGGCGTCGTACTCCTCGGGTTCCTGTCCGGAGGTGATGACTCGGATCCGCTGGGCGCGCTCCACGACGTGGTAGTTCGTCACCACGACCCCGTCGGGGCGGACTATGAATCCGGTGCCGGTCCCTTGACCCGTGTCCCCGAAGGGGTCGAGCTGGTCGGTCGTCACGTTGACGACCGCCGGGAGCACGCGCCTGACCACCTGCACCACCGGCCCGCCGCGCACCTTCGAGATGAGGGCGGGAGAAGCCTGCTCCGGACTCGCTTCGGCCCGCACCTGCGACGGCGGCTCGGTCGTGCACGCCGCGACCAGCAGCCCTAGCGCGAGCGCCGGAGCCAGGATCTTGCCGGTCATGTCCCTCCCACGATACGGGTCCCTACCACGATACGGGCTCGCCCCGTATTCGACGTGCGCGGACCGGCCGTTCGCCGCTCAGGCGGAGAGCGCCGCGGCGGGGACCTTCTTGCTCGGGTCCACGAAGGGAAGCGCGGCAGTCTTTCCCGCGGTCCGCTCCCCTCCCCGCCAGAGGATCTCGACCTCGATCCCCGGATCGGCGAGCTCGATCGGAACCCAGACGTACCCGATGTTCTTCTCCAGGCGAGGCGACCAGATCAGGTCCGTCACGTAGCCGACCTCCCGGCCGTCGTGGAGCGCGGGCCGGACCTCCGAGATCTCGAAGTCGAGCGCCTCGCCCGGAACCTCGATTCCGACGAGCTTCTTCGTCACGCCCTCGTTGCGGATCCTCGCGAGGGCGGCCTTGCCGATGTAGTCGGCTTGCTGCTCCTCGACGAGTCGTTCGAGGCCCATCACCTCGAACGGGTTGTTGCGGATGGTCATGTCCGAGCCGTAGTTGAAGATGCCCGCTTCGATCCGGCGGGCCTCAACCGGCGCGATCGGGCGGATCTGGTAGGGCTCCCCCGCCTGCATGATCCTGTCCCACATCTCGCTCCCACGCGTCGGGTCCATCAGGTAGATCTCGAACCCGACCTCGCCAGTCCAGCCCGTCCGGCTGACCACGACCGGGATGTCGTCGAGCCGCGTCTGCATCGTCCAGTAGTACTTGATCTCAAGGACCCCGTCACCGAACAGGTCGCGCAGCACGTCCTTGGACTTCGGCCCCTGCACCTGCACCGGGTAGACGTCCGGCTCGTCGACGCGGACGTCCAGCCCCGAGTTGACCGCGACGCCACGCGCGTAGAGGCCGGCGTCGCTGTCGGCCAGAGCCAGCCAGTACCGGTTCTCCTCCAGGCGGAGAAGAACGGGGTCGTTCACGATCCCGCCGTCCTCCGCCATGATCAACGCGTACTTGCCCTGGCCGACCGCGCACTTGTCGAGGTCCCGGCAGGTCAGCATGTTCGTGAACCGGTGGGCGTCGGAACCTGTGATCTCGACGATCCGCTCGACCGAGACGTCCCAGAGCGTCACTTGCTCGAGGAGGTGCCAGTACTCCTTCACCGGGTCGTCGTAGTAGCCCGGCAGGTACATGTGGTTGTAGATGTCGTATGCCTTGCACCCGGCCTCGAGCGTCTTCTCAAAGAACGGCGACTTCCTGTACCAGGGGCCGAAATAGAGCGTGGTCGACGTGTTGCCGAACTCGGTCATGCTGGTGCCCTCCCTGTCCGAACCCCGGGCTCTCCACCCGCGCTGATTGAATCTTCAGTCAAGCCGGCCCTCCCGTGCAAGTTCAGGCGGAAGTGGGCACGGCCACCTCGGGGCGCGGGAGGAGGCCCGCTTCCTCGATGAGCGCCAGGATGTCTTCGCGACCTCCGATGGACATGAGGTGGACCCCCGAGACCCCGGGTAGCTCCCTGGCCCCGTGGAGGACCTCGAGGGCGATCCTCCTACCCTCCTCCGCCTGGCGTTCGGCCGGCGTTCCCTCCATGCGCTCGATCACCCAGTCCGGGACATCGATACCGGGTACCTGATCGCGGAGGTACCGTGCTCCCCTTAGGGAACGGGGGATGAAGATGCCGACGAGCACGAACACTCGGTCGAGCGCTCCGAGCTCGCCGGCGCGAGCCATGAACTCGCGGAGCTTGGACACGTTGAAGCAGATCTGGGTCTGGATGAACTGGGCGCCCGCCTCCACCTTCTTCTGGAGACGGATCGGGCGGAAATCGAGCGGAGGCGCGAACGGGTTCTCGACCGCGCCGATGAAGAATCGCGGAGACTCCGTGAGCCGGCGCCCGGATAGGTAGGTCCCGTCGTCGCGCAAGATCCGAGCGATCCGAATCAGGTGGAGCGAATCGAGGTCGTAGATCGCCTTTGCCTCTGGGTGGTCGCCGGCGGACACGTCGTCGCCGGTCATGAGCATCACGTTCCGCACCCCGAGCGCGGCCGTGCCGAGCAAGTCCGCCTGAAGTCCGAGGCGGTTCCGGTCGCGGCAGGTGAACTGCGCGATCGGCTCGATGCCGCGATCGACGAGCAGGTGCGCGGCCGCGACCTGCGAGATGTGGGGGTGAGCGGCGCTGTTGTCGGTGCAGTTCACGGCGTCGACCTTGCCCCGCAAGGGATCCGCGACGGCGTGGACCGACTCGGGATCAGCGCCGTCGGTCGTCTCGAGCTCGCAGGTGACGGCGAAGTGCCCGCCCCTGAGCAGCGCTTCCAGTCGACTCGCCGGTGGGCGTCCGGTCTGGCTCATTCGCGCTTCACTTGCTCGTCGGCCCATCCTGCCGGCACCAGCTTGTCCCGCCGGGTGAGTAGGTTCACCCAGGACGAGGTGCCCTCCAGCTGCCAATCCACCGGCGGGTTCAGGTGCTCCATATGGTCCCGCCAGAGCGGAAGCTTCCGAGAGCGCTCCCAGGCAACCACCCAGGTGCACATGCGGTCGGGTTCCACCTCGCAGTTGCCGTTCTGCAAGACGCCGCCGCAGGGACCGTTGCGGAGGTTCTTCGGGCAGGTCATTGGGCATCGGAGCCCCGTGGAGTGCAGGATGCACTGGCCGCACATCCGGCAGTCCCAGAGCGGCTCCTTCGTGACCTTCTCCACGAGGAGGATCGCTCGCGTGCCGAGCCCCATCTTCGGGCGCCCCCTCGCATTGGCCGTCTCCACCTGCCACCTCCCGTGGGGATCTCCCCGCCCCTCGACTAGGAGACGGGGATCTGCTTGTTCGGGTCGACGAACGGCATCTCGACCACGGTCGCAGTCCGCGTGCCCCACTCGCTCTCCACGATCACCCTCGTGCCGAGCTCGGACCGAGCCGTCGGCAGCCAGGCGAAGCCGATGTTCTTCTCCAGACGCGGCGAGTAGATCGCGGAGGTCACCTTTCCGATCTTCGCCCCATCCTCGACCACCGGCCACTTCACGTAGTTGAGCGCGGGGAACGGGGCGCCGTCGAGCTCGACCCCGTTGATCCTGCGGGTCACGCCCCGCTCCTTGATCCGTCGGAGCGCCTTGAGGGAGATGCTCGCGTCGTCCGGCACGTCCCAATCGACCAGGCGCTCCAACCCCATCTCGAGCGGATCGTTCTCGTAGGTCATGTCTGCGCCCCAGTTGAAGATCGCGCCCTCGATCCGCCTGATGTCCGAGGGGCCGGTCGGTTTGATGTTGAACTCCTCGCCGGCCTTCATGATGGCCTCGTAGACCTCCGCGCCCCGAGACGCATCGATCGTGTAGACCTCGTAGCCAACCTCGGAGGTCCAGCCCGTCCGCGTCACGACCACCGGCACGCCTGCGATCTCCGCGTGCGTCCAGAAGTAGTACTTGAGGTCCAGGATGCTCTCGCCGAGGAGCTTCACCATCAGGTCCTTGGACTTCGGGCCCTGGACCTGGAGCGGCGCCACGTCGGCCTCGCGGATCGTGACATCGAGATCTGGGTATGCGTTCTTCAACCCGCGCGCGAACAGAAGGGCGTCGGACGACGCCAGTGCGAACCAGAACGTGTTCTCGTCCATCCTAGTGAGGACGGGGTCGTTGATGATCCCGCCGTCGCTGTCGACGATGAGGACGTACTTGGCCTGGCCCACTGCGCACTTCGACAGGTCCCGCGGGGTGAGGAGCTGGGCGAACGTGAAACCGTCGGGGCCGCCGATCTCCAGGCACCGCTCGACCGCGACGTCCCAGAGCGTCACGTCGTTCAGCAGAGCCTCGAACTCCGCCTCGAATGAGTCGAAGCGGATCGGGAAGTACATGTGGTTGTAGACCGTGAACCCCTTCGGCCCGTACTTCTGCGTGGCCTCGTGGTACGGCGTGCGGCGGCCCCGCGCCCCACGCTGCACCAGGCTCATGTCGAACTCGGGCATGCCCTCCTCCTCGATGTCTCGGGCTACGGAGAGACCGAGGGCGCCTGCGGCCCTGCCTCCGCGCCCTTCCGGGTCGTCGGCGTATCGTGCGAGCCCCGCCCCCCCGCAGCAACACCGCGCGTTGACCCCTGGTCAGGAGGCCGCCCCGCCGGAGTCGTTGGCCTGCGGCGGAGGGAAGATGCGCCCCTCCAGGTAGCCGCGGCCGACGATGGCCATGAACAGGTGAACCTCGTCCTCGTTCCAGGCGAAGGGCCCTTGCCGGGCGCCACGCGAGGCTAGCCCTCGCTGGACCGACTCGCACGCGGCCCAGTCCTCCCTGTTCGTCACGTCCCAGAACTCGCTCGCGTAGGAGGGGTCGAAGTCCGCGAGCTCCGTAACCTCCGGCGGAAAGAGCCAGGAGCACTCCACCCACGTCTTTCCCGGGGTGAGCGGATCCATGCGGTGCGTCATCACGTAGTCCGGGTGCAGGCTGATCAGCAGGTTAGGGAACAGCCCGTAGTAGTAGACCTCGCGGCGTTGCTTCTCGTCCAGGCCGCGGATCGGCACGCCCCCGCCCCTGCCGGTGAACGACATGGTCTCGGCGAAGTCCATGAGCTCCATGTTCCCACCGACCCAGCATCCGTTGTGGGGGAAGTTCTCACCACTGTCCACCGGCGTCACCTTGCACAGGGCCGGATGGATGCTCGGGCAGTGGTAGCACTCGTGGTAGTTCTCCGTAATCGTCTTCCAGTTAGCGTTCACGACGTATTCGTGCTTCGCCGCTACGAAGAGACGCTCGGGCTCCCACGGCGCGACGAGCTCATCGAGGTTCCCCACGTGCTCCTCGAAGGGGAGCGCATAGCCGGAGGCATCGGCGAACGCCCACCCGTGCCACTCGCGAACGACCCCGGGGCCCGAGAGTTCCTCCGCCCGACCGAGGCACACCCAGGACCCCTCGAAGAAGTGGGAGCGTTCCCAGGCGAGAACCTCCTCTGACAGGTAGGCCTCCGGTGGCAGGGTCCGGCTCGCGCCCAGAGTGGACCTGAGCGCGGTCCGAATGGCCTGCGCGTCGACGGGTGCGATGGGTTCGACGGCTGCCCGGCTCATTCCGATCGTCCTCCGAGGGTGACCGCGGGTTTGAACGCCCGTTCAAGTGCTGCCAGAGTCTAGCATTACTGCCAGGCCGAGGAGGAAGCACAGTGCCCCGGACCGGCGGTCATCACAGACGCGACCCCGGGTCACATCAGGCGAAGGACGCGTCCTCGAATACGTTCTCGCCCTCGACCAGCGTGAGCTGCACCTTCGCGTGCCCGATCTCGGAGACCGGGTGCTCGAACAGGTTCCTGTCGACAACGGCGAGGTCGGCGTACTTGCCCACCTCGATCGACCCGGTGACTTCCTCGATGTGGTTCACGTATGCCGAGCCCATGGTGAACGCGTGGATCGCGGTCGGCAGATCGATCCGCTCCTCAGGGAGGAAGACCCCCTCGGTTCCCCTCGCGTAGGGGTAGTCGGGCGCCGGGAGGCGGTTCACCGCGACGTGTATCTCCCAGAGCGGGTTCGGGCTCGAGACCGACCAGTCGCTCCCGAAGGCCAGCATCGCGCCGTGCCGCACGAGGCTTGCGAATGGGTACTGCCACGTCGAGCGCTGGGCGCCGAGGAACGGGACCGTGAGGTTCAGCATCTGACCCTCGTTGATCGCCCACAGGGGCTGGCCGTTGGCGACGACACCGAGCTCGCGGAACCTCGGCAGGTCGTCGGGGTGGATCACCTGTATGTGTGCGATGTGGTGGCGGTTGTCGTTCATACCGTTGGCATGTCGGGCGGCCTCGACGGCGTCGAGGGACTCCCTGACCGACCGCTCCCCGATCGCGTGGAAGTGCACCTGGAAGCCCTCGGCGTCGAGGCGGGTCACGTGCACCTTGAGCGCCTCAGGATGGACGAAGCTCTTCCCGCGGTTTTCGGTCGGGTTCCCCTCTGCGTCGAGGTACGGCTCCAGCACGCCTCCGGTGAAGTTCTCCAGGACGCCGTCCTGCATGATCTTGATCGTCGTCGCGCGGAAGCGACCTACCGTTCCTCGCGCGCGCTGATCGATGAACTCGGCGATCTGCCCGGCGTCGCGGTAGCGATCCCACCAGAGCGCCCCAACGACCCGGGCGGTCAGGTCGCCGCGCGAGGCGGCCTCCTTGTACGCCTCGTAGGAGGGGTAGTGTCCTCCGACGATCGCGTCCTGCCAGGCGGTGATGCCCAGCGAGTGCAGGTATTCCTGCGCGACCAGGAGACCGTCGATCCAGTCCTTGACGGTGATCTCCGGCACCAGATCCACGACGGGCTGCATCGCCCCCTCGTGGAGGGTCCCGAACGGGGCTCCCTCGGCGTCACGCTCGATCACGCCGTCGGCCGGGTCGGGGGTCTCCTTGGTGATCCCTGCCAGCTCGAGGACCTTCGAGTTGACCCAGGCGCTGTGGCCGTCCCGGCTCGTGAGGAAGACTGGGCGGTCCGGGACGAGCGCGTCGAGCTCGGTCTTGGGGGGTGCTCCGCGGGGGAAGACGTCCATCGACCACCCGCCGCCCAGGATCCATGGCTCCTCCGGGTGCTCCTGAGCGTACGCTCGGATGATCCTTCGGTACGCGTCGAGCTCGTATTCGTCCGAGAGGTTGCAGTGCGCCATCTCCCAGCCGCCGGACGGCGGGTGGACGTGCGCGTCCTGGAACCCCGGGAGGAGCATGCGCCCGTTCAGGTCGTGCACCTCCGTTCGGGGCCCGACGAGGTCCTGGACGTCCGCGTCGGTCCCAACGGCCACGATACGACCGCGTCGGATCGCGACCGCGCCGGCCCATCTGCGCGCGGCGTCGACCGTGTAGACGGCTCCGCCCATGAAGACAAGATCCGCGTTCTCGCTCACCGTCACCTCCGTCGCCGGACTCGGGTGAGGATAACCGACCCAGGCATCGGACCTTCGGCCACCCCCGGTACCCGATCCTTGGTAGTGCGATCCGGTATCCCCCGGATGACGCGAACGGGCTCTACGCCGAGTGGTTCGGATTGCCGACCTTTCGTGTATGGCAGCCCGGACGCTCACCCCCGAGACCGGCAGGAGGTCGCAGCTCCTCGGTATCCCTGCCGCGGCGGCGTACTGCCGCGTGAGACCCGGGGAGATCCTCCGGGGCCTCACGAACGGCGTCTACCCCGGTGCGGTCAAGGGCGACGACGGGCACTGGCTGATCCCAATCGCGGATCTCGAGGCTGCCATGGCAGGGGTCTTCGGGGCGCACCGCACGACCTCTGAACTAGCCGCTCTCGAGGTGTCCGTGCGGTCCGCCCCGGAGCAGTCTCCCCGCCGGCGGTTCTTCGCACCGAACGACAAGGAGTCGCTGAGCCTCCAGACAGAGCTTCAGCGCAAGGCGCGGCAGCGGACGAAGGGCCGCTAGGCGCCCATCCGCTAGCTTGACGGCGCAGGGAGTGTGGGGTTTCCTGCCAACAGCTACGAGCCCTCGTGGTACCGGACGGCCGCAGGCTGGCGTTCGTCGCCGGCCGCACTTCGACCTGGACCTCTATACGATCCACGTCGACGGCAGCGGACGGCGCAAGCTCAGCTCCGACCGGGATTCGCTCGACCGGGACCCCGACTGGCGGACGATCGCGTGACCCCGCTCAGCTCCCTGCGGTCGCGCCGAAGTCGATGGCCACGTTCGCTCCCGTGATCGGCTCGGCTTTGGGAGAGGCCAGGAACCAAATCAGCTCCGCCACCTCGTCCGGCCGGATGAAGCGGGCGCGCGGTCCCGTCGGGTAATTAGCGAGCAGCGCCCTCAGGTACCCGTCCGGGTCGCCGACACCGTAGCGCTCCGCCTGGTATGCCAGCATCGGCGTGTCGACATCGTTCGGGCACACGGCGTTCACCCGGACACCCCGGGGCGCGTATTCGAGCGCCAAGGCGCGCGTCAGGTTGCTCACCCCTCCCTTGGAGGCGGAGTAGATCGCGGTTTCGGAGGAGCCCTTCAGGCCTGCATCGGAGGACAGGTTCACGATGCAGCCGCCGGTCTCGAGCAGGTGAGGGAGCGCGAAGCGGCAGGTGAAGAACACGCCCTTCAGGTTCACGTCGATCGTTCGATCCCACTCCTCCTCGGTGGCGAGCTCCGTCAGACCCTCGACCCAGACGCCGGCGCAGCACACGAGGACATCGAGCCTTCCCCCAGCCTCGATCGTCTCGCCGATTATCCGCTCGCAGTCCTCGACCCGCGTCACATCGGCCCCGACGGTGCGGACCTCACCCTTGCCCCGCAAGGCCTTCGCGGCCCTCGCCAAACCGTCTTTGCTCCGGTCGGCCAGGGACACGACGTCGCCGTCGGCCAGGAACCGCTCGGCGGTCGCGAGGCCGATGCCCCCCGCCCCGCCCGTGATCAGCACCACCCGTCCGCTCATCGTTTCCCCTCTCCACGCGGCGCGCCGCATCCTAGCGCGGCCCGCTACGAGCGAAACAACACCACGAGCCCGAGGAGGTTGAAGGCCACGTGTGCCGCGAGCGGCGCCAAGAGGTTCCTCCGGCGCTCGTATAGGAGGGCGAGCCCGGCGCCCATGACCGCGGTCGCTGCGACCACGACCAGATTGTCGAGCCCACCCTGAGGGGCGTAGTGCACGAGCGCGAACGCCGCCGTCGAGCCTGCCGCGCCGAGGCCGAAACCGTGCCGATCCCGGATCGCGCGGAAAAGGATTCCCCGGAAGAACAGCTCCTCGGCGATGGGAGCGACAGCGAGCGCGAAGACGACACCGACTGCGATCGAACCCGCCGACCGGTCGAAGAGGGGCTGTCTCGGTGCCTGCACGTCCTCCTTCGCCACGAAGGTCAGCAGCTTGCCGAGCGGCCATGCCACGCCGAGCGCAACGACGCCGTAGAGGATGAATCCGAAGACAGCCCCCTCGTGAACCTCATGCCAGGCCCGCTCCGGTCGCCCGACGGCGTCTCGCCACAGGGGATGCCGCACCCCGAGCCAGGCAACCAGCGCGATCGTCCAGAGCGACTCGACGATCGCGGGCCCGGCCTCCCGAGCAGCTGCGGACGCGTCGAGACCGGACACTTCGGCTCGGGCAAGCGCTCCCGCCGCATAGCCGGTCAGGAACACGACCAGTGCTTCCCACGGCCGCCACGTGGCGGTCGCGACCCAAGGTTCGTCGGACCTGGGTGGGAGGACCTTCATTCCGGCGACCATCGATCCGCGGTCACGGCAAGCGGCCCGAGATGCATGTACCCGACGGTGGGGATCCACCGCGGCGGGTGACGCTTGGAGGGGCACACTGACCGGACCATCACGTCTCATCATCATGACCCTCGTCGCCGCCCTCTCGTGCACCGCGGGCGAGCCTCCTCGGGAGCCCAGGACGGCATCTCCAAGGGGCGATGCCGGGCTCGCAGAGCCCGCCAACGGGTTCCTGCGGGTCGACGCCGTTCTCGGTTGCTGCTATACGGAGGGAGGATTCCTCTTCGTCCGCCTCGCCACGGAGGACGGCGATGTCGTGCTCGAGGAATCCGTCCGTTACGTAAGCCGGAGGCGGATCGTGGCCCACTCCCTGCCCCCGGGCACCTACTCGCTCGAGACCTACGACCGTGCCTGCCTGGCAGCCTGCCCGCGCCCGTTCCGTGTGGGGGCGCTAGATCCCCCCACGAATCGCTGCGGCGCCACGATCGTCGTCCACCCTGCTGGGAGGACGACCGTCGTCGTGGACAAGACGCCCGGGTCCGGGTGTCGAATCACCGTCGCGTGAGCGGCCGGATGGGGCGCGGGATCTCGAGCGCCGAATATCGGACGAGCGCCTCGCGTTCCTCGACAAGCTGAAGGTCGTCCTCATCGCGGCGATCATCGCCGCGCACGGCGTCAACAACTACACCGAGTACGGGGGCTGGGCCTACCAGGAGGTGCGTGAGGTCGGCATCTCCGACGCGGCCGACACGGTCTTCGTAGCGATTGCCGGCGTCGGCAGGTTTCCTCATGGGCCTGTTCTTCTTCATCGCGGGCCTCCTCACGCCTGGGGGCTATCGCGGAAGGGTCCCGGACGCTTCGTGCGGGACCGGCTCGTTCGCCTGGGCATCCCGCTCGCGGCGTTCACGGTCGTGCTGTGGCCTCTACTGGTCTTCGCCCTCCGCGAACCGATACAGCATCTCGGGTCTTACTGGTACCGGTTCACGCACTCGGAGCCGTTCCTCGACAACGGACCGCTGTGGTTCCTCGGAGTGCTCCTGATCTACTCGCTCGCGTACGCAGGCAGGTGGCAGTTGCGCTCGACGCGCCTCGAGCCGCTGGACGAGCGAGCGTCTCGGACGATCGGCCCGATGCGCGAGCTCCGCGGCCGGCACCTCATCGTCGTCGGAGCCGGCATCGCGGCCGCGACCTTCGTCGTGCGTCTGCAGTTCCCGCTCAACACCCCGCAGGTCGGTAACCTACACATCTGGGAATGGTCCCAATGCGCGGGGATGTTCGCCCTCGGGACCGCAAGCGCCAGGTGGGGATGGCTCCAACCCATCGACGACCGCCCGCGGCGTGGAGCCGGTGTCATCGCGCTTGCGGCGGCCCTGTCGCTCGCCGCGCTGATCGTCTCGGCCGACGCGCTCGGCCTCACCGAGGAGCCGTTCCTGGGCGGATGGGGCTGGCCCGCGCTCGCGCTCGCGGCGATCGACGGTCGCCGTCGCCGCGTCCGTATGGCTCCTTGCGTTCGCTCAACGGCGACTGGATCGACAGGGCCCGTTCGCGAAGGCGCTCGCGAGGAGCTCCTACGCTGACTTCGTGCTGCAGGGTCCGGTCCTCATCGGACTCGCGCTCCTGCTGCGGACCCTCGACCTGCCCGCTGAGATCAAGGCGGTCGTTGTTGCCTCGGTGGCGTCGTCGCCTCCTTCGCGCTCGCCCGGCCGCTGGTGACCCGAACGCGTCTCGGTCGGATCCTCTGAGTAGCGTTGCTCGTGTCGGAGGGCGATCCGAACCCTGTGCACACGCATCCTGAGAGGGGAACTCTTGGTGCTCCGATAGCTCACGCCTTCCACGAAGAAAGGGAGCCCACTGAAGTGGGCTCCCCTCCCTGACCGGCCGCGCTTATGCAGCGCACGGGCACGGTCGGCGAACTACCGGACGGTCTTTGTCTGTCAAACCTTCGCGGGTATGCCCTCGTAGAAGGCGAGGTCGCCTATCTGGTTCGACCGAAGCTCGACCCGATCGTCGATGTTCTCGCGTACCCAGCTCGCGGCCACGGGGACCGACGAATCGGCGTCCTTGCGTGTCTCCCACAGGCTGAGCGACAGGCATGTCTTGTCACCAAGGTCGGCAAGGCCGTACCGGATGAACCCGGGCTGGTCCCGGAACGTCCGCAGCATGCCGTCCTGGGCAACGTCGGCGAGCTCCTGAAAGGAGCCCTTCTTGATCTCGTATGTTGCGACGCGCACGTGCTTCATGCGTGTTCTCCTTTGCTCGTCGTGCCCCTGACCAACCGGGGCCAACGTGAGCCAGATTCGAGCGGAACGCGCTCGGGGTATCAAGCCTTCGCTGGAACCAGCGATGGGACTAGATCGGCGGAGGCGATTCCCCGTGAGTCCCTTCGTCTCCCCTCAGGTACGGGGTATCGCGTCTTTCTCAAGTATACGTCTTTGTCGCGTGGTCACGACGGGGTTCAGCCGCAGGGCACTTCCGGCCTGGAACACAGTCTACTCAGCCTCGCGGGAGCAGACGGTCTCAACCTAAACCGCCCACTCGAGGTGGTGCTATGCGAGTACCACGGCCTTCAAGGGCCTTCGCCCGTCGGGCCGTCACAGAGCGAGCAAAGGGGATCCTCGCGGAGCGGCATCGGTCGACGAGAGGCAGGCGTTCCCGATGCTGCGCGAACCAGCACGCGAACGGAATCGCAAGTTCACCGATTGGGTCTGAGCCTCACCCATCAGCCGCGCGACAGGAAGGCGCTGGTCAAAGCGGACTCGGCGGTGTACGTACGGTTCGTGTCGGAGGGGGGATTTGAACCCCCACGGGCTATTCGCCCACTAGGCCCTCAACCTAGCGCGTCTGCCAAATTCCGCCACTCCGACGGCGCAGCACGGGATTCTACCAAGGGGGCTCGCGGACCCTACGGGAGCCACTGCCAGGCCAGCCAGAAGGTGCACACGGTGAAGATGACGGCGGTCGCCACGGTGATCTTGTCCAGACGCCGCTCCAGGGCGGTTCCCCCCGTAAGGGTCCCGCCGCCCCCGAACATGTCCGACAGGCCGCTCCCCTTGCCCGAGTGGAGAAGGATGAACAGCACGAGGAACAGCGCCGATACGATCTCCAGCACGATCACGATGGTGTTGACGATCCTCACGATGGGCTCCGGTCTTCAGACTTCCTCGATGATAGCTCTGTCTTCCAGCGGGAAGTGGCAGGCGGCGATCTGCCCCGGATGGTGGGGCAGGAGCGCCGGCTCCTCGGCGGCGCACGTGGGCATCTGCGCCCTGGGACACCGCGGATGGAACCGGCAGCCGGACGGCGGGTCGATCGGCGAGGGAACGTCACCCTCGAGGATGATCCGCTTCTTGTGCGCCGCAAGCTTGGGGTCGGCGATCGGCACCGCCGAGAGAAGCGCGCCGGTGTAGGGGTGCTTCGGGTTGAGGTACAGCGTATCGCCGGGCGCCATCTCTACGATCTTGCCCAGGTACATCACGGCCACGCGATCGGACACGTGCTTCACGACCGATAGGTCGTGCGCGATGAACAGGTAGGTGAGGTTGAACTCCTCCTGGAGGTCTTCGAGCAGGTTCAGGATCTGCGCCTGGATCGAGACGTCCAGGGCCGAGACGGGCTCGTCGCACACGATGAGCTTCGGCCGAAGCGCGAGCGACCGCGCGACGCCGATCCGCTGCCGTTGCCCGCCGGAGAAGGCGTGAGGGTACCTGTTGTAGTGCTCCGGATTCAAGCCGACGAGCTCCATCAGCTGCTGGACCTCGTCCTTGATCTTGTTCCTCGGCACCGTCCCGTGGATCGCGAACGGCTCCCCGATGATCGATCCGACGGGCATCCTCGGGTTGAGCGACGCGAAGGGGTCCTGGAAGATCATCTGCGCGTGGCGCCGGATCTCCCGCAGCTCGCGCCCCTTGAGGTGCGTGATGTCCTGACCGTCGAACATCACCCTGCCCTCGGTGGGCTCGTAGAGTCTAGTTACCACGCGCGCGAGGGTGGACTTGCCGCAGCCGGTCTCCCCCACCAGGCCCACGGTCTCGCCCGGGTAGACCTCGAGATCGACGCCGTCCACCGCGTGGACGTCGCCGATGTGGCGCTGGAAGACGACCCCGCGGGTGATCTTGAAGTACTTCTTGATCGACTCGAGCCGCAGGAGCGGTTCGCCTCTCTCTTCCTTCGCCGGCTCCGCTCTCTCCGCCACGTCGATCACCGGGCGGCCACCTCCTCGCGGAAGATCCGCTCCCTCTCGGCGAAGGTGAGGTGGCAGGCCGATGCATGGCTCCCCTCGATCGGCAGCAGCTCCGGCGGGTCTGTCCGGCAGACGTCCATCACGTGCGGACACCGCGGGCTGAAGGGGCAGCCCGGCGGTACGTAGATGAGCGAGGGTGGAAGGCCCTTGATCGGGCGCAGACGTCCTCTGGGCGCGTCCAGGCGCGCGATCGAGCCGAGCAGGCCCCACGTGTAGGGATGGTGGCTCCGGTAGTAGATGTCGTCGCGCTCGCCTTCCTCGACGATCTTCCCCGCGTACATGACCATGATGTCGTCGCAGTGCTCCGCGACGACCCCGAGGTCGTGGGTGATTATCACCACCGCCGCGTTGAACTCCTGCTTCAGCCGGTCGATGAGGTCGAGGATCTGAGCCTGCACGGTGACGTCGAGAGCCGTGGTCGGCTCGTCGGCGATCAGCAGGTCGGGGTTGAGCGCGAGTGACATCGCGATCATGGCCCTCTGCCGCATCCCACCGGAGAACTCGTGCGGGTACTGTCTCGCCCGCTCTTGCGGCCTGGGGATCCCCACCAGGTCGAGCAGTCCCACGGCCCGCTCCCAGGCGTCCTTCTTGTCGACGTTGCCGTGGGCGTGAAACACCTCGGCTACCTGGGCGCCCACACGGTGAACGGGGTTGAGCGCCGTAAGGGGATCCTGGAAGATCATGCAGATCTCCCGGCCGCGGAGCGAGCGCACCTCCTCCGTTGGGAGCGTCAGTAGATCCTGGCCCCGGAACAGGACCTGACCCTCGATCCTGGCGTCCCGAGATGCGATTAGCCCTAGCACCGTGAGGAAGGTGACGCTCTTGCCGGAGCCCGACTCCCCGACCACGCCGAGGGTCTCGCCTGGGGTCACCTTGAAGGAGACCCCGTCGACGGCCTTCACCAGGCCGTCCTCGGTCGGGAAATGGACCTTCAGGTCCCGGACCTCGAGCAGCGCCTCAGACATTCGCCTCGAGCCGCTGGTGCGGGTCCAGCGCGTCCCTCAGGCCGTCCCCGAGGAAGTTCACGCACAGGGACGTGACGAGGATCATGAGGCCAGGGAACCACAGCAGCCACGGCGCGGCCGTGATCTGGTTCCGGGCCTCGGAGAGCATGTTGCCCCACGTGGGGGTAGGAGGCTGAACCCCGAAGCCCAGGAAAGACAGCGCGGACTCCGTGAGGATCGCGGCCGCCACAGCCAGGGTCACTCCCACGATTATGGGACCCATGGCGTTCGGGAGTATGTGGCGGAAGATGATCCGACGGTTCGACGCGCCGAGCGACCTGGCGGCCTCAACGAACTCCTTCTCCTTGAGAGACAGGAAGAGCCCTCGAACGATGCGCGCCTCCGGCATCCAGAAGAACAGAGTGAGGACGATGACGATGTCCCACGGCGTGGGGACCGCGCCCCGCAGGGCGATCGACGCGATCACGAGGGTGACGAGGAACGGGATCGCCAGGAACAGGTCGGTCATCCGCATGAGGAGGTTGTCGATCCACCTCCCGTAGTAGCCAGCCAGGGCGCCGACGACCGTCCCGATCACGCCCGCGGACACGGCGACGGTGATGCCGACGAGGAGCGAGATCCGCCCACCGTAGAGGACCCGCGTGAACTCGTCCCGACCCAGCGTGTCCGTCCCCATCAGGTGAGGCAAGTTTGGCGACTGCGTCAGGGCGTCGAGGTTGAGCTGCGCGAACCCGAACGGTGAGATCACTCCTGCCAGGATCGTCGCGAGGGTGATCACGACCAGGATCCCGGCACACACGATCGCCAGCTTGTGTCGCTTGAACCGGCGCCAGGCGAGCTGGCGCTGGGTCATGGTCTGGGTGGCGACCTCCGGGAGCCCCATTGGACCCGTGGCGGCCGGGGCTTCGTCGAGGTCGCCCGCCCGCCCCGGACGTTCCTCGTCCAGGTCGTCACGCATAGCGGATCCTAGGGTCGAGCGCCGCGTACATGATGTCCGCGACGAGGTTGAACAGGATGACGAACGTCACCGTGACCATGACCCACGGCAGAACGACGGTGTAGTCGCCGAGATCGATGGCGCTGATGAACAGCCGTCCCATCCCCGGCCAGGAGAAGATCGTCTCGGTGATGATCAGGCCGCCGGCGATGCTGCCGACGTCCAGGGCCACCTGGGTCGTGAGCGGGATCAGAGCATTCCGCATCCCGTGCCGGACGAGGACCCGGCGTTCCCTCACGCCCTTCGCTCGGGCCGTCCGGAGGAAGTCCGACTGGAGCACCTCCAGCATGCTGGCCCGCATGTACCGGCTGTACACGGCGATGATCTGCACAGCGAGGACGATGGTGGGGAGCGTGATGTGCTGCAGCCGGTCGACGATGTCGAACCCCTCTACCCCGGGCGTGCTCATTCCGGTCGTGTAGAAGATGGGTTTCGTCAGCCCGAACCACCTCGTCAGGTACACGCCAAGGATGAGCTGCAGCATCAGGGCGAACCAGAAGGTCGGCATCGAGAGACCGAGGAAGGCCGCGCCGGTGGCCAGGTAGTCGAAGAAGGAGTACTGCCGCAGCGCCGAGTAGATCCCGACCCCCACCCCGATCAGCAGCGAGACGCCGACCCCCGCGAGCCCGAGGAGGATCGTGTTCCCGAGCGCCTCCATCATGTCGGGGTAGACCGGTCGGTTCGTGATGATCGAATTGCCCCAGTCGCCCTGGACGAAGTCGCCGAGCCAGCTCAGGTACTGCACCACGGGAGGTCTGTCCAGACCCAAGTCGATCCGGAGCTGGACGAGGTCTTCCGGCCGGAACCGGGGGCTCAGAGACACCGCCGCCACCGGGTCGGTGGTCGCCTTGATGACGACGAAGACCAGCACGCTCGAGATGAGGAGGACCGGGATCGAGAAGAGCGCCCTGCGAACGACGTATCGCCACATTGTTCCTGGTCAGCCCCGATCCCCGGTTGACCGCATTATAGGAGCACGCACCCAGGTTCGCGGTCAGCCCGATAAGAGGATCCGGCGGGCCCCTCTTCGGCCCGCCGGATCCCTCGATCCGTCTCCCCGTCTACGCCTCGACCGCGTACCAGTCGTACATGTTGAAGTACGGCGAGTAGACATGGGTCGCGTAGAGGTCGAGGGGGCCCCCCACCGTGTCGGCGCGCCAGATCATCACGCTCGGCAAGAGGTACATGGGCAGGGACACGGCGTCTTCTCGAAGTATCTCCTGGACCTGCGTCGCGAGCTCGATGCGCTTTGCGGTGTCCACCTCCGCGTCGAGCTCCTTCATGAGCGCGTCGTTCTCCGGGTTGCAGTAGTGGTTCCAGTTGCCGCCCGCGTACTCGTTCTCCTCAGTCGGGAGGTAGTCACACCCGAACGCGAAGAGGATCGTCCCCGCGGGGGTGCCGGCCGAGGCGTAGTCGCAGACGTGGACCAGACCGCGCGGACAGACCCGGCCGAAGTAGACCCCGGAGCCGTAGTTCTCGATGTCGAGCTCGAACCCGGCCGGCTTGGCGGCCTCCTTGAAGATCTGCTGCGCCGCCTCACGACGCGTGTTCCCTGTGTTCGCGGAGATCGTCAGGACGAGCGGCTGCCCGTCCTTCTCGCACGGTGCGTTGGGCACGCCCGAGCAGTCCCAGCCGGCGCCCTCGAGGAGCTCGATCGCGTGCGCCGGATCGTAGGTCACGTCCTCGAAGACGGGCTGGCACCAGGGCCCGAGGCCGGGGATGTATTGGGGACAGTTCACGAGCTCGGCGTCCGGGTTGTTCAGCTTGATGAGGGCATCGAGCACCGCCTGGCGATCTAGTGCGAACAGCAGCGCCTCCCGCACGACAGGATCGTCGAGCGGCGGCTTGTCGTTCGTGAACCACATCATGTCGTTGTACGGGGTCGTTCCACCGACGGCGGTCACCCCCGGGTCGGCCGCGACCTGGTCGATCAAGCTCACGTCCGACGCCTGCGGGTTTATCGCCACCACCTCGCGATTGAGGAGGGCGTTGATCTCAGCCGCCTGGTCCTCGATCGGGATCATCGTGACCTGGTCGAGCAGCGGGATCCGGTCCTCGACCCAGAAACTGTCGTTGCGGACGAGGACTGCCTCCTGCTCGCTCCAGGACTCGAGGATCCAGGGCCCGCCCGAGAACGGGATCTCGTTGACCATGTCCCCGGAGAGGTCGGGCTTCTCGGGGTCCGCGTCGGGGAAGGCCGCCTTCTCCATCACGAACTCGAAAGCCCCTCCAAAGAGGGCCGGCCAGTCCGCGTAGGTCGTCTTGAAGTTGAGGACCGCCGTCAGCGGATCGGAGCAGTCGATCGACTCGATCTGGTCGTACCCCACCTTGTAGTACGTCCCCTTGGTGTTGAGGAACGCCCGCCACGTGAAGTCCCAGTCCTCACACGTGATCGGGGACCCGTCGTCCCACACCGCGTCGGGGTTCAGGTGGTACGTGACCGTGAACGGGTCCTCGGTCACCCCTCCGTTCTCGACGCTCGGCACTTCGGTCACGAGCGGTCCCACGACGAAGTTGCCATCCAGGTCGATCTCCAGCGCTCGCGGAGTGAGGTGGTAGCTGACCGACTGCGCGGCCCACGACAGCGAGGCACACGAGGTCACCACGAGGTTGATGCACTTGGGCCACTGTTCCGCGCCCACGACGAGACTGCCGCCGACCGGACCCTCGGTCCCCGTGGGCTCGGTCGTTTCCGGCGTCGTCGTGTCCGCTTTGCACGCGGCGGCCACCAAGGCAAGTACTGCGGCCAGCGCGAGGAACCTCCCTAGGAACGTATGTCTCCTCATACCCGTCCTCCTCCTTGCAGCGACGAGCGAAGCTTATCCGGGGCCCGAGCCCCCGGGCAAACGCCCCACATGGCTTTACGCAGGAGCCGGGCGGCGCGGCTTGACCGGCCTCAGCCGGCCAGGATCCTCGTCACGCGTGGCAGGATCTGGGCGCCCCTGAGCTTGCCCAGCGAGCCCGACGCGCACACTCGCTCACCGAACGTTCCCGAGCCGTCCGCACCGACCCCGGCGCCGCTCACCAGGAGGGGAACGGGGTCGGCGGTGTGGGCCCTTCGGACGCACGAGGTGGCGTGGTCGGCCGTCACGGCCATGACCGTGCGCCGCGGATCTACGAGGGGCAGCACCTCACCGAAGAACGCGCGGTCGATCAGGGCGATGGCGTCGCGCTTGTCCTCGGCGCGGCCGTCGTGGGCGGGGACGTCGGGGCCCTTGATGTGCACGTAGACAGCGTCGAAGCCGTCCAGAGCCTCCGCCGCCAGGAGCGCCCACGCTGCGTAGTCCGCCTCGGCCGCGAGGCGCGGGGCCTCCACCGTCGCCATCCCCAGCAGCATCGCGATGCCTCTCTCCACCGGCATCTCCACGAAGCACCCCCAGCTCGGCCCGAAGCGCTCTCGGATCGGCTCGAGAGCGGGAAGTCTGCTGCCGCCGTCGCGCGTGAGCACGAGGTTGGCGGGGAGCCGGCCCGCGCGACGCCTGGCCGTGTTGATCTCGGAGGCGTCCAGGATCCGCGCGGACCCTTCGACGAACGCGTTCGTCAGGTCCGCGGCACGTCGGGCCTCCTGCGTGTCCTCGAGCGGCTCGCAGCGCGCGACCTCGCTCTCGAAGGTCTCGAGCGCCACTCCGAGGTGTCCCTCCTTGCGATACGCGGGGTCGGTGTTGCTCACCTCGCCCGAGAGCGCGCCCTCGTCGGCACGGATCACGAGCGCGCCACGGTGCTCGACGGTCGCGCGGAGCGCGAAGCCCGCGCCGGGAAGCGCAAGCTCATCGTTCACCTCGGCAGCGAGGACCGTGGCCTCATCCGACGACAGGTCGCGGCCGACCCGGCGGTCGATGATCCTCGGCCAATCCGCGGTGGCGAAGTTGATCCGGAAGGCGAGGTCGCCGTCGCCGAACTCCATCCCCGAGCCGACCGCCTCCAAGACACCCCGCCCGGGATGCTCCTCCGAAGGGTCGTAGCCGAGGATCCCGAAGACGCCGACGTCCGACTCCGGGGCTATGCCCGGACCGGCGGTGACCACCGTCCCCGTCGCGCCGCGCTCGGCCAGCCCGTCCAGGAAGGGGGTCTCCGCCGCCTCGAGCGGCGTGAGACCGTCGAGCTCGGGGATCGGGTCGTCGCCGAGCCCATCGAGACAGACGTAGAGGAGGCTGTTCACGCGCCTTACCGGTACTTCACGATGAGCGCCAGCTCTTCGGGATCCAGGCTCGCGCCCCCGACGAGCGCACCGTCGATGTCGGGGTGCGCCATGAATCCTCGGATGTTGCCGGCCTTCACGCTGCCGCCGTACTGGATCCTCGCGGCGTCGGCAATCTCTTTCGACGACAGCTCTTCGATGGTCCCGCGGATCAGCCCCGCGACCTCCCCCGCGTCGGCCGGCTCGGCGTTCCTTCCGGTGCCGATCGCCCAGATCGGTTCGTAGGCAACCACGATGGACGTCATCTGCTCGGGCGTGAGCTTCTCGAGTCCGGCGCGGACCTGTCCCGCAACCCTCTCGTGGGTCCGGCCGGAGTCTCTCTCCTCCAGGGTCTCCCCGACGCACAGGATTGGGGTCATCCCGTGGGCGAATACCGCGCGCACCTTCCCGTTCACGAAGTCGTCGGTCTCGCCGAACAGCTCCCGCCGTTCCGAGTGGCCGCAGATCACGTAGCGGACCTTAAGGGCCTCGAGCATGGCCGGCGAGATCTCCCCCGTGAACGCGCCCTTCTCCTCGGGGTGCACGTTCTGCGCGCCGAGCCCGTAGAGCAGCCGGTCGGAGTCGATCAGCGTCTGCACGGCGCGGAGCGCCGTGAAAGGTGGACAGATCACGACCTCCACGCGCTCGGCGTCGTCGCGGTCGAGCAGGTACGAGAGCTTCTGCACCGCCTGGATGGCCTCCAGGTGCGTCTTGTGCATCTTCCAGTTGGCGGCGACGATCGGCCTCCGAGCCATCTAGGCCACTTCCAGCGCGGCGATCCCGGGGAGCGTCCTGCCCTCCAGGAACTCGAGCGAGGCGCCGCCACCGGTGGACAGGTGGTCGAAGGAGTCCTCGAGACCGAGCCTGCGCACCGCCGCGAGGCTGTCGCCTCCGCCCACGACGCTGAAGGCTCTCGATCCGGCGATCGCCATGGCCACGCCCCGGGTACCGGCGGAGAAGGGCTCGAGCTCGAACACCCCCATGGGGCCGTTCCATAGGATCGTTCCGGCGTCGGCGAGCGTCCGGGCGAACTCCTCCACGGTGCGCGGACCGACGTCCAGCGCCATCTCCCCCCTCGGCACGTCGTGAGCGGGGACCGTCCGCCGCGGCGAGTCGACCGACATCTCCGCAGCCGCGATCGCGTCCTCTGGGAGCTGGATCAGCACGCCGCGCTCGCCCGCCCTGCGCTGTGCCGCCCTCACGTCGTCGAACCTCTCGGGCTCGCAGAGGGTGGCGCCCACCTCGCCGCCGCCGGCCGCGATGATCGTGAAGGCCATCGCGCCGCCGATCAGCAACGCGTCGACCCGCTCGACCAGCGACCCGATGGTCGCGAGCTTATCGGAGACCTTGGCTCCGCCGAGGACGGCCATGTACGGCCTCTCCGGAGCGTCCCGGAGCTTCGACAGCACCTCTACCTCCCGGTGGAGCAGCCTGCCCGCAACAGCCCGCATGTCGTTGCCGCGGAACAGCTCCGGCAGCGCCGCGACCGAGGCGTGCGCGCGATGAGCCGCACCGAACGCGTCGTTCACGTAAGCGTCCGCGAGCACCGCGAGTCGCCTCGCGAAACCCGGGTCGTTCGCCTCCTCACCCGGGTCGAATCGGAGGTTCTCGAGGAGGACGACCTCGCCGGGCCCGATGTGCTCGCACACTGCCTCGACCTCGTCGCCTACCGTCTCGTCGAGCGCCATGACGTCGGCGACAAGCAGCTCCGAGAGCCGATCCGCCACCGGCGCTAGCCGCATCCCTTCCGCGACCCTGCCCCTCGGCCTCCCGAGATGCGAGGCGAGGATCAGCGAGGCTTCGCGCTCGAGGAGCTCGGTGAGAGTGGGGAGCGTCCGGCGGATGCGAAAGTCATCGGCGACGGCCCCCCCCTCGAGCGGGACGTTCAGGTCGGCGCGGACGAAGACCCGCTTCCCGGCGACGTCGCCGAGATCGTCGAGCGTGGGCAAGCTCACAGCGAGGCGGCGACCATCTCGACCAGCTCGACGAGCCGGTTCGAGTATCCCCACTCGTTGTCGTACCAGCCGATCACCTTGACGAGGTTGCCGATGACCATCGTCGACTGGGCGTCGAACGTGCAGGACGCCGGGCTCCCGACGACGTCGCTCGACACGATAGGGTCCTCCGTGTAGACGAGGCGGCCACGCAGGCGCTCGGTGCCGGCCGCGACCTCGAACGCCCGGTTTATCTCCTCGGCCGTGACCTCGCGTCCGAGGATCGCGACCAGGTCGGTGACCGAGCCGTCGGGCACCGGGACGCGCATGGCCGTGCCGTCCATCTTGCCCTTGAGCTGCGGGAGCGCCAGAGACGTCGCCTTGGCGGCTCCGGTCGAGGAGGGGACGATGTTGATCGCGGCCGCGCGAGCCCGGCGTAGGTCCTTGTGGGGCAGGTCGAGCAGGTTCTGGTCGTTCGTGTAGGCGTGGATCGTGGTCATCAGCGCGCGGTCGATCCCGAACGAGTCCTCGAGCACCTTCGCCAGCGGCACGACGCAGTTCGTGGTGCAGGAGGCGTTCGAGATTATGTTGTGGGCTGCGGGATCGTAGCCGTCCTCGTTCACCCCCATCACGATCGTGATGTCCTCGCCCTTCGCGGGCGCGCTGATGATGACCTTCTCGGCGCCGGCGGCGATGTGCGCCTCGGCCTTCTCCCGATCGGTAAACAGCCCCGTCGACTCCAGGATGATCTGGGCGCCGAGCTCCTTCCAGGGGAGATCGGCCGGGTTGCGCTCGGCCAGGACCTTGAACGCCTTGCCGTCGACCGAGATGCCTTCGTCGGTTACTCGGATGTCCGCGTCGAGGACACCCAGGACGGAGTCGTACTTCAGCAGGTGGGCGAGGGTCTTCGAATCGGTGATGTCGTTCACCGCGACGAAGTCGAAGTCGGCGCGGGTCTTCCTAGCGGCCCGGAGGAAGTTGCGTCCGATGCGACCGAAACCGTTGATGCCGATCTTGACGCTCATTTCTCCTCCTAGGGGTGAGGCCCGGGCGCTCCCATCCTAGCGAGCGCCGCTGCGGGCGTCCGGCCTAGCGGTCCAGGTCGCGGTGATCCACGCCGACGGGGTAGCCGCGGTCCTTCAGGAACCGCGCCAACTCGTCCACGACGACGATAGAGCGATGTCGCCCGCCGGTGCAGCCGACGGCGATCGTGAGGTAGGACTTCCCCTCGGAGACGTACGCCGGCACGAGCAGCTCCAGCAAGGACTCGAGACGCGACATGAACTCCCAGTACAGATCCTGGCCCGTCACGAACTTCCGCACGCGCTCGTCGCTCCCGGGGAGCGGCCGTAGGTCCTCGATCCAGTGCGGGTTCGGCAGGAACCGGACGTCCAGCACCAGGTCGGCGTCCCGCGGGGTGCCGAACTTGAACCCGAACGACACGAGCGAGACCTGGATGCTCTCCTCCGGAGGAGCCTCCGCGAAGGCCTCGCGGATCCGGTCCCTGAGCTCGTGCGGTGTCAGCCCGGACGTGTCCACGATCAGGTCGGCCTCGCCGCGGAGGCTCTCCATCATCAGCCGCTCGCGGCGGATGCCCTCCACCACGCGGTCGGCGGGGGCGAGCGGGTGCCTGCGACGTGTGGCCTCGTACCGGTTCACGAGATCGACGTCCGCCGCCTCCAGGTACAGGATCCGGTAGGCGATGTGGAGCTTCTTCAGCTCCTCCAGCGCCTTCGAGAGTTCGCCGAAGAACACGCCTCCCCTAGCGTCTACCACGATCGCGACGCGGTGCGGACCGCCGGGGCCGGCGGCGAGCTCCGCCATCTTCGACAGCAGCGCCGGCGGAAGATTGTCGACGACGAAGTAGCCGAGGTCCTCCAGACACCGGGCCGCCTCCGAGCGGCCGGCGCCCGAAAGGCCGGTGATTATCGTGAAGCCCGGACCTCCGCGGGCGGCGGCCACGACTTCCCTCGTCCTACCCTTCGCCCGGCCCGCGCGCGCCGGCTCCGCCATCAGGCGCTCGCCCTCCCCTCGACACGATGGACCCGATCGTAGACGGCGCGGGCGAGCTCGGGGCCGAATCCGGGCGTAGCTTCGATCTCTCCGAGCGAAGCCCGGCGCAGCTCGGCAAGCGACCCGAATCTCCGCAGGAGAGTCCTCTTCCTCGCCGGACCGACGCCAGGGACGTCGTCCAGCGGGGAGGCCAGCGCGCGGCGAGCCCGCTTCTTCCGGTGGTACGCGATGGCGAACCGATGAGCCTCGTCGCGGAGGTGCTGGAGGACGAAGAGGGCCTCCGAGCCCCGCGGGATCCGCAGAGGGTCGGGACGGCCGGGGAGATAGACCTCCTCGAGGCGCTTCGCGAGCCCGACGGCGGGCAGCTCGAGTCCATGCTGCGCCAATGCCCTTGACGCCGCGCCGAGCTGCCCGCGGCCACCGTCCACGACGATCAGCGAGGGTGGGTAGGCGAACCGCCGGCGCCCTGGTTCCTCGTCCTCGCCCTCGGCCAGCTTGGCGAACCTTCGCCGGAGCATCTCCCCCATACTGGCGAAGTCGTCCTGGCCGGGTACGCCCTTGATCTCGAACCGCCGGTAGTCCGAGCGCTTCGGAATCCCGTCCTCGAACACCACCATCGAGCCGACCGTGTCCGTGGGGCCGAGGTTCGAGACGTCGTAGCACTCGATCCGGAGGGGCGCCTGTGGCAGGCCGAGCTCGTTCGCGAGCTCCGCCAGCGCCCGGGAGCGTGCGCCGAAGTCGGAGGCGCGGCGGAGCTTGTGCCGCCTGAAGGCCTCCTCGGCGTTCCTGGTCGCGGTTTCGAGCAGGCGTCGCTTGGCGCCCCGCTCAGGAACGCCGAGCGATACCTTTCCGCCACGCCGCTCCGAGAGCCACCTCTCGAGCACCGCCCGGTCCTCCGGCATCACCGGTACGAGGAAGCGGGGCGGCACCTCCGCGTCCTCACGCTCCATCGCGAGCTCGCGGATGAAGGAGGCGAGCAGGGCGGGCGGGTCGAGGTGCTCCACCTCGTCCACGACCCAGCCCTTCTGGCCCGTCACCCGGCCGCGCCTGACGAAGAAGACCTGGAACGCGGCCTCGAGATCATCCTCGACCAGACCGACGACGTCGAGGTCCTCCGGCTGCGTGAGGACCATCTCCTGGCTCTCCATAGCGCGCCGAGCGGCGGTGAGCTGGTCGCGGAGCTTGGCAGCCAGCTCGAACTCGCGGCGCTCGGCGGCCTGCCGCATCTCGTTTTGAAGCCGCGCGAGGACGGGTCGCTCGTTCCCGGCCAGGAAGTCCTCCAGCGCCGCGACGTGGGCGCGGTAGGAGTCCTCGGTCACGCCTGTCGTCTCGGGCACGCACGGACCCGCGCACCGGCCGATGTCGTAGTAGAGGCACGGCCGTCGCGCGCGGGCTCGCTGGTCGAAGAACGAGTTGGAGCAGGTGCGGACCGGGAAGACTCGGGTGAGCGCGTCGAGCGTGTCCCGGATCGCGTACGCGTGCCCGAACGGGCCGAAGTACCGCGCGCCCTTCCTCTTGCGTCCGCGGAGAACCTGCGCCCGCGGCCACCGCTCCCCGACCGTGATGGCGAGGTATGGGTAGGACTTGTCGTCCTTGTACCGGATGTTGAAGCGCGGCCGGTGCTCCTTGATCAGGTTGTACTCGAGCATCAGGGCGTCGACCTCGCCTGAGGCCACGATCCACTCGACGGACTCGGCGGCGGCGAGCATGGCCTCGGTCCGGGCGTGCTGGGGTTTGGCCCAGTAGGTCGAGACGCGCTTGCGGAGCGAGCGCGCCTTGCCGACGTAGATCACGCGCCCGTCGCCGTCGCGGAAGAGGTAGGCGCCGGGCTCGTCGGGGATCGATGATCCTTCAGGCCGCGGAGCGCTCACGCGGCCATTGTAGGAGAGGGCACCCGCCGGGGCGGGGTACCTACTTGGTCTTCGCAACGGCCGAGACGAAGGTGCCGGTCATCGTCGTCGGGTGCACGTCGCAGCGGAAGAAGAAGACCCCCTCGTCAAGGGCCTTTACCTCGTAATCGATCGAGTCGGGGCCGGCTATCAGCTCACCGACGAAGAGCTTCGCCGCGGCGGGATCGGCCAGCGGATCGGTCTCGTGGATCGCCACGTTGTGCTGGACGCCGGCATCCTGGTTGTCGAAGCCGATCGTGAGGTCCTCGCCGGCCGGCGCCGCCAGGCAGTCGGTGTCGAAGCCCGACACGGCCGCGCCGGCAGGGGCGACGATCTCGAGCTCGGTTCCCTCGGGCTCGCACGCCGCCGCCGGAGGCCCCGTCGGCAGCGCCGCGGTCTCGGTCCCCGGCCCGCCCGTCGGGCTCGGCATCGCGAGCGCCAGGCCCTCCGTGTCGCCCAGGGCTCCGAGCAGCAGGTCGCCGTTCTCTCGGTCGTACCAAGCGAGGTAGACGGTCGAGCCGTCGGGCGCGACGCCCACCGCGGGCGAGTCGCCGCCCTCGGTCCCCTGGGTCTGGACCGGGGCGAACGACGAACCGCTCCCCGATGCCAGCCCGATCGCTTCCGACGCCCGGTCGTACCAGGCCACGTACTCCGTTCCCTGATCGTCCACGGTAACGCTCGTCGTAGCCGTACCAGTGCCCTCGCCCTCACCGAGCGTGGCGGCGGTGCCGACGAACCACCCGCCCCCCGAGGAGGAAGCGACGTGTACCTCGCTCCCCCCGGCCGCGAAGTAGGCGACGTGCGCGTTCCCGTCGCCGTCGACGGCCATCGAGAGCCCGGCGCCTCCTCCTCCCGTCTCGACCGGCGCGGTGCTCCAGGAGTCCTTGGGGCCGAGCCTGGCGAACATCGGGCTTCCCGCCGCGGTGTCGACGTAGGCGACGAACGGCTCGCCGGCCGCGTCGAATCCCACCGCGGTTCGATCGGGCTGAGGGCAGCTCGAGCACCGGGCGATCTCGGCCACGCTGGCGCTCTCCCAGCCCTTCTCGCCTGGCCTTGCCAGCGTCACCGCCTGGGACTCCCCCTCGTTCAGGGTGTAGGCGACCGCTGGGCTCCCGGACCCATCGACCGCGATCCCCGGCGCGCCCAGAGGTCCGGCTGTCGTGAGCGGCTCTTGCAGCACAACGACCTGCTCCACGGCGAAGGAGCCGCCCGCGTTCGTCCCGTACCAGAGGCCGGTGTCTGCAGCCCACGCCACGTGAAGCTTCCCCTGGTCGTCGACCGCGACCGCCGTGCCGTTCACGTTGGTCGGGGTCGCGGTCGCGAGCTCCTCTAGGATCTGTGGCCCGAAGGCGACCTCCACGTTGGCGATCTCCTCAAGCATCGCGGCGGCGCCGCGGGTCCAGATCCCGCCGGAGATAGTTGCCACGGACACCGCAGGCAGGGAGGGCGCCCCTATCGGTCGCTGCACCGGGAGCTCTCCGGCCTCGAGCTCCTTCACGAACGAGAACGACACGACGTAAGGGATCCCGTTGGAGTCGATCGCGATCGACGGGTCGGCGCCCGCATCGTCCAGGAACTCGACTACTAGGGGGACGAACCGACGCCCGTCGCCGAGGTCCACCTCGGAGGCCGTTGGTTGCGCGCAAGCCGCAGCGATGACGCCTAGCGAGCAGACGAGGACGAGCGCTCTCCTGGACAAGACGGGGCGCATATTAGCAAGCCTTCTAGGCGGGCGAGCCGCCTCCGCCGCGAGCAGAGACCGCGACGCGGGGCGCCCGCGGTGTCCCAAGGACCTCCGCCAGAAACCGCCCCGTGTGGGACCCCGGGTGCGTGGCCACCTCCTCCGGCGGACCCGCCACGACGACCTCGCCGCCCGCCGCTCCCCCCTCGGGCCCGAGGTCGACGATCCAGTCCGCCGTCTTCACGACGTCCAGGTTGTGCTCGATCACGACCACCGTGTTGCCGCTCGAAACCAGGCGCTGAAGGACCGCGAGGAGCTTGCGGATGTCCTCGAAGTGCAGGCCGGTCGTCGGCTCGTCGAGCGCATAGAGCGTGTTCCCCGTGGCCCGCTTGTGCAGCTCCGAGCCGAGCTTGATGCGCTGCGCCTCGCCGCCGGACAGCGTCGGCGCCGGCTGCCCGAGTTTGATGTAGCCGAGCCCCACGTCGGATAGCGTCTGAAGGTAGCGAGCCAGGATCGGGATGTTCCGGAAGAACTCAAGCCCCTCGTCCACGCTCATCTCCAGGACGTCCGCGATCGAGCGGCCCTTGTACCTCACCTCGAGCGTCTCGCGATTGTACCGCCTCCCCTTGCAGACCTCGCAGGTCACGTACACGTCGGGAAGGAAGTGCATCTCGATCTTGATCTGGCCGTCGCCGGCGCAGTTCTCACACCGCCCCCCGCGAACGTTGAACGAGAACCGCCCGGGCTGGTAGCCGCGCACGCGCGCCTCCGGCGTCTGCGCGAACAGCTTCCGGACGTGATCGAACATGCCGGTGTAGGTCGCGGGGTTCGACCGCGGCGTTCGTCCTATCGGCGACTGATCGATGTCGATCACCTTGTCGATCTGCTCCCAGCCGACGAGGCGCTTGTGCTTGCCGGGCAGCATGCGGGACCGATAGACCTTCTGGTTGAGTGCCCGCAACAGAACGTCCTGGACCAGGGTCGACTTCCCAGAGCCCGATACACCGGTCACGCACACGAACAAGCCCAGCGGGATCTGGATCGTCACGTCTTTCAGGTTGTGCTCGCGGGCGCTCTCGAGTCGAAGCGTGCGTTCCCCGGGGACGCGGCGGACCTCGGGAACCGGGATCGAGCGACGCCCGGATAGATAGGCACCGGTCAACGAGCCCTCCTCGTCGAGAAGGCCCTTCAGCGGCCCTGAGTAGACGATCTCCCCCCCGTGCTCTCCGGCGCCGGGGCCGATGTCGACGACGTGATCCGACGCCTCGATCGTAGCTTCGTCGTGCTCGACGACGATCAGCGTGTTCCCGAGGTCACGGAGACGCAGCAGGGTGTCGATGAGCCGCCGGTTGTCGCGCTGGTGCAACCCGATCGATGGCTCGTCGAGGATGTAGAGCACTCCGACTAGGCCGCTGCCTATCTGCGTCGCTAGCCGGATCCGCTGCGCCTCGCCGCCGGCGAGCGTCGCCGACGCGCGGTCGAGCGAGAGGTAGTCGAGGCCGACGTCGACCAGGAAGCCGAGCCGGGCGCGGATCTCCCTTAGGAGCCGCTCGGCGATCATCCGCTCGCGGTCCGAGAGCTCGACCGCGTCGATGAAGTCGAGCGTGTCGCGTATCGACTTCGTGGTGAGCTGCCATATAGTGATCCCGCCGACGGTCACTGCCAGGCTCTCCGGCCGGAGACGCGCGCCCTTGCAAGAGCGGCAGGGAACCTCCCGCATGAACTGCTCGAGGCGCTCGCGCTGCGTGTCGGAATCGGTCTCTGCGTGCCGCCGCTCCACGTTCGGGAGCAGGCCTTCGTAGGCGGTCCAGTACGACCGGAGCCGCCCGTATCGGTTCCGATACCTGACGTAGATCTCCTCGTCGGAGCCGTAGAGGATCACGTCCCGCGCCTTCTTCGCTAGCTTCTTCCACGGCGTGCTCACACCGAACCCATGCGCATCGGCGACGGCCTCGAGCACGCGGTCCCAGTACTCGAGGCGCGAGCCTCCCCAGGGCGCGAGCGCTCCCTCGGAGATCGAAAGGTCCGGATCCGGCACTACGAGCTCGGCGTCGACCTCGAGGCGGATGCCGAGCCCGTCGCACGTCTGGCAGGCGCCGTAGGGCGAGTTGAACGAGAAGTTCCGCGGCTGGAGCTCGTCGAAGGAGATGCCGCAATGCGTGCACGCGAGGTTCTGCGAGAAGCTCTGGACCTCCTCGTGCCCGTCGGTCCGCACCGCGACGGCAGCGATGCCCTCGGCGAGCTGGAGCGCGGTCTCGATCGAGTCGGCCACCCGCCGGCGGATGTCCGGCTTGGCGACGAGCCGGTCGACGACCACCTCGATCGTGTGCTTGTAGTGGCGTTCCAGGCGGATCGACTCGGATAGGTCGCGGACGTCGCCGTCGATCCGGGCGCGGACGAACCCCTTGCGCGCCAGGTCGCCGAGGAGCTTCTCGTACTCGCCCTTGCGACCCCGGACGACCGGCGCGAGCACCTGGAACCTCGTGCCCTCCGGCAGCTGGAGCACCTGGTCGACGATCTGCTCCGGGGTCTGCCGGCCGATCGGGCGACCGCACTTCGGACAGTGTGGGTGGCCGATCCGCGCGAACAGCACCCGCAGGTAGTCGTAGATCTCGGTGATCGTCCCGACGGTCGACCTTGGGTTCTTGGAGGTCGACTTCTGGTCGATCGAGATCGCCGGCGATAGCCCCTCGATGAAGTCGACGTCCGGCTTCTCCATCTGCCCGAGGAACTGGCGGGCGTAGGCGGAGAGCGACTCCACGTAGCGCCGCTGACCCTCCGCGTAGATCGTGTCGAAGGCGAGCGAGCTCTTGCCCGAGCCGGAGAGGCCCGTGAACACGATCAGCCTGTCCCGGGGAAGCTCGAGCGTGATGTTCCTCAGGTTGTGCTCACGGGCGCCGTGGATGATTAGCTTCTCGGTGCCCACGGCGGGCATTGTAGTGCGGGTCCCAGACAGGACTTCCTCGGGTCGCTACGCTCGCGCCATGCGGCGACCCGAGGTGCCCTTCCGGGAGGCGCTCCGGTTCTGGGTCAAGCTGGGGTTCGTCAATTTCGGCGGGCCGACCGGTCAGATCGCGATCATGCACCATGAGCTCGTCGAGAAGCGCCGCTGGATGGAAGAGGACCGGTTCCTCCACGCGCTCAACTTCTGCACGCTGCTCCCTGGCCCGGAGGCGCAGCAACTCGCGATATACGTCGGGTGGCTGCTGCACAGGGCCCGGGGCGGCATCGTCGCCGGAATCGCCTTTGTGCTGCCCGCGATGTACCTCATGCTCGGGCTCGCGTGGCTCTACGCGGTCCACGGGGAGCTCTCGTGGGTCGCGGCGGTCTTCGACGGGCTCGGGGCGGCCGTCGTGGGCATCGTCGGCGCGGCCGTGATCCGCATCGGGGCGCGAACTCTCTCTAGCGGCGCGATGGTTGCAGTGGCCGCCGCCTCGTTCGCCGGTCTGTTCCTGTACCGGCTGCCCTTCCCCGCGGTGATCCTCGCGGCCGGCGCGCTCGGCTTCGCGGGTGGGCACCTCCGCCCGGACGTGTTCTCCACGATCCGTGACCAGAGCGATTCGAGCGAGAACCTCGACGAGGAGGTCGCGATGCACACGCGGCCGAGCTTGGGTCGGTCCGTGAGGGTCCTGGGGATCGGGCTCGCGGTCTGGTGGGCTCCGCTGGTTCTCGTCGCGCTCCTGCGCGGTCCCGGTGACGTGTTGACCGACGAGGCTCTCTTCTTCAGCAAGGCTGCTGTGGTCACGTTCGGCGGCGCCTATGCGGTGCTCGCCTACATCGACAGGGCAGCGGTCGGCTACGGGTGGCTCACTCCGGGCGAGATGGTCACCGGCCTCGGGCTGGCCGAGTCCACGCCGGGGCCGCTCATCATGGTCACCCAGTTCGTCGGGTTCGTCGCGGCGTACCGCTCACCCGGCGGCCTGGATCCGCTGGTGGCCGGTGTCATCGGCGCGCTCGTGACCGTATGGGCGACGTTCGCGCCGAGCTTCCTCTGGGTGTTCCTGGGAGCTCCGTACGTGGAGCGACTGCGCGGGAACGTGCGACTGCGGGGCACGCTCGCCACGATCACCGCGGCGGTCGTCGGCGTGGTGCTCAGCCTCGCCGTCTCGTTCGCCCTCCGTGTGCTGTTCGAGGACGTTCGCGTGTTCCATCTTCTCGGCGCGACGATCCCCGTCCCGACCCCGTCCTCGCTCGATCCGTTCGCAACGGCGGTCGCGCTCATCGCCTTCCTCGGCATCTGGCGTAGCCGCTGGAACGTGGTACCTGTGGTCATAGCGAGCGCGGCCGCGGGATGGCTGCGTTCGCTGATCTCCTGAGCCCTCGGGGGAACTACCTACTGGTCTGCCGCCCAGCGTGGACATATCGTGGCTGTGATGCGATGGAGCCACCTCGCGACGCTGGCCCTGGTCTTGGCGGGCCTTACTCTGGGGGGGATCGGCGCGGGTGCTCGGCCCGCCGATCCACCCAACGACGCGCCCAAGGGAACCTCGTGCTTCTCAGGGGCAACGACGTTCCTCGGTGGGGACCCCTTCCCCACGCCGCAGGAAGCAGTTCAGCACTTCGTCGACATCTCGGCGGAGCAGATGGCCGAGCACGAGAAGATCTACGACTACGAGACGGTGCCGGTCGAGGAAGCCACCGTGAACGAATCGACGGTCGAGGACACCGTGACGGTGGTTCACCTAGGTCGGCTGACCACGTACACCCTCAGGGAGACCGAGAAGGGGTACGTGGTCGAGTCGATCGAGTGGCACCACGTCTGCCCGAAGGCAGATGCCTGACTGATCCCCTCCGGGGAAGACGCTCGCCGTGGAGGGTGGATCCTCTCCTCGACGGGTCCTCAGCTCGATACGATGCGACCGGCTCGAGGAAGGAGAACCGCATGAAGGAGCCGTGGGACGACTGGGGTGTGGACAGGAAGCCCGGGCTGACCCGGGAGGAGATGGCCGAACGCGCCAAGCGCTCGACAGAAGCGTTCATCGCCGAGATCGAGACAATGCCCGAGGAGGCTCTCGCACGCCCGGCTGCCGTGGGTATCTGGTCGGGCCACGAGGTCGTCGCCCACTGCGTCGTGTGGCACGACTACGCGGTCGAGGTCCTTCGCAGGAGCCTCGACGGCACCTTCCGGGTCGAGGACTTCGAGTACCCGGACGAGGACGAGTACAACGAGCGCACCGCCGCGGAGCTGGCACCACTCGCGACCACCGAGCTCCTCGGCCGGCTGCGCTCCGCGGCCGACATGGTCGGTGAGCTACTGGAGCGCCTTCCCGAGGATGAATGGCGCGCGCGCGATCGCTACGAGGTCGTCGTCACCGGGGAGCTGGTCGACCATCTCGACGAGCACATGGAGGACCTCCGCAAGCTGGGCTAGACGCCGCGCACGACCCGGCCGGTCCTGACGACGATCCTCACGTCGGCGAGCGCGTCCAGGCCTTCCAGCGGATCGCTCCCGACCGCCACCAGATCGGCGGGGCTGCCCGGTTCGAGCGGGCCGGGCGTCATGGCCTCGAGCACCTCCTCGGGCGACATGCCGATCGCCTCGTGCAGCAGCAGCGCCTCCCGAACGTCGATCCCCGGTGGTATCGGCCCGTTGCCCAGGTCGGTGCCGTAGACGATGGGTCCGCCGGCGGCGCGGAACCGGACGAGGTTGTCCGCGGCCGTGCGCAGCTCCGGCGTGACCTCGCCGTAGGAGAGGATGTCCAGCGTCGACACGATCCGCAGTGTGCGCGCGGCCGCCTCGAGCACCCGATCTTCCACGCGCTCGCCCCAAGGCGCGTGCGCGAGCTCGTCGACGCCGGCCCCGACCGCGCGCTCGACCTGACCCTCGCCCTGCGCGTGGGCGGTCACCGGCAACCCGCGTCCGTGCGCAGCCTCGCAGATTCCCGATAGCTCCGAGTCCGACAGGGTCGGCCCTGCCTCGGCGTTCAGAGAGACCTTGATCGCGGTCGCCCCCCGGTCGGCCAGTTTCCCCACCTCGGCCGCGGCTTCGTCGCTGCCGGAGACCTCGAGGCCCGTCCCGGCGGGTCCCCAGCCCGCCCGGGTCGGGTACCCTCCGGGCGCCGTCAGCATCGGCCCGGTGGCGCGCACGAGCGGCCCGTTGAACGAGGGCAGCTCGGACGCCTCGGCGAGCGCGAAGATCTCGTCGGCCGGCCACGCCAGGTCGCGCACGGCCGTGACGCCGCCCAGGAGGACGGCCGCAGGGTCCGAGAGCAGAACGTGCACGTGCCGATCGGCCACCGCCGGCATCAGGAACCCGTCGACCTCCAGCCGCTCGTCGACCGGCGGGGCACCCGCCGACGGTCCCGCGTATGCAACAACGCCATCCTCTGCGACCACGCCGCAGTGACGTACCAGGCGGCCCGCACCTAGCCAGCCGAGGGGGGCCTTTACGAGGAGGCTCCCCAGCTCAGGCTCCCGCCACGCCGGCCTCGCGAAGCGCCTTCAGCTCCTTGCGCAGGTCGACGACTTCGTCGCGAAGCCTGGCCGCGTACTCGAAGCGGAGGTCCTTGGCCGCCTCGTGCATCTCCTCCTCGAGGCTCCGGATGAGGCGCTCGAGCTCGTCGGCCGGCAGCTCGGGCTCCGCTCGGCGCCGGCGTCTCTTCTCCGGCGTCTTCCGGCCGTCCTCGGCCTGCATCGACAGGAGGATGTCGGACACCTTCTTGCGGATCGTCTGCGGGTCGATCCCGTGCTCGCTGTTGTAGCCGAGCTGGATCTTGCGCCTTCGCTGGGTCTCCGAGATCGCGCGCTTCATCGAGTCGGTGACCTCGTCCGCGTACATGAGCACCGTTCCCTCGACGTTCCGCGCCGCGCGACCGATCGTCTGGATGAGCGAGGTCTCCGAGCGCAGGAACCCCTCCTTGTCGGCGTCGAGGATCGCGACGAGCGACACCTCGGGGAGGTCGAGGCCCTCTCGGAGCAGGTTGATACCGACCAGGACGTCGAACTCGCCGAGTCGAAGGTCGCGGAGGATCTCGATGCGCTGGAGCGTGTCTATCTCGGAGTGCAGGTACCGGACCTTCACGCCCATCTCGATCAGGTAGTCGGTCAGGTCCTCGGCCATCTTCTTGGTAAGGGTCGTGACGAGGACGCGCTGGCCCTCCTCCGCGCGCCCGCGGATCTCGCCTATCAGGTCGTCGACCTGCCCGCGCGTCGGCCTGACCTGCACCTCCGGGTCCACGAGACCGGTCGGGCGCACTATCTGCTCCACCACACGGCTCGAGACCGACAGCTCGTAGGGCGCCGGCGTGGCCGACATGAAGACGACCTGGTTCACCCGCTTCTCGAACTCGGCGAACCGGAGCGGCCTGTTGTCGAGAGCGCTCGGCAGCCGGAACCCGAACTCGACCAGGGTCTCCTTGCGGCTCTTGTCGCCCTCGTACATCCCGTGGAGCTGCGGGACGGTCACGTGGGACTCGTCGATCACGCAGAGCCAGTCGTCGCGGAAGTAGTCCAGGAGCGTGTAGGGAGGCTCTCCGGCCTCACGGCCGTCGATGTGGCGGGAGTAGTTCTCGATGCCGGAGCAGAAGCCCATCTCGCGGAGCATCTCGAGGTCGTAGGTCGTGCGCATGCGGAGGCGCTCCGCCTCGAGGAGCTTCCCCCGCTGCTCAAAGCTCGCCAGGCGCTGCTGGAGCTCCTCCTCGATGCGGACGATCGCGCGCTTCATGCGCTCCTCGGACGCGACGTAGTGCGAGGCGGGGTAGATCCACTCCTCGCCGACCTCTCCGAGGATCTCCCCCGTGACGGTGTCGAAGCGAGTGATCCGCTCGATCTCGTCGCCCCAGAACTCCACGCGTACGGAGGTCTCCTCGTACGCCGGGTGGATCTCCAGCACGTCGCCGTGCACGCGGAAACGTCCGCGGGCGAGATCGCCCGGCGTCCGGTGGTACTGGATGTCGACGAGCCTCTGGATCGCGAAGTCGCGCCCGATGTCGACCCCCTTGATGAGGCGGAGGACCTGTCCCATGTACTCCTCGGGCGTGCCGAGGCCGTAGATCGCCGAGACGCTGGCGACGATCAGCACGTCGGGGCGGGTGAGCAGTGCCGCGGTCGCCGAGTGCCGCAGGCGCTCGATCTCGTCGTTTATCGAGGAGTCCTTCTCGATGTAGGTGTCGGTCTGCGGGATGTACGCCTCGGGCTGATAGTAGTCGTAGTAGGAGACGAAGTACTCCACGGCGTTCTCGGGGAAGAACTCCCGGAACTCGTTCGCGAGCTGGGCCCCGAGCGACTTGTTCGGAGCGAGGACCAGCGTGGGCTTCTGGACCCGCTCGACCAGGTGGGCGACCGTGAAGGTCTTCCCCGTGCCGGTGGCTCCCAGCAGCGTGACGTGTGGCTCGCCCGCGAGGACGCCCTGGGCCAGTTCCTCGGCGGCCTTCGGCTGATCGCCCGCGAGCTCGAAGTCGGCGTGGACCTTGAACGGTGGCACGGACCGATTGTATGGCCCAACCGCGACACGGGATCGGCGATCGGTGAGCTTCAGAGCCTGCCGGCCTCGACGATCCGCTGGAGGAACTGCTTCGTCCGCGGCTCCCGGGGCGCCGAGAAGATCTGCTCGGGTGGGCCCTCCTCCAGGATCACGCCGTCGTCCAGGAAGCACACCCTGCTCGCGATGTCCCGTGCAAATCCCATCTCGTGGGTCGCGATCAGCATCGTCATGCCGGCCGCGGCAAGCTCGCGGATGACGTTCAAGACCTCGGCGATGAGCTCCGGGTCCAGCGCGCTCGTGACCTCGTCCAGCAGCATGATGTCCGGGCGCATCGCGAGAGCCCTGACGATCGCCACGCGCTGCTGCTGGCCGCCTGAGAGCCTGTCTGGATACTCCTCCGCTTTGTCGGCAAGACCGAACCGTTCGAGCAGCTCGCGCGCCTCGTCATCCGCATCGGTGCGCTGCTTGCCGAGCACCTTCTCCGGCGCCAGTGTGACGTTCCGGAGGACCGACATGTGCGGGAACAGGTTGAACGCCTGGAACACGATGCCTATCCGCCGACGGATCCGGTCCTCGTCGACTCCGCGTGCGGTGATGTCCTCACCGTGCACGATGATCCTGCCGGCATCGACCGGCTCCAGCAGGTTCACGCATCGCAGCATCGTCGACTTCCCCGACCCGGATGCACCGATCAGGCAGACGACCTCGTGCTCCGCGAGCGAAAGGTCGACCCCCCGGAGCACGCGGTTGCCGTCGAAGGACTTGTGCACGCCCTCCAGCCGAAGCGCTTCCTTCACGGGGCTCCCCGCGCGGCGCGGCGCCGACGGTCCCGCTCGATGAGGTGGTCGGTGAAGCGCGCGAGCGGGATCGTGACCAGGATGAACAGGAACGCGGACACCACGAAGCTTGAGTAGTTGAACCGGTACGCCGAGTAGATCTGAGCGGCGCGCGCGGCCTCGATCACGCCGAGGACAGCCAGAAGCGCCGTGTCCTTCTGGAGGCTCACGAAGTCATTGAGGAGCGGGGGGATCACCCGCCGGATCGCCTGTGGAAGCACCACGTACCTGAGGGACTGCCACCTGGAAAGGCCGAGGGACCGAGCCGCGGCCATCTGGCTGGCGTGAACGGACTCGATCCCGGCCCGGTACACCTCCGACACGTAGGCAGCGTAGGAAAGGACCAGGGCGGCCGTTCCGTAAACCACCTCGTCCTGCGTGGAGAGCCCCCGGATCTGGAGAGCCGGGATCCCGAAACCGAAGATGTAGATGACCAGGAGCAGGGGCGTGCCGCGGAACAGGTCCGTGTACATGATCGCCACGAGCCGGAACGGGAAGAAGACCGGACCGGGGATCTGGCGAACGACGGCGACGACGAGCGCCAGGACCAGGATCAGGACCTCGGCGACGAGGAACACCTCGACGTTCAGGAGGAAGGATGGCGCGATCCCCGGGAGCCCCTCCTCGGGCACCCCGAGCAATGAGTCCTTCATAGCCGCCCAGTCGAAGAACCCCTCCCTTACGCTCTTGAAGCCGGGCGCCAGAACGACGATCAGCGCGAGCGCCCCGAAGAAGATGACGGTGCTCGCGGTGGAGATCAGGACGCCGCGGTTCCCAAGCAGCCGCGAGCCGCCGTGCCCGGACAGGGGGTCGGGTTCCCCCGCCTCGTCGACCGAGGGCCCGGTCATCTCGAGCCCGTGCGATCCGTTACTGGATGACGAGGACGGCTAGGTAGTCGGCGAGCCACTCGTCCTGGAGCGTCGACAGCGTCCCGTCGCCCTTCATGTCGGCGAGCACCTCGTTCACGCAGTCTCGCAGCGGGTTGCCCTCTTCGAACAGGAGCCCCAGATGCTCCCCTGTGCTGGGGAACTGTCCGACGAGCGCGCTCCCCTTGGTGCCGATCGTCGCCTCGTAGTAGGCAGTAGGCAGGTCCAGGATCAGGCCGTCGACGCTGCCGTTCTTGAGCGCGGACTTCGCGTCGCTCGTGGTGTCGAACACCTTCGCCTGCTGGCTGGGCTGGATGACCGTGTTGATGAACGTGAGGCTCGTGGTCCCGACCTGTGCGCCGTAGACGTAGTCCTTGACCTCGGTCAGTGTGGTGGCGCCTTCCAGCGGCGAGCCCTCGAGCACTAGAAGGGCCTGGGTCAGGTCGTAGTACCCGTCGCTGAAGTCGACCGCCTGCTCCCGCTCCTCCGTCACCGATATGTTGTTGATGTCGAAGTCGAAGTCCTTCGGCCCGGGTGCGTAGGACTTGTTGAAGGGTTCGATCACCCACTCGACCTCCGACGCCGAGAACCCCAGGCGCTCGGCCACCTCGTAGGCCAACGCGCCCTCGAATCCCTTGCCGTTCGTCGGGTCGTTCTTGATGATCCACGGCGGGAACGAGGGGTCATCCGTGGCTATCGTCAGCTGCCCGCGGGTAAGCAGCGGCAGGTTCTCCTTGGCGCAGGCCTCCGAGCCGGTGGCGGTCGGCGGCGTGACCGACGGCTGATCATCGGCGCAGGCCGCGAGGAAAAGCCCCGACACCGCCAGGGTCGCGAGGATCTTGCGCATGGGTACTACCCCCTCTTGTCGTCTCCCACCGTGGATACGGCGCCCGCGGCGCTCGAGGTCGGAGCCTAGCACGCGCTAGCCGAGCGGCAGCAGCGGCACGTCCTCCCGCGACAGCAGCCAGCGATCTTCGAGCGCCTGGAGCGTCCCGTTCTCGCGAAGCCGGTCGAGCACCGCGTTCACGCACCGCACCAGGGAGCTTCCGGCCGGCATGACGAGCGCGTACTCATCGCCGGTCACCACCCGGCCGACGGTCTCGAGGTCGGGGTGGACCGATTCCGCCCACCTAGCCATCGTGAGGTCCAGGAACAGGGCGTCCACCTCGCCGCTCTGGATCGCGGCCAGCCCCTGCTCAGGCCCCTGGAACGCGAACGGACGCTCCTTCGGCCGGATCACCGTGTCGATCACCCGCAGCCCGGAGCGACCGACGAGCGCGCCGAGCCGGAAGGGGCGAAGGTCGGTCAGGCTGGTTGCGCCCCCGACCGGTCCGTCGCCCTTAGCCAGGATCGCCTGGTCGACCTGGTAGTAGCCCTCCGAGAGGTCGGCCTCGGTCTCGCGCTCCGGCCGAGCAAGCGCCCTGCCTAAGAAGATGTCGAATCGCTTTTCCCCCGGCGCGAATGCGTCCCAGAAGGCTACGTCTGTCCACTCGACCGCGTCTCGGTTGATGCCCAGCCCCGCGGCAACCTCGTACGCGAGAGCACCCTCGAAGCCCTCGCCGCTCGTGACGTCCCGGGAGAACCACGGCAGACGGCCGGGCAGGTCCGTCGCGAAGGTGATCGCGCCATCCCGCCGGAGCGGCGGGTCTTCGACATCGCAGGTCGGCGTTCCGTCGTCGGCGACGGGTCCGCTCGTCTCCAGTGGGGAGGAGGGACGGCCCGCGAAGTAGGCTCCCGCGCCGATCCCCCCCGCGACTGCGAGGACGAGGACCGATGCGAACAGCTTGCCGACCCGGCCAGAAAGTGCGCTCATCCCGAGGGAGGGTACCCGAGCCGCTTGTCGACCCGGTTGTGAAGAGGCGCTCCTCGCAAGAACCGGTCGAAGTTGTCGAGGAACAGCTCCACGAGTGCCGCTTCGTAGCCCTCGAAGTCGCCCGACATGTGCGGCAGAACGAGCACGTTCGGCATCCCCCAGAGCGGGCTGTCGGCGGGAAGCGGCTCCTGCTCGAAGACGTCAAGGGCCGCGCCGGCGATCCTCCCCTCCCGGAGCGCGGCGACGAGCGCCGACTCGTCGACGGTCCCACCGCGCCCCACGTTCACGAACCGCGCGGTCGGTCGCATCAGCGCGAACTCGTCGGCGCCGAGGAGACGGCGCGTCTCCGACGTCAGCGGCAGGGCGTTCACGACGTAGTCGGCCCCCCCGAGCACCTCGTGGAGGCTCCCGACGCCTGCCACCTCGCCGAAGACGTCGTCCTCGCGCGCCGTTCGCGCGACCGCGGAGGCTCGCATCCCGAGCGCCTTCGCCTTTGCTCCGATCGCCCGCCCTATCGATCCCGCGCCGAGGACGAGGAGCGAGCTTCCCGCCAGCCGACCCGTGTAGCGGTGCTCCCAGAGTCGCACCCGTTGGCGATCCAGGATCCCGGGCAGGTCCACGACGACCGCCAGCAGCAGCCCCACGACGCATTCGGCTATCGACTCGTCGAAGATCCCGCGCGCGTTCGTGAGCTCGACGTCGCTCTCGACGAGTCCGGGGAATAGCACCTCGTCGACGCCGGCCGATGACGCCTGGACCCACCGGAGCCGGGTGGCCGACGGCCAGGCCGCCTCTAGGAGCTCGCGGCCGTGGTCCCAGAGGAGCGCGACCTCGGCGCCCTCGAACGCACGGGCGGCCTGTTCGCGTGAACCCGCGTAGCGAACCTCGGCACGCCCCACCAGCGCGTCGATACCGGGAGGCGGGTCGGCCTCCGTTCCGGTTACGACGACGGCGAGCTCGCTCACGGCAGCGGTCGCCGCCCGGCGAACCCGGACTCGAGGTCGTGCCAGTGACCCACTCGCGTCTCCCCGAGCCGCCAACACAGGTACACCCGTCGCCCGTCCAGCTCACCGGGGAAATCCACGAGCCCGGTCTCCGGATCGCGCAGCAGGATCCCGAGCTCCGCGAGGTGCTCGACGTGCCCGCGGAGGGTCCGGATGGCGTTCCAGTACTCGGTCCCCTCGTGCCCTCCCCCGTCGGAGGCGACCATCTCCTTGATCCGCTCGCCCGCGCGAAGTACCACCTGTCTCGCCTCGCGGATCGCCGGCAGGATCTCCTCCAGCTCGGAGAGCATCGCGTTGGCCTCGTCGACGGAGTACGTGCGCTCGGTCACGGGAGCCCGAGCACCTCCGGGAGCTCGGCCATCGACGTGATCCTCGTCCCCGGTGCGTTCGGGTACCTCCCGCGCCTGTCGATCAATACAGGGAACATGCCGAGCGCCCGTGCGGGATCGACGTCGAAGACCGGACTGTCCCCAACGTGAGCGGACTCGCCCGCCTGCACGCCGGCACGATCGAGCGCCAGCTCGAAGATGCGCGGGTCGGGCTTCTCGATCCCCTCCACGCCGGATATCACCCGCACGTCGAAGAACCTCGCCACGCCCAGAGCGTCGAGGAGCCGCTCCAGCCACTCCTCGAAGTTCGACACCACGCCCAGCGTGAGCCCGGCGCCGTGCAGCCGCTCGAGCGCCTCCGGCACGTCCTCGAACAGGCCGTAGTTCGCGAGATCGGTGAACTCGGCGTAGAGCTTCTCCGCGAGCCCGTCGTCGGTTGGGAGGCCGCACTCGCCGAGGAATATCTCGTACACCGATAGCCAGAACGCCCTCGACTTCTCCGGTGACGTGGTCCAAAGCTCGTTCTCATCCGCCGCCCGCGAGAACCGGTCGGAGACGACGTGTACTCGCTGGAGCAGGAAGGCGGGGTCGACGTGGTGCCCCTCCCGCCGGAGGACCTCAGACATGAGCTCCGGGAAGGAGGGGTGGGGGTGCACCAAGGTCTCCCCCGCGTCGAAGAAGACGGCGCGGAATCTCACGGCCCGATGATAGGTCGGCGACCGGCTCGCGCGACGAGATCGCGCCAGAGGCGATTGACCTGAGCCTCGAGCTCGGCGGTTGTGCCGCCGTTGTCGAGGACGAAGTCCGCCTGCTCGGCCTTGTCCTCGGTGGGCATCTGAGCGGCCATCCTCGCGCGCGCCTCTTCCGCCGGCATTCCCCTCGCTTCGAGCCGAGCCACCTGCGCTTCCGCCGGCGCCGTCACCACCACCAGGACGTCGAACTCGGCCCGGCGCCCGGCCTCCACGATCAGCGGCGCGTCGTAGACGACGATCCCACCGGTGTCCCGATGGGGCTCCACGGCTTCCTCGAACCGCCGGCGGACGTCCGGGTGCACGATGCGTTCGAGTTTCCCGCGCAGAGCCCCGTCGGCGAACACGAGTCGCGCGAGCTTCGCTCGATCGATTTCGTCGTCCGCTCCGACGATCTCGCGTCCGAACGCCCGGACGACCTCGGCATAGGTGTCGGTCCCCTGGCGCAGGGCGTCGCGCGCGAGCGCGTCGGCATCGAACACCACGGCACCGCGCTCCGCCAGCATCCCAGCCGCTGTGGACTTGCCCGAGCCGATGCCGCCGGTGAGCCCGACGAGGAGCACGGACGCCTAGTCGCTGCGCCCCTCGCGGCGCTTCAGGTCCTGGAGGATCGCCTCGAGGGAGACGTCTTCTTCCTCCTCCGCCGGGATCGCCGGAGGGACCTCTTCCGCGGTGGGCTCTGGGCCCGCTTCGGGCTCCGAAGCCGGCTCGGGAACCGCTTCCGGGGCCTCGGCGACTTGCGCGGGCGCCTCGACTACCTCCTCGACTACCTCCTCCACTACCTCCTCCACGGCGGCCGGAGGAGCCTCCGCGACCGACGTCTCCGCGGCGGCGATCGCGGCCGCGTCCGGCTCCGGCGCCTGCGCGCCCGGCTCCTGCTCGGACGCGACCTCCGACTCCGGAGCGATCTCGGGCACGATCTCGGCTATGGGCTCGCTAACGACCTCGGCTAGGTCCCCGGCCTGCCGCATCGACAGGCTGACGCGGCGCCGGGAGACGTCGACCTCGATCACCTTGGCCCGGACCTCGGTTCCGACCGAGAGCACCTGCTCGGGTGACTCGACGTGCTGGTCGGAGAGCTCCGAGATGTGCACCAGCCCTTCGACCCCGGGGGCCACGCGAACGAACGCGCCAAACGGAACGAGCTTCGTGACCTGACCGGCGATGATCTCGCCGGCCTGGTACTTGCGCTCGAACTCCTTCCACGGGTCCTCCTGGGTCGCCTTCAGCGACAGCGACACGCGCTCGCGCTCCAGGTCAACGTCGAGGACCTCGACCTCGACCTCCTGGCCGACCGCGACGATCTCGCCCGGATGGTCGACGTGCTTCCACGAGAGCTCGGACACGTGCACGAGGCCGTCGACCCCGCCGAGGTCGACGAACGCGCCGAAGTTGACGATGGAGCTCACCGTTCCCTTGCGGCGCTCGCCCTTCTGAAGCGACTCGAGGAACTTCTTGCGGCCCTCGCTCTGCGACTCCTCGAGGAACGCGCGGCGAGACAGGACGACGTTGTTCCGGTTGCGGTCGAGCTCGATGATCTTGCACTCGAGCTCGGTCCCGACGAACGGCTGGAGATCGCGGACGCGGCGCAGGTCGACGAGGGACGCCGGCAGGAACCCGCGGAGACCGATGTCGAGGATCAGCCCGCCCTTCACGACCTCGATGACCGGACCCTTGATCGTCTGGCCCGACGCCATGACCTCCTCGATCCGGCCCCAGGCGCGCTCGTACTGCGCGCGCTTCTTGGAGAGGATCAGGCGGCCCTCCTTGTCCTCCTTCTGGAGCACGAGAGCCTCGATATGGTCGCCGACCTTCACCACCTGGGAGGGGTCGACGTCGTGGCGGATCGACAGCTCCTTCGAGGGGATCACGCCCTCGGACTTGTAGCCGATGTCCAGGAGGACCTCGTCCCGATCGATCTTGACGATCTCGCCTTCCAGGATGTCCCCCTCCTTGAAGTCGCGGAGGGAGGCCTCCATGGCTTCGATCAGCTCCTCGGGAGTGAGGTCGTCGGTCTTCTGCTCGTTGTCCGCTATGTCGGATCAGCCCCTTCCTGCGCGCACGCCTCTCCCCACCACGCGAGGAGGTGGGCAGTGCCGTGCGGCCAGGAGATGGTAGTCGGGTGCCGGAAACTCCGTCAATCGAACGCGCAGGTCAGAGGGGACCTTCAGTGCCCCTCGGGCGCGGCCTCGGCCCAGTTCGGCCCCCACCCGATGTCGGCTCGGAGGGGCACGGTGAGGTCGTACGCGTGCTCCATCCGATCGCGGACGAGCTCGGCGGCCTCCTCGACCCTTGCGGCCTCGACCTCGAAGACGAGCTCGTCGTGAACGGTGAGAAGCATCCGGCAGGCAGGCATCCGTTCCTCGAGCGCGCGGTCGACGGTGATCATCGCCAGCTTGAAGACGTCGCTCGCGCTCCCTTGGATCGGCGCGTTCAGCGCCTGGCGCCGGCCGAGGTCGCGGACGCGGGGGTTCGCGGCTTGGAGTTCGGGGATGTACCGGCGCCGGCCGAGGAGCGTCTCGGTGAAGCCCTCCGCGGCCGCCCGTGCCACCTGCCTGTCCAGGTATTCGCGGATGCTCGGGAACCCCTCGAAGTAGGCGTCCATGATCTCCTGAGCCTCGTCGGGAGCGATCTCGAGCCTCGTCGCGAGCCCGAAGGCGTTCATCCCGTAGGCCAGACCGTAGTTCACCGCCTTCGCTCGGCGTCGAAGCTCCGCGTCCACTCTGTCCTCCGGCACACCGAACACCTTGGACGCCGTCGCGGAGTGGACGTCGGCACCGGATGCGAACGCCTCGCCCAGCCCCTCGTCCGACGAGAGGTGGGCGAGCACGCGCAGCTCGATCTGCGAGTAGTCGGCGACGAGCAGCACCTGGTCGGGGGAACCAGGGACGAAGGCGCGGCGGATCTGCCTCCCCAGCTCGCTCCTGATCGGGATGTTCTGGAGGTTCGGGTCCGAGGACGAGAGCCTCCCCGTCGCGGCGCCCGTCTGGTTGAACGTCGTGTGGACGCGGTCGTCGGCGCCGACCTGCCGCGGCAGGGCTTCAAGATACGTCGAGTTCAGCTTGTCGAGCTCGCGCCAGGAGAGAAGCGCGTCCACGATCGGGTGCTGGTCGCGCAGCTTCTCGAGGACGCTGGCATCCGTCGAGAGCTGCCCCTTCGGCGTCCGCTTCCCCGGGGAGAGCCGGAGCTTCTCGTAGAGGATCGCCCGCAGCTGCGGCGGCGAGTTCAGGTTGAAGTCTTCGCCGGCGTGCCGGTAGATCTCGGACTGGAGCGTCGCCATCCGGTCGCGGACGCCCTCGGCCATCTCCTCGAGGTAGCCGATGTCGAGGGCTATGCCCCGCGCCTCCATGCGAGCTAACACGGACGACAGCGGTAGCTCGACGTCCTCCAGCAGAGACCGGAGGCCGGCCTTGTCGATCCGCTCGTCGAGCGCCGGCGCGAGGAGGGCCACCGCGGCTGCCTCCGCCGCAACAACCCGCCACGGTTCCTCGCCGAAGAGCTGGCCCTCGGTCTCCCCCTCGACGGTCGCGAGGACGTTGGTGCCCAGGTAGGGCTCGCACAGCTCGTCGAGCGAATAGCTCGCCGTGGCCGGGTCGAGGAGGTAGCCGGCCAACATCGTGTCGGACGTGACACCGGCAAGGACCACGCCGTTCGCGAGCAAGGCGCGCTCGAGTGCCTTCGCATCGTGCGCCCACTTCGACGCTCCGGCGTCCGCCAGGAACTCCGAAGCGGGATCGAGATCGTGCAGCTCGGCGTACGTGGCCTGCCCGCCGCCCGCCGAGACCGCGATCCCCCGAACCATCGTTCCCTCCGCGTCCAGCCGCACGCCCTTTGGTGCGTCTCCCGCCAAGAGCGCGGCCAGCTCCTTCGCCGAGGCCCGTCCCAGGTCGAGCTCGGCGAGCTCCAGGACCGGTTTGCCCGCTCGCCCTATCTCCTCGAGCCGCTCCAGGAGAGAGCGGAATTCGAGCGAGGTGAAGAGGCGGCGGATCTCACCGATGTCCCACTCCCCCATCCGGCAGTCCTCAGGCTCTACGTCCAGATCGAGGTCGGTCTCGAGACGCGCGAGGTCCTTGTTCATCGAGAGCTGCTCGCCGGCCGCCTGGATCGAGCCGCGGAGCCTCCCTTTCAGCTCCTCGGTACGCTCGATCAGCGCCTCGACCGACCCGAACTCCTGCACGAGTTTGGACGCGGTCTTCTCGCCGACGCCCGGCACGCCGGGGATGTTGTCGGACGCGTCGCCCTTCAGGGCCACGTAATCGAGGTACTTGGCGGGTGGCAACCCGAAGCGCTCCTTCACCGCCCGCTCGTCGTAGAGGACTATGTCGGAGATCCCCTTGCGGTTGAACATCACCGTGATCCCTGGACGCACCAGCTGGAAGAAGTCCCGGTCGGCCGTGACGATGACGACCTCGAGCCCTCGCTCGACCGCGCGGACCGCGAGCGTCGCGATCGCGTCGTCGGCCTCGTGGCCCTCGATCCCGACGACCGGAACGCCGAGCGTACCCAGAACCTCGTCGATGAGCCCGAGCTGCTGTCGGAACTCGTCGGGCGCCTCCGGGCGGCCCGCCTTGTAGTCGGCGTACTTCTCGAGGCGCACGGTCGGCGCCCCCACGTCCCAGGCCACGGCGATCAGGTCGGGCTTCTCCTCCCCGAGCAGCTTGATGAGCATCGACGTGAACCCGTAGACGGCGTTCGTCACCTGCCCCGTGCTCGTCGCGAGAGACGTCGGCAGCGCGAAGAAGGCGCGATACGCGAGGCTGTGCCCGTCGAGGAGGAACAGACGCTTGGAGGGATCGCCTTCGGCCACCTCGCGGATTCTAGTGGGCGGGTGCGACGTGGCCCGCGCGCGCGTTGACGTGAATCCGACTTCGAAAGTAGGATTTCGCCCGTCGTACAGCGGCCTCCTCAACGTGTGTTGGGGAGCGCACGAGAGGAGAACCGGTTGGGCGCCGCGCTCTTGATCACGCTGAGAGAGGGCCTCGAGGCCGCCCTCATCATCTCCATCATCCTCGCGTACCTGCGCCATCTGAACAGGCCCGACCGACGTCCGGTCGTTTGGTGGGGCGCCGGCATCGCGATCGCCGCCAGCTTCGTCGCGGCGTGGGTGATCTTCCAGGTCGCCGGCGAGCTCGATGAGGAAGCCGAGGAGATCTTCGAGGGGGTGGCGACCCTTACCGCCGTCGGCGTCCTCACGTGGATGATCTTCTGGATGCGAAGACAGGGCGCCAAGATCCGCTCCGAGCTGCAGCAGCGCGTCGACACCGCGCTCTTGGGCGGGGGCATCGCGTTGGCCGGCCTCGCGTTCGTCGTCGTTCTCCGCGAGGGGCTCGAGACCGCTCTCTTCGTGTTCGCCGCCACGAAGGCGACCGCGGTCGGAACGGGCAGCGCGGCGGCGCAGGTGCTCGGCGCGTTCCTCGGGCTCGGCGCTGCCGCGGTCCTTGGCTACCTGATCTACCGCGGCGGCATCCGGCTCGACCTGCGGACGTTCTTCCGCGTGACGGGCCTGTTGCTCCTCGTGGTCGCAGCCGGGTTGTTCGCATTCTCCGTGCACGAGCTCCAAGAGGTCGGGTGGCTGCCTTTCCTCGACGGGCAGGCGTTCGACATCTCCGGGACGCTCTCCGACCAGAGCGGCTTCGGTGCGATCCTCCGCGCGCTGATCGGCTACCAGGACGCCCCGACGGTGCTCGAGCTCGGTGCGGGGATCGCCTACCTAGTCGTTACCGGCGCGCTTTTCCTGCGGGGGCCGGCCCCGACTCCCACGCGCGCCGTGGCCGCATCGGACGCGCCTTCCGTCGGCGCCGGGGGCTGAGCTTCCCGGTAGGCTTCGGGTCCGTGCACGTCACCGGCACCCTGATCAACGTCGTGACCGTGCTCCTAGGAACGGCCCTCGGGAGCCTCTTCGGCTCACGGCTCCCCGAGCGGATACGCGAAACGGTGATGCACGCCCTCGGCATCGCCACCCTCGTTATCGGGTTCG
>DATEBA010000024.1:0-22358 GCA_035288045.1 Actinomycetota bacterium
CCCGAATCCGAGGTACTAAGGGAACCCCTTCGGGGGCTACCGACCGACTCGGTACTAGGGCAGCGAAGGGGGGACGCAGGAGGGTAGCTCGACCCAGGCGTTGGTCGTCCTGGGGCAAGTGTGTAGGGGGGTCCCCAGGCAAATCCGGGGGCCACAACCCCGAGGCACGATGCCGAGCCGTCTAGGCGAAGCGAGTGATCCCACGCTGCCGAGAAAAGCCTCTAGCGAGTGGGTGAGGTGCCCGTACCCCAAACCGACACAGGTGGGCACGCAGAGAATGCGAAGGCGATCGAGAGAACCCTGGTTAAGGAACTCGGCAAATTGCCTCCGTAACTTCGGGAGAAGGAGGACCCCGGTAGGGTGAAGGGCTTCGCGCCCCGAGCTCGAAGGGGTGTCACAAACCAGGCCCAAGCGACTGTTTACTAAAAACACAGGTCCGTGCTAAGTCGTGAGACGACGTATACGGACTGACGCCTGCCCGGTGCCGGAACGTTAAGGGGAGGGGTCAGCTCTTCGGAGCGAAGCTCTGAACCAAAGCGCCGGTAAACGGCGGCGGTAACTATAACCGTCCTAAGGTAGCGAAATTCCTTGTCGGGTAAGTTCCGACCTGCACGAATGGCGTAACGACTTGGGCACTGTCTCAACCAGGGACTCGGCGAAATTGCATTACGAGTAAAGATGCTCGTTACCCGCGACAGGACGGAAAGACCCCGGAACCTTTACTGCAGCTTGATGTTGGGTTCTGGCATGTGTTGCGTAGGATAGGCGGGAGGCTATGAAGCCCGGACTCCGGTTCGGGTGGAGCCAACCTTGAAATACCGCCCTTCACGTGTTGGGACTCTAACCTCGGCCCGTTAGCCGGGTTGGGGACAGCGTCTGGTGGGCAGTTTGACTGGGGCGGTTGCCTCCCAAAAGGTAACGGAGGCGCCCAAAGGTTCCCTCAGGCCGGTTGGCAATCGGCCGTCGAGTGCAAGGGCACAAGGGAGCTTGACTGCGAGACCGACGGGTCGAGCAGGAGCGAAAGCTGGGCCTAGTGATCCGACGACTCCTCGTGGAAGGGTCGTCGCTCATCGGCTAAAAGGTACTCCGGGGATAACAGGCTTATCTTGCCCAAGAGTCCATATCGACGGCAAGGTTTGGCACCTCGATGTCGGCTCATCGCATCCTGGGGCTGGAGCAGGTCCCAAGGGTCGGGCTGTTCGCCCGTTAAAGCGGTACGCGAGCTGGGTTTAGAACGTCGTGAGACAGTTCGGTCCCTATCCGTCGTGGGCGCAGGAGACTTGAGGGGAGCTGTCCCTAGTACGAGAGGACCGGGACGGACGCACCTCTGGTGTGCCAGTTGTCGCGCCAGCGGCACTGCTGGTTGGCCACGTGCGGAAGAGATAAGCGCTGAAAGCATCTAAGTGCGAAGCTCGCCCCAAGATGAGGTCTCCCACTGGGAAACCAGGTAAGGCCCCTCGTAGACCACGAGGTCGATAGGCCGGAGGTGGAAGCACGGCAACGTGTTGAGCCGACCGGTACTAATAGGCCGAGGACTTGACCCTTGCTCGCGCTCGCCATCGGGTTCCGAGGTCGCTCGGACTCGCACCCTCGACGACCGTCGTGCGGATCGATGTCGCACGAACCGCCGTTTCGGTGGCCATAGCGGAGGGGAGACACCCGGTCCCATCCCGAACCCGGAAGTTAAGCCCTCCAGCGCCGATGGTACTGCCCTGGCAACGGGGTGGGAGAGTAGGTCGCCGCCGAGACATCCTTGAAGAAGGGCCGCCCACGGGCGGCCCTTCTTCCTTTCCCGGTACGCTTTGGGCGATGCCCAAGTCTCTTCGATCCGGTGCCGGGCCCCGCTCCCGTCCCCGGCCGGCAACGCTTCCCCGTGACGTGTTGGACGAGTTGCGACGCAGCGCGAAGCGGGGCCGAGCCGACGACGCGCTGTCGAGGCTCTCGCGCGCGGTCGAGCTGCTCGAGAGAGGCGATCCGCGGGGAGCCGCGAGCGAAGGGGAGAAGGCCAAGGCGCTCGCGCCCCGGGCGCCCTCCGTGCGGGAGGTGCTCGGTCTGGCCCTCTACGGCCAGGAGCGGTTCGCCGAGGCGCTCAGGGAGATGCAGGCGTACCGGAGGATGTCGGGAAGAGCGGATCAGAACCACATCGTGATGGACTGCCTCCGCGCGGTGGGCCGGACCGAGCGCATCGTGCCGCTTGCCGAGGAGGCGCTGCGCGCCCGGATCACGAACGAAGCAAAGGCCGAGGCGATAGTGGTCGCCGCGGCGGCCTTGACCGACGCCGGAAGGTTCGACGAGGCGCTCGCGTTCCTCCGTCGAGCGCGGACCCGAGATGACGTCGGCGAGGACTGGGTTCTCCGGCTCTGGTACGTGACGGCCGATGTGCTCGAGCGCGCCGGTCGCGTGGAAGAGGCCGTCAGAGAGTTCAGGAAGATCCTCCGTCACGACGCCGGTGCGTTCGACGTCGCGGAGCGGCTGGCTCAGCTCGGCTGAGGGGCGCCCGCTCGTTCCCGTTCCTCGTGCTTCTTCCAGTATCGGATCAATCCAATCGCGTTCATGCGAACGCTCGACATGACGTCGTACCGGTCCATGTCGAGGGGTGCGCCGGAGTCGGCCTCGTACTCCTGCGACCCCTGCTGCTCGAGGAGTGCGGTGATCTCGTCGACGTCTTCGGTGGTGCGGAGCGCGTCCCGAACGACGTCGCTCCATGCTCTGATCCGTTCCCCTGCAAGATCGCACGTGTCGTCGATCTCCGCCAACGGCCCGAAGTGAGATAGCAGCAGCGCGGAGCGGGCTCGAACTCGGATCCGCTCGATGCTCTCGAGCGAGAGCTGAAGGTCGAAGTCCGGGGGTGGCGTCGCGGGACGGAGGACGCCGACGTCGGGGATGTGCACACCAAGCGCGTCGCCGGTGAAGACGGCCCCGGTCTCCGACTCGACGAACGCGACGTGATGCGACGCGTGGCCCGGCGTGTACAGGACGTCGAGCACGCGGCCACCGAGGTCGATCTGGTCGCCGTCTTCGACGGATCGGATCCGATCATCCGGAACGGGGACGACGTCGCCGAACATGGCTCGCAGGCGCTCGGGGCCGAGTAGGCGCGCGGTGCTCGCGACGAGGCGCGACGGGTCGGCCAAGTGGGGCGCCCCGCGCTCGTGGACCCAGATCGCCGCCCGCGGAAACCACTCGGCGAGCGTGCCCACCCCACCGGCGTGATCGAGGTGGATGTGAGTGACCACGATGTGCGCTAGGTCCTCGGTCCCCATACCGAGCGATCCGAGCCCCGCGAGCACCACATCTGCAGAGGTAGCGGGACCCGTCTCGACGAGGGCGGGCTCCGTCCCCTCGACTAGGTAGGCGGAAGTGACGAGCCGCTTGCCGACCATCACTGTGTCGATCGCTGTGATGCCGGGCGCGATCGGGAACGTGTCGCTCACGGTGCGGAGTGTATCGGCGGGAGTGTCGGTGGGGGGTGCTAGGTTGGCCCGAAAGGAGGGCAGCCGTGGTGACGGTCAACGTTGTCGTGCTCGCTGGGACGGTGGCGGCCGAGCCGGTGGAGCGCCGGCTGCCGTCCGGCGACGAGGTTACCGAGCTCCGGCTATCCGTTCCCGAGGCCGGCAAGCGCCTCCTCCCCCTCCCGGTCGCGGCCTGGCACAGCACCGTGGGCAAGCGAGCTCTGAAAGGCCTCGCGAAGGGCGACGACGTCCTCGTCTACGGACAGCTGGCCCGGCGCTTCTATCGGAGCGGAGCCGGGGCGAGGAGCCTGACGGAGGTGGTGGCGACCGGATTGAAGAAGCTGGAGGCGCAGACCGCTGACTAGCCTTCTTCCGGTGTCTCGTCCAGCGGTCGGATGACCATCCCCGTAAGGGGTTTGGGCCAGAAGAAGGTCGACTTCTGCGGGAGCGTCTCGCCTCGGTCGACCACCTTCCGGATCCGCTCGGCCGAGGTGGGGGGGAGCAGGAACGCCGTGGTGGCCCCGCCATCGGAGACGATCCGCTCCGCCTCGCGCGGGTCCCGGGTGAAGCGTAGGGCGGCCTCCGACACGCGGCCATCTAGGATTCGCTCGTGGAGTGCTCGCACCGTGGGCGGTGGTCCGGGAAGCGTCGCAATCCGGTGGGAGACTCCGGCGTCGTTCCTCGTGACGATGCCGTAGACGAGCGCGTCGTCGTCGAGCCTCGTGAGCAGCTCGTCGAGGTCGTTGACAGGGGTACCCTCGGGCGACGACATCTCTTCCTGGACAAGACGGTGGTACGGGAACACCGGGGGATCCTCGCCGGCCTCGTCCACGACGAGCATCATCACGTGATCCCACGGTCCTGCCCCGCGGCTCTCGCGCATCTCCTCGCGGAAACGCAGAGCCGTCGCGTATCGGTGGTGCCCGTCCGCGATCAACAGCGATCGATCCGCGAGCACCCCGGCGGGAAGGTGGTCGCCCGGCACCACCCACATCCGGTGCTCGACGCCCGAGCCGTCGACCGATCGGTAAGGGGGCTCGGCGCTGGTGGCGTCCTCGAGCGCCGATCTCAACTCGTCGACGGGACCCGGGTGGATGGCGTAGACACACGACAGGTTCGCTCTCGTGGCGCGGAGCAGTTGGAGCCGATCCTCGATGGGTCCCGCCATCGTTCTCTCGTGAGGGACGACGGAGCCCCCCCAAGGCTCGAGCTCGACCCGGCAGACGAACCCCCTTACCTGCCTCGTCCGGCCGTCGAGCGAGAAGCGCATCTCGTAGGGGAAGTACACGGGCTCCGGGGTCGGGGCGAGCGCTCGCTCGTCGCGCCAGCCGCGAAGGACGCCGGCCGCGCCCATATACTTGTCGGCGCCGGGTGCGTCCCCGGAGAGATCCAGCCGGATCACGTTGTAGGGGCTGGCCTCGAGGAAGGCACGCCGCTCCTCAGGTGTGACGATGTCGTAGGGAGGAGTGGTCACCCGCTCGAGGGAGCCCACACGGGCCGGGTCGAACAGCAGGCCGACGAAGGGCGAGATGCGGGGCACACCACTTGTATAGCACTGGTACCGAGGCTAAGACCGCCTACGAGCTGTTCTCACGAGGGGTTCGGTTCCTCAGGGGCGGACACCCACACCAGGCCGTGATGCTTCTCTCCCGGGCGAAGCTTCTCGAGCCCGAGAAGGGGTCCATCCGCGAGGCCCTCGGTAGGGCGCTCCTCTTGGCCGGGAGGGCGGCGCGTGCCCGGCGGGAGTTCGCTAAGGCCGTCCACCTAAACCCCGCGGACGACTACGCCCACTTCGGCCTGGCGCTAGCCTGCGAGCGAACCGGGGAACGCGACCGCGCACGCGGTCACCTCCGGCTCGCGCTGGCCATGCGTCCGGGAGTCGCGGACTACGAACGCGCCCTCCGGCGGGTCGCTGGCTGATGCGGATCGCGGATCGTTACGACTGCTTCCTGCTGGACCTCGACGGTGTCCTCGTCCGCGGCGACGAGCCCGTGGCGGGCGCCGCCGGGACGATCGATGCGCTTCGCGCCGACGGCAAGCGCTTCGCCTTCGTGACCAACAACTCCGCGCGGACGCCGGAGGAGGTCGTGGGCAACCTCGCGAAGCTCGGGATCCGCGCCGCACCGGACGAGGTGGAGACATCGGCCTTGGCTACCGCCGATCTGCTCGCCTCCAGAGGCGTTCGGACCGCCTTCGTGGTAGGCGAGCGCGGGATACGGGCGGCGCTGGCGGCTGCCGGGGTCGCCGTGCTCGACGGAGACCCTGAGCGGGTCGACGTCGTCGTCGTCGGTTGGGACAGGACGGCCGACTACGACAAGCTAAGGACAGCCTCGATCCTAGTGCAGCGAGGAGCCGCGCTGGTCGCGACCAACGGGGACCCGTCGTACCCGGCGCCGGAAGGCCGGTGGCCCGGAGCCGGTGCCCTCCTGGCGGTCATCACAACGACGACCGACGCTGTGCCCGAGGTCGTGGGAAAGCCCAACCCGCCGCTCCTGCTCGCGGCGCTCGAGCGCGCGGGCGGGGGGGCCGCCCTCGTGGTGGGCGACCGGCTCGAGACGGACATCGCCGGGGCGGTCGCCGTCGGCTGGGACTCTCTGCTGGTGCTATCGGGCATAGCCCGCCGCGAGGACCTAGACCGATCGCCCGTGCACCCCACCTACGTCGGAGGCGATGTCTCGGCGCTCCTGGAACCTTAGGGGTAGTCGGGTCGGGGCGGGGTCCATTCGTGAGGCGGTCTCCGATTCCGGAGGAGGAGCCCGCCGACCACGCCGGCGATGAACCCGCCGATGTGCGCCCAGTAGGCCACGCCGGTGTTCACCGCGCCGCCGCCCAGCTCGCCGACGCCCTGGAACAGCTGGAGCACGAACCATCCCCCGAGCACGAAGACCGCGGGCAGCTCGATGATGGAGATGACGAAGAACGTGGTGAGCGCTCGAACCCGGGCGCGAGGGAACATCACGAGATACGCGCCCAGTACGGCGGCGATCGCGCCGGACGCGCCGAGACTCGGGATCGCGGAGTTCTCGTCGAACGCGAGCTGCAGCCCCGAGGCCGTGATGCCGCCGAGCAGGTAGAAGACCACGAAACCTATCGGCCGGAGGCGGTCTTCGACGTTGTTTCCGAACACCCATAGGTAGAGCATGTTGCCCGCGATGTGCATCCACCCGCCGTGGAGGAACATCGCGACGAAGATCGAGAGGCTCCAGCTCTTGTCCGGGCACCGGAGCTGCAGGAACTGTTGCAACCCCTGGGCGCCCTGGGGCGCGAGCTCAAGGTCCTCGGCGATCGCGGCGACGGCCTCTGCCCCACCCCGAGCCAGGTTGGTCTGATGCGAGACCTCGTACGGTATCTCGGCGTGGCAGAAGAAGAAGGTCTGCTGCTTGGCTTGTCCCGCGAACGTCGGCTGCCAGAGTAGGAAGGCGGCTAGGTTCAGGGCGATGAAGGCGAGGGTGACGTACGGCCGGTGGCGGGTCGGGTTCACGTCGCCGATGGGGAGCATCCCTCGCCCAGCCTTCCTGCATGGGGTCGCGTGAGTCTACCGCCGCGGCAGCGGGGTATCCTTCCGCTGAACCGGGCGAAAGGGAGTCCGCCATGCGCGAGGACGTGCGGAAGTTCGTTGGGGGCGCGCTCGACAAGCTGACACCGGCCAAGGCTCAGGAGCTGGCGCGCTCGATCGCGAAAGGCGAGGGTAGAGAGCAGGTCTCGAAACTGGCACACGAGCTCTTGGAGTGGTCGAACAAGAACCGCGAGCGGGTCGTGGCCCTCGTCCGTCGTGAGGTCAGGGAGCAGCTGAAGACGCTCGGCGTCGCGACCAAGGAAGAGGTCGAGGCCCTCCGCAAACGAGTGCGCGCGCTCGAGAGCGCCGCGAAGCCCCGGTCGGCCAAGCGGACGGCGGCCAAGCGGACGGCGGCCAAGCGGCAACCGACGAAGCGGGCCAAGAGCCGCGAGTGAGACGCAGGCTCGACGTCGAGATGGTGCGGCAAGGGCTCGTTTCCAGCAGGGCCGAGGCACGGGCGGCTATCTCGGCCGGCCTGGTGACTGTGGGAGGCGCGCCGGCGAGCAAAGCGTCTGCGCTGGTAGCGCCCGACGAAGCGGTAGCCCTTCTCGCGGGACCGCGGCGGTTCGTCTCACGAGGGGGCGACAAGCTAGAGGCCGCGATGGACGAGTTCGGCGTCGAAGCCGCGGCGCTCGAGTGCCTCGACGCTGGGGCCTCCACCGGCGGGTTCACCGACTGCCTCCTGCAGCGCGGGGCCGCCCGAGTCGTGGCGCTCGACGTCGGGTACGGACAGCTGGCGTGGAGCCTCCGCCAGGATCCCCGAGTCTTCGTGCTGGAGCGCACGAACGTACGGGAGCTCGACCCCGAGCAGCTGCCGTTGCAGCCGCAGGTAGTGGTCGCCGACCTGTCCTTCATACCACTCCGGATCACGATCCCGCCGCTCGCTCGGGTCGCCGGAGACTGCGCGACGTTCGTGCTCCTGGTGAAGCCGCAGTTCGAGGCAGACCGAGGCGACGTCGGCAGGGGCGGCGTCGTCCGCGACGAGGCCGTCTGGCGCCTCGCCCTCGACTCGGTAGCCTCGGCATGCCGCGCTCAGGGGCTTGGGCCGCAGGGCGCTATGGTCTCGCCGGTTCGGGGGCCGGCGGGTAACCTCGAGTTCTTCGTCCACGCCGTAGGCGGAGCATCGGAGCGAGAGCTCGACCTTGATGCGGTCGTGGACGAGGGCCAGCGCATCCTGGGGGCTGAATGAGCCGTGTAGGCATCGTCGTGCACGCCGGGAGACCCCCGGCGGTCGCCGTCGCCGAGGACCTCGTCCGCTGGCTGAAGGGCGAGCGCGTGGGGACGCGCTGCCTCGCGGGCGAGCCGGTCGGCGCTGAGGAGAAGACCTCCGAGGCCGGATTCCCCTTCGGCCTCGATCTCGTAGTGTCCGTGGGAGGCGATGGGACATTCCTGCGGGCCGCGCGGCTGGCCGCCCGCGACGAGTGCCCGATCGTCGGCGTCAAGGTCGGCCGGATGGGGTTCCTCACCGAGCTGGAGCCCGAGGAAGCCAAGGAAGTGCTCCGCGCGGTGCTCGAAGGGGCCGCCCGGATCGAGGAGCGCCTGGCCGTGGTCACCGATGTGGAGGGCGCCTCGTGGCCGGAGCCCGAGTGGGCGCTCAACGAGATCATGGTTGAGAAGAGCGCCAGGCACCGCATAGTCCGCCTCGCCGTTGAGGTGGACGGCGAGTACGTGACGACCTTCTCCGCGGACGGCGTGCTCGTGGCGACTCCTACCGGATCCACCGCGTACTCGTTCGCAGCGCGGGGACCGATCGTGACCCCTACGCTCCCTTGTCTGATAGTCACCCCGGTCGCCGCCTACATGGTGTTCGACCGCTCCTTCGTCCTCGGTCCCCATCAGCGCGTGACTTTCGAGGTCGTGGGTGAGGAGGCGGCCCTGATATCCGCCGACGGTCGGGAGTCGCTAGAGGTCCCCGTCGGCGCTCGCATCCACGTCAGGGCCGCCGACAGACCCGCTCTCCTGGTCCGACGCGACGGGGCGCCCGGGTTCTTCGGCCTGGTCAGGGAGAAGTTCCATCTCCCCGGCGGCGAGGGCTGACTCCCGGCCTTCCTGCCGGGTTGGTTAGGCTTCTGTGGGATGGCGAGAGGTTCGGTACGCGTACCGCGCCGCGCCCGTCAGGGGAGCGCCCCTGCGAGGGTGGATCGGCGCACGAAGTCCCTCCTTCGGCGCGTTTCCCCGGGGGAGGTCGCGGTGATCGACCACGAGGACCTGGATCGGGTTGCGGCCGAGGGGATGGTCTCGGCCGGGGTCTCGTCGGTGGTCAACGCGTCGCGGTCCATAAGCGGCAGGTACCCCAACCTCGGCCCGATCATCCTGGTCGAGGCAGGGATCCCGTTGGTTGACTCGGTGGGTCCGCTGCTCCTGGGGAAGGTCCGTGAGGGGGACCCCGTTAGGCTCGACGGTGACCGGGTGTTCGTCAACGGGACCCTCGTTGGGGTGGGGATCCGCCAGAGCCGGGAGTCGGTGCTCGCTTCCATGGAGGCGGCCCGAGACGCGGTGGCGGATCGCTTCGACGGGTTCGCCCGCAACACCCTCGAATTCATGCAGCGCGAGCGAGACCTCCTGTTCGGCGGGATGGGGCTCCCGCGACTCGATCGCGACCTTGCGAGGCGGCACGTTCTGGTTGTGGTCCGCGGCTACTCGTACAAGGAGGACCTCGCGGCGCTTCGCCCCTACATCCGCGAGATCCGGCCGGTGCTGATCGGTGTCGACGGCGGCGCCGACGCGCTTCTGGAGGCGGGGTACCAACCCGACCTAGTCATCGGCGACATGGACAGCGTGTCCGACCGGGCCCTCGCCCTGTCTCTCCCAGGCCGTCGCCGAGTCACCGAGGTCGTGGTGCACGGGTACGCCGACGGCCGGGCGCCCGGCGCCAGCCGGCTGGAGCGCCTCGGAGTTCCGTTCAAGGTGGTCCGGGCGACCGGCACGAGCGAGGACGTGGCGTTCATCCTCGCGCACGAGGCAGGCGCCGACCTGATCGTCGCGGTCGGCACACACGGGAACCTGAGGGAGTTCCTGGACAAGGGGCGCGGAGGGATGGCCAGCACGTTCCTGGTTCGGTTGCGCGTGGGCGAGATCCTCATGGATGCGAAAGGCGTCTCCCGGCTGTATCCGGGGCGGGTCCGCGTGCGCGACACGGTCCTGCTCGTGGGGGGCGCTCTCGTGGCGATCGGCATCGTGATCGCCGCGTCCGAGCCGCTGCGCCTGGTCGTCGGCAACTTCGTGCACGACATCGTCTTCTGGGTGAGGGGACTCCTGTGATCTCCTTCCGGTATCACCTGGTCTCGATAGTGGCGGTGCTTCTGGCGCTCGCGCTCGGCGTGCTCGTCGGAGCTTCCGTCCTCGACAAGGGGCTCGTCGAGCAGCTCAAGCGCGACACGCAGGAGGCGCAGTCGGCGGCCGACCGGCTTCAGCAGGAGAAGAAGGTCTCGGACACGCAGTCGGACGCGTTGCAGGAACAACTGCTGCCGTGGGTCGCAGCCAGCCGGCTGTCGGGCGAGCGAGTGATCGTGCTCGCGCTGGAGGGCGTTCCCGAGACGGTGGTGGCAGGCGCTCGGCGGGCCCTGGATGCTGCCGGGGCCGAGGTTCCCGGCGTCGTGATCGTGGGAACACGAGTCGTCTCCCAGGAAGAAGACGTCCGCCGGGAGATCGCGGATGCGCTGGGGGTCTCGGAAGACGCCGGTGACGACCTCGCCGGAGAGGCCGCCCGTGCTCTTGCGGCCCGGCTGGCCGGGGACGCCCCCAGGGCCGGCGGAGGAGACCTCCTGGGACGCCTCGTGGAGGGCGGCTTCCTGTGCCCGCGTGGGTGTCCCGGACTCGACGACCAGATCCTGGTCGAGCTCGGTTCCAGAGACGATCCGGTCGTCGTGCTCGGGGCCGGGGACGGCGAGACCGACGAGGCCACGGCGCGCTTCGCTGTGCCGTTGGTGGATGATCTCGTCGCTCGAGGCGTCGCCGTTGCAGCCGGGGAGAGCGTCGAGTCGGAGAGCTCTCTCGTCGGGATCCTCCGCTCGGACGACGACGGTCCGGCGGGCGGAGACGACCCGCGGATGGTCACGGTCGACGACCTCGACCAACCTATGGGAGGGGTCGCGCTCGTCCTGGGACTGGAGCGACTCCAGGTAGCCGGCATCGGAGGGAACTACGGTGTGCGTCGGGACGCCGACGACGGCCACGTTCCCGTATGACCCGGCGCGTGGTTGCCCTCGTCGCCGCGAGGAACGAGGCGGAACGGATCGCGGCGACCGTGGGGGCCCTTCGGGCCTTCGTCGACGAGGTGGTCGTGGTCGACGACGCCTCCGAGGATGCCACGGTCTCCCTCGCGCTCGGCGCCGGGGCGACGGTGCTGCGGATCCCCGCCCGCGCGGGGAAGGGGAGGGCGCTGGAGGGGGCGCTCGGGCGGCTGGCGGCGGCCGATGTATGGCTCTTCGCCGATGGCGACCTGGGAGCGACCGCCGCGTCGCTAGAGGAGCTCGTCCGCGCGGTCCGAGAAGGACGGGCCGACCTTTCGATCGCCACGCCCCCGCCGCAGGCGGGCGGGGGGTTCGGCCTCGTGAGGCGGGCCGCTGGCCGCGCGATCGCCCGGCTGACCGGTTTCCGCCCAAAGGCGCCGCTATCCGGCCAGCGCGCGATCAGCGGCCGCGGGCTGGCGGCGTGCCGGCCGCTGGCGAAGGGCTTCGGCGTCGAGGTCGCCATGACCGTGGACGCCCTGCGGGCAGGTCTCCGAGTAGTCGAGCTTCCCGTTCCCCTGTCCCACCAACCGACCGGCAGGAGCGTTCGCGGGTTTGCGCACCGGGGGCGCCAGGGTCTCGATATCTTCCTCGCTCTCGCCCTGAGGGGCTCCGGGCTCCGATGAGGTGGGGACGGCTGGTCGTGGAGAATCACAGAGGCCGGCCCGTTCCCCGAGTGCTCGGCATAACGCTGGCAGCGCTCGGGTTGCTGGGGACCGTCGGGCTGGGAGTGGATCTCGGCGCGAGCTCGTTCCAGTCGGGTGCGGCGGCGGGGTGCCTGATGGTGTTCGCGGCCGGTCTCGTCGACGACCTGCACCCGATCGGGCCACGGGGACTCCGAGGTCACCTCCGGGCGCTGGCGGACGGGCGGATGACCACAGGCATCCTGAAACTGGTCGTGGCGGTGGCGTCTGCCGCCGTCGTCGTGGCGCTCCTCGGCCGGGGGACGGGGCTAGAGAGGCTGGGCTCCGTCGTGCTCGTGGCGGGAGCCGCCAACGTGTGGAACGGCCTCGACGTCCGGCCGGGCCGCGCGCTGAAGGCGTTCCTGGCCGTCGTGACGCTCCCGTTGTTCCTCGATTTCGGGGTCACGGCGTTCTTCGTCTGGGCGCTGTGGCCGGCGGCCGTCCTCGCGCTCGTCCCCGACCTCAGGGAGAAGGCGATGCTGGGGGACTCGGGCTCTAACCTCATCGGGTTCGCCGTGGGGGTGCAGCTCGCCGCGTCGCTCCCCACGTGGGCTCAGTGGCTCGCTGCGGGAGTCCTGGTGGCGCTCAACCTGCTGGCCGAGACCGTGACGCTCTCGCGTATGATCGAGGCCGTGCCGCCGATACGCTGGTTTGACCGCCTGGGGCGCGTCCCCGACTGAATCTCCGAGCGAACACGGACGGCGCGTCACCCTCCTCTGCTACCATGCAGTCCCGTAGTGAAGACGCAGCCGAAATTCATCTTCGTGACCGGTGGCGTCGCCTCCGGTCTCGGCAAGGGGATAACCACCGCGTCGCTCGGCCGTCTCTTCAAGTCCCGCGGCCTCCGCGTCACTCTCCAGAAGCTCGACCCCTACATCAACGTCGACCCCGGAACGATGAACCCCTTCGAGCACGGCGAGGTGTTCGTGCTCGACGACGGCGCTGAGACCGACCTCGACCTCGGCCACTACGAGCGTTTCACCGACGAGAGCCTCCACCGAGGGTCCAACGTCACCACAGGCGCCGTGTACCAGACGGTGATCGCGAAGGAGCGGCGCGGTGACTACCTCGGCAAGACCGTCCAGGTGATCCCCCACATAACCGATGAGATCAAGGAGCGGATCCGACGCCACGCGGACAACGAGGGCGCCGATCTGGTGATAGTGGAGGTCGGTGGCACCGTCGGCGATATCGAGAGCCTTCCGTTCCTCGAGGCGATCCGCCAGCTCAGGAACGAGGTTGGCCGGGGGAACTGCGCGTTCGTCCACGTGTCGCTGATGCCCTTCATCGGGCCGACCGGCGAGCTCAAGACGAAGCCGACCCAGCACTCGGTGAAGGAGCTCCGTTCGCTGGGTCTGCAGCCCGACGTGATCGTTTGTCGGTCCGACCGCGCGATCGGCCGGAACCTGAAGGAGAAGATCTCGCTCCTGTGCGACGTCCCTATCGCGGGCGTGATCTCTGCGGTCGACGCGCCCTCGATCTACCAGGTGCCGATAGTTCTCAACCGTGAGGGGCTCGACGGGTACCTTGCCGAGCTGCTCGGGGTCGACCACGAACCAGACCTCTCGGAATGGCAGGCGCTCGTCGACCGGGTCCAGGAGGCCCACGAGCAGGTTTCGATCGCCGTCGTCGGCAAGTACGTGAACCTCCGAGACGCCTATCTCTCCGTGATCGAGGCGCTGCGCCACGGCGGCTTCCACCACGGGGCGGACGTAGACATCACGTGGATCGCCTCGGACGATCTCGCCGCCGCGGGCGCCGAGGAGACCCTCCCGCGTGTCGACGGAATCCTGGTCCCTGGCGGGTTCGGCGTCCGGGGCGTGGAGGGGAAGGTAGACGCGGTCCGCTTCGCCCGCGAGCGCGGCGTGCCGTTCCTCGGGATCTGCCTGGGATTACAGTGCGCGGTGATCGAGTTCGCGCGCGACGTGTGCGGACTGGATGGCGCGAACTCGAGCGAGTTCGATCCCGCCACCCCCCACGCGGTGATAGACGTGCTCCCGGAGCAGAAGGACGTGACCGACCTGGGCGGGTCGATGCGCCTGGGCGCCCAACCGTGCCACCTAGCGCCAGCGACCCGCGCCCACGCTGCCTACGGCGAGGAAATCGTCTACGAGCGCCACCGGCATCGCTTCGAGGTGAACCCCGCGTATCACCGGGTCCTTCAGGAGCACGGCCTGGTCTTCTCCGGCCAGTCACAGGACGGGCGGCTGGTCGAGATCATCGAGCTCCCCGACCACCCGTTCTTCGTGGCCGGGCAGTTCCATCCCGAGCTGCGATCCAGGCCGACGAGGCCCCATCCATTGTTCCGTGAGTTCGTGGGGGCGGCCTGCGCGCGCCAGATGGCGAGGACCGCCGGGCCCGTGGCGGTCGGCGGCTGAGGTAAGGCCGACCGCCTCCGCCCTCCGGTAGGCTCCGATAGCGGGAAAGGGGACCACTTGGTCATTGGGATCCCGACCGAGGTTAAGGACAGCGAGTATCGGGTCGCAGCGACGCCCGAAGGGGTCCGGGAGTTCACGCACGCGGGTCACGAGGTGGTGGTGCAGGCCGGTGCCGGCGAGGGGTCCGCCCTTCCCGACGACGAGTACCTGGCCGCCGGCGCAACGGTCCTTCCCAACGCGGAGGCGGTCTTCGACCGCGCGGACATGATCATGAAGGTGAAGGAGCCGCAGCCGGAAGAGTTCGAGCGGCTCCGGGAGGGACATGTCCTGTTCACGTACCTTCATCTGGCCACCGATCGCGGCCTGACCGCCTTCCTCGCGGAGCGTAAGGTCGCGGCGATCGGCTACGAGACCGTCCAGCTCGCTGACGGTCGGCTGCCGCTCCTCGCGCCGATGAGCGAGATCGCCGGGCGGATGGCCCCGCACGTTGGCGCCTCGCTGCTCGAGCGCCCACGCGGCGGGCGAGGTGTCCTGATGGGCGGCGCCGCCGGGGTCGCGCCCGCTCGCGTCGTGGTTCTTGGAGCAGGGATGGCGGGAACGAACGCCGCGTGGATCGCCGCCGGCATGGAGGCCGAGATCGCCATCGTCGACAAAAACGTGGACCGGCTCCGGTACGTCGACGAGCTGCAGAAGGGCCGAGTCCAGACTGTGATGAGCAGCGCGCTCGCGATCGAACGCCTGGTCCTCGCGGCGGATCTCGTGGTCGGGGCCGTGCTCATACCCGGAGCCCGGGCCCCGAAGCTCGTGACCCAGGAGCTGGTGCGCGCGATGCACCTGGGCTCGGTCGTCGTCGACATCTCGATCGACCAGGGCGGGTGCGTGGCGACGTCTCGAATGACGACGCACTCGGACCCTACCTACGTGGAGCATGACGTCGTGCACTACTGCGTGGGGAACATGCCCGGAGCGGTCCCCAGGACGTCGACGTACGCCCTCACCAACGTGACACTCGCATACGCGATCGAGATCGCCGATCGCGGGGTGGAGGACGCGGTCGACTCGGATCCGGCGCTCGGGCACGGCGTCAACACCTACGGTGGTCACGTCACGAACCCCGGCGTGGCCGAGGCCCACGGGCTGCCTCTCGTGCCCATCGGTGAGCTGATCCCAGGCGCCTGAGGGTACCTGCGAGGAGTGAGTCGATGCCCGACGCCGTCGCGAAGCAGGTGGAGCGATTCCTCGACCACCTCGCCGTCGAGCGCGGGTTGGCGGCCAACACCGTGGAAGCCTATCGCCGCGACCTCGTCCGCTATGTGGGGTTCCTTCGCGTGCGCGGTCTCCGAGATGCCCGGCGCGCCGAGGAGCAAGAGGTCGCTTCGTTTGCGGCCGAGCTCTCGTCCACGCGCCGTGGTGACGGCGAGCCCTACCGGACGTCCTCGATCGTGCGGGCGCTGTCGTCCGTGCGCTCGTTCCACCGGTTCCTCGTAAGAGAGGGACAGGCGCGACGGGATCCGACCGCCGCCCTGGTTCGCCCCAAACTACCCCGGACCCTGCCGCACCCGATCTCGATCGAGGAGGTTGGCAAGCTGCTGGCCGCACCGGCGGAGGGATCCCTCGCCGGGCTCCGCGACCGCGCGGTGCTCGAGACCCTGTACGGTGCAGGGCTAAGGGTCTCGGAGCTAGTCGGGCTCGACGTGGACGACGTCGACCTCGAGGACGGGAGCGTGCGCGTGATGGGGAAGGGCGGCAAGGAGCGGGAGGTCCCGCTGGGGCGATATGCGCGTGAGGCGCTCGAGTCGTACCTGCGTCGCGCGCGTCCGGCTGTTGCGACCTCGAGGTCTCGTTCGGCTCTGTTCCTCAATCTGCGGGGCGGGCGGCTAACGCGACAGGGTTGCGCGAAGCTCCTAGGCGCGTGCGCGGAGCGAGCGGGCATCCGCAGGCCGGTGTCTCCCCACACCCTGCGGCACTCGTTCGCGACGCACCTGCTCGAGGGCGGGGCCGACGTCCGGGTGGTACAGGAGCTCCTGGGTCACGCGAGCGTCGCCACGACGCAGATCTATACGCTGATCACGAGGGAGCATCTCCGGGAGGTCTACCTCACGGCGCACCCGAGGGCGCGCGCCGTTAGGCGAGGAGGTTGAGGGTGGACGACGCGAGGACTGCGACGCTGCGAGAGGCGCTCGAGGAGCAGCGCGAGAACCTGCGAAAGGAGATCCAGGAGCAGGGCGCGGACCCGGACTCCGACGAGGTGGCCATCGACGTGGAGTCGGGTTTCGCCGACAGCGCGCACAGCACCGCGGAACGCGCCCGGACGATCTCGGTCATCAGAGCGCTCCGATCCAACCTGCGGGACGTGGAGCGAGCGCTCACCAAGATGCCGCTGGGCACGTACGGCACCTGCGAGCGGTGCGGAAACTCGATCGCGCCCGAGCGGCTGGAGGCACTGCCGTGGGCGCTGCTCTGCATCGACTGCAAGCAGAAGGGCGTTGCACGTTGAGCGTTCCCCGGGTCGCGATCCTCGTCTGCGACTCGTGGGGTGTCGGAGGGGCGGCCGACGCCGCCGCGTACGGCGACGAGGGATCCAACACGCTTGGGAACTGCGCCGCGGCCGTCGGCGGGTTCCATGCGCCGAACCTCGAACGCCTTGGACTCGGCGCTCTCACGCCGATCGTCGGCCTGCGGGCTCGAGCCGGACCGGGGACCGCGCGGGGCCGTCTGGCCGAGCGCTCGGCGGGTAAAGACACCACGACCGGTCACTGGGAGATCGCCGGGCTCGTCCTCGATCACCCGTTCCCCTTGTACCCCAAGGGATTTCCACCGGAGGTGATCGCCCCCTTCGAGGAGGCGATCGGTCGGGGGGTGCTCGGAAACAGGCCGGCGTCCGGGACCGAGATCACCGCCGCGATGGGCGAGGAGCACCTGCGGACGGGGAAGCCGATCGTCTACACGAGCGGCGACTCGGTGTTCCAGATCGCCTGTCACAAGGACGTCGTCCCGCTCGAAACGTTGTACGAGTGGTGCCTGATCGCGCGCGGGATCCTGACGGGGCCGCACCGGGTCGGTCGCGTGATCGCCCGCCCGTTCCAGGGGGAGCCGGGCAGCTTCGTGCGGACGCCGGAACGACGCGACTACTCGGTGGAACCGCCCGGGCCGACCTTGCTCGACTTCTGCGAGCGGGCCGGCGTCCCCGTCTACGGAGTCGGCAAGATCCGGGACGTCTTCGCGCAGCGAGGGTTAAGGGAGGCGCGGTACTCGGACTCGAACGACCACGGCGTGGATCTCATTCTTGAATACCTGGCGCGGGCCGAGAGATCGCTCGTCCTCGCGAACCTCGTCGACTTCGACACGAAGTACGGGCACCGGAACGACCCCGCCGGCTACGCCGACTGCGTCGAGGCCCTCGATCGCAGGCTTCCCCAGGTTCTCGATGCGCTGGAGGGCGGGCTCCTATTCGTGACCGGCGACCACGGCTGTGACCCGACGACGCCCTCGACGGACCACTCCCGCGAGGACGTGCCCGTGCTGGTGGCGGGGCTGGATGGAGGTCCGGCGAGGGACCTCGGGCTCCGCTCGACGTTCGCCGACCTGGGCGCCACGGTTGCGGAGCTCCTCGAGGTCGAGACGGAGGGTTTGGTGGGGAGCAGCTTCGCGGAGGAGCTTAACCCGTGATCCGTCTACGGGCGAGGGTTAGGGTTGCTGCCTCGACAACGAACGACGGAGGCGAGCTGGAGGCTCGATGTCGAGTCGAGGACGCGCGTAGGTCCGAGTCGAGGCCGAGCGAGGTCTCTGCGTGAGCCTTCGCGATACGCGCGCGGCGGTGGCGGCGAAGCGGGACGGCAAGACCCTCGCCCCTGCAGAGATCGAGGCGTTCGTAGAGGGCTACGTTCGGGGCGAAGTGGCCGACGAGCTGGCCGCCGCGTTCCTCATGGCCGCGTTCATCCGGGGCCTCGACCCGGACGAGACCTCGGCGCTGACTCGGGCGATGGTGACTTCGGGTGTGACTCTCCCGCTGGAGCGTATCGACCGCCCCAAGGTCGACAAGCACTCGACGGGAGGAGTGGCCGACGGGGTCACGCTGGTGTTCGTTCCCGTCGCGGCGGCTCTCGGCCTCGCCGTGGCCAAGCTCTCGGGACGCGGGCTCGGGCACACGGGCGGCACCCTGGACAAGCTCGAGTCGATCCCCGGGCTCCGCACGGATCTGTTACCGGAGGAGCTCGAGAGGCAGGTCGGCGAGATCGGGTGCGCCGTGGCGGCCCAGTCGGCGGACCTGGTTCCCGCCGACGTGAAGCTCTACGCGCTGCGCGACGCGACTGAGACCGTCGCCTCGGTGCCGCTGATCGCCGCGAGCGTCATGTGCAAGAAGCTCGCCGTCGGGAGCGACCTCATCCTGCTGGACGTCAAGTGCGGGAGCGGCGCCTTCATGAAGACACGCCGCGCCGCGATCGAGCTCGCCCGCGCCTGCGTCGCGCTAGCGCGCGGGTGGGGGCGCCGGGCGCGTGCGGCCGTGACGGACATGTCGCAGCCGCTCGGCGATGCGGTCGGCAACTCCCTGGATGTCGCCGAGGCCATCGCCGTCCTGAGAGGAGAGAAGGCGGGTCGGCTGCGGGACCTGTCGGTCGTCCTGGCGGGCGAGGCCCTCTCCCATACGGGGGGGCCCGGAATGGGGGCGGGGAGAGTGGCAGCGGCGCGGGCGATCGATTCGGGCGAGGCCCTAGAGGGGTTCCGGCGTATGGTCGAGGCGCAGGGGGGCGACCCGCGAGTCGTCGTCGACCCCGGGTCGGTTCTACCGCAGGCGCCGATCACGCAAGTCCTCGAAGCTCCCATCGACGGCACCGTTGTCGCCGTGGACGCCGAGGCGATCGGGAGGGCGAGCGCGGCTCTGGGGGCTGGGAGGATCCGCAAGGGTGACCCGATCGACCCCGCCGTCGGCCTCGTCGTGCGCGCGAAGATCGGGGATCGCCTCCAGGTCGGCCAGCCGATCGGAGAGGTGCACGCGCGGACCGCCGACGCGGCCGCGGAGGCCTCGAGGCGCGTCCTCGCCGCCCTAGAGCTCTCCGACGGGCCGGCCGAACCGCCACAGCTGATCCTCGGCTGGTTCGACACGGAGGAGTGAGGGTGGACAGCCTTCTCACTGCGACGTACCTGGCAGCGGCACTTGCCGTGGGTCTGATCTCCCACGAGCACGCCCACGCGCGCGCGGCCGACGGCTTGGGCGATGCGAGCCCTCGCCGGTGGGGCTGGCTGACGCTCAACCCCAGCAGGAAGGTCGACCCGTTCGGAACCGTGATCCTCCCGCTCCTGATCCTGGTCCCGTGGGCAGCCGGGGTGTGGTTCGTACCTCCCTTCGCCTACGCGAAGCCGATGCCTTTCGAGCCGCGGTCCCTTCGCGACCCGCACCGGGGGCCCATCTGGGTCGCGATGGCGGGCCCGCTCGCGAACCTCGCCCTAGCGGCCGCGGCGGGACTCGCCGTCCGCGCCGGTCCGGGTGGGCAGATCGGAATCGCGGCGCTCGCCCTCGTGTACGCCAACGCCGTTCTGTGCGTCTTCAACCTCCTTCCGGTCCCCGGTCTGGACGGGGCGCGACTCCTGGCTCGTGCGCTTCCCCCCAGGGCGCGAGAGACGTTCACGAACCTGGAGCACTACCTCCCCCTCTTCCTGCTGCTCGTCTACTTCCTGTTCGCGGGGCCGCTCCTGGGGGTGGTCCAGGGGCTCGCGAACGTCGTATGCCGGGCGCTGGCGGGGATCGACTGCGTCTGACCTGCGCGGAGAGCCCCGACCTCCGCGCTATCATCGCCGCATCGAGACGCCAGCCACCTCCCCGACCAAGACCCCACCGCCCGGCCGCAAGGCGAGGGTGCTCACCGGCTATCGCCCCACGGGCGCTCTCCACGTCGGCCACTGGTTCGGCAACATCCAGACCATGCTCCGCCTGCAGGAGGAGCACGACGCGTTCTTCTTCATCGCCGATTGGCACTCGCTGACGACCGACTACGATCGGACCGAGGAGCTCCCCGGACACGTGCAGGAGCTGCTTCTGGACTGGCTGGCGGCCGGGATCGATCCCGCGAAGGCCACGATCTACCGACAGTCCGATATCCCTGAGGTGGCCGAGATGTCGCTGCTCCTCGGGATGATCACCCCCCTCGGCTGGCTGGAGCGCGTTCCTAGCTTCAAGGAGCGACTGCGTGACCTCGCCGAGCGCGACATAGCGAACTACGGGCTGCTCGGTTATCCGGTGCTGCAGGCCGTGGACATAGCGATCGTGAGGGGCGAGCTGGTTCCGGTCGGGGAGGACCAGGTCGCACACCTCGAGCTGGCGCGCGAGATAGTGCGCCGATTCAACCGGCTGTACGGGCCGGTGCTTGTCGAGCCCCAACCTCTCCTCTCCGAAGCACCGCTGATCCCGGGATCGGACGGACGCAAGATGTCCAAGTCGCTGGACAACGCGATAGGCGTCCGGGACGACCCCGACACGATCCGCGAGAAGGTCCGCAGCTTCGTCACGGACCCGCAGAAGGTCCGCAAGGGAGACCCGGGCAGGCCGGAGATCTGCCCCGTGTTCGCCCTCCACCGGATGTTCTCGCCCGACATCCTCGAGTGGACCGAGGAGAACTGCCGGACCGGCGCGCTCGGCTGTGTGGAATGCAAGGGGAACCTGGCCGACCGGATCGTCGAGCGCTTCCGGCCGTACCGCGAGAGGCGCGAAGAGCTCGAGCGGACCCCGGAGGTCCCTTATGCCTTCCTGGCAGAGGGCGTCGCGAAGGTGCGGCCGGTGGTCGAGGACACGATGAAGGCCGTCCGCGCGGCCATGCACCTCGGATGAGTGAGCCGGACGAGCCCGCCGTCGCTACCGAGGGCTTCGAGGTCGAGCTTCCCGTGTTCAGCGGGCCGTTCCGCGTGCTGGCAGATCTGATACTCGACCAGAAGGTCGACGTGTGCGACGTGCCGATCGCGCGAGTGACCGACGGGTTCCTCGAGCGGGCGAAGGACGTGGAGGGCTGGACCCTGGAGGAGGCGACGTGGTTCCTGGCCGTCTGCGCGATCCTTCTGGAGTTGAAGGTCGGGCGGCTCATGCCGCGCCACCAGGTCCCCGACGAGGAGGATCTCCTCGGCGTCTCGCCGGATCTGGCCTACGCACGGAGCATCGAGCTCGCGGCGTTCCGCCGGGTCGCTCTCGACGTCGCGCGCCGACTCGAAGACGAGGCAGCATACTTCGCTCGCGACGTTGGTCCGCCGCCCGAGTTCTCGCATCTGTACCCGGACGTGCTCGACCGCGTCGAGTCATCGGAGCTTGCGAGGCTCGCCGCCTCGCTCCTCAGACCACCGCCGATGGTGGACCTCTCGCACGTCACGCCGATCCGCTTCACGGTCGCGGACGCGGTGCTTGCCGTCGAGGACCGGCTGGCCCGGACCCCCGAGGCTCGGTTTCGCGAGCTCGTCGCCGACTGCGAGGATCGCATGCACGTCGTCGTGCGGTTCCTGGCGCTCCTCGAGCTGTACCGTGAGGGCAAGGTCGAGCTGCGGCAGGCGGCGACGTTCGGGGAGATAGAGGTCTCGTGGCGGGGGTGAAGCTCGGGTGACGGGTCACGCGTCCAGGGCTCTGGAGGCGGTCCTGTTCGTCTCGGACGAACCGCTTTCCTCGACGGTACTCGCTCAGGCGCTAGAGGTCGATCGTGCCGAGGCGGACCGGCTCTGCGAGGCGCTCGCCGGCTCGCTCGACGAGCGAGGCTCCGGTCTGGTGCTCCGAAACGTCGCCGGCGGCTGGCGCCTCTTCACGCACCCCGACGCCGCCCCCGTCGTAGAGCAGTTCGTGCTCTCGTCGCGCCAAGCCCGCCTGACCAAGGCGGCCCTGGAGACCCTTTCCATCGTTGCCTACAAGCAGCCCGTCACGCGACACCAGATCTCTGCGATCCGCGGGGTGAACTCCGACGGTGTGCTTCGCGCGCTTGCCGATCGCGGCATCATCGCCGAGGTCGGTCGCGAGGAGACGCCGGGCCGCCCGGTGCTGTACGGGACCACCCCAGAGTTCCTCGAGCGGCTGGGGCTCGCGTCGCTCTCCT